>JBFWYI010000007.1:0-169787 GCA_050186575.1 Sandaracinaceae bacterium | reverse complement strand
GGGACGGGGCGACGGGGGACGGGGTGACGGGGGACGGGGGGACGGGGGACGGGGTGACGGGGGACGGGGTGACGGGGGACGGGGTGACGGGGGACGGGGTGACGGGGGACGGGGTGACGGGGGACGGGGTGACGGGGGACGGGGTGACGGGGGACGGGGTGACGGAGGATGGGGGGATGGGGGACGGAGTGATGGGGGACGGGTGGATCGGCGGTGCCAGCGGTGCGCCGAGGAGGCCCGACAACATGCGTTGATGGAGGTCCGTCTGCTGACGGATGAACGCGAGGTGGGCGTCGGCGAGCCGGGCTGTGTGCTGCGCGATCTGCGCGAGGAGAGCGGGAGCGGCGGAGGTCGACGCGGCCCACGTCGGCGCGTTCGGCGTCGTCGCGCGGATCGCGGCCATCGCCGCGGACGGCTGCGGCGCGGGCGGCTGCGGCACGTTCCGCTGCGTCGTCATCGACTGCGGCGCGGTCCGCTGCGTCGTGGTCATCGGCTGCGTCGTCATCGGCTGCGTCGTCATCGGCTGCGTCGTCATCGGCTGCGTTGTCATCGGCTGCGTCGTCATCGGCTGGGGGGCGGTCGGCCGCTTCGGCGGCGGCGCCGAGACAGGCGCGGGGCTCGCGGGCGCCGTCGCTCGCGGGTTGAGCATCGCGGCGAGCTCGGCGCCGTTCATGGGACCCTTCGCGGGACCGTGGTCGGTGGTCGCGGGCAGCCGCGGCGCGGGCGCCATGCGCGTCGCCTCGCCGGCCCCCCGCTCCATCACCGCCTCCACGCTCCGCGCTCCGTCTCGACGATGCACCATCACTTGTCGCTCTCCTCCGGGCAGCTTCACGCGCGCCGGATGCGCGGCCAGCTCGAGGCACGGCTCCACGATCGCTTCGCGCAGCGGAGGCCGCGCTGGGCCCGAGGCGCGCACCTCGACGCGCATCGGGTCGACCGCTTGCGCCTCCGTGATCACGGCGAGCGCCCGCGTGTCCTCCGTCCACTCGGCGCCGTCCGGTCGACGCCCGCGCGCCACCCGCACCACCGCCGCCGCGACGTCGATCAGCCCTCGCGCGGCGTGCGGCAGATCGCGGAAGCGCGACGCCATCACCTCGGCCTCGCCGGCGCCGATCGCGATCCGCGCGAGCTCCATCCCGCCGAGCGCCTCGGCCTCAGCCACGCGCGCGAGCACCAGCACCACCGCGCCGTCGGCGCGCGCCCCCTCCCCCGCCGCCGCCGCGTGAACCGGCTCGTCCGAGAGGTCCACCGCGCCGACGAGGGCGGCGTCGAGATCGCCGCGCGAGATGGCATCCGCCGCGATCTCGAGCGCGCGCAAGCCGCTCTGCTGCTCGCTCGACACGGTGTGGCTCGGCCCGCGCAGATCGAGCTGCGAGCTGATCCGGTTCGCCGGCACGTTCGGCAACGTCCCCAGCACGTGCGGCGCCTCGAGCGGAGGCACGAACGCGTCTTGCGCGGTGCGGACGTCCGACTCGGTCCACCCGAGCGCGCGACCCCAGGCGGGCGCCCGCCAACGCGCGCCCCACCGCGCGATCTCCGGATCGCACCCGTAGCCGATGTACACACCGGTGCGCTCCTTGGGCAAACGGAGGCCCTCGACCGCCTCGAGCGCCGCCGACAGAAGCAACGTCTGTTGCGGGCTCGTCTTTTCGAGATCCCGCGGTGGGAATCGCAGTTGCGAGAGCGGGAGCTTCACCTTGCTGGCTCGGCCCGCCTCGCCGACGTCGACCGAGCGCTCGAAGTCCGCGGCCGACTGGCCGTCACCCACCCGCGCGCCGAGCGCGATCACCGCGACGTCGGCCCGCGGCGTCGCGACCGCGGCGACCGCGCGCTCGGGCTCGTAGGCCTCCACCACGAGGTGTGCGTCGTTGCCCCCGAAGCCGAACGCGCTCAGCCCGCCTCGCAGCGGACCCCGCCACGGCGCCGCCGTGGTGAGCACCTCGAAGCGCGAGCCGCCGAGCGCGTCGGACGGTCGATCGAGGTTCGCCGTCGGCAGCAACGTCCCTTGCCGCATCGATTCGAGCAGCTTGATGAGCCCCGCGACCCCCGCCGCGGTGATGAGGTGCCCGAGGTTGCTCTTCAGCGAGCCGATCACCGCGCCGGCTTCGTAGACCGCCCCCATCGACGCGAGCTCCGTCGCGTCGCCCACCGTCGTCCCCGTCGCGTGGCACTCGACGTAAGGGACGTCGCTCGGTGAGAGGCCCGCTTGCGCCAACGCCGCGTGCATCGAGCGCTCCTGGCCGCCCCGGTGCGGCGCGAGGAGGCCGTGTCCGCGTCCGTCGTTCGCGAGGCCGACGCCGCGGATCACGCCGTGGATCGTGCGACCGGCGCGGACCGCGGTCTCGAGGCGCTCGAGCACGACGATCCCGCATCCCTCCGCCGGCACGAGACCATCGGCGTCGGCGTGGAACGGACGGCTGCGTCCGGTCTTGCTCATCGCGCCGAGCGCGCAGAAGCCGATGTGGAGGAACAGATCGTCCGCGCAGCTGACCGCGCCGGCGAGCATCCGATCCGCGCGGCCCTCCTCGAGCGCGCGACACGCGAGCTCGATCGCGTAGAGCGACGAGGCGCACGCCGCATCGAGCGCATAGGCGCCCGCGCCGAGCGACAGGGCGCGCGCCGCGAGGTGCGCGGGGAGACCGCTGTTGAAGCGGTCCCATGGATCGGCGGGGGCCACGCCGGCGCGATCCGCGAGCGCGCCGAGCCACACGCGCTCGGCGAAGCGCGAGGCACCCGCGGTGGGCAGCGAAAGGTTGCCGAGCACGAGCCCGACGCGCGCCGGATCGGAGGGGCCCGCGTCGTCGATCGCGCGGCGCGCGGTGTCGAGCGTCCAACCCACGATCGGGTCGAGGCCGGCGAGCCGCTCGGCCGGGAGCGCATATCCCGTCGGGTCGAACGTGAACCCCTCGACGTAGCCGCCGCGTCGCGTCCACGTGCGATCGAGCGACGGGTCGCCCTCCGCCGCCATGACCAGCTCGTCCGGGACGCGCCAGCGCCCGGCCGGACGATCGGCGAGGACGTCGCGGCCCTCCTTCGCGAGCGCGAAGAGCGCCTCCGGCGAGGAGGCGCCGGGCAGGAGGCACGCGCGCCCTACGATCGCGATCGGCGAGAAGGACATCGGACCGACTCTACGGGCGCGCGGTCGCGACCTGGCGCGAGCCGGGCAGCACGTGCATCTCGACGCCACGGAGCTCGGCGAGGTGAGTGCCGTCCGCCGCGATCAGTGAGATGTCGGACACGCTCTTGTCGCGCCCGCGTTCGATCCCCGAGAGCACCGCGCGCACGGGTCCGTCCACGATCCCGCGATGGAACGTGCGGAGGCTGCCGATCCCCGTGGGCAGCGCGGCGCCGCCCGCCTGGTGGCAGGTCCACAACAAGGCGACTTGCAATGCTCCATCGAGCACCGCCGGATCGAGCTCCCACCCGCCCGGCGTCCAGCCGCGCGCGCGGCCCCCGGCGAGATTCGCCTCGACGCCCGCGTCGCCGATCATCGGCGCGCCCTCGACGACCTGGAACGCGTCGCCGTGGAACAGCGCGACTCCGTCGTAGACGGTGCCCTCGAAGCCATCGAGCCCGCCCGGCCGCGCCAGCGCCGCGCCGTTCGGCCGCGGCACCATCCGCTCGGCGGTGGCGCGCGCCGAATAGCGCAAGCGGTCCTGCGCATCGAGGAGCTCGACCTTGAACACCGCGCCGTCGCCGTTCGAGACCGGCGTCACGCGCACGCGGAGCCGGTCGCCCTCGGCGCCCCAACGCTCGAGCGCCACGCCGCGAAGCACGCGGAGGTCCTCGCACGACGCCGGGCTCAAGTCCGGGCGTGTCGCGCGGACCGCGCGGAGGAACAGCTCCACCACGAGCGCGACCGGCAGCACGGGCTGCCCTTTCACGCGGTGGTCGTCGATCATCGGGAAGAGCGCGCGCGAGACGAGCACGTCGTAGATCTGCGGCGCGCGATGGTCGGCCGCCCCGAGGAGCGCCTCGCTCGAGGGCTCCCCCCCGAGCACGAGCTCCACCGAGCTGCCGCGGTCCGCGAGCTCGCTGACCAGCCACGCGGCTCCGTCGGTGAGCGAGATGAGCGGCACGCCGAGCGCCTCGAAGTGCTGCTTGAGCTCGGGCGTCACCATGCCGCCCTCCCACGGACCCCACCCGAGGCTCCGCGCGAGCAACCCGGGGCGCCGCGCCGACTCGGCCACGAGCACCTTGTTCAGCGTCTCGTTCGCCATCGCGTAGTCGGACTGCCCGCGGTTGCCCGCGCGGCCCGCCACCGACGAGAACGCGATCAACACGCGCAACGGATCCTGCTCCGTCGCCTCGAGCAGCGCGCGCAGGCCCGCCGCCTTCGTCTCGAGGACGCGATCGAAGTCCTCGATCGGCTTGTCTTTGATGAGGCGGTCCGCGATCACGCCCGCGCCGTGCACCACCGCGTGGATCTCACCCCACTCCGCGCGCACGTCCTCGAGCATCGCCGACAGCGCGGACGCGTCGGTCACGCTCGCCGCGACGTAGCGCGCCTCGCCGCCTGCGCTCGCGATCGCGTCGAGCGTCGCCCGCACCTCGCGCCCCGCGAGGATCGATTGGCTCATCCGCATGAGATCGCGCGGCGCGAGCTTCTGGCCGTGGAGCTTCGCATCGCGCAAGAGCGCTTGCTTGAGCTCCGCGTCGGTCCGCGCTGCGGCGCAGGACGCGGGCTCGGGCTCGAGCGGGGTCCGCCCGAGCAGCACGAACCGCGAGCGGGTGCGCCGGGCGAGCGCGATCAGGGTCGCCGCGGTCACTCCGCGCGCGCCGCCCGACGCGAGCACCACCGAGCGCTCGTCCAGTCGAAGCTCGCCCTCGTCCACCGCCTCGGGGAAGCTGACGAGCGTCGAGCGCTCGCCGTTCGCGCCGAGCGCCACCTCGACGCCGCCGCCGCTCACATGCTCGCCGACCGGCGCGCCGCCGCGGATCAGCTCGTCCGCCAGCGCGCGCGCGAGCTCGATCGGGTCGCGGCCCCCACGCGCGAGATCGATGGCCCGCACCCCCGCGGTCGGCCACTCGATCGCCGCTGTCTTCGCAAGGCCGGTCAGCCCCGCCGTCCACGCGCGCACGCCCGCGCCGGTGGTTCCGAAGTCGCCCCCCGTGTCCTGCACGGTGACGAGCACCTTGGGATCCGGCGACGCGTTCGCCAGCTCGCTCGCCAGCGCGAACACCTCACGCTGGACCGCGAGCCCCTCCGCCGAGGTGCGCACCTCGCGCAGCCCGGTGAGCGCGATCAGGCCGTCCGTCTTCGCGTCGACGCTCGTCGCGTCGACCGCCGCGACCCCGTGCGCCGCGAGCATCCGCGTGAGCTCCGCCGCGAGGCCGGAGCCCCCGTCGATCACCGCGACGCGGGTGCACTCGAGCAAACCGCGTAGCGCGAAGCCGCTCCTCGGGGCCGGCTCGAGCCGCAGCGCCCAACGCGTGGCCGCTGGCGCACGCCGCGACGCCGCGGTGGCGCTCGCGCTCGCGGCCGAAGGAGCCGCGCCGACGCCGTCGAGACGGCTCACGATCTCCTCGAGCGTGCGGAGCTTGCCGAGCTCGGCCGGGTCCACCTCGGGCAGCCCCGGGCAGCGCTCGCGCACCGCGGCGAGGATCTCGACGCGCTTGATCGAGTCGACGCCGAGGTCGCTCTCGAGGTCCATCGTGAGCTCGAGCATCTCGATCGGGTAGCCGGTCTTCTGTGCGACGACCTCGAGCATCACCCGGAGGAGGTCCGCGCCCACGCTGGGCGCCACGACCGGGCTCGACGCGGTCCCGCCGAGGCGGTCCACGATCTCTTGGAGGGTGCGCAGCTTCCCGAGCTCCGCCGGATCGACCTCCGGAAGGTCCGTTGCGCGCTCCCGCACCGCGGCGAGGATCTCGACCCGCTTGATCGAGTCCACCCCGAGGTCCGCCTCGAGATCCATCGCGAGGTCGAGCATGTCGCTCGGGTAGCCCGTCTTCTGCGCGACGACCTCGAGCATCAGCTCGACGAGGTCGACGCCCGGCGCGCTCGCCGCTCGGACGGCGGGCGCCTCGACGCTGGTCGGGCCCGACGCGTTCGCGCCGAGGCGATCCACGATCTCCCGCAGAGTACGGAGCTTACCCAGCTCCGCCGGGTCGACCTCCGGAAGATCCGTTGCGCGCTCGCGCACCGCGGCGAGGATCTCGACGCGCTTGATCGAGTCCACCCCGAGGTCCGCCTCGAGGTCCATGCCGAGATCGAGCATCTCGACCGGGTAGCCCGTCTTCTGCGCGACGACGTCGAGCATCAGGCCCACGAGATCGACGTTGGATGCCGGCGCCGTAGGACGCGCGGCCGGAATCGTCGGCGCCGCCACGGCGAGCCGATCGACGATCTCTTGGAGCGTGCGCAGCTTCCCGAGCTCGGCCGGATCGACCTCCGGGAGGTCCGCGGCGCGCTCGCGCACCGCGGCGAGGATCTCGACCCGCTTGATCGAGTCCACCCCGAGGTCCGCTTCGAGGTCCATCGAGAGCTCGAGCATCTCGATCGGGTAGCCCGTCTTCTGTCCGACCACCTCGAGCATCAGCCCGGTGAGATCGATCCCCGCGCGCGGGGCCGACGGTGCGACCGGAGGCGCGCCGTCCCCGAGGCGGTCGACGATCTCCTGCAGCGTGCGCAGCTTGCCGAGCTCCGCCGGATCGACCTCGGGCAGCGCGTCCGCGCGCTCGCGCATCGCGGCGAGGATCTCGACCCGCTTGATCGAATCGACCCCGAGGTCGGCCTCGAGATCCATCGAGAGCTCGAGCATCTCCCGCGGGTAGCCGGTCTTCTCGGCCACCACCGCGAGCATCAGCTCGCTCAGCGCAGCGGCCGACGACGCCCCCGTCCCGCGCGGCGCGCTCGCCGCCGAGGCGGTGGGCGCCACCGGCGCGGGAGCCGTCACGACGGGGGATGAGGTGAGGGATGAGGTCGGCGCCGGTGCGCTCTGCGCCGGCACCGCGGACATCGTGAACGGGGTCGCGGCCGGCGCCGCGAGGACCGGCGCCGGCGCCGGCAAGCTCGCTTGCTGCATCGTGTATGCGGCCGGCGCGCCCCCGATCATCGTCGGCAACGTCGCCAGCGCGCGCTCCTGCACCGCGAGGAACGCGGCGTGCGCCTGCGCCATCGCCTGGGTGTACGCCGTGTGAGCATCGATCGCGCGCGACTGGACCTCGAGGTAGGCGCTCGCCCACGCACCCGAAGCGGTGGGGTCCATCGCGGGCTGCGCGGTCGGCATCGCGGGTGTCGGCATCGCGGGTGTCGGCATGGCGGGCGGGGCGGCCGTCGGGATCGCACGGCTCGCCATCGGATCGGTCGCGGCGGCGGTCGGCGTCGCAGGGCCCGCGCCGTTCGAGGGACGCGGCGCGGTCGGACGGGTGGGCTCGGACATCGCAGGTGCTTTCTGGCTCGTGCGCGGCGGGTTCGGCGCGGGGAGCCCGGCCGCCCCTTCCTTGGGCGGGTACGGCTTGTCGTAGTTGGTCCCGGAGATCGGAAGCACCAGCTTGGGCGCCTTCACGGTGCGCGGATCGGTCGCGGGAAGGAATGCCTCCCAGAGCGCGCCGAGCTCCATCGGCACGCCGAGCGCCGCGAGGCGCCCGAGCGCGCGGTGGAGGCTCGTCAGTCCGTCTTGCCCCTTGCGATCCATCGCGATCGCGTGGTGCGGGCGACCCTTCAAGATCTCGCCGACGAGGCCGCTGAGCACCGAGCCCGGGCCGACCTCGACGAACGTCCGAACGCCCGCCGCGTACATCGCATCGATGCACCCGACGAAGCGCACCGCGCTGGTGAGCTGCTCGGTGAGGAGCGCGCGCACGCCCGCGCCGTCCGCGGGATACGCGGTCGCCGTCGCGTTCGCGAACACGGGCACCTTCGGCGCCGAGAGCTCGACGTCCGCCAAGAACGCGCCGAACGGCGCCACGCCGTCCGCCACGATCGGCGAGTGGAACGCGGTCGATACCGGCAACTTCACCGCGCGGACGCCCTCGTCCTCGAAGCGCCGCTTGGCCTCGTCGATCCGATCCGTCGCACCGCTCAACACGACTTGCATCGGGCCGTTGTGGTTCGCGACGCCGACGTCGAGATCCCAAGCCGCGATCTTCGCGCGCACGTCCTCGATCGTCGCCGCCACCGCGACCATCGCGCCGGGCTTCTTGGCCGCCTCGGCCATGGCCTCGCCGCGCCGGCGCGCCACCCGGATCGCGTCGGTGGAGCTCATCACTCCGGCCGCGCACAACGCGCTGACTTCGCCGAAGCTATGGCCGCACACCGCTTCGGCGCGCACGCCGATCGCGTCGAGCAGCCGGAGCGCGCTCAACGATGTCACGCCGATCGCCGGCTGCGCCCACTCCGTGGCCGTCAGCTTTTCGTGCTGCGCGTCACGCTCCGCGTCGGTGAACACCGGCCGCGGGAACACCACGTCGGCGAGCGGCTCCTCGAACGCGTCGTCGAGCGCCGCCGCCTCGTCCCACGCCGAGAGCGCGGCCTCGTAGGCCATCGCCCACGCCGCGCCCATGTCCACGTACTGGCTGCCCTGCCCAGGGAACACGAACCCGATCGCGCCGTCGTGCGCGCCCGTGCCGAGCGCCACCCCGTCCGGCGTCACCATGGGCTCGCCCTTGTCGGCGAGCTCGGCCCCGCGGGCCAGCTTCTTCTGGAGGTCCGCTGCGTCGCTCGCGACGATGGAGAGGCGCCACGGCTGGGTCGCGTCGTACCGCTCCTGCGTGTCGCGCGCGAGGAAGGCGAACATCCCTTCCTCGCTACACTCTTGCGCCATCTTCCGCGCCGCCCCGGCCAGCTCGGCCGCGCTCGCCGCGCCGACGAGGAACAGCTCCGTCTCGCTCGCGCGCCGCCGATAGGCGGCGGTGCCGGGGCCGTCGTACTCCTCGAGCGCCACGTGGAAGTTCGATCCGCCGAACCCGAACGAGCTCACGCTCGCGCGCCGGGGATGCCCCGGATCGCGCACCCACGGACGCGCCCGGGTGCTCAGGTGGAACGGGCTCGCCCCGAGGTCGAGCTTGGGGTTCGGGCGGTCCACTTTGATCGTCGGCGGGAGCACCCGATGCTGGAGAGCGAAGACCGCCTTGACGAGCCCCGCCGCGCCGGCCGCCGCCTTGGTGTGTCCGATCTGCGACTTCACCGAGCCGAGCGCGCACCACTGCCGGTCCTCGCGCCCGCTCTCGTCGAACACCATGCGCAGGCCCTCGAACTCCGCTGCGTCGCCCGCCACCGTGCCGGTCCCGTGCGCCTCGACGAGCCGCACGCTGTCCGGGCCGTAGCCCGCCGTCGCGTACGCGCGGCGCACCGCCTTGGCCTGTCCGTCGGACACCGGCGCATACACCGCCGCCCCGCGCCCGTCGCTGCTCGTGCCGACCGCGCGGATCACGGCGTAGATGCGGTCGCCGTCGCGCTCCGCCTCGTCGAGGCGCTTGAGCGCCACCATGCCGAAGCCCTCGCCCAGCATCGTGCCGTCGGCCTGATCGCTGAACGGACGACAGTCGCCCGACTTGCTCAGCGCCGGCGTCTTGCTGAAGCAGAGGTACATGAAGATGTCGTTCATCGTGTCTGCGCCGCCGCAGATCACGACGTCGGAGCCACCCTGGCGGAGCTCGTTGACCGCCATGGACAACGCACTGAACGTGGACGCGCACGCCGCGTCGGTGACGCAGTTCGTGCCGCCGAGATCGAGCTTGTTCGCGATGCGGCCGGCCACCACGTTGCCGAGCACACCGGGGAACGTCGCCTCCTGCCACTCCGGGTAGTGCGACGCGATGCGATCGCAAGCCTTCTGGACCTCGTCCTCCGGCAGCCCCATCTCGCGCAGCGACTTCACCCACACCGGGCGCTGCAGCCGACTGTTCATCTGGCCGAGCAGCTCCTGCGCGCTCGTCACACCGAGGATCACGCTGATGCGCTCGCGATCGACGTACTTGAACTGACCGCGCGCCGCGTCGTCGAGCACGCGCTGCGCCACGATGAGCGCGAGCAGCTGACACGTGTCGGTCGCCTGCACGGTCGACGGGGGCACGCCCCAGTGCATCGGATCGAACGGCACCGCCGGCACGAACGCGCCGCGGTTCGCGTACGTCTTGTCCGGGGCGGTCGGGTCCGGGTCGTAATAGTCCTCGACGAGCCAGTGGCTGGGCGGCACATCGGTGATGCGGTCGACCCCCGACAGGATGTCTCGGTAGAAGCCGGTGGCGTCGCTCGACCCGGGGAAGAGCGTGCTGACACCGACGACGGCGATCGGGACGTTCGTTTGCGTCATGGTTCCTAGAGCGAGCGGGGGATGAAGCGGCGCGCGCCTACGTAGGGATCGTCCGAGCGCGGGGGAACCGCGCGCGGAGCGCGCTCCTGGGGTTTGCCGGCGAACCGCATGCCGTAGCCACAGAGCACGGGCTTTCTCCTTAGCCCCTGGGGGGCCGCAGCTCTGTCATGGTTTGGCCATCGACACAAGCCGGCGTAATCGCTGGTGTTTCGACTGTGGATCCTCACATGATCCGCCCGATCCTGGCCACCGGGCCGGTCTTGGCCCCCTTCGCGGCGTGGCTCCGCGACCACGCCGGCCTCGACGAGCTCATCCTGCGAAGGCGAAGGTCCCGCTCCATCCGCGTCGGAGCCGCGGCGGCTTCTCGAGCAGGCGCGTGGGTGGTCGTCGCGAGGCGCTCCCCCAACGGCTCGACGAGAAGGCCAACGTACCTTGCCCATATTCACGCCGACGAACGCGAGGTCGGTCGCCTCCGACGGTCCCGCGGAGCTCGCTCGTCGTGTCGTCGACGAGCGACCTCGCGAGCTGTCGCGCGAACGCCGGAGGGCCGCTCGTTCGCGTGTCGCACGGCGAGCCCACGGTGCCGCGACCGCTCCGCGTGACGGTCACACGTGCCGCGTGAGCCACGTCGCGGACGTTCGGGTTGGAGCGGCGATCCACGCGGTCCCCGCCTTGCAGCGCTCTCCTCGGCGGAGGGACGTCTATGGAGTACCTGCGAGGATGGAGAGCGCTGCGGTCGGACCCCGAGTGGAAGTCCAAGGTGGGCGTGGCGACGGTGCTGCTCTTGAGCAGCTTCGTCATCCCGGTGCTCGGACAGCTGATCATGGGAGGGTGGCTCGTGCTCGCGCTGCGGCTCGCCGTGCGAGGTCAGGACGCTCCGCTGCCCCCGTTGAGGTTCGACATCGAGCTCTTCAAGCGGCTCCTCGGCCTGGGCTTCAAGCCGATGGTCGCTCAGATCGTCTACTCGCTCCCGATCATGGCCGTCGGCATGGTGATGGGTTGCGCGTCGGGGGCGCTCAACATCGCGATCCAGCGAGGGGAGGCAGGCCCCGTCGTGGCCGTGGTCCTGGGCGTCCTGTTCCTCGTGTACGTCGTGACGATCGCCATCTGCGTCCCGCTCGCGATGGTCGCCGCGCTCCGCGCGTCACTGATGGACAACCTCGGAGAAGCGATGAGCTTCCGCGGCGTGCGAGCGCTCTTCCGGCCGATCCTCGGGGACGTGATCATCGGCACGTTGGTGATGGGATTGGTCTCGTTCCCGATCGTGATGGGAGGGATGATCCTCTGCTACGTAGGCGTCTTCCCGGCCGCCGTGATCGTCTCGGTGCTCAACACGTATTTCCACGCCGAGCTGTACCGTCGCTACCTCGAGAAGGGCGGCGAACCGCTCCCGGTGGGCTCGCCCGACGCGTCCGCGTGAGGGCGCCTGGCGCTCACCGATACCCGTACTCCGCCCAGCGCGAGAGCACTCGCTCGCGGATCGCCGGCGGCCACCCGTTCACGAGATCCGAGCGCTTGGGCCGGGCGCCCGGCGCGAAGCGATCCGCGAGCAACGCGTTGTGCACCACCTTCACCGCTCGGAATGTGTGCTTCTCGTCCGCGTCGAGGAACACGGGCAGCGCGTTCTGCGCCTCGCCGGCGAACGCGATCTCGCCGTGCGACGGATGCGCGCGGCTCGCGAACGCCCACACGAGCTCGTCGACGCGCGTGATGTCGATGTCGTTCTCGACGAGGATGATCTTGGCGACCCCGAACCCCGCCTTCGCGGCGAAGATCTGGCTTCCCAACCGGCGCCCGAACGCCTCGGAGCTCAGCCCGGTCCGCTCGTGCCAGTCCGGCGCGGCGCCGACCACGAGCCAGTGACACGCGCTCTCGAGCGTCATCCAGCACGCGTCGACCGGCTCCCCGGCCTCGCGCAGCAGGTGCAGGATCTCCGCCGCGTGCGGGAGCCCCCATCCGGTGTGGTTCTCGTCGACCGGAGCGCCCGCGGTCGAGAACGGGAGGATGGGGTCGTGCCGATGCGTGATCGCGGTCACGTGGAGGACCGGCTTGAGCGATCCCTCGTCGCCGACGTACCCGGGGTACTCGTCCATCGGCCCCTCCATCGCCGTCTCGGTGTGCGAGATGAGGCCCTCGACGACGATCTCGGCCGTCGCCGGCACGTCGAGATCGACGGTCCGCGCGCGCACCACCTCGATCGGCTCTCCGAACACCGCGCCGAGGAACGCCGCCTCGTCGACGCCCTCGGGCACGGGCATCCCGCCGACGTACGGCAGCCCCGGCTCGACCCCGAGCGCGATCGCGATCGGCGTAGGCTCGCCGCGCGCGCGCCACTTCGCGTGGATGATACCGAGGTGCTGGTTCGGCGGGATGAGACAGCCGAGCCGCGTGGCGTCGAGCAGCATCATCCGGTTGATCGACCAGTTCGTCCACGCCCCGTCCGGAGTGCGCACGATGTTGAGCCCGTACGTCTGGAGGTAGCGCCCTCCGTCGTGGCCGTGGATGAACGGGACCGGCAGGGCGGTCAGATCGACCGCATCGCCCGTCATCACGTTCTCCTGACACGGGCCGCTCGGCACCCGGCGCGGAGGCACGAGCGGGCGCGCGCGCGCCGCGGCCAGGGTCCGCACGATCCCCATCGGGTGCGCGTCGGCATCGAGACCGAGCGCGATGTTGACACGGGCGAACGGGGATCGATCGCTTGCGCCAAGCCCCCCGGGCGCGCCGAGGGCACGGAAGCCGGCTCGTACGCCGCGCACTCGATGGAAGAGCGGCGCCGGCGCGCGCAGGTCCATCGACCGCCGCGCGATCGCGCCCATCTCGAGGTTCCAGTCCACCTCTGCGCGCACGTCGGTGACGTGCCCCAGCGCGCGGAGGCGCTCGAGGAAGTCGCGGAGGCTCTTGAGGTGCTCGCCCATGTCGTCAGTCTCCCTTGCCATGTCCATTCGGTTCGGCGCGCTCGATCCCGTCCCAGCGCGACACGAGGTCCGACTCGAGATCGAAGAGGTCCAGCGTGCGCCCGACGATGTGATCGACCACCTCGTCGATCGTCTGCGGGCGCGTGTAGAACGCGGGCACCGGCGGCACGACGATCGCGCCGGCCTCGGTCGCGGCGGTCATCGCGCGCAGGTGTACGAGGCTCAACGGCGCCTCGCGGACGAGCAGCGCGAGCCGGCGACGCTCTTTGAGCGCCACGTCGGCGGCGCGCGTGAGCAGGTTGCCCGTCGTGCCGTACGCGATGTCGGCGAGCGTCCGCGCCGAACATGGGGCCACGATCATCCCCATCGTCTTGAACGACCCGCTCGCGATCGCCGCGCCGATATCGGTGATCTTGTACGCGCGCGACGCGAGCGCCCGGAGCTCCGCCGAGGAGACATCCGTCTCGTGCTGCCGCGTGATCTCGGCGGGTCCCGAGACCACGAGGTGGGTCTCGACCTCGAGGCTCCGCAGGACCTCGAGGAGGCGTACGCCGAGCACGATGCCGGTGGCGCCCGAGATGCCGACGACGATGCGCCGGGGAGCCGACAGGCTCACGACATCGCTCGCTCGACGAGCTCCGCGAGCTCGCTCGGGTGCGAGAGAAACGGTGAGTGCCCGGCGTCGAGCGTGAGGGTCGGCGTCGCGGTCGCGGCGAGCATCTCGGCTTGCAGCGAGGTGCTCACCGCGTGGTCAGCCAGCGTGTGGACGTACGTCCGCGCCACCGCGCCGAAGCGCTCCGGCGTCACGCGAACCGGCGTGGCGAGCGGCCTGAGCGGATCGGGGCGCGCCGCCTCCCGCGCGCGCGACACGTCGACGTCGACGCACCCGCTCGCGAGCGCGGCTCCGAAGCCCTCGGGGGCGACGGCGATCACACCCTCTGCCTCGTCCGGCCGGAGGTGCGGACCGAGGCGCGAGTCGGCGTCGGTCATCGCGAGCTGGAAGATGCTCTCCCCGTCGCGCAAGAGGTACGCCGCGACGTAGACGAGCGTGGCGACCCGATCCGGGCTCGCCTCGGCGAGGGTCGAGAGCACCGCCCCGGCCATGCTGTGACCGACCACCACCGCCGGCGCCCCGAGCTCGTCGATCGCGCGGGCGCACGCGTCGGCGTAGGCCGACAATGTGACGTCCCCGATCGACGTAGGGTCTGCGCCGTGCGCAGGGAGATCGATCGCCACCACGCGATGCCCACGCTTCGTGAGCCGAGGCGCGACGCGCTCCCAACACCACGCGCCATACCAGGAGCCGTGCACCAAGAGGATGTTCGCCATGTCGACCTCCAGAAGAGACGCGGGCGATCCTGGCGCGCACGACGAGCCGGAGCAGCCCCGTGCGCTGAACCATCGAGCTTCACGGGACGAACCATCGGGGCGCGCCGATCAGGGCGCGGAGTCCTTCGCCGCGCGCGCCACCTTGCGGCGCAGCCAGCGGTGCTCGGGATCGGAGTCGACGCGCGGATGCCACACCTGGTGGATGTCGTAGTCGGGGAGCGGGAGCGGGGGAGCGAGGACGCGCAGCCCGAAGCGCTCCGCGTGCATCGTCGCGAGGCGCTCCGAGATCGTCGCGATGCACCCTTCGCTCTTCGAGACGACGTCGAGCGCGCTCAGGAAGTACGGCACCGAGCGCGCGACGCGGCGACGATGGCCGATCGCGGCGAGCGCGTCGTCGACCACGCTGCCCGGTCGACCGCGCGGCGAGACGAGCACGTGCTTCAGCGCGAGGTAGCGCTCGAGGGTGAGCTCGCGCGGCGCACGGGCGCGGCGGATCACGCAGACGAAGCGATCGCGGAACAGCCGCTGGGTCCGGAGCTCGCCGGGCAGGCCCGGGAACACGCCGATCGCGAGGTCGACGTCCGCCGCACGCAGCGCCGACGCGTCGTCGGGCTGAATGGGCAGGAAACACAGGTTGACATGCGGCGCCTCGACTCCGATCGCGTGACCGAGCGCCACGCCCAGGATCGACAACACGTGATCGGTGGCGTGGATCCGAAACTGCCGCTCCACGCTCGCCGCGTCCACGTCGCCCGCCGCGCGCAGCACGCCGTGCGCCTCGTCGACGAGCGCGCGCACCCGCGGAGCCAGCGCCCGCGCGCGGTCGGTGAGCACCCACTCCTGGCCGGTGCGCACCAACACTTCGTCGCCGAGCTGCCCGCGCAAGCGCCGGAGCGCATGGCTCATCGCCGGCTTGCTGAGGCCGACCCGCTCCGCCGCGAGGCGCACGCTGCCCGTCGTGAGGATCGCATCGAGCGCGACGAGCAGGTTCAGATCGATGGGGGAGAGCTTCACGGGTCGGTGCTGCGCATGGTGCCGACGTCGCGCGGGGTTTGACAACGCGCCGGCGCGATCACCGCTTCGCGAGATGCTCGACGAACGTCCGCCCCACCGCCTCGGACGAGTAGGGGTTCTGGCCCGTGACGAGGTTGCGATCGACGACGACGTGCGAGCCCCAGTCTTGCGGCGCCTTCGAGTAGAGGACGCCGAGCCGCTCGAGCTCGATCTCCAGCACCATCGGCAGCTTCCCGTTGATGCGCGTGGCGAACTCCTCCACGTGGGAGAAGCACGTCATGCGGTAACCGGCGAACGGCGACTCGCCCGCCGCATCGCGCGGCGCGAGGAACGCGGTCGGCCCGTGGCACACGCTCGCGATCGGGAGATCGAGCGCGAGCGCGTGGAGCAAGAGCCGCGTCATCGCGGGCGACGACGGCATGTCCTCCATGCAGCCGTGGCCGCCGGGAATGTAGATGCCCGCGTAGCCCGCGAGATCGTCGCGGCGGATCGCGCCGACGTCCTTGGGGCGCCGGAGATCGGAGATGGAGTCGATGGTGTCACGCCACGCGCGCGCGTTCGCCGCGTCGTCGACCTGGGTGCCATAGGGTCGCACCCACTTCATGAGCTCGGGGTCGAGGCTCGTCGCGTCGACGGTCGGGGTCTTGCCTCCGATCGTCGCGATCTCGAGCTCGTAACCCGCCTTGCGTAGGAGCGCGTAGGGCACCGCGAGCTCCTCCGCCCAGTAGCCCGACGGATAGTCCGTCCCGTCGGTGAGGGTCAGCGTCGCGGCGTTCGTCACCACGGTCAGGATCTTCTTCGTCATCGTCGTCCTCCCAGCGCAGCTCCGTCGCCGCGCCGGGCCACTCTCAGGCGCGATCGGCGCGCGAACAGACGCACGCCGTGAACCTCGGAGGTTCACCCGACGAACCAGGGCGACGCACGGCCTCAGGCGAGGGGGCGCGGAGTGAACCGATAGGCGTCGGCGGGGATCGGAGCACCGTAGCTCCGGAGCTGATGCGCGCGCGTCGCCGCCGCCGCGCCCTCGAGCAGGTTGAGCGCGATCTGCACCACCGTGCGGTTCTCGGGCACTTCGAGGAACGAGCCCTTCACCCACGCGTTGAACGCGCCCATGGCGGGGCCACACCACAGCTGGTAATCCAACTTGCGGGCTTCATCGCCCTTGATCGCCCAGCGGCTCGAGAGGCCGAGGTACCAGCGGAAGCAGAGCGCCATCTCGTGCTTCGGATCGCGCGCCGCGATGTCGTTCTGCGACGGATCGCGCTCGGCCCAGAACGAGCGCGTGGCCGCCCGGACCTCGTCGAACGTCGCGCTCAGCACGCGCTTCTCGATCTCGGTGCGCTCCGCCGATGGGATCGCGTCGAGGCTCGCGTGATCGCGGTAGGCCTTGCGGAGCCGGTGCGCGCGGTTGCCGAACATCGTCCCGCGCTTGAGCACCTGGACCTCGACGCCCTGCTCGAACATGTCGGCGGCCGGCGCCATGACGACGTCACCCGAGCTCGCCTCGGCGAGCATCCGCTTCGCCGCCTCGCACACGCCCGCCTCGATCGCGCTCTGGTTCACCGAGCCGGTCAGGACGTACGCCGCGCCGAGCGAGAAGGCGCCCGCTACCGAGCGCGGGGTGCCGAGCCCGCCCGCCGCGCCGACGCGGACCGGACGAGGATAGTCGTGTTGCGCCGACAGCTCGTCCCTGAGCTCGGCGATGGTGCCGAACACCGCGGACAGCGATTGCCGATCGGTATGTCCGCCGGAGTCGGCCTCGACGGTGATGTCCTCGGCGAGCGGCACCCGCGCGGCGAGCCGCGCCTGCTCGGCGGTGATCTTCCCCTGCGAGACGAGCGCCTCGAGGATCGGGCCCGGCGCGGGCGACAAGAAGTGTCGCGCGGTCTCGGGCCGCGAGATCTTCGCGAACACGTGCGTGTGTCGGAGGATCGATCCGTCGGGCGCCGCCGCGAGCCCGGCCACCGCGTAGCGCACGATCGCGGGGGTGAGCCCGAGGTAGGCCGACGCCGACACCCGCCGGACGCCGCGGCGGAGCAACAGATCCGCGACCGCCTCCTCGAGCGCGGGCTCGTTCGGCGAGTGGATGAGGTTCATCCCCCACGCGAGCTCG
Organism: Sandaracinaceae bacterium; assembly: GCA_050186575.1. GTDB lineage: Bacteria > Myxococcota_A > Polyangia > Polyangiales > Sandaracinaceae > JAUHXR01. The sequence goes on along the minus strand of JBFWYI010000007.1, from coordinate 152,154 downwards.
GTCCCGCCGAGCTCGAGCTCGAGGCGCCCGAGCGCGCGCTCCACCTCGGGGAACGGTAAGCCCGCCGCCCCGAAGAACCCGAGCATGTGCGCGCGCGCCATCGCGATCACGAGATCGGTCGTCGCGATCCCGTTCGCCATCGCGCCCGCGATGTAGGGGAAGCGAACGCCGTGCGTCTCCTGGAAGCTGCGATCGCCGAGCCACTCCGGATAGAGCGCAGGCAGCGTGGCGAGGAGCGGGTACGCGCTATGTCCGTTGAGGTAGCGCGCCGGCGTCACCTCTCCGTCGAACGCGATCCCGATGCGACCGTCCGGCCGCTCGCGGAGCACGTGCACCGGCTCGCGGAAGCGCTCCACCGCGGCGCGCAAGGAGCGCGGATCGAAGACGGGCGGGGTCGTGCCGGGGGTGAGCGACGCGATGGGGGCGAGCAACGAGAGACTCCTCTTCGGCCGCGTCGTGCGGCGTGGAGGCGCTGGCTTGTCATCGATCGCGCCGCCGAACAAGGGGACCGGGAGAGGGGCCCACTCAGAGCGGGGTGACCTCGACCTCGCCGGCGCGCGCCTCGAGCGCGGCCCACTCGGCGCGGATGGCGTCGCACGCGCCGTGGCGTCGGACGACGCCGCCGCACCCCGAGCTATAGCCGAAGCCACTCCCGCCACAGAGCCCGGGGCCGAGGTGCCGGACGACCGACCCGCAGAGGTCCCGCGCCTCCGGCTCCGCCTCGCAGCGGATCGCGAGCGCGTCGAGGACGCGATCCCGGACGGGGAGGAGGGTGTGTCGCTCCACGCCGAGGAAGACGTAGAGGAGGCTCGCGAAGTGATCGCGGTGATCCACGCCGCGCTCGAGGCGCCGGACGAGCGCGTCCGGGAGGGCGCGCGGCCAGTCGTCCTGGAGCCGCGTGAACAGCCTGATGTCGTCCATCACGAGCGGCTCATCCGCTTCGAGCACCTCGATCGAGCGCGACGCGGCGAGGGGACGGAGCGAGGGCTGCACGTCGGGCTCCGACGTGGCGATCGCACCGAGGAGCGCGCGCACCTCCTCGAGCGGCGCGATGGTGAGCACCTCGGCGAGGCTGTCTACGAACACACCGCGCCGATGCATCACCTCGAGCAACGACGCACGGCGGTCCACCTCGTTTGCGTCGCGATACACGTCGAACAACGCATCCGGCTCGAGCCGGCGCTCGAACGCGCGGTCGACGTCGCGCACCACGTCCACGCACTCCGCGTCCGCCGCGCGCATCCGGATCGCCTCGCCCTCGAGCGCGACGCTCATCGGCCACCCGACGATCGCGATCTCGCGCTGGACCTCCACCTCGCCGTCCGGCGTCTCGAGCCGCACCGTCGCGCGGTAGGTGCCGGGCTCGTCCGGCGTGCGACCCATGTAGGGCTCGGTGACGAGCGTCAATGATTCGTGCGGATAGACGGCGCTTGGTCCTTCCCCGTCGAACGAGGATGCGTGCTCGGCGCCCTGATGCTCCCAGCGTCCGTCGGGCTGGAGCGCCTCGTAGCGCACGACCGCAGGGCCCGACCACGCGGGCTCCGGGAGCAACACGGTGCTCTCGGTCCGGTTCACGATCTCGAGCGTCCATCCGTCCTCGCCGAGTCGGACCGGCCGGATCTCGACGTCCGGCGCATCGGGCGCCTGCGCCAGCGGTGACTGCGCACACGCGGACAGCGCCACCAGCGCCACGATCGCCCCCCATGGTCTCGCCATGTGCCACCGACACCGTCCCCAGGGCCGAGTTCCCGGGGCGGGCGTACGCACCTCGCGCGCTCAGGGCAGCGCCCGATCGAGGGTCGGTCCAACCGCCTCGGCGAAGCGAGCGTGAGCGTCTGCGTTGGGGTGGTGATCCGCGTCGTGCACCCACAGCGCGGACGGGGCTTGCCCGAGGAACGCGTCCAGCGCATCGACGAACGCGATGTCTCGCGCGCGCAGCGCCTCGCCGATCGCGCGGTGCACGTCGCGGAACGGATAGTCGCCCTCGAGGTCCACGAGGAGCGGCCAGAGCGCGACGACGAGGCGCCCTCCCCGCTCCCGCATCGCCGCGTCCATCCGCTCGAGATGCGTCAATGTCGCTTCCCACCCTTCACGATTCTCCGCGCCGACCATCCCGCGGTACCACGCCGTCGTCTCCGCCCCCACCCTCGCGCCTTCGAGGCGATCCTCGAGGACCTGGACGAGCCGCGGCGGCCACGCGGGCGGATCTCCCCCGTCGCCGTCGCTGAGCATCCGCCGCCGATCGAGGATCCAGTCGTCGAGGAAGCGCTGCCGCGCCCGAAACGCGTCCGACTGCTCGGGGTCGTTGAGCACCATCGCGTAGAGCACCACGTCGGGAGCGAGCTGCTCGGTCTGGATATCGAACCACTCGCTCAGCCGCGGGAAGTCGTAGCCGCGGCGCCCGCAGTTGATCACCTGCGCGTCGAGCGCGCGATCGAGCCGGGCTGAGAACGTATCTTGCTCACGTACGCCTTGCCCCTCGGTGAACGAGTCCCCGATCACCACGACGCGGGCACGACCGTCGGACGGCGCGATGTCTCCGCCGCGGCATAGCTCGGCCGAGAAGCGGAGCCCTACCCCGACCGGCGTCCGCTCCCAACGACGCTCGACGTCGGGGACCCCGCGCTCGCTCCACGTCCGACGCACGCCCGCGGCGCGGAGGTCGACGTCGAAGTCTCCACGCGGATCGCTGGGATAGAGATCGAGCGCCCAGCGCTTGTCCGCGCTCTCGAGGCTGCGCGGCTGGGTGAACCGCGCGGGCGCGATGCCGAGCAGACGGAGCGCCAGCTCCGCGACGAGCACCCCCACCGCGGTGGCCCCGAGCGCGAGCCCGAGTCGACCGACGCCGGAGCGGGCCCGCCGAGGCCGTCGATCACCGGCTGGGTCGTCCGTACGCACGCCGCGCAGGCGTAGCACCGAACGCCGAGCGTCCACGATCGATCGGCGCGACCGGCCGAGCGACCGGCCTTCCTGCGTGGCTCGGAGAGACCGGTCGCGCGGGCTACCAGTCCACGCAGCGCGACGTGAGGAAGTCGCAGCGACGACCTTCGCTGCACTGCGCGTCGCTCATGCAGCGAGGCAGGCACACGCTCGACGCGCCGCCGGGGCGCGCGACGCACTCGTAGCCAGCCCGGCAGTCCGCATCGCTCGTGCAGTCGGGCAAGCAGATCTGGTTGTCGATGCCGAGGCTCACGCAGCTCGTGCCAGGGTTGCAGCCGACGCCGGTGGCGACGTCGCAGCCCTCGCGGATGCAGATCCCGCCCGAGAAGCCCCAGTCGCGCTCGGCCGCGCAGAACGATCGCTCCGGACACTCGTCGCTCATCGCGCACGGATCCCCGTCGTGGGCGCCGCGGGTGAGACAACGTCCGTACCCCATGCTCATGTCGCCACACTCGGTGCCGGGCGCGCAGTCCGCGTTCGATCGACAGCCCACATAGCAGACCGGCTCGGGCAACCCGAAGCCGCCGATGCAGACGGTGCCGCCCGGGCAGGCGCTGAGCGCGGGATCACAGCCCAAGAGGCAGTAGCCGTACGCGCCCGCCGTGTAGACGCAGACTCCATCGTCGGGGCACGGTACGTCGGGGGCGCAAATCCACGTGCAGTATCCCACCCCCGACGATCCGCCGGAGCAGAACCGTCCGTCGCAGTCGGCGTCCGTCGTACAGGGCGTACCGACCCCGCCGGGCATGACGGTGCCTCCGGCGTCGGGCCCGCGTCCTGCGTCGGTCGTCGCCACCGCTCCGTCGCGTCCCGTCACGCCGCCCCCGTCCCGCGTCGGATCCACGGCGCTTCCATCGCGGCCGGGCGTCACTCCGCCCCCATCGATCGACGGCCCCGTGCCGCCTCCGTCCATGTCGCTTCCCCCGCCATGCGACATGCCACACCCAACCATGACCGACGCGAACGCCGCCCACATGGATCGTCTCATCGAGCCCTCCCGGTCGAGGTCTCGAGCGGGTGCACGCCGCATGCCGGTGACGCGCCGCTCCCGTCGGCGCCGCGTGCTCGACGGAGCGGAGGGAGAAACCCCAACCCGGTCGCGAAGCGTCGATGCGCGCCCTGCCTCCGTCGGCCTCCGCCGCGAAGCGCGACGGACGCTCGCGTGCCGTCCGTGACGTCACGCGCGCGACGAGCCGAGCGGCTCCGCCGCCGACAGACCGAGCGGCTCCGCCGCCGGGAGGCTCAGAGGTCGAGCTCGCCCTCGGCCGCCGCCGACTCGCATCGATGACCGGCCAGGCCACGCAGGAACTGATCGAGGTCGTGCCGCTGCGCGCGCTCGAGGTGCGCGTGCATCCCCGGCCTCGTCAGCGTGACTGCGCGCAGACCGCTGGCGTCGCCGTAGATCGTGACCTCCTCGTCGCCGCGGACCATCGAGCAGCGCGCCGGACCGCGCGTGCAGCTCAGATCGGGATGGCGCGCGAGGTACGGGGCGAGGCGCTCGTTGTACGCCGCCGCGGCTTCTGCGCCGCAGAGGTGATCGCTGACGAGCTCGGAGACGAGGCCGGTCTGCTCCGACACGAACACGCTGAAGCGCTGCGGCGGCGGACCTCCCGCCTCGAGCGCGACGAGATCGCGGTGCAGCGCGCACACGCCGTCGCCCGCCTCCACGAAGTCGCGCACCGCGCGCGCATCGGTGGTGGGCACGCGATCCTGGTGGTGGATCACCGCGTTCAGCCAGATCGCGCCGTTCGGCCCGTCGCGGAAGTGGAACACGTACCCGCCGCCGTCCGGCGCCGCCGCGGTGCAGCGACGCAAGCGTCGATCACACGAGAAGCGATCGTCCTCGCGAACGACGAACCCCATCCCGGGGTGACCGGTCACCTCGTCGCCGGCGCAGTGATGCAAGACACCCGTGTTGCCCGCGTCGTACGTCCCGACCCCGTACTCGGGGTCGACCAGGTTGCGGAGCGCGGCCACGTCGTTCGACGCGCGCATCAACGCGGCGCGGATCTCGTCGGCGCTGCTCGCATGGATCGGCGTCGGCGGCGGGGTGACGGGCGTCACGGGCTGGTCCGCCACCGCCGGCGTCTGCACCGGCTCCGGCTCGGGCTCCGGGTCGGCGGGCGGCTCGGCCGGCGGGTCGTCGTGGGCGACCGGCTCGGGAGTCGTGTCGTTCTCGGCGGTCGCGCTCGAAGAGCCGCAAGCGGTGAGCGACGCGATGGCGAGCGCCACGAGGATGAGAGTTCGGGTTCGCATCGGGCCTCCGTTCGTCACGGACACGCCTTACCACACCCGGCGACCCCATACCGGTCGCCCATCCAGACCTCGTGGGCCCGCGCTTCGTACCACCGTAGGCCCTTACGATCTCGCGCCACTGCCCGGTCGGCGCATGTATGATGCCGCGATGATCAAGCCCCAGCGCATGTTCTCGGTCGCCATCTTCCTCGGTGCGCTCGTCTCCGTCGCGTGTGGTTCGCGACAGGAGCCCGTCCAAGAGGCGCCGCCGCCTCAGCCGGTCGCCGTCGACCACTACACCGGTCACTGGCGCGGGGTCGCGAACATCAGCACCGATCTGCCGAACGCACCGCCGACGATGGACATCGAGACCACGATCACCGCGGGCGGCGGGGTCTGCGGGAGCATCGAGTACGGCGCGATCGGCTGCAGCGGAGTCTGGAGCTGCACGAGCAGCTACGACGCCGGCGTGATGATCATCGAGGAGACGATCCGATACGGACAGGAACGTTGTCCGACCAACGCGCGCGTGGAGCTGCGTCAGACCGCCGATCCCGATCGGCTCGAGTTCCACTACAACGGCGTGCGCATCCAGGGCAGCGCCGTGCTCGAGCGCGTCCCGAACTACTGATCCGCGTACCTACTACCGCGCCGGGCTCAGAACACGACGCCGCGCACGCCCGGGGTCGGCCCGAGCGCGGTGCCGTAGCAGCCGGGGTGGATCCCCATCGCGCCGTAGCTCTGCTCGTAGCAGCCGGGGTGCGGCGTCGGCGCCTCCGAGATCAACCTCGCCCACGCGAGGCCGATCTCACTCGCCGCGCTCAGCGCGTAGAAGTGCATCGGGTAGTTGTGTCGCCGCCGGTACTCGCCCGAGCCGTAGGGAGGGCGGAGGTACACGTCGACGACGCCCTCCAGACCCGCGCGGGTGTGGAGGTGCTGGCCCATCATCGAGATGTAGTTGTCGACGAAGATCTGGCCGGCGCCCGAGCCGATGGGGAGCCGGCGGAGCGGACGCGACAACCCCGCTTGCGATCCCGACATATACGTGATCGCGTTCTCCGGCGGATCGAACATCGTGAGCTGGGCCGGCAGCTCGTCGAGCTCGCTCGCCGCGACGGCCGCCACGCGCGCACCGTAGCTGTGCCCGATGAGGTGCACGCGGCCGTTGTGCGCCGCGAAGTCGGGCCGCTCGACCTCCGCGAGCGCCTGCGCGAGCCAGCGCCCGTGGAGGTCGGTGTGCGCCATCACGCGCCGGCCCGCGAAGAAGAATGGGATCGATGCGGCGTCGTCGAGCCAGCTATACACGACGACGACGGCGAAGGGGTCGGCCTGGCTGAGCGCGCGCGCCAGCTCCGTGAACCACGCCTGGAACGGATGACCGCCTCCGTCGCGCGCGTCCCAGGCTCGCAACGTCGGTTGCTCACGTACGGCGTCGGCCCACCCCGGCGCCCAGCCGTGGACGAGCACGTAGAGGTGGCTCGCCTCGATCGAGCCGCGCTCCACCGGCACGAAGCGCTCGCCATCCCAGCGCGCGATGCGCTCGTACGGCGCGAGCCGCGAGTGAACTTGACGCGCGGTGTACATGCGCGGCTGCGGGATGCAGCCGACGAGCGAGAGCGCGCCGAGCATGAGGCACGTGCCGAGCGCGACGCGAGGGGCGGACGAACGACTCACGGCCTCCTCAGTCTGCCATCAAATCGCGGCACATCGAGGAGGGTACGAGCGAGGTCACGATTTCGGATCATCGAGGGGTGCAGCGAAGCAGCGCCACGACTCCGTCGCCCGCGATCGGCTCGCATCCAGGCGGTGGCGGTCCGCGGCAGAGCTCGCGCCGCACGTAGAGCGTCGTCGCGTCGAGCGGCGGGAGCCGACAGCCCGCGACCGCGCCGATCGCGCGGCCTTCTCGGACGTCGGGATCGTCCGCGTCGAGCACCGGCGGCTCACACGCGTCGGCGAACAACGCGCGCCGCACCATCGCACGATCGCGATCGTGATCGGCGTCGACGAGGAGCGGCGTGTGGCCGAGCGCCACGCGCGGCGCGAGCGACTGCAGCCGCTCGGCGAGCCACGGCGAGGAGGCCCACCCGGGGGGCGAGCCGCGGAGGCCGAGCGCGGTCGCCGCCTCCGGCAAGCGCAGGAGCAAGAGCAAGAGCGCGCCGATCGCGAGCGCGGGCGAGCTCGTGCGTGCGCGAGCGCCGAGCACCATCGCGAGGCTCGCCGCCACGAGCGGTGTGAGGAACGCGACGTTGCGCGCGCGGAGCACGAGGAGCTCCGCCGCGAGCGCCGCCCCGAGGCACGCCGCGAGCACCGCCGCGCACCACGGCGCGAGCCGCCGATCGAAGAGACCGACGAGTAACATCGCGAGCGCGACCAACGCGCCGACCGCGCTCCCCGTCCAGGCGGCGCCGAACGCCGCGAGCCCGACGAACATCTCGCCTCGGCTCGAGCCCGCGATGGCCGCGTGATGCGATCCCCACACCTCGGAGCCGAACATCATCGCGGGTACCCACGGGCCCATCGTGAGCGCACCCGCGACGAGCGTCGCCACGGCGAGCCAGGCGGCGGATCGGCGACGTCGGAGTCGCACGACGAGCAGCCCGAGCGCTCCGAGCATCGCGGCGCCCCACGCGGCGTAGTCGGTCCACGCGAGCGTGAGCATCGCGAGCCCCATCGCCGCGAGGTGGGCGCGCGACGCGCGGTCGTCGAGGAACGCGAGCGCGCCCCAGGCCCCCATCGCGACCTCGAGCTCGACGAGGGCGTATGGCCGAGCGAGCGAGCCGACGTAGACGTCGAGCGGTGTGATCGCGAGGAGAGCGGGGGCGAGGAGCGCCAGCGAGGGGCGCGCGTACGGACGCACCATCGCGTAGACCACCGCGATCGTCGCGCCGCTCCCGATCACGCTGACGAGGCGGGGCAGCCAACGGGGCGGGCATGCGCCGATGCCGGGGAGGAGCGAGACGAGCGCGCGAAACAGCGGCGGGTGAATGACGACCTCGAAGTTGCGCAAGATATCGTGCGGATCTCCGGTCGGGAGGACCATCGGCTCGTCGCCGTCCCAGCCGAGACGCACGGACGCCGCCGCGCGCAACGCCACTCCGACCGCGATCACGGCGACGAGCGCGAGCGGCACCCACCGAGGGCTCGGCTCGCGCGCCACCGGCGCGGCGTCTCGCACGAAGCGCCCCAGCGCGAGCACGATGAGCGCGAGGGCGGCGAGCGTGGTGAGCGCGAGGGCGACCGGCGACGGCAGCGCGCGCCGGAACCCCGCACGCCAAGCCCGCTCGAGGGGGCTCCGCGCGGCCGCCGTCGAGGGCGCGGAGCTCGGGGACGACGCGACCGGGTCGCCCCAGGTGAACCCCGCTTCGTTCACCCGCACGCTCACCTCGACCGCGTCGAGGATCGCGTCGCGCGTCGCCTCGTCGAGGTCACCCTCCGCACGCAGCGTGAAGCGCTCCGTGGTCCTCGCCGCGTCGGGCCGCGCGCGCTCGAGGTGCACGACGAGCTCGCTCGCTTCGCACGCGTACCGCCCGCTGGCGCGCGTAGCCTCGATCGATGCGGACGCGAAGCGGCAACCCGTGGGCAGCGTCACGTCGAACATCGCGCGGAACCGCTCCTCGTGCCCGGGCCCGATCACGTCCTGCGCGCGCACGTGCGACGTGCCCGCGAGGAGCGTGAGCAACAGGCCCGCGAGGGCGCCGCGCCGGGTCCGCATGCGCGCATCCTATCCTCCGTCGCCTCGCGCACCCGGCGCACCTGTGCAAGACCTCTCCGCTTCGCGCGCCGGGGAGGTGCGCGGCCCCGGAGGTCCCGATGTCCCGAGCGCTCGTGCGCGCGTCTTGCGTGATCGTTCCGTCGTTGGCTCTCGCCCTCGCGTCCTGCACGGTCGGAACGGAAGAGCCCACCCCTACCGGCTGCGTCGACATCGACAGCGACTGGATCTGTGATCGCGACGAGGGGAACGGCGATCTCGACGGGGACGGGATCCCGAACGCCGGCGACACCGACTCGGACGGCGACGGGATCCCCGACGCGCTCGAGGCGGGCGACACGGACCTCTCCACGCCCCCGCGCGACTCGAACGGCGATGGCGTTCCCGACTTCCTCGACCCGAGCCCGACGGGTGGGACCGACGCCGGCGGCATCGACGCCGGACCGCCGGTGACGCTCGACGCGGGGTTCGACGCAGGCGGCGAGGATGGAGGTCGGATCATCATGACGGTGTGTCCACCGGAAGCCATCGTGCCGATGGGGTGCGTGAGCGCGACGAACGAGAGCGACTCGTCCTTGTGCAACGGCTCGGACGACGACTGCGACGGGATGGTCGACGAGGGCTGCGGCTGCGAGATCGGTCAGGTCCAGCGCTGCTTCAGCGGACCTCCGGGCCGGCGCGGCGTCGGCGCGTGCACCGATGGGAGCCAGACCTGCACGGAGTTCGGCTGGGGCGCGTGCATCGGAGGGATCCTCCCGCGCATCGAGGCGTGCGACGACCTCGACAACGACTGTAACGGTTGTACGGACGAGGTGGAGGGATGCGTCCCGGTCGGCTCCTGCCCGGGTCCCGACGATCCGCGCGTCCCCGACGCGACGCCGTTCAGCACCTACACCTTGGACGGCGCGCAGTTCTATTCCGGCGCGGACGCGATCGGGTGGCAATGGGAGGTCGAGGGCACCCCGTGCGATCGGATGTTCCAAGCGATCCCGGGTTCGACGGCGACGAGCGCGAACGGACAATTGTCCTATCAGCTCGGCAATGCGACCTCGCAGCGGGCGACGCTCGATACCACCCTCAGCGGTGACTACACGGTGACGATGACCGTCCACCGCTCGGGCGGCGCCGAGGACTTCGTCTGCACGTGGATCGTGCACGTCGGAGGACCTGGAGTCCGCGTGGAGCTGTGCTGGGATCAGACGGGTCCGACCGCGGGATTCGACACGGTGGACCTCGATCTCCACCTGGCGAAGCAGGGAACGACGACGGCGTGGTTCACCGACGATGACTGCTACTACGCGAACTGCGACGACTTCTCGTTCTTCGGTCGCCCGGACTGGAGCTACGCGGTGACCCCGGCCGCGATGTGCATCCTGCCGCCGTTCTCGTTCGGGCAATGCGACAACCCGCGCCTCGACATCGACAACATCGACGAGACGTTCGCCTACGTGCCCGAGAACATCAACGTCGACAATCCTCGTGACGGGGATCAGTTCCGGGTCTTGGTCAACTACTATGCCGGTGATCGGCCGACGTTCCCGCTGGTGAACATCTATTGTGGCGGGGATCTCCAGGCCACGTTCGGCGCCGCTCCCGATCGCGTCGCGGGGTTCAGCAGCGCCGAGGTCGGCGATGAAGGTTTGATGTGGCGGGTGGCCGACATTCAAGCGATGGTCAACGCGATGGGCGAGACCACCGGTTGCGCGGTGACCGGTCTCCATCCGCCCGCGTCCAGCACGGGATATTGGACTACGACCGGCGACACCTCGTACTGAGCCTCCGGGCAACCGACGAGAATCCTCGGTTGAACTCGTTTGACACCCACCTTTGAGACGCCTAGAGTCGGCGCGTTTCGAGGTTGGTTCGCGCGGTTTATTCGTCTCGCGACGATCGCCCGCGGGCCACGGGATCATCACGAGGAGTAGGCATGGCAAGAGCGAAAAAGGCGGCCGGATCGAAGGGTGCATCGTCGAGCAAAGGCGCCACCACCCGTCGGGGGAGCCCCGAGGCGATCGCCAAGCGCCGTGTGGCGCGGGCGTTAAATCGCCTCTTCGAGGAGGGCGGCACCGCGACCACGATCGACGGCCGGACGCTCAAGCGGAAGAAGCGCCTCATCAAAGAGCTCACCGAGGGACGGGGCAACAAGCCGCTCAAGGCGCTCGACGTCCTCGGCCACGCCACCGAGCTCCTTCAGCTCGGCGAGACGCTCACCACGATCCGCCAGATGAAGCCGAGGCTTCCTCCCCCGCCGGACAAGAGCCCGGAGTCGATGGCGGTGTACGCCGAGGCGCAGAAGAACTACGGCTTCGATCCGAAGGCGTGGAAGCTCCTCGGGATCGACATCGCGAGTCTGTCGGGCGACAAGCCCGCGCCGAAGCCGGCGGCGAAGCGCGCGTCGCGCAAGAAGCGTTGAGCGATCTCGCTCGCCCCGAGATCCGCCGCGCCGAGCTCGCCGGGACCTGGTACCCGGGCGAGCCCGGCGCCTGTCGCGCCGCCATCGATCGCCATCGCGCGGGCGCGACGCCCGGATCGGAGCGCGCGCTGATCGGCCCACACGCCGGCTGGACGTACAGCGGCACTTGCGCGGGCCTCGGCTACGCGAGCCTCGATCCGGCGACGCGGAGCGCGGAGCTCGCGATCGTATTCGGATCGCATCGGGGCCCCGCCGGACCGGATACCGTGTTCACCGCAGAGGGGTGGGACACGCCGCTCGGCGTGCTCGAGACGGATCGGGAGCTCGCCGCGCGCGCGGCGGAGGAGCTCGGGATCGTCTCGGAGCCGGTCGCGCCGCAGCGCGCCGACAACGCGGTGGAGGTCCACCTCCCGTTCGTGCGCCACGCGTTCCCTCGCGCACGGCTGTTGATGCTCGGCGTCGCGGCGGCCCCTCACGCGCGCGCGATCGGCGCCGCGGTCGGGGCGCTGGCGAAGGACCGCGACGCGGTGGTGATCGGCTCGACCGATCTCACGCACTACGGTCCCAACTACGGGTGGGCGCCGCACGGTGGTGGAGAGCCGGCCGTCCGGTGGGTGCGCGAGGTGAACGACGCAGGCTTCGTGTCGCGCGTCACCAGCGACGATCCCGACGCGGCCTTACGCCACGCGATCGACGAGCAGAGCGCGTGCTGCCCGGGCGCGGTGATCGCGGCGATGGAGGCGGCGCGGGTGCTGAGCGGCGCGATCGCGCCGCGGCTGATCGACCATCGCCTGAGCACCGACGTGCGGCCGAGCGAGAGCTTCGTCGGCTACGCGTCGATCGTGATGTGATCGCTCGCCCGATCAGATGCTGATCGAGCCCTTGCGGAAGTCGCTCGGCGCGAGGTGCACGTTGACGCACACGGGCTTGCCCGACTTGGCGATCGCCTTGGCCTCGTCGAGCGTCGCATCGATCTTCGCCGGGTCGGTGAGGAGCAGGCCCTTGCCTCCGTAGCCCTCCGCCACGTCGTGGTAGGCGGTGCGCACGAGTGTGGTGCCGACGTCGTCTCCCAACAGCTCCGTTTGATCGCGCGCGATCTGCGCCCACAGCGCGTCGGTCCCGATCACCGCGATCGGGGCGAGCCCGTGGCGCGCGAACGTGTCGAACTCCGCGAGGCTGTACGCCGAGCTGCCGTCTCCCCATACGAGCCACACCTCGGCGCTCGGCCGCACGCAGGCCGCGCCCACGGCGAAGCCGCCTCCGACGCCGAGCGTCCCGTACACGCCAGGATCGAGCCACGACAGCGGTCGACGCGGCTTGAGGATGTAGGCCCCGGTCGCGACGAAGTCGCCTCCGTCGGCGACGATGACCGAGTCGTCGGCGAGCTTCTCCTCCATCCGCAAGAAGAAGTGGATCGGATCGACGAGCTGCGTGTCGGTGCGCGCCTGCTTCGCGATCTCCGCGTCGCGCGCGTCCTCGCGCTTCTTCACCGCGGCGATCCACCCGTCCCAGCGCGAGCCGGGGGCGGCGCTAGCGTCCGCGAGCGCGCGCAGGAAGTCGGCCGGGTGCATCTCGACGCCGATCTCGGGTCGGCGGTTCTTCTTGAGCTCTTCGTCGCTCAGGTTGGCGGACACCACCGTCGCCTTGCCCGAGATCGCGCGCCCGTACTTGAGCCGGAAGTCGAACGGGAAGCCGCACACGATCACGACGTCGGCCTCCTTCAGCGACTTGCCGCGCGCGTGCCGGAACTGGATCGGATTGTCGCGCCCGAGCAGCCCGCGCGCCGCTCCGCCGAGCCACGTCGGGATCCCGAGGCGCTCGATCGCGGAGGCGAGCGAGGCTGCGTCGTGACAGCCCACCATCGTCTGGTTGCCGATCACCAGCGCAGGTCGCTCGGCGGTGCGGAGGCGATCCGCGACGCGCGCGATCTGCCCCTCGGGAGCGGAGGGCGTTCGCGCGAGCAGGCGAGCCGGCGCCGAGAGATCCACATGGGGCAAGTGAAATTGCTTGTAGAGGTGGCCCTTGAGGAACAGCTCGAGAGCCTTGTTGCCGATGCCCTTCGCGTTCTCGACGCCGCTCTCCGCGATGTACCAGCCCGTGACGACGCTCTCGGGGTAGAGGAGGTCCACCGGCACCTCGATGAACACGGGTCCCGGCACGCCCGACTCCGCGACCTCCAGCGCGCGCTCCACGGTCGGCTTGAGGGCCGACAACGTGCTGACCTTGGTGCACCACTTCACGGCGGACTCGACGAGCGAGATCTGGTCGATGTCCTGGAGCGCGCCGCGGCCCTTGAGGAGCGTCGCCGTCGCGCCGCCGAAGATGAGGAGCGGCGACTGCGCGAGCTGCGCGTTCTTGATCGCGGTCAGCGTGTTCGTCACACCCGGTCCCGCGGTCACCGCCGCGACCCCTGCGATGCCGGTCATCCGCGCGACCGCGTCGGCCGCGAACACCGCGCTCGCCTCGTCGCGGACGTCCACGACGCGGATGCCGCGCCGCTTGGCGCCGACGAGGATCGGCGAGATGTGTCCGCCGCAGAGGGTGAAGAGGTGCTCGACGCCGTGGCGCGCGAGCACCTCGCCGACGATGTCGCCGCCGTGGTGTTCGGTCATGGGGCGGCATTCTGGGAACTCGCAGGCCCGCGAGCAATCGTTTGCTGCGCTCGTCTCGCTCGGCGCTACCCTCGCTGCGTGGCCGAGCACCTCGTCACGCGCGAACGGATCGAGCCCGTCCTTCGGAATGCGAAGACGATCGCGGTGCTCGGCGCCCACGTCGAGCCGAGCCGCCCCGCCTGCTACGTGCCGGAGTACCTCGCCGCGCAGGGCTATCGCGTCATCGGGGTCAACCCGCGCTTCGCCGGTCGCTCCGCGTTCGGCCACTCGATGGTCGCGACGCTCGCGGAGATCGGCGAGCCGGTGGACATCGTCGACGTGTTCCGGCGCTCCTCTGACGTCGCGGCGCACCTCGAGGAGATCCTCGCGATGCGCCCGCTTCCGCGCACGGTGTGGCTCCAGCTCGGCATCCGCGACGAGGCGACCGCCGACGCGCTCATCGCCCAGGGCATCGACGTGGTCCAAGACCGCTGCACGCTCGCCGATCACCGGCGATGGATCGCGAGCTGAGGACGAGAGGGGATGGAGACATGCAAAGCAGCCTGCGACTGACGCCGATGCTGACGTTCGCGCTCGCCCTGCTCGCCGGATGCGGCAGCGAGGACGACACTCCACCTCCCCCGCCGAGCGCACCTCCCGAGGCGCCGCCGTTGCCGCCCGCGATGCCGGTGCCTCCCGCGCCGCCGCCGCCGCCCGCGACCCCGCCGGAGGAGGGGCTCCCCGGTCCGCCGTGGGTCGACCTCCACCTCCCGCGCCTCGCCGACTGGCAGATCGATCCGCCCGAGGACGAGGGGCCGGGCAACGGATATTTCGTCGACTATATGCACCCGCCCACCGGCACGTCGGTGAGCGTCTTCGTCTACAACCGCGGGCTCCCTTCGATCACGCGCAACGCGGCGAGCGTGCTGTCGGAGGCGCAAGAAGCGGTGAGCGGCGTACGGCGCGCGGTCGAGGTCGGTCGCTACCAAGCGATGCGGGAGCTCGACACCACCATCCTCCCGCTCGGCCCGGCCCAAGCGGTCACCGCGCGCACGCGCATGATGATCACGGACGGCGGTGAGGAGCGCGCGAGCGCGGTCTACGTCACGACGCACCGCGGCTACTTCCTCAAGATCCGCGTGACGTTCCTGCGCCGTGAGACGCCCGAGGCGCAGCGCGCGTTCGAAGGGCTCCTCAACGCGATCGGCGGCGTGATCTCGGAATGAACCGGGTCGCGGGGTGAGCCGGGTCGCGGGATGGCCGGATCGCAGGGTGAGCGCGACCGCAGGTATGCTCGCGCGGTGGCGAAGAAAGAGCGGCTCGATGTCGATGTCGCGGGCCGCACGGTCAGCGTGTCGAGCCCGACCCGCGTGGTGTGGCCGGAGGCTGGGTACACCAAGCTCCAGCTGATCGAGTACTACATCACCGTCGCGGAAGGCGCTTTGCGCGGTGCAGGCGGACGACCGAACGTGCTCAAGCGGTTCGTGAAGGGCGTCGGCGAGGCGCCGTTCTTCCAGAAGCGAGCGCCCGAGTCGAGGCCGGAGGGAATGCGCTCGGTCGTGTTGAGCTTCCCGAGCGGACGGACGGCGGAGGAGATCGTCCCCGATCATCCGGCCGACCTCGTGTGGATGGCGAACCTCGGGTGCGTGGATCTGAACCCGCACGGCATCCGCGCGGACGACCTCGATCACCCGGACGAGCTCCGCATCGATCTCGATCCGGTACCCGGCGTGGAGTACGCGCAGATCCTCGAGGTCGCCGAGGTGGTGCGCGCGGCGCTCGACGACTTCGGCCTCGTAGGCTGGCCGAAGACGTCCGGCTCGCGTGGGGTGCACGTCAACGTGCGGATCGAGCGCCGCTGGGGCTTCGAGGACGTCCGCGCCGCCGCGCTCGCGTTCGCGCGCGAGGTCGAGCGGCGCGCGCCGAGCATCGCGACGGCGAAGTGGTGGAAGGAGGAGCGACACGGCGTCTTCCTCGACTACAACCAGAACGCGAAGGACCGAACGGTGGCGAGCGCGTACTCCGTGCGCCCGACCCCCGACGCACGCGTGTCGATGCCGCTGACGTGGGACGAGCTGCTCATCAGCGACCCGCGCGACTTTACGCTCGCCACGGTGCCGACCCGGTACCGCGAACGGGGCGACGCCTCGGCCGGGATCGACGACGCGGTGGGCTCGCTCGAGCCGCTCCTCGAGCTCGCCGCCCGACAGCGCGCCGAAGGCCAGACCGACGCCCCGTGGCCCCCGCATTATGAAAAAGGCTCTGACGAGCCACCGCGCGTCCAGCCCTCCCGTCGGCGCCGCACGCCGGGCCCGCCCGAGGAGCCGGCCGGCGGGCCACGTCGCAAGCCGCGTTTCCCGCTCCTCACGATCGCGAGGGCGAAGGACAAGGACGAGGCGCTCGCCGGCCTCGAGCGCTGGCGCGCGCGTCACCCCGAGGCCGCCCAGCACCTCGAAGACGCCGACATCCTCGTCGACGCGATGCGCGGGCGATACACGACGTGGACCCGCATCCGCGTGAACCTGCGGCATGTCCCCGAGGCGCTGCGCCCCGCCGCCGAGCCGCCCGACCCGGACTACGACGCGCGCGTGGAGTGGCGCCGTCCGGGCGGCGACGGCTGAGCGAGGTCGTCCGCGCTCGGTCGACGCTCACCTCCGTACCCGGCTCGCGTTCAACCGCCGAAGATCTCGGCGAGGTCGAACGGCGGCGTGACCTCGAGCTGATCGAGCGTGCACGCGGCCGGCGGCTTGTCCCCGCGCCAGCGGAGGAACGTCGCGGTGTGGCGGAAGCGCCCGCTCTGCATGTGGTCGTACTTCACCTCGCACACGCGCTCGATCCGGAGTGGGACCCACGACAAGTCCTTGTTCGCATTCCATCGACTCTTCATGCCCGGTCGCCGCTCCGTCGGCTGCTCCTCCATGGCTTCGGCCCACGCCGCCCACGGGTGGTCCGTGAGGGCGCCCTCCCGCAGCGGCGCGAGCTCCTCGGCGAGGGCCTTGCGCTCGTCCATCTTGAACGAGCTCGTCACCCCGAGATGGTGGAGCTTACCTTCCTCGTCGAAGAGCCCGAGGAGCAGCGATCCCAGGAGCTCGCCCGGTCCCTTCTTGTGCCAGCGGAAGCCCGCGACGACGCAGTCCGCCGTGCGCGAGTGCTTGATCTTCAGCATCGCTCGCTTCTTCGGCTGGTAGGTGAGCCCCTCGGGCTTCGCGATCACGCCGTCGAGCCCCGCGCCCTCGAAGCGCTCGAACCACTCGAGCGCGACGTCGCGGTCGCGCGTCATCGGCGTCACGAAGAGCGGCGGCGCGCAATCGGCGAGCACGTCCTCGAGGCAGCGTCGTCGCTCGATCTGCGGCCGCGCGCACAGGTCGGTGTCGCCGAGGGCCAACAGATCGAACGCGACGAACGACGCCGGTGTCTCCGCCGCGAGCTTCTCGACCCGCGAGCGCGCCGGGTGGATGCGCTGCTGGAGCGCCTCGAAGTCGAGACGGCCGCCGCTCGCGATCACGAGCTCGCCGTCGAGCGCGCAGCGCTCGGGGAGCTGATCGAGCATCGGCCCCTCGAGCTCGGGGAAGTAGCGGAGCATCGGCTTGAGGTCGCGACTCTGCAAATAGAGCTGCGGGCCATCGCGGAACACCAACGTGCGGAAGCCGTCCCACTTGGGCTCGTAGAGCCAGCCGTCGCCGGAAGGCATCTCGTCGGCCTTCGCGAGCATCGGCTCGATCGGGGGCCGGAGCGGCAAGACGCTGGGCTCGAAGTCGTCACTCACGCGAGGCTCCTCTCTGTCTCTCGATTGGCTCGGTCTCACATGGAGGGCGGGAAGCCGCTCGGCCGGCTCGGGCGCGTCTTCGCGACCAGCTCCGACGCGCGCCGGAACGGCGCCACCCGCGGGTCGTCCCAGGCGCGCAGCTCGTTGGGCGTCCCGACCTTCACGACGCGCCCCTCGTGCAGCAGCGCCACGCGCTCGCTCACGCCGAACGCGCTCTGCATGTTGTGCGTCACCACCACCGTGGTGATGCCGAACTCCTTCCGGAGCGAGGCGAGCAGCCGATTCACCCGGGTCACGTTGATCGGGTCGAGGCCCTCGGTCGGCTCGTCGTAGAGGATCACCTCGGGGCGCATCGCGACGACCCGCGCCAGCGCCACCCGCTTGCGCATCCCGCCCGAGAGATCGGCCGGCCACATCGCCTCGACTCCGGGCAAGCTAACTTGCGTCAACGCGGTGGACACACGCTCGCGGATCGCCGGCTCGTCAAGCTGCCGATGCTCGCGAAGCCCGTACGCGACGTTGTCGAACACGGTCTGTGAATCGAACAGCGCGCCCTCTTGGAAGAGCATCCCGATGCGCCGCCGAACCCCGACCCACTCGCGCTCCGCGAGGTGCGTGACGTCCTGACCGTCGAACGTCAGCGTGCCCGCGTCGGCGCGCATCAGTCCGATGATGTGCTTGAGGAGGACGCTCTTTCCCGAGCCCGACTCTCCGATCAGCGTGATGTGCTCGCCGGCCTCGATGTCGAGGTCGATCCCGTCGAGGACCTTCTGGCCATCGAACGCCTTCGTGAGCCCGCGGACCTCGATCAGCGCCACGCGCGTACCCTGCCCCCATCCGGCGACCGCGTCACGCGCGGGCATCGAACCGGGCCGCGTTCTGAGGTACACCGATCGCATGGCGCTCACGTGGATCCACGAGGCCAACGCGGCCTGGGACGATCGCAAAGCCACGATCATCGCGGCCGCGGGACCTGGCGCGTTCGACTCGCGCTACGCGCAGCAGGCCCGAGGCGCGCTCGTGCCGGGCGAGTGGTGGCGGGTCGAGCAGGCCGGCCGCACCGTCGCGTATGGCTGGCTCGACGTGAACTGGGGCGATGCGGAGATCCTCCTCGCCGTCGATCCGGAGCATCGGCGCGCGGGCGTCGGCACGTTCGTGCTCAGGCACCTCGAGGCCGAGGCGGCGCACCGCGGGCTGCGCTACTTGACGAACGTGGTGCGAGCGACCCACCCGCACGCCGACGAGGTGCGCGGCTGGCTCGAGCGTCGCGGCTTCACCGCGTCCGAGGATGGCCGCCTCCTCCGCGCGGTGGTGGCCAACGACGCTACAGCGGGCTGAACCGGATCGTCGTCTCGTCGTCGACGACGATGTCGACCACGAGCCGCTCTCGGAGGCGCTCCGCCGCGACAGCGTCGTGTGCGCCATACGCTTCGAGCAACGCGGTCGCGTATCGGAGCGCCGGCTCGCAGTCGAAGCGACACGGATCGAACGGGACCAGCGCCTCGCGCCGCGGCAAGAGCACGTTGAGCCGCCCGTAGCAGCGCTCGCTGCGCGCCAGCGCGTCGCGCGCCGCCACCGCCCGCTCGGTGGAGGGGCGCCCCTCGCGCGTCGTCGTCACGCCGCGCCGGAGTCTCTCGAGGAACCCATCGACGCAGCACGCGGGGTATCCGAGGAGCCGTCCGAGCGTGCGGTGGCGCTCCACGTGATCCTCCTCGAGGCGGCCCGGCGATCGATCGGGACGGATCGGCTCCTCGACGTCGGCCAGCTCGCGCGCGAGCGCCGGATCGCGCGCGACGTAGAGGATGCCCTCGAACGCCACGGCGTACGCGCCGCGCCCGCGCCAGTACGCGCTCGCCTCCTCGCCGCGCCCCTCCCCGAGCCGCAGGCGCAGGGCCGGCTTGAGCCCCCGCGCGAACGCGAGCCGCTCGAGCCCCGGCCCCTCGCCGCCGCTCGGTCGACCGTCCTTCCTCGCGTCCATCGGTGCGCGCGTCATCGAGGACCGATCTTCGACGCCCGCACCGGGTGAGCGCAACCGCCGTGACGTCGCCCCAGCGGTGCGCTATTCGCTCGCGGTGACCGACGCATCTCCGATCGACGAGGCCCCCGGCAACTTCATCCGCGACATCATGAAGGAGGACCTCGCGACGGGTCGCCGACAGCGCATCGTCACGCGATTCCCGCCCGAGCCGAACGGCTACCTCCACATCGGCCACGCGTTCGCGATCAACGCCGACTTCGGGCTCGCGAAGGAGCTCGGCGGACAATGCAACCTGCGCTTCGACGACACGAACCCGGTGGCCGAGGACACCGAGTACGTCGAAGGCATCAAGCACGACATCCGCTGGCTCGGCTTCGCCTGGCACGGCGCGGAGCTCTACGCGTCCGACTACTTCGGCCAGCTCTACGAGTGGGCGGAGAAGCTCATAGAGGACGGTAAGGCGTACGTCGACAGCCAGTCGATCGACGAGATCCGAAAAGGCCGGGGCTCGTTCCACGAGCCGGGCGTCGACAGCCCGTACCGCGATCGCACGGTCGACGAGAACCTCGCGCTCTTCCGCAAGATGCGCGACGGCGAGCTCGACGAGGGCGAGGCGGTGCTGCGCGCGAAGATCGACATGCGCAGCCCGGACATCAAGCTGCGTGACCCGCTGATGTATCGGATCCGGAAGACGCCGCACCACCGCACCGGGACCAAGTGGGTGATCTACCCGATGTACGACTGGGCCCACGGTCAGAGCGACGCCATCGAGGGGATCACGCACTCGATGTGCAGCCTCGAGTTCGTGAACCACCGCCCGCTCTACGACTGGTTCCTCCGCGCGATCGGCGTGGAGGACCCGCCCAAGCAGTACGAGTTCGGACGGCTCCGCATCGCGTACCTCATCACGAGCAAGCGCAAGCTCCTCCAGCTCGTGAAGGAGGGCCACGTCGACGGCTGGGACGATCCGCGCATGCCCACCCTGCGCGGGATGCGACGGCTCGGGATCCCGCCGGAGGCGATCCGCGCGTTCTGCGATCGCATGGGACTGAGCAAGCGCGACGGCGTGGTCGACTTCGGCGCGTTCGAGTACGAGGTCCGAAAGTACCTCAACGATCATTGTCCTCGCGCGATGGGCGTGCTCGATCCGGTGAAGCTCGTCATCGAGAACTACCCCGAGGGACAGACCGACCACTTCGATTGCCCACTCCATCCCGACGACACCTCGCACGGTACGCGGCGGGTGCCGTTCACCCGCGAGCTCTACATCGAGCGCGAGGACTTCATGGAGACCCCGAGCAAGAAGTGGTTCCGCCTCGCGCCGGGCCAGGAGGTGCGCCTGCGGTACGCGGCGATCGTTCGGTGCACCGGCTTCGAGAAGGACGCCGACGGCCGACTCACCGTCGTGCGCTGCACGTGGGATCCCGACTCGCGGGGCGGCGGCACCAAGGACGGACGCAAGATCCGCGGCACGATCCACTGGGTGAGCGCGGAGCACGCGGTGGACGCGGAGGCGCGGCTCTACGATCGGCTCTTCACCGACGAGGACCCGGGCGGGCATGAGGACGCGGACTTCCTCTCGTTCCTCAACCCGGAGTCCAAGCGCGTGGTGAGCGGCGTGAAGCTCGAGCCGTGGCTCGGCACGCTCGAGGCCGGGACGCGGGTCCAGCTCGAGCGCCTGGGCTACTTCGTCACCGACAGCGTCGATCACGGCGGCGAGCGCCGGGTCTTCAACCGCACCATCACGCTGAAGGACACGTGGGCCAAGATGGTGGCCCGCGGCGCGACCTGACCCTCGAGCCCCCGTCCTCGTGACCGCGTGATCCTCGACATCGCGACGCAGCTGAACAACCCTACCGCCATGCGGTGGCCGCTCCGCGCGCTCCTTCTCTTCGCGATGGCGATCGCGACGTGCTCGTGCGGATCGAAGACCGGGCTGCTCGTCCCCGAGGCGGGGATCGACGCGGGCCGCGACTCGGGCGTCGATGCGGGGCGGTGTCTCCCGCAACCCGTGATCCTCGAGCGGCGCGGCGCGCAGATCATGTTCGCCATCGATGGGTCGAACTCGATGCTGAACACGATCGACGATCGCGAACCGCTGCCGGGCGAGCTCTCGCGCTGGCAGGAGCTCGGGTTCGCGCTCGGTGAGGCGCTGATGGGCGCGGATCCGCTGCTCGAGGTCGGCGCGAAGTTCTTCCCGAACCAGGTGCCGGGCACGATGGGCCCCGAGGAGGCGTGTGTGGTCGACCGCGGCATCGACGTCGAGCCCGCGCGCGACAACGTGGATCGCCTACTTCAGTCCTTTGCGTCGACCGAGCCGCTCGGCGGCACGCCGACCGCACCGGCCCTCGAGGAGGTGCGCGCCTACTACGAGCGACGACCCGCGCCCGGCATCCCGCGCTTCGTCGTCCTCGCGACGGACGGCGGCCCGAACTGCAACCCGGACACCGGCGTCCCGATGGATCGCTGCGTGTGCACCGGTTCGCCCACGAGCTGCCTCGACGCGATGTTCGGCCGATACAACTGCCTCGACGAGGCGCGCACGCTCGACGTGATCCGCGCGACGTTCGATGGGCTCGGCGTGCCGGTCTACGTGATCGGGATCGACGACCCGACGCGCCCCGATCTCGGCGACGTGCTCGATCGGATGGCCGACGCCGGCGGGCGGCCGCGCGAGGTCCCCGGCCAGCGCCGCTTCTACAGCGTGCGCGAGGTCGACGACCTGCGCGGCGCGCTGGAGAGCATCACCTCCACCATCGCGCGCTGCGTGTTCACCCTCCAGCCGGTGCCCGGGACCGACGCCGAGCTGCTCGTCACGGTGGACGGCGTCCGCATCGCGCGCGACGCCACGCGCGCCGAGGGCTGGGACTACACCGCTCCGGACCGCAGCGAGCTCACGCTCTTCGGCGGCGCTTGCTCGCGCGTCACCGAGGGCGGGGGAACCGTGACGGCCGAGCTGATGTGCATCGAGTAGGGCTCGACGTGCTCACGTTCGTCCGCATCCCCCCACGGATCGTGCTTCGTCGCATCGTCGGCCTCATGGCGCTCCTCGCCGGGAGCGGCGCGCTCGATGGCTGCGGCGCGCGGACGGGGCTCGGGGTCGAGCAGG
This sequence comes from Sandaracinaceae bacterium, assembly GCA_050186575.1. Lineage (GTDB taxonomy): Bacteria > Myxococcota_A > Polyangia > Polyangiales > Sandaracinaceae > JAUHXR01. Next base: position 129,413 of record JBFWYI010000007.1, on the reverse strand, counting down.
TGGACAGCGGAAGCGAGATGGACGCGTCCTTCGACGCGGGAACCGACGCGGGGACCGACGCCGGGACCGAGCTCGTGTGCGTGCCCGGCGTCGTCGCGCTCGTCGCCAGCTCGGTCGAGGTCGTGTTCGTGATCGATCGCAGCGGCTCCATGGAAGCCGCGTTCGATGGCGGACTGGCCGCGCCCGGACAGTCCCGCTGGGAGATCCTCGAGCGCACGATCGGTGAGCGCCTGAGCGTGTTCGACGATCGGATCGCGGTGGGCGCAAAGTTCTTTCCTTCGCGCTCCGAACGCCCGGTCGACGACATGTGCGCGGTGTTCCCAGGCCTCGACGTGCCGATCGGTCCCGGCCACGTGCCGGGCATCCTCGAACAGTTCAGTCGGTGGAACCCGGCCGGTGGGACCCCCGTCGACCGCGCGATCCGCGTCGCGCTCGACTCGCTCGTGGCTCGCGCGAGCCCCAACGCGGCGCAGTTCATCGTGGTGGCGACCGACGGTGCGCCGACCTGCGCGGAGACCGCGACCGCGATCCGAAACACCCTCGACGTGGTCGCCGAGGCGCACGACACCCACGGCGTCGACGTCTACGTGATCGGCATCGCCAGCACGTCGCCGGAGACCGCCGTGCTCGATCAGCTCGCGATCATCGGCGGCCGGGCGCGGCCGTCCGGCGGGACGCGCTTCTATGACGCGCAAGATCCGATGCTCCTCGATGCGTTGCTCAGCGAGATCGCGCGCGACCTCACCCAGTGCGTGTTCAGCGTCCCCAATCCCCCCGGCCCCGACGACGACGTGGAGGTGCTGGTGAGCGGAGCGATGGTTCCGCGCGACTCGACGCGCGCCGACGGCTGGGACTGGACGGGGGATCGCCGCGCTCAGCTCAGCCTGTTCGGGCCGGCCTGCGACGCGGCGATCGCGAGCGGCGGCGCGATCCGCGCCAACATCACCTGCCGCTGAGCGTCGCTCCACGCGGCGGCCAGGCTGGCGGCGTGAGAGTCCTCACTGCATCCATCGAAGTCGCTCGGCCGGTTGCCTATGTACAGCCGCTGTGTGTGGGGTCCGGCAGCTCGCCGCGTTCGGCGAGCTGCGCGGCCGAGGAGCGGCTCGCCCGCTCGCGTTCTTATGAGGAGATATCGATGAAGATGCGGAGGGCGCTCGTCGCGCTGCTTTGGGTTGCCGGGGTCGCCGGCTGTGATGGCTCGTCGATGGACGACGCCGGTGTCGATTCGCAAGTGGTATTGCTCGACAGCGGCCCGGGCACCGACGCCGGTCCGGGCACCGACGCGGGACCGGGCACCGACGCGGGTCCCGGCACCGACGCGGGACCCGGCAGCGACGGCGGCATGAACGACGGCAGCATGAACGACGGCGGTGGGACCGACGGCGGTGGGACCGACGCGGGCTGTGTGCCGGCGACCTGCGGCGCATCGGACTGCGGAATGATCGATGACGGCTGCGGCACCCCGCTCGACTGCGGCGTGTGCATGACCGGTGGCCCCTGCACGGCGGACACCGACTGCGCGAGCGGCCTCTGCATCACCGAAGCGGCCAGCGCGTGGCCGATGGGGTACTGCAGCGAGGAGTGCTACGAGAACGCCGACTGCGGCGCGGGCAACCACTGCGGCTTCCGAGATGACCTCACCCTCATCGGGGTCTGCCTCCGCAACTGCACGGCGGACACCGATTGCCGCATGCCGGGATATGCATGCCGCGACGCCGACATGGCGGGCATGAACGAGTGTTCGCCGGTCGGCTCGGGCAGCGGCGGCGTGGGCACCCCGTGCACGAGCACCGCGCAGTGCGCGGGCGGTCCCGACGGCTTCTGCATCGCGCAGGGCGCCGCGTTCTACCAGGGCAACTGCTCGCGCAACTGCTTGCTCGACGCCGACTGCGGCGCGGGCAACCACTGCGCGTTCATCCCGGCGGCGGGCGGCGATGGCCTCTGCGTCAACGACTGCACGATGGACACCGACTGCCGCGACGGATACGCCTGTTACAACGCGGACACCGACGCGGGCGCGCGCAACGAGTGTTGGGCGGCGGGCCGCGGCGCGACCGCGACGGGCGACATCGGCGATCCGTGCGACGGGCTCTGGGAGTGCATGGGGCGTGAGAACGCGGCGTGCATCACCGAGGGCAGCGGCAGCGCGCTCGGCGGCTACTGCACGCAGCTCGACTGCGTGACGGGCGGCACCGTGTGCCCGACCGGCAGCCACTGCGCGGCCGGCTTCTTCGCCGACGGCGGCTGTTTTGCGGACTGCACCTCGGACACCGACTGCCGCGCCGAGGGCTACGCCTGCTTCGACGCGGACCAGGACACGACGCCGTCGGACGAGTGCTGGACGGCGGGTCGCGGAACGGCGGCGACCGGCGCGGTCGGCGCCGCGTGCGAAGGGACCTGGGAGTGCGCCGGCGGCGATCGCGCGTTCTGCGCGCAGCGCCCGAACAACGACTTCAAGGACGGCTACTGCGTCCTCCTCGGCTGCACGAACCCGTCGATGGCGGGGAGCGACTGCCCGACCGGCAGCCACTGCTCGATCTTCATCGACGGGACGACCGGACTGCCGAACCCGACCGGGATCTGCGCGGACGACTGCACCATGACGTCCGACTGCCGAGGCGCGGGCTACGACTGCTACGACGACGGCGACATCGACACCGCGAACGAGTGCTGGATCGCGGCGACGGGCACCGGCGCGTTCGGCGGCCGCTGCCGTTGGACCGAGGACTGCGCAGGGGGCTCGGACGGAGTCTGTCTCTTGGACAACATCAACCCGCCCTTCTTCGGGGGCTACTGCTCGGCGCCCTGCGCCACGGCGGCTGAGTGTCCCGGGGGCGCCGGCAACGCGTCTTGCGTCATCGGCCTCTGCTTCGTGAACTGCCTGGCGCCGGCGGACTGCCGTACGGCCGACGGCTACGTGTGCAGCAACCTCGGTGGCACGCCGGCCACTCAGGTGTGCACGCCGCCCTTGGGCCCGTAGTCGCCCGCCCTTCGGGGCGACTCGACGATTCGGTGGAGCCCGTCCCGCACGTGTCGCGGGGCGGGCTTCGTCGTTTCTCGTGCTCGCGCGCGCTGTGCCATCATCCCGCCCATGTCTCTGCGAGTGAGCAGCGCATTCGACGGCGGCAACGGCGCGCTCGTCGACGCGCCCGACGACAACACCGTGTGCGTCCAGTTGAGCCGCGACGCCGGCGACCGCTTCATGCAGTGGTTCTACTTTCGCGTCACCGGCGCGGGCGGCCGCGACCTGACGGTGCGCATCGTCAACGCGCGCGATGTTTCGTACGCGCGCGGCTACGTGGACTATCGCGCCGTCGCCTCGCGGGATCGAAAGACGTGGCGCCGGGTGGAGACGAGCTTCGAGGACGGCGAGCTCGTCGTCCGTTACCCGGCCGCGCCCGACAGCGTCTACTTCGCGTACTTCGTGCCGTACTCGATGGAGCGACACGCCGATCGCGTCGCCGGGTATGCGCGCGATCCCCGGGTCGCCCTCGAGGTGGTCGGTTCCACGCTCGATGGCCAGGACCTCGATCTCGTGCGCTTCGGTCGAGGCCCACGCGTGATCTGGGCGATCGCGCGTCAGCATCCGGGTGAGACGATGGCCGAGCACTTCATGGATGGCTTCGTCGATCGCCTCCTCGACGAGCACGACGCGGTGTCGGCGCGCCTCCACGAGGCCGCAACCTTCTTTGTCGTCCCCAACATGAACCCCGACGGAAGCCGGCGCGGGTACCTGCGCACGAACGCGTCCGGCGCCAACCTCAACCGCGAGTGGCTCGAGCCGACCCTCGAGCGCTCCCCCGAGGTGCACGCGATCCGCGAGCGCATGCGGACGACCGGCGTCGACCTCTGCCTCGACGTCCATGGGGAAGAGGAGCTGCCATACAACTTCATCGCCGGCCCCGACGGCATCCCGGGCCTCACCACCTCGCAGGTGGAGCTCCTGCGTTCGTTTCGCGCATCCCTCGCGCGCCTCAACCCGGACTTCCAGACCGAGCGCGGCTACCCGCCCGCCGCGCGCGGCGACGCGAATCTCACGATGTGCACGAACTGGGTCGCGGAGAACTTCGGTTGCCTCGCGATGACGCTCGAGCAGCCGTTCAAGGACGCGGCGAACCGGCCGATGCCCGACGTCGGTTGGTGTCCTGAGCGGGCCCGACGGCTCGCCGCCTCCACCGTCGACGCCATCGCGTCGGTGGTGGATGTTCTCCGTCGTTGATCCGCCTTGGTGTAGCCTGGCCGGCGTGAGCGAAGTCCTCGAGCTTCGTACGGCGCATCGGGACATCGCCGATCTCGTCGAGGATCTCGCTCCTTCGGTCGATCAGACCTCCATCGAGCTACCGACCCCCAAGCGGATCGAAGACGGCGAGTGGGTGCGATTCGACGTCCAGCTCGCCGATGGATCGACGTTCCTCGAGGGCCTGGGCAGGGCCACCGCGTGCGTGGTCGCGCCGGCGGGGTTCCGCGTCCGGCTCTCGCTCCTCCAGTTCGATACACGGAACGAGATCATGTTCGAGCGCATGGTCCTCGCGCGGGAGTCGCTCGAGATCGGTGTGTCCACCGGCAAGCTGAACCTCGCGACGGTGGGCGGCGGGCTGCTCGAGAACCGGGAGCCTGCGACCTCGCCACCGCCCCCGCCGCGCGGGCGCCCCGCCGTCCAGCCGCGCAGCTCGAAGCCGGCGCCCCCCGCTCCGCCGCCGAAGTCTGCCGCGCCGCCTCGTCCCCCGCCGCTCCCTCCCAAGCCGACGGCGGGGCGCGCCGACGCGAAGACGGGCTCGATCCACCCGCCGAGGACGGCCACCCCCGCGGTCCGCCTCCCCCCGACCCCCCGCGTGCCGAGCACCGCGCCGGGCCCGCGACCCGCCTCGGTCGCGCGACCCCGCGAATTGCCCGCCGATCGCACCGTCGTGGCGCCGGCCCCCACCCATCGTGCCCCCATCGGGGCGAGCCCAACGCGCACCCCATCCGTCGCGCCCCTCTTCTCTCCCGCGCGCAAGAGCGCCCGCCCGCCGGAGCGGCCCGTCTCGGTCCCGCCCCCTGCGGCGCTGCCCCGCCGTGCCGCGTCGGTCCGCCCGCCCGCCGTCGCCACCCTCCCCGGGTCGGTGCCCGCCCCGGCCATCCACCCGTCGCCCCCGCGTTCGGCGCCTCCCCCCGCGCCCCTCACCTCGGAGCCCACCCGCGTGCTTGAACCCCAGGAATCCCCCGATCCGACGGGTCCCCGCTCGGCGCCGCCGCCGGAAGGCGGGATGGCCTGGATGGAGACCGCCCCGCACGACGTCGCCGGCCTGGAGACGGTCATCAGCCGCGCGTCCGCGGACCTCGCGCGCGACGATGGGCTCCGCCTCCAGGTGTCGCGCCGGGTCGTGGCGCAAGCGCGGATCCTCGCCGCCATCCTGCCGAGCGAGGTGATCGACACGCGGGGCGGCCAGCGGCGCCCGGAGGAGGCCGTCCTCCACGCCGCGCTGCGGCTTGGGCTTGCGGCCCTCAGCGCGATGGGGGACGACGAGGACGATGGTTGATGCCCGCATCCTCGCCCTGATGATCGCCTCGCTCCTCCTCGTCGCGTGCGGCGCTGGCGAGGACGCCCGCCCGGAGAGCGCGAATGTCAGCGCGTCGACCGACGAGGCGGAGTCGGCCGAGGCGGAGCCCACGGTGGCGGAGGCGGAGCCGGTTCCCACCCCGCCCCCCGAGCCGCCGCCTCCCGAGCCCATCGAGATCGAGGCGGGGGCGCACATGGGTCCGATCCGGATCGGGATGACCGAGGCCGAGCTCGCCGCGCTCGGGCTCGAGAGCGAGCCGGTGGATCCGCGAAGCTCGCGCTATGGCCCCTACCGCGTGTGGCTGCGCCGCGGCGCCGTCGATCGCGTCGAAGCGCGCATCGGAGAGCTCGAGCGCATCCGCGTCGGCGATCAGACCTACGAGGCGGGCGTCGACATCTATACCTTGCGCGATGCGTTCCCCCGCTGCGTGTGGGTGGAGGGAGGCGGCGAGCGCTACGAGTGCGCGGACGGTCACCTCACGGTGCAGACCACGCACCGGATGGATCCTCTGTACTACACGCTCGGCGTGCACTGAGCGCACCCGCGCGTGGCGCTTTGCGACGCCGCGGCGCCGCGTGAAACGCACGGGAACACGCCGCGCACTATGTCGGTTGTGGCTCAGTGCGAGCCGATCTGCCCGCATGGCGCGTCGTCAACGTATGCCTCGCATTCGAAGCGGGGCTCGTGGAGCGATCCACATGGTCGATCGACGTGACTGAAGAAGGCTCGATCGAAGAGGGCTCGATTGAAGAAGGAGGGTGCCTCGAGCATCGAACCCCACGGGAAACGTTCGTGAACGCTTGCTTGCACGCACCGCTCGCTCCGCTCGACAGGCGGGCTTCCGCATCGGGCCTCCGGGCCCCAGATGGGAGGTGGGCGTGTGCCGCGCGTCGGTCGGGGCCGTCGCCCGAGAACCGGGCCAAAGATCCGTGGTCCCCCTCTGTCGAAGCAGCACCTGTTCGTCCGCGCGTCTCGGCGCGCGTGACGCCAGCGATACGAGTCGACGCGTGAAACCGAATCGCCCCCTCGCTCGTTCTGATCGAAGCGGTCTGCCGTGCTCGCGTGAGAGCAGTGCTCGCACGAGAGCGGGTCGGGTCCGCGGGCGTCGTTCGTGCGAGGACGATGAGGGAAGGACTGAGCCTTGAAGAACCCGAATGACAGCGCGAAGAGGAGCATGGAGAAGGACTCTGCCGAGACGGTGACGTCCGAGACGGTGACGTCCGAGGCGATGACGTCCGAGGCGCGCGAGAACGCGGAGATCCTCGACGCGTCCCTCGTCGATCTGGGGCGCCGGCGCGGCTACCTCACGTACGACGAGGTGTGCGACGCGGTGAACGCGAGCGGCGTCGAGCTCGCGAAGGCGATCCCGCGCGTGATGCGGACGCTCGAGAGCGAAGGCATCGCGCTGGCGGAGGACCGCGAGTCCAGCCGCGGGGCGACGCGCGGGCGCAAGACGACGCGCGGGGGCGCACAGCTCGACGCGGTCGAGCGCTACCTCGGTCGGCTCGGCGACGTCGCGCTCCTCACGCGCGACGGCGAGATCGAGCTCGCGCGCCAGATCGAGCATGGGCGTGAGCGGGTGCTCGACGCGCTGTGGAAGACGCCCATCGCGCTGCCGGAGCTCGCGCAGGCGCTCGACAAGCTCGAGCGTGACGTGATCAGCGTACGCGAAGTTGTCGCCACGCCGCTGCGCAAAGGCACCGAGGAGGAGGCGGCGGCGCTCGCCGACACCCTCACCAAGCTCCGCGAGGTAAGCCGGCTCGACGCCGCCATCAAGGCCAGCCGCAGCGCGTCGAAGCAGCGCAAGCTGCGTGAGGAGCGGGCGAGCGTCCTCCTGACGATCGACTTCCACGAGAAGCTCCTCGACAAGCTCTGCGGTCGCTTCGAGCGGCTCGCACGCCGCGTCGCGCAGGCGGAAGAGCTCATGGAGCACGACCGCGGCCAGGGCCGACACGATCTCGCCGAGGTCGAGCGCGAGGCGGAGGCCACCGCAGCCGTGGTGCGGGAGAGCGCCGCGTCGCTCAAGCAGGGCCTCGCGGCGGTCGACGAGGCCAAGGCGGAGATGGTCGAGTCGAACCTTCGCCTCGTGGTCTCCATCGCGAAGCAGTATCGCGGGCGCGGGCTCGCGTTCCTGGATCTCATCCAGGAAGGCAACATGGGCCTCATGCGCGCGGTCGAGAAGTACGACTACCACAAGGGCTTCCGCCTCTCGACGTACGCGGGGTGGTGGATCCGGCAGTCGATGAACCGCGCGACGCAGGAGCAGGGCCGCACCATCCGCGTGCCGGTGAACGCGCTCGAGCGCTTCCATCGCGTGATGCGGTTGATGTCGGAGCTCACGCCCAAGCTCGGGCGCACGCCGACGCCGCGCGAGATCGCAACGAAGCTGGACATGCCGGAGACGCGCGTCCGGGAGCTGATCGAGGCGATGCGCGACACCGTCAGCCTCGACGTCCCGGTCGGGGAGGACGGTACGTCGACGCTCTGCGACCTGGTGGTCGATCCGGAGCAGGCGACGCCCATGCAGCCGCTCGTCGACGTGAGCCTCGAGGCCACGTTGAGCGCGGCGCTCTCGACGCTCACCACCCGCGAGCGCGAGATCCTGCGCATGCGCTTCGGCATGGACGGCGAGGACGAGCACACGCTCACCGACGTGGGCGACAAGTTCGGCCTGAGCCGCGAGCGGATCCGCCAGCTCCAGGTGCAGGCGCTGAAGAAGCTGCGCGAGGCGTCGGGCGGCGCGCTCGCCGACTTCGCCGAAGCCTGATCGCGATCCGCTCGAAGAAGCGCGCGGCCCACCCTCGTGGCGGGCCGCGCGTTCGCGTCTCGGAGCCCCGCCGGACCATGTAGACTCGCGCGTGCGTCGTGGCGGGGCGAGAGGACAGCAAGTTCGGCACGTTCGGCGGCGTCTTCACGCCGTCGCTGCTGACGATCCTCGGCGTCATCATGTACATGCGGCTGCCCCTGATCACGGGGCAGGCGGGGCTGACGATGGCGGTGGTCATCGTGCTGGCCGCTCACGTGGTGAGCGTGAGCACCGGGCTCAGCATCTCGTCCATCGCCACCGATCGGAACGTCGGCGCCGGCGGCGCCTACTACATGATCTCGCGCAGCCTCGGTCTGCCGATCGGCGGCACGCTCGGGTTGCCGTTGTTCCTCGGGCTGAGCTTCTCGATCAGCCTCTACATCATCGGCTTCAGCGAGAACTTCCTGACGCTGATCGAGGTCCCGCTGACGCACAACGCGCTCCGCATCTGCGGCACGATCACCGTGATCCTGCTGACGATCATCACGTTCATCAGCACCTCGCTCGCCATCAAGACGCAGTACGTGATCCTCGCGTTGATCGGGGCATCGCTGTTGAGCGTGTTCTTCGGTGACCCGTCGAAGCTCACCCCCGACGGGCTCGTCAACCCGGATACGCCGGCCGACCCGACGGTGCTCTTCGGCATCTTCTTCCCCGCCGTCACCGGGTTCACCGCCGGCGTCAACATGTCAGGCGATCTCCGGGATCCGAAGCGCGCGATCCCGACCGGCACCATGGCCGCCATCGGCGTGGGGATGGCCGTGTATCTCAGCCTCGTGATCTTCCTCGGCCTCCGCGTGCCGCGCGAGCATCTCGTCCAGAACCCGCAGGTGCTCGAGCAGCTGGCCGTGTTCGCTCCCGCCGTCACCGCGGGCATCTGGGGCGCCACGTTGAGCTCGGCGCTCGGGAGCATCCTCGGCGCGCCGCGGATCCTCCAGTCGGTCGCGGCGGACGGAATCGTTCCGCGCTGGTTCGCCAGAGGCGTCGGACCGACGAACGAGCCGCGCAACGCGCTCCTCCTCGCGTTCATCATCGGCGAGTGCGGGATCTTGATCGCCGAGCTCGATGCGATCGCGCGCATCGTCTCCATCGTCTTCATGACGATCTACGGGTTCTTGAACCTGGCCGCGGCCATCGAGTCCTGGGTCAGCCCGGACTTCCGCCCCGAGTTTCGGATCCCGAAGATCGTCAGCGTCGTCGGCGCGCTCACCAGCTTGATCCTGATGATCCAAATGGATCTCTCCGCGATGGCGGGTGCCACCCTCCTCATGGCGATCCTCTACGTGTGGCTCCAGCGCCGTCAGCTCGTGCTGGAGTCCGGCGACGCGTGGGAGGGGATCTGGTCGTCGCTCGTGCGCGCGGGCCTCCATCGTCTGTCGCTCGCAAGGCGGCAGCAACGTAACTGGCGACCGAACATCCTGATGTTCCGGCCCGACGACGGTCAGGCGCGCGAAGGCCTGCGGCGCACCGCAGGCTCGCTGATCACGGGCAACGGGATGCTGACCGACGTGCGGCTGCGCGAGCCGGGCGAGCGCGCCAAGGAGCAGGCCGACATCGAGGAGATCCCCATCATGGGGATGTTCGCGCGCACGGTGGAGACCGGCGATCCGTACACGACGATGTCGGCGTTCGCGCAGTTCCACGGTTACTCGGGGCTCGACCCGAACACGATCCTCATCGACTGGGACGCCTACGCGGACGAGGCGGATCGGTTCGGGCCGCTCATCGATGATCTGCGCGCGCGCGACCTCAACGTGCTGCTCTTCAGCGACACGACACATGCGCCGCCCAAGGGCAGCGCGCCGCGCGTCGACGTGTGGTGGCGACCCGAGAGCTCGCCCGCGCTCGGGATCGCGCTGACGCGCTTCATCGTCGAGAACCGCGCGTACCGCGGCGCGACCGTGCGGTTCCTGACCGTGACGCGCAACGGGGCGCTCGCGGATGGATTGCGCAACTCGACGCGACGCTTGCTCGAGGAGGCGCGGCTCAGCGCGGAGGTCGAGGTGATCCTCGACGCGGTCGCGCCCAAGCGCGTGTCCGAGCACGTCGCCGAGCGCTCCGCCGACGCGCAGCTCGCGATCGTCGAGCTCCCGCCGCCACCGCTCGCCGACGCGACGCCGCGCCTCTCCGCCCTCGCCCGCACCGTGCCTTCGGTCCTCTACATCGCGCCGGGCTCGGCGTTCCGCAGCTCGGCCGCTGCGGCGCGCGACACCGTGGCGGCGCGAGAGCGCACCGCGCTCGAAGGCCCGATCGAGCTGCCCGAGCTCGAGCTGCCCGAGCTCCCCACGCTCGCGACCGCGGCCGAAGAGATGGCCGCGCGCCTCGATCGGGCGGCGACCGAGATGTTCGACGCGTGCCTCCTCCCGCTCGCCGAGCGCAACGCGGCCCTCCTCGATCGAACGCAGGGCAAGGTCGATCAGCACTTCGCGTTGCTCGCCGAGGGGATCGACACCCCCCACCACGGCAAGCGCCGCCGGCTCGTCAACCGCGTCCAGAGCGCGCTCCTCATGGAGTACCAGAAGCTCATCGACGCGTTCGTGGAAGACGATCTCGTCGTCGAGCGCGAGCTGTTGGACACCGCGCTCGAGGGGTTCATCGATCCCGAGAGCCTCGTGGACGTCGACGGCAGCCGCGAGATCGAGCGCAGCGTCGAGGACTTCGAGCCGCTCCCCATGGACTCGCGCGAGCTCGCGCGCCTGAAGAAGAAGCTCAAGAAGCGCGCGGAGCGTGGCGCCGTGACGTACACCGTCGATCTCGCGCCGCTGCAGCAGCTCTACGTGACGCGCGACTTCACCGAGGCGGCGGAGTCGGTGGTGAGCGAGCTCCTCTCCGAGTGCTTCACGCTCACCATCCAGTTGATGCGCGTGTTCAACGCGTCGCAGACGAGCATGGCGCTGATCCGCGGGGGGCCCGAGTCGGATCCGGAGAAGGCGGGCGCGTTCATCGAGCGGGCCCGCGAGGACGCCGAAGATCGGCTGGCCGAGCTGGCGAAGGCGCACGTCGATCGCGCGCTGATGCTCCAGCAACAGCTGCGGCTCCGCGCCCGCCAGATCGCGCAGAGCTACGCGGACGATCTCGATCGCGTGGACTACCCGATCTACGTGAAGGCGCGCGCGCGCGAGCTCGGCGCCGCAGACGGAGAGTCCTTCGTGATCGCGACGGCGGGACGCCGCCTTTACGCGAACCAGAAGCAGCTGTTCCAGCGCGCGAGCGTCGGCCTCAAGGTCAGCGCGTTCCAGCACCGGCTCGCCACCATCGTCGAGCGGACGCGCGAAGCGATCACGCTCGAGCTCAAGAACGGCGTGCTCAGCCGATGCACCGCGGTGGCGCGCGCGCTCGAGACCTACCTCGCGGAGGCGAACGAAGAGCCGCTCAAGCTCCCGGTCGAGATCGGTCACCGCTTCGATCCGCAGCCGCTGCTCGAGGCGTTCGGCAACGACGCGCAGCGCGGAACGATGGAGCTCGACGAGCTCGTCACCACGCTGAGCGACGAGGCGATCCAGCAGCTCTCGGAGGGCGAGGACACCGATCCGGAGGTCGTGGATCTCCCGCTCCGCCGCCTCGCTCAGTTCCTCGTCGACGCGCAGCTCGCCGGCCCGTTGAGCGCGTTGCTCGCGGAGGTGCCGGCGCTCGAGGAGCGCGCGAGCGGGGTGACCGAGGACGTGATCCGGCTGCTCGGCTTCCACCAGAACGAGCTCGACGTGCAGAAGGAGGCCACGTCGCGCTTCGAGCACATGCGCGCGGTGGCCGAAGACGGGCTCGCGCGGATCCGCGCCGCGCAGGAGCCGCTCGAGGCGATGCTCCAGCGGGTCGACGCGACCATCGCGCAGCGCCTCGAGAACGTGTGGTCGGGCACCGACGTCTACGAGCTCACGCGCTCGGCGCGCGCGCTCGGGCAACACATGCGCCGCCACCAGGGTCAACGCGCGGTGTCGAGCGCGCAGTCGCTCGTCGCGCGGGGAGTGGCGCGCGCGCGCGGCGCGGCGGTGAGCCTGATGTACGGACAGAGCGCGGGGTTGCTCGTGGCGCAGCGCCTGCGCGGCGACGCGATGCGCTCGAGCGGTGGCCTCGACACGATCGCTCGGCTCGTCGAGGCGATGAGCCCGGACCCCGGCGTCATCGAAGAGCTCCCGTTCTATTACCGGCAGCTGTTCTTCAGCAAGGCGGCGCTCAACGACACGTTCTGGGTCTCGCGCGACGCGGAGCTGAACCGCGCGAAGCGCGCTGTCCACCTGCACGAGCGCGGCTCGCGCGGGATGCTGGTGGTGAGCGGTCCACCCGACAGCGGCAAGAGCGCGCTCTGCCGACGCATCACCGCGCGCGTGACCGCGTCGCGCCCCATCTACTGGATCGCGCCGCCCGATCACGCGCGCCCCGACCGTCGCGCGTTCGCGCAAGCCCTGTCGGAGGCGACGTCGCTGCGCGGACACCCCACCAACATCCTCGCCGCGCTCCCCGAGCGCAGCGTGCTGGTCATCGAGGACCTCGAGCTGTGGTTCGCGCGACGCCCCGGCGGGATGTCGGTGATCGAGGAGCTCGTCGCGCTCGTCGACACGCACGGCGCGCGCGTCCTCGTGATCGCCGAGATCAGCGCACATGCGCTCCGCTTCCTCGATCGCTTCGTCCCTCTCAGCGAGCACGCCCTCTCCGTGATCACGTGCGATCCGTTGCCCGCCGAGGCGATCAAGGAGATCGTCACGCTGCGCCACGCCTCCACCGGGATGAGCTTCACGCTCGGGGGCGTCCATCAAGACCAGCTCTCCGACTGGCGCGAGGCGCGTCTCTTCAGCTCGCATTTCCATGCGAGCCGCGGGGTGGTGGGCGCGGCGCTGCTCTCGTGGATCGCCAACATCGAGCGCGCCGACGATCGATCCATCGCCATCAAGTCGGCCGTGCGCACGGACGTCGAGGTGCTCGATGAGCTCAAGGTCGAGTGGGCCGCGCTGCTCGTGCAAATTCTATTGCACAAACGGATCACCGCCGACTCGCTCCAGAAGATCAGCGGGCTCGAGCCGCGCGCGCTCGAGCGCGAGCTCGATGGCTTGCTCCGGCTCGGGATCATCCACCGTTCACAGGCGGGGATCCTGAGGCTGAACCGGTTCGTGGCGCACGTCGTCCGCGAGCGGCTCGAAGCGCGGCGGGTGCTCCCGTGATCGGGCTGTCGCTCGGCGACGTGATCGCGCTCGCGCTCGCGACGACGCTGTTCGTGTCGCTGCTCCTCGGCGTGCGCTACGCGATCGAGGTGCTGCCGTTCGCGCGCAGCCGCCGCGAGCGCCTGCGGGGTCTGTTCGGCGTGATCGTCGTGGTCCTCGGCCTCTCGTTCCTGTTCGCGGTGGCGGCGCGCGTGTTCCGACCGGACGTGGGGCCCGAGGGGATCGAGTGGACGCCGGGGTCGGTCGCGTACCAGCTCTTCACGCTCGTCGCGATGGGGATCGTGATCGCGACCAGTTGGTTTGCGATCCGCGACCTGATGGGAGGCGTGATCCTCAAGGCGGGCCGCGCGCTGCGGGTCGGGGATCGCGTGCGGGTCGGCGACGTCGACGGTCGGGTCACCGCGATGGGGCTACGCGCGGTGGTGATCGAGACGCCGCACGGCGAGGAGGCGGTCGTGCCGTACAGCCGCGTGGCGCGCGAATCGGTGGTCCGCGCGCCGACCGCGGGACGAGGCGTCGCTCACGTGTTCGAGCTCGGGCTCGCCGCGCCGCGCTCGCTCAGCGACGTGAGGCATCGGGTACGCGAGGGCGCGCTGCTCTGTCACTGGGCCGCGCTGGATCGCGAGCCGAGCGTGCGCGCGCTGGACGGCGATCGCGTCGAGGTGACGGTGTTCGTGCTGCACCCCGATCGCACGCGCGAGATCGAGGACGCGGTGCGAGCCCGCGTCGACGGCTGATCCTCGCTACCGCAGGATCAGGACGTACGCGAGCGCGAGGGCGACCGCGATCACGCCACCCATCACGAGTCCGAGCGCCACGCCGAGCCAGAGGCCGGTGCGCGGCCGGCCCTTCGGGGGAGGCGGAGGCATGTGCGGAGGAGGCACGCTCTTGATGGTGAGCCCGCCGCCGGCGTCCACCGGACCCGAGGCCGTCGGCTCGAGCGAGCCGTACTGGAGGAGCTCCTCCTCGAGCGAGATGTCGAGCTCGACCTTCTGCTCGGTCGCCCCGCTCAGGAGCTGGAGCGTGGCGGGACGGCCCTCGTCGTCGCTCGAGAACAGCGAGTCGGTGCGCAGCGTCGCGTCCTCGTGGCTCTCCCAGTCGAGATCGATGGACGCGTTGCCCTGCGAGCGCAGGTTCTCGCACATCGCGCGGGCGGTCGACCATCGGCGCGACGGGTCGCGCTGGAGCGCGCCGTCGACGGTGGTGGAGAGCCAGACCGGGAGCTGCGGGCGCAGGGTGGCGAGGCGCGGGGGCGACTCGTTGAGGAGCCTCGCGATGAGACGGTTGTAGCTCTCCTCCGGGAACGGCGGCTGCCCGGTCAGCGCGTGGAACATCACGGCGCCGACCGACCAGAGATCGGCGCGAGGATCGACGGGGTCTCCCGCCGCCTGCTCGGGCGCCATGTACCACGGCGTACCGAGCACGGCGCCTTGCGCAGTGGTGAACACCTCGGGCCCCGAGCGGCTGTGCTTGGCCACGCCGAAGTCGATGATCTTGACGCGCAAGTTCCCGTGCTCGTCGCGGGTGAGGAACACGTTGTCCGGCTTGATGTCGCGATGGACGATCCCGCGGTCGTGCGCGGCCGCCATCCCGTCGAGGAGCTGGATGCTCACCTCCACGATCTCGTCGAGGCGGAGATCGTTCTGGTCGATCGCGTGCTCGAGCGTGCTGCCCTCCAGCAGCTCGAGCGCGAGGTAGAGCGTGCCGTCCGGCTCCGCCCCCGCATCGACCACGTCGCAGATCACGGGGTGATCGATCTCGGCCGCCGCGCGCGCCTCACGGAGGAATCGGACGCCGTAGCCCTCGTACTCCGCAAAGCTCGCGTCGATGAGCTTGATCGCGACGTTCTTGCGCGTGAACTGGTGGACCGCCGCATACACCGCACCGATCGCGCCGGTCCCGAGTAGCCGCTCGAGCCGGTACTTCCCCGCGATCAGGCTCCCCACCCGGGAGTGCGCAACTGCCGATCCCGTCCCCACGAACCTCACTCCAACGCGCATCCCAGAGACGTGGAGCGCGACCCACCCACATTCGGCGACGCCTGGTAGCGTCGATCAGCGGCCTCTGACAAGCAACCTCGGCCGGAGCCTGTGAGGTCCCTCCGAGGGGGGCGAAGGGCCGGACTATGGACCGGAACGCCTCAGAAGCCCACCCGACGCATGACGAAGCGGGGCAGGCGTCGGATCACGGCCATGATCGGGCCCCACGCGAGGGGGGCGTAGACCACCGGATCACCGCGATCGATCGCGGCGAGCACGCGATCGGCGACCGGCTCCGGCTCGCCCGCGAACGGGGGCGCCTCGAGCGACGCGGTCATCGCGGTCTTCACGAACCCGGGCTTCACCGTGATGACGGTCAGCCCGCGCTGCTTGAACTTGTGGTCGAGCCCCTCGAGATAGCGCGTGAGCCCCGCCTTCGCCGCGCCGTAGATCACGACCGGCCGCCGTCCGCGCTCCCCCGCGACGCTGCTGAACACGCAGAGCTTGCCGCCGCCCTGGGCGAGCAGGATGTCGCGCGCGTGCTCGCAGAACACCACCGTGTTCGTGAAGTCGACGGTGAGGACGCGCGCGGCGAGCTCGTGATCGTCCTCGAGCTCGTCCTGCGTCGCGAAGATCCCCGCCGTGACCACGATCAGATCCGGCCGCGCAGAAGCGCGGAGCGCGGCCGCGAACGCCGGCGCGAACGAGGTCCGGTCCGCGAGATCACAGCGCGCATGCCCGAGCACCACGCCGCCGCGCGTCCTCAGATCGAGCGCCGTCGTCTCGAGCTCCGCGTCGTCCCGACCGAACAGGAACAAGCGGTCGCCTCGCTCGGCCATCCGACGCGCGAGCGCGCGACCCATTCCGCGGGTCGCGCCGAGGAACAGTACGTCCATGGGCGCGACTGAACCGCGAGAACGCGCGCGGCGCAACCCTCCGCGCCGCCTCCGGCCGATCGTCGGTTCGCCGCCCCCCGAGGCGGCGCGGTCTGTCAAGATGAAGCCCGGAGGGCGCGTGGAGACCTACCAGCTCAGCCAAGACGACGACGGCACCGACCTCGTCGCGATCCCGTACCGAGGCAGCATGCTGCTCGGGCACAACATGTACTACCGCGGCACGGCGTTCAGCCGCGCGGAGCGCGACGCCCTCGGGCTGATGGGCCTCCTTCCGAACCGCGAGCGCACGATGGAGGAGCAGGCCTCCGCCGCGTACCGACACATCAAGGTCGGCCACACCCCGCTCGAGCGCTACGTCAACCTCGCGAGCCTCGAAGCGCGCAACGCGCACCTCTACTACCGCGTGATCGTCGATCACCTCGAGGAGCTCCTCCCGATCGTCTACACGCCGACCGTCGGCGAGGCGTGCCAGCACTACAGCCGCCTGTTCCGGAAGGGACGCGGCCTCTGGATCACGCCGGATCACCAGGGACGCATCCGCGACGTTCTGAAGTGCGCACCGTACGATGACATCCGCCTCATCGTCGTCACCGACAACGAGCGCATCCTCGGCCTCGGCGATCAGGGCGTCGGCGGGATGGGTATCCCCGTCGGCAAGCTCGATCTCTACGTCGTCTGCGCGGGCATCCACCCGACGAAGACGCTCCCGATCAGCCTCGACGTGGGGACCGACAACGAGGAGCTGCTGAACGATCCCGCCTACCTCGGCTATCAGAGCCCGCGGCTCCGCGGTCCGCGCTACGACGAGCTCGTCGAGGAGTTCGTGGAGGCCGTCAAGGAGGTGTTCCCTCGCGCGCTCTTGCAGTGGGAGGACTTCAAGAAGGCGAACGCGTTCCGCCTCCTCGATCGCTATCAGGACCGCATCCTCAGCTTCAACGACGACATCCAGGGCACGGCGGGCATCGCGCTCGCGGGCGTCGTGTCGGCGAGCCGGATCACCGGGACGCCGATGGAGCGTCAACGCGTCGTGATCCTCGGCGCCGGTGCGGCGGGGATCGGGATCGCGCGGATCCTCCGCGCCGAGCTCCAGCGCATCGGGGTGAGCGGCGAAGACCTGATCTCGCGGATCGCGTTGATCGACTCGAGCGGGCTCCTCACCGACGCGCGGCGACACGAGGAGGCGCACAAGCGCGACTTCGCGTGGCCGGCTGCCCTGGCCCACAAGCACGGGCTCGACGCGGACGGCGACAACGATCTCTTGGAGACGGTGAAGGCGCTGCGACCCACCGTGCTGATCGGCACGTCCGGTCAGCCCGGCACGTTCGACGAGCGCGTGGTGAGCGCGATGGCCGAGCGCTGCGAGCGGCCCGCCATCTTCCCGTTCTCGAACCCCAACTCGAGGGCCGAGGCCCACCCGCGCGACATCGTCACCTGGACGGATGGCAAAGCGATCATCGCGGCCGGCAGCCCGTTCCACGCAGTGGAGCACGGCGAGCGGACGATCCCGGTGTCGCAAGGAAACAACGTATACGTGTTCCCCGGCGTCGGACTGGGCGCCCTCGCATCGGGCGCGACGAAGGTGGTCGACTCGTTCTTCGCGGTGGCGGCCCACGCGATCGGCCGCTGCGTGACGGAGCGCCGGATCCAGGAGGGGGAGCTCTACCCGCCGCTCTCGGAGCTGCGGAACGTCTCGCGCGAGGTCGGGGTCGCGGTCGGTGAGCACGCGGTGGAGCTGGGGCTCGCGCCGCGGCAGAGCCCGGCGCAGATCCGAGCGAACGTCGACGCGATGATGTGGTGGCCCGACTACCCGCGCGTGCGGACCGCGTGATGGCGGACCTCCGTGACGCGCGCGAGCGAATCCGCGCCTTCGTGGCCGAGCGCGAGTGGGAGCCGTATCACGACCCGAAGAACCTCGCGATGGCGGTGGCCAGCGAAGCGGGCGAGCTCGTCGCGGAGCTGCGGTGGGTCGCCAGCGACGAGGCGGACGCGTATGCCCGGCGCGAGGACGTGCACGCGCGCCTGCGTGACGAAGCGGCGGACGTCGCGATCACGCTCCTCATGTTCTGCGACCGCGCGGGCATCGACCTCGAGTCGGCGATCCCCGACAAGCTGGTGAAGAACGCGAAGAAGTATCCGACGCCCGGTCACCCCGACGAGACGAAGCGGACCGGCGCATGATCGAGTGGCTCGAGGACGAGCCGCGCGACCTCGTGCTGATGCCCATGTGCGTGCGGCGCGGGCTCGATCGCGCTGGCCGCAAAGTGTCGCTCGCCGCGTGGCAGGCGATGTCGATGGAGGCGCGAGTCCAGCTCGCCGAGCTCGGCTCCGCCGCGCGCGTCGATGTCCGGGCGATCGAGCGCGCGGTGCCGGACGCGGAGCCGATCGAGGCCAGGCCCGAGCCGAGCGAGGACACCATCCCCGCTGCGGTCGCGCGCGCCCTCCCCGAGCTCGACGCGGAGCGTTGGCGCAGCCTCGGCCCGATCGGTCGCCACGCCGCGGAGATGTACGTCCGCAAGGATCGCGTCGCCCGCGCCCGCGAGATCATCGGCGAGGACTAGGCGAGGACTAGGCGAGGACCAGGCGAGGACCAGGCGAGGCGACGCTGTACGTCGTGTAGTCGTCGCGACACCGACCGGGCGGTCCTACGTGATGTCTTCCGGTCGGTCCCAGTCGCGGAGGTGCGAAGGGTCGAGGACGATCGCGTGGGCGTCGAGCGCGTCGAGGAGCCCGAGCAGCGACCGCTCGCCGCGCGCCTCCCGCTCGATCGCGACGGGCAACGCGCGTGCGTCGTAGAGGGTGGCGAACGGCTCGAGCCGTCCGCCGCGGATCGGGCTGACCGCGAGGTGGTCGCCCTTGGCCGCGATCACGGCGCGCAGGTCGTCTTCCTCGAGGTACGGCATGTCGCAGGCGAGCGCGAGCGCGGCTCCGTCACCAGCGCGCTCGAGCAACGCGATGAGACCGCCGATCGGCCCCGCCGCCGGGCGCGCATCCGAGAGGACCGGCAGCCCGAGCTCGCGGTAGTCCGGATGATCGCCGACGAGGACCACCTCCGCCCCCACCGCGCGCACGATGGCGGAGAGGTGATCGATCAGGCGCCCGCCGCGCGGGTGCGGCAAGAGCCCCTTGGCCGCCCCGCCCATCCGCGACGCGCGACCGCCGACGAAGATCCCGCCCACCAACCTCGGCATGAGGGCGAGATCGTAGCGCGACGCGGGGGACCGGGGATTGAGGAGTCACGCTCCGCGTGCTCCACTCGACCGCATGAGCCAGTGGCAGCCGCCTCCCCCGCTCAGCGGGTCTCCCGGCTACGCGGACCCACCCCGGAGCGCGCCGAGCCGAACGTCGCCGCTCGTCTACGTCGCAGCGGGCTGTGGATCGTTCGGCCTGCTCGCGGCGATCGGCATGTGCGGCTTCCTCATGGTCCTCGGAGGGGGCAACGAGGGTGGCGTTCGCTACGCGAACAACATGGAGAGCTACGCCGTGTCGTACAACGAGTCTCAACGGATCCTGAGACCCGGTGAGACGCTGATCGCGTACTACGACATGACGGTCGGCCTCGACGCGACCGAGTCGGCGTTCGTCACCGATCAACGCGTACTGCACCACCGCAACGGGGTGAACACCGCCGTCGACTACGACGACATCGTCGACGTCCGATCCCACGACGAGGCGATCTTGGGGACGTTGATCGACGTCACGGCGCGCGACGGATCCGTGTTGCACATCGAGATCGCGCCGCTCAACGGAGCCGAAGGATTCGTGAGCAACCTCGAGGCGCAGCGCGCCCAGCATGGAGCCGCGCTCTGAGCGCGAGCTTGACGACCCACCGTGCGCGGTAAGTCGAGGCCGGAACGCGAGCGCTTCAGTGACCCCGGGGACGAATCGCCCTCGACGGGTCGCCGGTTCGTCGTCGGCTGCGTGGTCGTGTCCGTGGCGGTGGTGCTCGGCATCGGCGCGCTCGGCATCGCGCTCGGCGCCGGCGCGCGGCTGTCGCGCTGGCGGGACGAGGAGCCCGATCCACCCGCCCCCGAGCGCGATCCCGACGACGACCCGCCGCCGCCTCCGCCGCCCGTGGTCACCGACGACACACCGCCGCCGGTCGGACCCGACGCGGAGGCCGACATGCGGCGTCGCTATCGGGCCGGGCCCTTCGTGCAGATCGAAAGCCTCGTTCCGAGCGGTCGGCTGCTGCCGCTCACCACGCCGTCCGCTCCGACGAGCCCTCGCACCATCGACACGCCGTGGGTCGTCCCCGGCGCCGAGCTGCGCCCCGGCCTCTTGCCACAGCCGGCGGCCGGCGGCCCGAGCATCCGCCACGAGGAGCACGAGAACGCGAGCCAGCCGCTGGCCGTCCTCGCGCGCACCCCATCGCGCGCCCTCGTCCGCGCCGCGGACGGGAGCGGCGGCACCGACATCGCGGGCTACCTCGCGGCGTTCGAGGGATATCCCGGGCACTTCTACTTGCCGGCCACCGTCCCCACCGAGCTCGGCGTCGTACAGGCCGGCGGATCGGACGGCGCGACGGTGTACTTCGCGATCCAGTCGCCGGTGATGGCCAACGGCGGCACGGTTCGACCGGGCGAGACGTTCGACGTGACGATGCGGCTCGCGTCCGTCGATCGTCAGGGCCGCGCGTCGGCGCCGGTCTCCCGCCCGCTCCGGGTTCTCGCGGTCGGCGCCGGGGACGTCGAGGTCACGCTCACGATGAGCGAGCCCACCGATCTCGATCTCTACGTCACGGACCCGACCGGCGTCGTGATCTACTTCGGCAACAGCCGCGCGTTCAGCGGCGGTCAGCTCGACCTCGACGCCAACGCGGCGTGCAGCTCCAACATGGGCGTCGACAACGAGCACGTGTTCTGGCCGACCAACGGGGCACCGTCCGGACGCTACGAGGTCCACGTCGCGCACTACGAGAGCTGCATCCAGAACCGGCCCGTCAACTACCGAGTCACCGTGACCGCGTGTGGTGAGACCGCCGTGTTGTCGGGCTCGTTCACCGGCTCGGGGCGCGCCGAGTCCTGCCAGAACGCCCCGCGGCCGGAGGACCGCGCGTGGTGTCAGAAGGTCGTGGCCTTCGACATGCCGGGCTGCCGAAGCTGAGCGAGTCGGGGGCCGAGCGAGTCGCTCACTCGCCCAGCTCCGTGAGGAACTCCTCCGCCTCGCGGAGGCTGTCGTCCTCCAGGCGCGCGCGCCGAGCCCATAGGATCGCCTTTTGCTGATCTCCACCCTTGTAGGCGATCTTCGCCTGGTGGAGGAACGCGACCGCCTTGCTCATCGGCCCCGGTTCCTTCTGTAGCGTGACGACGCGGAGCGCCTTGAGCGCGGTGTCGTCGTCGTTCAACTGCATCGCCAGCTCGGCCAGCTCCGCCGCGATCTCACCGTTGTTCTTGTCGGCGTCGAGCGCGACCGAGAGCCACTCCTTCTGCGTCTCGGGGTCCCCGCTCAGGCCCGCGATGCGCGCCATGCGGAGCTGCATCGCGGCGAGCTCGGGGCTGCGCCGCTTCTTGAAGCCGTTGATCGTGTGCTGCAGCAGCTCGACCGCCTCCTGCAGCCGGTCGGTCCCGACGTACGCGTCCGCCAATAGGATCGCGAGGGCATGGTCCTCGGGCTGGATGCGCGCCGCCTCGGCGAGCGGCTGCAACGAACCTTCCGCATCTCCGACCTGGATCATCAGGTCGCCGGCGCGGCGGAACAGCTCGAAGCGGGCCTCGTCGCCCTCGGCCGCGTAGGCGTCCTCGAGCACGAAGGTGGCGAGCTCGCGCAGCGCCCCGCTCTCCTCGTAGAGCGCCTTGAGCGCCGCGCGGATCGCGGGGACCGACGGCTGGGCGGCGAACACGAACTCGAGCCCGGCGCGCGCGGCTCCCGGTTGACCCATCCGGCGACACGCATCGGCGAGGGCGAGGCCGTCCTCGACCTGCGCCTCACCTTGCTCGATCTCGATCAGGCGCGCGTTGTGGCGCGCCACGTCCTCCCAGCGCTCCGCGTGGCCGTCGTACGAACGCAGCGTGCGCAGCGCCGCCGCGTCGTGCGGCGCGCGCTCGACCCACTCGGCGAGGACGTCGCGACCCTGCTCGGGGTTTCCGCACTCGGTGAGCACCGTCGCGAGTCGATGGGTGAGCCGCTGCTCGAGCTCCGGGTCGCCCATCTCGTTGGCCTGCCGACGGTACGCGTCGAGACCGACCGCGAGGTCCTGCGCCGCCGCGCCGGGATCGATCGCGTACGACGCCTCGAGGTCGTCGACCGCCGCGGCCACGTTGCCCACGCTCGTCTCGAGCGACGCGCGCATCCGCAAGAGGTGCGCCCGCGCGGTGGACGGCTCGGGGTACTGCTCGAGCGCCCCGCTGACGTCGTCGGCCGCCGCCGCCGACAAGCCCGCTTCCTTGAGATCGGAGACCACCTCCTCGAGGAGCACGAGGTCGTCGGGCGTCTTGCGCCACACCGTCCGCATCACCTCGGCCGCCTTGGCCGGCGTGTAGAGCTGCTCGCGATAGATCTGCGCCGCCTCTCTCGCGCGCGCGACCGCCGACGCGGGATCGTCCCGGTGCGCCGCGTCGTGCGCGATCATGCTCGCGAGCTCCTCGAAGTCCTCTCGTTCGCGGTACGAACGCTCGAGCTGATCGCGCAGCTCGAAGTCGCTCGGGTTGGCGCGGAAGCCGAGGTCGAGCGCGCGGGCCGCGCCGTACTCGTCGTCCTGCCCGCGGTAGATCGCGATCAGCTCGCGCGCGAGCCGCGACCCGTCCTCGCCCTCGGAGACGGCGAGGAGCCGCTCCATCAGCTCGCTCTTCTCCTTGAGCTCCGCCTCCGGGCCGTGGTGACGCAGCAGCGCGGCCAAGAGATCCCGGCTCGTCGGCGCCCAGTCGAGGCCGCTCCGATAGAACTCGATCGCCTGCTCGGTGTCGACCGGCTCGATCAGGCCGCCCATCTGGAGGCTGAGCGCGACGATCGTCTCGACGTCCTGCCGATCGCGCGCGCGATCGAGCTGGCGTTGGTGGAGCTCGACGAGCTGCTCGTTGTCGCCGCTCTCCTCGAACAGCGCGGCGAGCTTCCGCGCCGCCTGCACGTGGTCCGGCTCTTCGTCGAGCACGTTCTTGAGCACCATCACCGCCTCGTCGCGCGCCTCGGCGTGCTCGAGGAGGAAGCTCGCATAGAACATGCGAAGCTCGTTGCGGTCGCTCGGATCGAGGAGGGCGTCGAGGGTGCTCGACACCATGTCGACGAGGCCGTCCTTGTCGCCGAGCTTCGCGTAGACGTGGGCGAGCGGCTCCCAGAGCGCGCGGTTGCCCGGATCGGTCGCCAGGAGCTCGCGGTAGGTGTCCGCCGCGACGTGGAGATCCCCGCCCTCGCTCGCCGCGAGCTCGGCGAGCTTGAGCTTGAGGTCCTGCGAGTCCGGCTCCTCCGCCGCGTCCGCCGCGCGCCGCATCCACTCGATCGCGCCGCGCACGTCCCCGGCCGCCTTGCGCCGCTCCGCCAGCCCGGTGGGGACCCACAGCACGTGGCGCAGGCTCCCCTCCGTCTGCTCGGCGATCGCGACGCCGCGCCGCAACAGGACCTCCGCGCGCTCGGACTCGCCCGCCGCGTCCGCGCGATCGACGCCTTCTTTGATCGTCTCGAGCGTCACCCGATCGCTCGACGCCTCGCGCTCGAGATAGTCGAGCACCATCTGGGGGTCGCCCGAGCTGCGCGCGACCTCGTGGTAGAGGTCGAGGAGCGCCTCGTCGACGCCGACCTCCTGCGCGATCGTCTGCAGGATCGCTCCGGCGCGCGCATAGCGCGGCTCGCGCGCGAGCGCGGCGCGGAGCGTGGAGAGTCCGTCGTCGAAGCGGCCCGCCGCGAGCTCCACCTCGGCGATGCGGTAGAGCGCCATCGTGCGCGGCTCGCTCGGGACCTTGTCGGGGTCCGCGTCCACGAGCTGGCGCAACACGCGCACCTCTTCGTTGCTGTCACCACGCGCTTCGGCCACCCGCGCGAGCGCCTGCCACGCATCGACGAGATGCGAGCCCGTCTTCTCGACGCGCTGATAGAGCTCCGCCGCGCCGTCGAGGTCGCCCTTGTCGCGCTCGGTCACCTCGCCGAGCCGCATCAGGAGATCGGCCGCGTAGCTCGCGTCCTCTTTGCGACGCGCCTTCTCGGCGAGCTTGTTCAGCGCCTCGATGTAGCGGTCGACCGCGCCCATGCGCTTGGCGAGCGCGCGGCATCGGTCGTGGAGCTCCGCCTTCTCGGGCGCGAGGTCGATCGCCTTGAGGAGCGCGTCGAGCGCGTCCTCGGCGCGGTCCATGTGATCGCCGAGGATCTCCGCGCGTCGCGCGAGCATGCGCGCCTCGGACGGAGCCTCCTTCACCGCCTTGAGGCGCCGCTCGACCGCGCTGAGCGCGAGCTCGACGGCGGGCCGACCGAGCTGGTCCTTCTTGCGCAGCAGATCGCGGACGAAGCGATCCGTCTCCGCGTCGGCCTGCGCCGCCGTCGCGAGCGCGGTCTCGAGGAGCTCGTCGGCCTGATCTTCGTCGTCGTGCAGCTTCGCGATCGCGCTGAGCTCGTAGAGCACCTCGCTCGCTCCCACCTCGAGGTCCTCGGCCGTCGCGTCCAGACGCCGCACGACGAGCAAGAGCGCGCGGTATGCCTTCTCGGCGCGGTCGAGCTGACCTGCCTCCGCCGCGAGCCGGCCCGCCATCCGCAGGATGCCGGGGTGGCTCATGTCCATCTTGCGTGCTTTCTCGAGCTGGCTCTGCGCCTCCTCGAGGTCGCCGCCCGCGTGCGCGACCTGCGCGAGCTGGAAGTGGACCGCCGCGCGCTCGGGCGAGCGACGGCGACCGAACGACTCGGCCAGCGCCTCGAGGATCGCGCGCGCTTCGTCGAGCCGACCGGCGACCCGCAGGCCGAGCGCGAGCTTCGACTTGAGCTCGTTGTCGTCGGGCGCGAGCTCGATGCCCATCTGGAGGATCGGGATCGCGCGGTCCGGGAGGTTGAGCTGGTTCTCGTAGAGGTCGGCCGCCTCGCGCACGTACGCGAGGCGCACCTCGGCGCTGTCCTCGTGCGGCGCGCCGTCGCTCAGGAGCTGAGCGAGCGGCTCGTACGCGTTCGCCTCGCGGTAGAGCGCGGCGAGCCGGCGTCGCGCCTCGGACGCCGACGGGTCGCGCGCGACGAGGCGCTCGAGCACCGCCATCGCGCCGCTCGCGTTGCCCGCGTCGATGTGCGCGCCGGCGAGGCGGAGCGCGATGGGGCCGCGCTCGTCGTCGCCCGCCGACTCGAACCGACGGTGAAGCCACTCGGCCGCCACCGCGGGCTCGCCACGCTCGAGGTGGAGGCGCGCGAGCGCGTCGAGCGCCGTCGGCGTCGCCTCGAGCGAGACCACGCGGCGATACGCATCGAGCGCGGAATCGACGTTGCCGAGCGAGGTCTCGAACAACACCGCCGCGCGCGCCCAGAGATCGGCGGCGCGCGAGGGCTCACCGAGCCGCTCCACCGCGCCCGCCTGCGTGGTGAAGAGGCGGCTCAGCTCGTCGTGCTGCTTGCGCGCGGTGAGGATCTCCGCGAGCTGCTCGCAGGACGCGGCGTGACCCGGCTGCTCCTCGAGGTTCTGGCGAAGGACGCCGATGCGCCCGCCGGTCGCCTCGATGCCGCCCAGGATGCGCGCGATCTCGAGGCGCACCCAGAGGCGAACCTCCGGCTCGAGGTCGAGCTCGAGCTGGCGTTGCCGGAGCGCGAGGAGCTCGGGGAGGCGTCCGCGCTGCTCGAGCAGGACGGCGAGCGAGTCGACCGCCTCACGGTTCTCGACGCTCTCCTCGACGACGCTCTTGCTGAGCCGAAGCGCGCGCTCCTCGTCTCCCACCTTTTGGCTCAGCTCGGCCGCCCGCGTGCGCAGCTCGCGCGAGCGCTCGGCGCTCACCGGCATCCGCGCGCCATCCACCAAGAGGTCCGCGGCCCGGCTCAGATCGCCGCGGGCCATCGCGTCGTCGACCAATGCGTCCAGCGACGCGAGCGCGACGTCCTCGGCGCGCCGCTGACCGCTCGCCTCCTGCCCGCCTTCCCAGAGCCGGCGAGAGGTACGGTGCAAGCGATCTTGCAGCGAGCGGACGAGGTCCGCGTCGCCGAGCTCCTTCGCGAGATCGGCCGCCTCGCCGACCGGATCGAGGTCGTTCGGGAAGTGGCCCGCGATCGCGATCAGCGTGTCCACCAGCGCGCGGCTCGGCGCCTTCCGGCGCAGCTCGGCGAGCTCGCGCAGCGTGGGGACGTGACCGCTCTCGTGGGCGAGCGCGCGCACCAGCGCGGCTTCCGCGCCCGACGCGTCGCCGACCTGATCGCGCAGCCAGCCCGCGACCTTACCCTCGAGCATCCGGCCGAGCTCGGCGCGTACCGCGCCCGGCGCCGGGATCTCCGCCGCCACGCCGGCCGCGACCTGGGCGAGGGCGCCCGCGTCGATCGCGCTATGCTCGAGCGCATCGATCAAGTCCTCTTGCAGCTCGTCGCGCGCCAAAGAGCAACGCACCGCCGCCGCCGCCGCCGCCTCCCAACGTCCCGCCTCCGCGCCGAGGCGGATCGCCTCCGCCGCGGTGGGCGCGTCGTGGGGCTGGAGCGCGAGCGCAGCGAGCATGGCGTCTTGCGCACCCGACGCGTCGCCCGTCCGCGAGTGACGAACGCGCGCCTCGTGTCGGTGCAGCTCCGCCGCGCGCGCCTTGCGGGTGCCTGCGAGCTCCTTGGCCGCGGTGCCGAGCGCGTCGGCCGCTTCGCGAAAGCGATCGCTCGCCTCGGCGAGGCGCACGAGCTCCGATTCGAGCTCGTGGTTGGCGGGGTCGTACCCGAGCGCCCGCCGGATCTGATCGAACGCGTCCGACGCCCGCCCCGCGTTGTTCTCGTAGAGCTGCGCCGCCTCGCGGAGCACGCGCACGCGTTCCTCGTCGTCTGGCGCGAGCTCGATCCGCGGCTCGAGCAGCTCGAGGGTGGACTCCCACGCGCCGGCGAGCTGATACGCCTTGGCGAGACCGCGCACCGCTGCGCCGCGCGCGCCGTCGTCGTGCAGCAGCTCTTTCAAGCCGTCTTGCGCCCGGGTGAGGCCCGGGACGAGCTCGATCGCGCGGTGGTAGGCGCGCGCCGCGTCGGCCGAGCGACCGAGGTGCTCGCGCGAGACGTCGGCCAGCCGAGCGAGCACCTCCGAGGCGCGCTCCGCGTCGCGCGTCGAGGCGCGCTCGAGCATCGCGTAGAGGTCGTCGTGACGCCCCGCCCTCGCGAGCAGCTCGAACAGCGCGTCGACGGACTCCGCGTCCTCGCCGAACTCCTCGGTGATCTGACGCCACGTCTCGATCGCATCCGGGAGCTGCTCGAGCGGACCCGCCTGCGTCGCGGCGATGCGACCGAGATCCAGCCGGCGCTGGACTCTGGGCACGCCGGCCGAGGTGCGCCGACGCAACGCCTCGACGTGACGGTTCCACCGATGCTCGCGGCCGCTCAGCTCGATCATCGCGTCGAGCGCTTCGAGGTCCGACGGGTCGGCGCCGAGGCGCAGGTCCCAGAAGCCGAGCGCGCGCTCCGACTCGCCGAGCCGCTCCGCGAGGCGCGCGCACTGGCCGAGCACGCGCCGCTTCTCCACCGGGTCGGCCTCGAGCTCGGCGAGGCCCTCGAGCACCGCGAGGCGCTCGGGCAAGCGCTCGGCCTGGTCCAACAGCGCCTCGAGCCGTCGGCCCGCCGCGAGCTTCGTCGCCGGCACCGCGTCGGCGTCGAGCACGCGCTGGTAGAGCTGGATCGCCGCGTCGCGTTCGCCGAGCTCGGCGCGCGCGTGACCAGCCTCCATCAACAATGCATATTGACGCGGTCCCGCGTCCGCGGCGTCGGCGGCGGACACGAGCGCGTCGGCGTAGGCGGCCTGCGCGTCGGTCTTCCTCGCGAGCGTAGCGAGCCGCGCCTGGATGTCCTCCGCGCCGGGATCGAGCCGGAGCACCGCGGCCCAGTGCGCGATGGTGCGATCGAGCTGCCCCGCCGCCTCGACGCGGTCGCCGAGCTCGCGGTGGAGCGCGATCCGCGCGGCGCCGCTCGCGAACTCGAGCGCCACCGTGAGCACGCGGACGACGTCCTCGGGGCGGTCCTGACCCTCGTAGCGCTCGCGCAGGATGTCGAGCGCGCCCTCGCGCACGTCGGGCGGCGAGGACTCGAGCGCGACGATGCGCTCGAGCAAGGCGACGTTCTCGTCTTCCGGCGCGCCGTCGTCGAGCAGCGAGCGCACCTCGCGCAGCGTGCTCGCGGCGTCCTCGAGGTTCTCGAGATAGCAAGCCGCGATGCGGCCGCGGAGCGACATCGCCTTCTTCTTCGGGCTGTCCGCGACGCGCTTGCGCCAGAGCGCGATGAGCTCTTCCCAGCGGCCCTGGCGCTCGAGGAGGCGCTCGAGGCTGGAGACGAGCTGCGCGTCCTTGGGGCGCAGCTTGAAGAGCTCGCTGAGGTAGATGATCGCGCGGTCGGGCTCGCCCGCAAAGTCTTTTGCGAGCTGCGCCGCCTCGTCGAGCAGCTCCTCGCGGCGCCCTTCGTCCTTCGCCGCCTCGAGCGCGCGATCGTAGAGGCCGAGGAGGTCGTTCCACTTCTCGGCCACCGTCAACACGACGGTCAGCCGCTGCAGCGCGTCGCTCTCGCTCGGATCGAGCTCGAACAGCCGCCGCAGCACCTCGGCGAGGTGCGGGGAGTCCTCGCTGAACCACTGCTCGTGGAAGTTGACCGCCCGCTCGCCGAGCGCGCGCGCCTGGCGACCGGAGAGATCGGTGCCGAGCAACTTGCGATAGAGCGCGCCTACCTCTTCGGGCCGCTGCGCGCTTTCGGCGAGATCCTCGAGCAGATCCCACGCCTCGTCGTCGTCGGGCGCGGCTTCCGCCGCCGCGAGCGCCGCACGGAACTGCTCCTCGGCCTCCTCGTCCATCCGGCCGCCGGGCTGCGCATGCTCCTCTGCCATCCGTCTCTCCGCCTCGTTCGCTAACGGTTCGAGCGAGCGCCAAAGGGGCGCCCGGGGACGGCGAGGATACCAGCCCGCCCCAGCGGAGATCGACGCTCTTCCGCGGGGTTGGGACGATCGCGGAAGTGCGGGGGAAAGCCGGACGTCGAGCCCGGATCTCGATGTCGGGTCCGGAGGCTCCGCCGCCGCGAGGTAGTCGTCGCGCATGTCAAGTTGCGGACGGCGGTGGCCCCACCGCCAACTCCCGGCGCGCGCGTCCTCGATCCTGCGGACCTCGGAGCGCTGCTACCATGTGGCGCATGAAGACACTGGGGGTCGTCGCGCTCGCGATCGGGTTGGTGGCGTGCGACGGGGGTGGGCCCTCAACGGACGCGGGGCTCGACGCGGGCGGCGCCGACGCGGGGACCGACGCCGGTCCCCCGCCCTCCTACTACACGTTGAGCGGGGTCGACCCGAGCGCCGATCCCGCCGATCTGGCGCCGCTCGAAGGGATCCTCGATGGCGTCGACGTCGTCGGCATCGGCGAGAGCGTGCACACCACCGGCGGAGAGCTGGAGATGCGCGTCCGCCTGATCGAGTACCTCGTCGAGTCGCTCGGCTACCGGGCGATCGCGCTCGAGAACCCGCGCCTCCTCACCGCGCAGACGATCGCCCCCTACGTCGCCGACTGCTCGGGCACCGCCGAGGACGCGGCGCGCGGCTTCAACCCGATCTGGTGGGACCGCACCACGCCCGCGCTCCTCACGTGGCTCTGCGAGTTCAACCGCGACCACCCCTCCGATCCCGTCACGATCCACGGGCTCGACATCCACGAGCCGTACGACACGTTCCGCGAAGCGCAGGCGCTCCTCGAGGCGGCCGCGCCGAGCGACGCGGCCGGGCTCCTCGACGGGATGAGGACCTGCCTCGGGATCGGCTTCGCCGATCAGGTGGAGTACTTCATGGACCCCGCCGTGCGGAGCTACTACGCCGGGACCCTGCCGCTCCCGGACTCGGACCACATGGCCTGCCTGGCCGGCACGAGCGCGACCCTCGACTACCTCTCATCGAACCGAGACGCGCTCGTCGCGGCGAGCTCGGCGCGTGAGGTCGAGCTCGCGCGCCTCTCGGTCAGCGCGCTCGCGGCCCTGGACACGACGATCTACCACCTGAGCCGAGGGGACCTCGGAGCGGCGAACCCGTCGCGCGACACCGCGATGGCCGACGCGTTCCTCACCTTGCGCGGGCTCGACTTCCCGGACGCGAAGACGATCCTCTTCGCGCACAACGGCCACGTGATGGTCGCCTCGGACGAGGTCTCCTCCGGGCAGTGGCGCGGGGTCGAGAACCTCGGGACCCAGATCGAGGCCGCGCTGGGCACGCGGTACGCCGCGATCGGACAGGCGAGCCGGACGACCTACATCGACTGGGATCAGGGTCCGCAGACGCTGCTCCACACCGACGCCGCATACCTCGAAGAGGTGCTCGATCAGCTCGGGCCGCCGTACCTCCTCGTCGATACGCAACTCGCCTTGATGTCGAGCCCGCCTCTCTGGGACGCTACGATCGCGTACCGGCTCGGGTTCGACACCATGTCGCCGTCCCTCCACTACCGCGCGATCGTCTACCACCGCGAGTCGCGCGCGAACGACTATTTCACTCCTCCACCGTTCGCGATGTGAGGACGCAAGCGACCTCGGCTGGCGCGTAGCCGACGGTGCAGTGTGCAGGCGCGCGCAGCGCGCGGACGGGCGCAACCTGTGCGGCGGACGCAGCCTTCGGTCAGCGCGCCGCGCGCGCGAGCACCAGACGCTCGACGTCCTCGAGGGCGAACGGCTTCTCGAGGTGGGGGCGGTCATGGGCGGCGAGGAACGCGCGCGCGCTTCGGTGAATGCACGTGGTCCCGTTCTGCGGCGCGCTCGCGAGCAGAGGCGGGGTGTGGCGGATAGACACGCGTGCAACTGGGAGCGGTCTCGTGCGAGCGAACGCTGAGGATGACACGCTCTCGGTAGAGAGGCGGCGCCGCGCTCGACGACCGGCGTAGGCCCATCGCACATGTCGATGTCATCGCGAACGAGGTGGACGGCGGCGTTGCGCATCGGCGTGGCGCTGCCGCTGCTCTGCGCGTGCTATCGCTCGCACCTGCGGCCCGGCGACGCGAGCGTCGACGCAGAGGCGCCTTCCGACGCGGAGATCGCGTTCCCCGCACCCGACGGGGGATGTCCACTCGACTACCTCACGTTCGATCTGACGATCCTCTTCGGTCCGCAGCCCCTCGGGGCAGGGGGAGGTATCGTCTATGTGTCCGACCGTGACGGTACGCTCGTCGAGAGCGCGGACACTGACTATTCCGACCTTCGCTGGCGAGTGGTGGTGTGTGCGGCGCGGACCGCCGCGCCGTACGAGCTGGCGATCGGACAGGAAGGCGCGCCGCAGTTCATTCATGACTTGGAAGACGACCTCGTCGGACGCTCGATCTCCAAGCCCGCCTATCCGCTCCCCGACGACGGCCCCTCCGGCACCCTCGACCGGCAAGAGCCCGACAGTCGCTTCGTCGTGCACATCGACCCCAGCCAGACCCGCGTGATTAGCGACTCACCGTTCGACAACCTCGCTTGTGCTGGTCCCGCTGGTCTGCGGTCGTTGTGTTGGCTCCGCTTCATTGAGGTCTCCTCGCGCGACACTCTCCTCGGCGGTGGTATCGTCATGACGCCGCGCGAGCGACCCGAGCCGGACCTAGTGCTCAGCGCGCGGGGCGGCAACATCGCGCACGGTGCATTCACCGTGCACCTCCCCGACGGTGGGATGCTGGCCTCGCTGCCGCTGACTGAGGTCCGACCGGTCGACTGCACCCTCCAAACGCCAGGCGGCTCGTCCTTCGGGGGCGCCCTCCCCGGCCGCCTCGACGGCTGGCGCTGCGCCTACGCGGGCGTCGGTCGCGTCGAGGACACCTCCAGCGGCCTCGCGCGCGGCACGTTCGACTACCTCGACGGACCCGACCTCCACGCCAACCTCCTCCTCGCTCGCCTCGGCCCCGCCGAGGCCGACGGCCTCGAGGCCAGCGTGCTCGTGCCGTGCTGCGACGAGCCCGACATCGCCCTCGAGTTCGGGGACGTCGAGCAGCTCGACGGAGGCGGCATGTTCGCGCAAGACGCGTGGGCCCAAGTCCGCGCCTCAGGCTACGACCGTGCGTTCCTCTTCATGGATCCGGGTCAGTTCATCGTGTGGGGTGCTCAGCCCGATGGGACCCTCGAGCTCGCCTCCGAGCACTCCGAGGCATATCTCACGCAGTTTCGGGGGGGCCACCATCAGCTTCACAATACCTGGGTCGGTGCGGTCAGCACCGACGGCGACCCACCCTGGGACGACGGCCTTCGGCTCCGCATGGTGCAACGCCGCGTCGTCGAGTGAGGCTCAGCGCGCCGCGCGCGCGAGCACCAGACGCTCGACGTCCTCGAGGGCGAACGGCTTCTCGAGGTGGGGGCGGTCGTGCGCGGCGAGGAACGCGCGGGCGCGCTCGGTGAACGCGCCGCCCGTCATGAACACGAAGCGATCCGCGATGTCCGGCCGCTCCTCGCGCATCGCCTCGTAGACATCCATCCCGCTCAGTCCGGGCATCGTGAGATCGCAGAGCACGAGGTCCGGCTCGTCCCCACCGCGGAGCCGATCGAGCGCGCCCTGCCCCGACTCCTCGATGTCGACGTCGAAGCGGTCACCGAGCCCGAGCGCGAGCGTCTTCGCGAGCCGGATCTCGTCGTCGATCACGAGGAGTCGACGGCGCGCGGCGCCGAGCGGGAGCGGGCGGTCCGATCCCGGAGCGCGCGCGGTCTCGACGTCCTCGGTGACCGTCGACGCGGCGGGGAGCTCGACCCGCACGGTGGTCCCGTTCTGCGGCGCGCTCGTGAGCACCCGGATGTCGCCGCCCGCCCCCGTCACGATGCCGTGGCAGATCGAGAGGCCGAGCCCCGTGCCCACGCTACGCGGCTTGGACGTCCAGAACGGCTCGAACACGTGCGGGATGCGGGTCGCTTCGATGCCGGCGCCGGTGTCCTCCACGTCGATGAGGAGCCGTCCACTTCGATTGCGCATGCGTACGCGGATCGCGTGGCCGCCCTCGCGCTCGCCGGCCTCCGCGATCGCCTGCGCGGCGTTGACGAGGAGGTTGACGAACACCTGGACGTACCGCGTCTCGCTTCCCATGGCGACGATCGAGCCCTCGACGTCCCGCTCGATCGTCGGGACGATGGTCAGCTCGGCGTGCGCGAGGTTCAGCGCCGCCTCGAGCGCGTGCTCGAGGTCGACCGGGAGCCAGCTGCCTTCGTCGCCGCGGGAGAACGTCTTGAGGTCGCTCGCGATCACGCGGACGCGCTCTACCCCTTCGAGCGCGCGCCGCAACCCCTCTTCGAGCCCATCGAGGTGCGCGAGGTCGGCCGAGTCGCGCAGCTCGGCGAGGCGTCGGAGCCCGAGATCGAGGCTGGTCCGCACGTACGCGAGCGGGTTGTTGATCTCGTGCGCGACCCCCGCCGCGAGCCGGCCGAGCGAGGCCATCCGTTCACCTCGCTTGAGCTGCTCCTCGATCGCGGCGCGCTCGGTGATGTCGTCGATGATCCCGACGCCGCCCTCCACCTCGCCCGCGCGCAGGATCGGGGAGAACCGCGCCCGGAAGATCCTGCGTCGACCCCCCGTCGCCGACACGTACTCGCCCTCGAAGCGTCCCTCGCGACCGGCGAGCGACTCTCGGACCGCGTCGACCACCCCGCGGTCGGGCAGCGTGCACATGTCGAGGCCGATGATCACCGCGCGGGCGCTCCCCATCTGTCCGACGAAAACTTCGTTGCAGGCCGTGATCCGACCGGTCGCGTCGTAGTGGAGGACGCCGACCGGGACCGCGTCGAACAGCGCGCGGTAGATGCTCTCGGGCCGTGGGATCGCGGCCTCGAACTTCATCGGGTCGAGCTCCACCTCGTGCGTGGAGTCACCCGGGGGGCGCAGGACGAGGATGGTGACGGAGCCGACGCCGTCCGCCTCCGTCGCCGCGATCTGGACGACCTGGTGGATCTCGACGCCGTCGTGACGCCGTAGCGGCGCGCGCACCGGACCGCCCGCCTGCGCGACGGCGGAGCGCAGTCGATCGAGCACCGAGGCACCATCGGCGCGGAGCCGCGCGGGGAAGATCGACTCGAGGTCGCGCCCGAGCAGCGCGTCGGCCGGCTCGGCGAGCAGGCTGGCCGCCGCGCGATTGACGAGCTCGATCTGCCCGGTCGGTCCGACCACGAGCACCGGATCGGCCAACGCGTCGAGCGTCGCCTTGGCGGACGTCGAGCTCACCCCCATGCGCGCGGGAGCATAGCAGCTCGACGCACGTCGTTGGGGAGGCGCGCTCTGCGCGGCGCGAGGACTGGCGCTACGATGCGCGGCATGTTGGCACGCGCGTTCGGCTTAACCTCTCTCGCCCTCCTGCTCGGCGCGTGCGGCGCGCGCTCGACGCTCTCCGTCCCTCACCCGTTCGACGCAGGCGCGAGCGACGCCGGGCCGCGACCCGACGGCGGCGGGCGCGACGCGGGCCTCGACGCGGGGCCGCCGATGATCGACGCCGGCCCGAGCGAGCTCACGGCGCGCTGCGGCCGCGCCGATCAGTACACGTCGCCGCGGCGCACGATGGAGCTCGTGGCCGAGACGGAAGGACCGTCGCCGGTCGTCTCCGAGGAGTGGTCGCTGCTCGACGCGCCGCCCGGCGCGATGACCCGGCTGAGCTCGCTCCCGCCCGGGGATCGCGCGGAGCTGTTCCAAGACACCGCGGGCGACTATCACCTCCGCTTCGACGCGATGGACGCGACCGGCGCGCGCGCGAGCTGCGAGGTGACCGTGCACTCCGTCGTCGGCCCGCCCGTCGCGCTCTGCCCCGAGATGCCGCTCCGCACCACGGTGGGCACGCCGCTCGAGATCATCGGCGACGGATACGACGACGACATGGTGGTCGGCGGCACCTGGGCGGTGCTCACCCAGCCGCCCGGCGCGCGGGTCGACCTCCAGATGACGATGGGCTTGAACGCGCTCTTCACCTCGGACACGCGCGGCACGCACACGCTCGAGCTGACGGTGTTCGATCCCGATATGGCGCAAGCCTCGTGTACGGTCGACGTGCTCGTGACGGGACCGCCCGAGGTGCGCTGCCCCATGAGCCCGATCCGCACGCCCACCCGACAGACGGTGCGCGTCACGGCCTCCGCGACCGACGACGTCGGGATCGCCTCGCGCCGCTGGGAGCTCCTGAGCCGTCCGCCCACGAGCGTGGCGGCTCCCTCCCCGACCGACATGGACGCGACCCAGCTCGCCGTCGACAAACAGGGCAGCTACGTGCTCCGCTACACCGCGTTCGACGTCGAGGGGTTGAGCGCGAGCTGCGAGGTCACCGTGATCGGCGAGCCGTCTCCCCCGACCGTCACGTGCCCAGCGGTAGTGACGACGACGCCGCTGACTCCCGTGACGATCACCGCAAACGCAGTGGACGATGGCAGCTCGTTGATCTGGCGATGGATGATCACGGATCTCGCGCCCGGCTCGACGGCGGCGCCCCCCGTCCCGCCCAACGCGGCGACGACGGTGTTCACCCCCGACATCGCGGGCGTGTATCGGCTCACCGTCACCGCCACCGACGAGGATGGGATGAGCGGCATGTGCACGACGCGCGTCGACGCGGGCAACGTGGATGGGCTGCGCATCGAGATGTTCTGGGACACCGACAGCACGGACATGGATCTCCACCTCCTGAACCCGATGTCGACGGGATGGGGCGGCTCGGGGATGGGCAACACGTGTTACTTCAGCAACTGCACCCGCGGCACCCTCGACTGGGGCGGTCCGGGCGCCGACGACAACCCCCGCCTCGACATCGACGACACCACGGGGTTCGGTCCCGAGAACATCAACATCCGCACGCCCGTGCCCGGTACGTACCGCGTCGGGGTGCACGCGTTCCGCGGCAGCGGCGCGAACCGGGTCACCGTCCGCATCTACTGCGGGGGCTCGACGACGGTGCCTCGCCAGACGTTCGGTCCGGTGGCGATCACCGATCATGGCGGCGGCTCGAGCAGCGCCGACCTCTGGCGTGTCGCGGACGTCACGATCACGGCGAGCGGCTGCACGATCGCGGATCTGTCGGGTCCGGGCGGGCCGAACGTGCGCTCGCCGTACTCCAGCGAGCAGGGCATGCGCTGAGCCGCGCGCGCCGAGGCGCGGCACCGCGACCGATGGACACGTCGTCGCAGCCGGACGACGATGCGGCATGCAGGTGCGATGGCGGCTCGTCGGTGTGTTCGTCGGCGCCTCGATCGCGGTCGCGAGCGGGTGCGACGACGGGATCTCGGTCGACGCGGGTCCGATCGACGACGCGGGCCCGATCGACGACGCGGGGCGAGTGGACGCCGGTCCGGCGCCGCCGGTGGACGCGGGCCCCGGCGATGCGGGGCCCGAGGATCGCGACGCTGGCATGTGCGCGGCGCCGGCGGGGCAGTGCCACCCATACGTCGACACGTCGTGCGGCTGTCAGCTCGTCGAGAGCACGGGGCGGTGGACGTGCGGAGAAGCCGGACCGAGCGGCGACGGCGATCCTTGCGACGGCACGAGCCACTGCGCGGCGGGGCTGTACTGCCACCGCGCGATGGGCGGGCTGAGCGGGGAGTGTCGGACGCAATGTCTGGGCAACGCGGGTTGCGGACCGCGCGAGACGTGCGCGTTCATCGGAGGCCTCGGCGCGCCGTGCGTCGGCTTCTGCCTGCCGCTCGACGAGTGCCGGGTCGATCTCCAGGACTGCGAGCCCGGCGAGGGCTGCTACCTCGACGAGGACGAGATCGGGCAGACGCACGAGTTCTGCCATCCCGCGGGGACCGTGCGGGCCGGAGACCGATGCGAGAGCTCGTCGACGGAGTGTGAGCCGGGCTTGCTCTGCGCCGAGGAGGCGTCGGTCGTCGGCTCGTATCGTTGTCAGCCGCTCTGCACGAGCGCGAGCGACTGCGACACGGCCTACGCGTGCACGGGGATGACGGCCGGCTACGTGCACTGTCACTAGGCGTGACGCCCCGCTGGGTGAGCGCGCTGCGCAGAGGAGGCCCGGGCAGACGGGGGCGAGCTCAGAACGTCCGCACGGTGTACCGCCACGTCGCAGCGCTCGTACCCGCGCCAGGCACGATCTCCACCACCGCGCGGCGCTCGCGGAAGCCCAGGAAGCGCGACGCGCCGCTGGTGCGGGGGACGAACGCGAGGCCGCTCGCATCCGCGAGCAGGTAGCCGGCGGACGAGCCGCCCACGGTCGCGCGCGCGATGGCACCGAGCATCGGTGAGGAGACCGGAGGCGTGGCGACGACGGCACAGGGCGGAGCGGGACAACCGAGCGCCGACACCACGTCCTCGCGCGGGAGGCTCAGATCACTCTCCGGGATCCGGAACCAGACGTGCGGCGCTCCCGCCGTACCGACCTCGACGCCGTGGAGGTAACCCGCGCTCACGGAGGCGGTGCCGCTGGCGAGGTTCACGCTGAGACTGCCGACGAGAGCGAACGAGCGGCCGTCGTCCGTGCTGCGATAGACGTCGAGGACGTCGGTCCCCGCGTCGTACACCATCCAATTGAATCGGCCGGTCTCGACGTCCCAGGCGGCTACGCCTCCCGCGGTCGCCGAGCTCGGCAGGGCGATGGGGGTCTCTACGCCCGCCGCGTCGATCCGGAGCCCGCTCCGCGCGGTCGCCGAGATCGTCCGCGGGAGCAGCACGATCGCGGTCGGGGACGCCGCACCGACGGCCGGGCGATCGATCCACTGCCAGGAGGACCCTCCATCGCGCGAGATCTGCGAGGCGAGAGCGCCCGCCATGACGAGCATGGAGCCAGCCGCGCTCAGCTCGCCCGGCGTGTGTCCGAACGCGAGCTCGATGGGGGCCTCGCCGCCCGGTACCCGCACGAACCCTCGCGCCCCGGGTCCACGAAACGTGCAGCCGTGCACTCCGGAATCCGCATTGACGAGCGCGATGGCATCGTTGGTGGTCGGATCGACCGTGAAGCCTTCGAGGTAGGTGTCACCCGAGCCGCACGAGGGCAAGCTCGCCGAGCCGGCGACCGGCGCCGCCAGACACGCTCCCCCGAAGCACGGATGGAGCGCGTCGCACGTCACCCCGCACGCGCCGCACGACACCGCGCTCGAGAGGTCGGCCTCGCACCCGTTCGCCGCCAGGCCATCGCAGTCGTCGAAGCCGGCGTCGCACGAGACGATCGCGCATCCGGCGACCGCACACAGGTGGTCTCCGACGTGCGGCAGGTCGCACGCGGCGCCGCACGCGTGGCAGTGATCGACCGAGGTCTCGATGTCGATCTCACATCCATTGTCCAGCGACAGATCGCAATCGTCGAAGCCGACGTCGCACGTGATGGCGCACGCGCTCGCGACGCACGCGCCGACCGCGTGGTCACGATCGCACGCGTTCTCACAGGTCCCGCAGTGCTCGGCGTCGCTCGTGAGGTCGACGCAACTTCCATTGCAATCGACCGTACCGCCTGCGCACCCGAGCGCGCAGTCACCCCCGAGACACGTCAGCCCGGGGTCACACTGCCGCCCGCAGCTGCCGCAATGGCTCTCGTCGTTCGACAGGTCGGCACAGGAGGGCGTACCGCCGACCTCACAGCGGACGCTCGGCGGGGCACAGTCGAGCGCGCACGCACCGTCGGAGCACACCTCGCTCATCGCGCATGCGAAACCGCATCGGCCGCAGTTCATTCGATCGGTCGACAGCGTCACGCACGCCCCGTCGCAAGCCGTTTGCTGGCCTGAGCACGCGATCGTGGCGTCGACTGCCGCGTCGAACGATGCGTCGATCGCCGCGTCTCCTCCGGCGTCAAGCGTCCCCGGCGAGTCGCCGCCGGCGTCGTCGCGTGGGCTCGAGCCATCGCAGGCGACCAGCAGGCAGAGCCAGACGAGCCCATGTGTTCGGCGCAAAGAGCCCTCCTCGATGCAGGCGGATGTCGTCGCGCGATCCAGATGCGATCGCGGACGCGAGCGACGCTTCAAGATGCCTGGTCGTACCCCACCGGCACGAAGCTATCCCCGATCGTTCGAAGGCAGCCATAGTCATATCGCCGTGGAGCCTCCGGCCCCCGAAGAACCACACGCACCCGCACGGCGGAAGACGAATTACCAGACTGGGCATCGCTCCATCGGCTCGTAAACCTACGTCGCGGAGGCGGCTCGCAGTGAGCTGGCGCTCGCCAGGTGGCTCCTCGAGGGAGGCGGTCACCCACCGGCAACCTCTCGCGCGGCCCGTCCGCACGAGGCGGGCGCCGAAGATCACGAGGGAATGCCCCACCCGCGCCCGCCCGTCCCACGCCGGGTGAGTGACGATGTGGTGCGGCGCGTTGCCCCGGGTCGGCGCGCGGGTGTCGAGAAACTGCCGGATGCCGGGAGCCCCGTTATCTTTCGGGCAGTGGACGAGCTCGTGAAGACGGCGATCCGGACGTTGTGCGCGCTCGCGCTGGTCGGCTGCGGCGCGACGGGGTGCGGGAGCACCAGCGACGCCGGCGAGGACACGACGGCCGGCGACCCAGAGCGCAACGCGAGCGCGACGTGCCCCGCGACGGCGCCGGCGCCGCATCCGCTGCCGCACGTGAGCGACGCGCACCTCACGCTCGCCTATTGGCTCGAGCAGGTGGGACGGACCACCGACCTCGACGCACCGCTCCTCGAGCCGGCGGAGATCACGGCGCACAACCGCGCGCTCGACGAGGACCCGGACAACGGGATGCCGCTCGATCGCGCGTCGCTCTCGACCGCGCCGCCCACCGAACGGATCACGCGCGAGGTGACGACGCGCCTCGACTACGTGCGCGGGCGGGTCGAGGCCGGCGAGTACGTCGACTCCGCGGGCAACCGCCTCGATGACGCCGGACGCGCGGGGCTCGCCATGCAGACGATCCAGCCGGCGGCCGAGCTTCGCGTCGCGCTGGCCGACATCCCGATGCGCTGCGCTCCACGATCGCAAGGGTTGTTCACCGCCCCGATCGATCCCGCGTTCGACCGCAACAACTGCTCGATGATCCGCCCGCAAGAACCCGTGCAACTGCTACAGCGCTGGTCCAACGGGATGTGGCTCGCGCGCACGCGCTACGCGATCGGCTGGATCGCTGGCGACGCACCGCTCTCGAGCGCCGCGCCGGCCGACGTCGCGGCGACGCTGACGCGAGGCCCGCTGATGCGCGCGGCGGACGGCGCCTCCCTGAGCGCGGACGGCGCGTCGGTCACGCTCGACGCGCCGACGTTGTTGCCGCTCGACGAGCACGGCGGCGGACGGGTGCTCTTCGCGGATGCCGCTGGCTTTCACTACGCGCCGGCCGCCTCGCTCGGCCCCGTCGCGCGCCCACTGACGCGACGCGCGGTGCTGGAGGAGGCGTTCGCGCGCCTCGGCCAACCGTACGGCTGGGGCGGTCACGAAGGCGGGCTCGACTGCTCGCGCTTCGTCATGGACGTCCTCGCTTCGTTCGGCCTCGAGCTCCCGCGCCATAGCAGCCGGCAGGCCGCGTCGGGGACGTACACGATCGACTTCGAGGAGTCGCTCTCGCGCGCGGATCGACTCCGTCTGCTCGACGCGGCCGCAGCGCAAGGCGTCGTGCTGCTGCACTTCCCGGGGCACATCATGCTCTACCTCGGGCGCGACGCGTCCGGCGTCCCGATGGCGATCCACTCGTTCAGCGAGTACCTCGAGCGCTGCACGCCGACGCGCACCGAGGAGCGCGGCGAGACGCTGCGCCGCGTCGATCGCGTGACCGTCAGCGACCTCTCGCTCGGCGACGGATCGAGCCGCCGTTCGTTCCTCGATCGCATCACGAAGGTCGTCTTGCTCGGCGACCGCGTGGGCAGCGGGCTCATCGCGGTGGCCCACCCGCGGCGCGCCGCGAGCGTGGTGGTGCCGCGGCCAAACCACTGCGACGACAGCCTCGACGTGCGCATCTGGCACTCGCCCGAGCGCCCGAACCCGAGCCAGCCGATGCGCGTGATCGTCACCGCGCAGCACGAGCTCGGGCCGGTCGAGCTCGCGCTCATCGATCCGGCGGGCCAGCGCGTCGAGGCCGAGGTGCACCAGCTCGGCGGGCCGCCGTTCACCTACTGGGCGGAGGTCGAGCATCCGACGGACGGGCGCTGGACGGCGGTGCTCGGCGACGGAGAGAACGTCGCCGCGTGCGAGTCGCTGGGGGTGGCGCGCTACCCGGGGCGGCCCGAGGGCGTCGACCCGCTCGTGGTGTGGGAGCCGCGGCTGCGCTGGGAGGATGACGCGGAGGCGCTCTACAGCGCGTTCGTCGAGCAGCTGTTCGACTTCCCGCTCGAGGAGGACGTGACGTGGGAGGGCCTCAACGTCCTGCTCGAGGATCCGCGTCATAACCTCTTGCACAACCACTTCGGCCAAGGCGAGGAGGAACGCATCCCGCTCCGTCCGGACTGCGCCGACCTCCCCTACTTCTTGCGCACGTACTTCAGCTGGAAGATGCGCCTCCCGTTCGGCTTCCGGAGCTGCACCCGCGGGCGCCACGGCGAGGTCCCCGTGTGCGAGGAGCTGCGCACGCCCGCGTGGGAGCACGGCCAGACGAACCGCGTCGACGCGTTCCGCGAGTTCATCCTCACCCAGGTGAAGCGCGCGGTGCACTCCGCGAGCGGACGCACCGGTCCGACGGACTCGGAGACCGCGCTCTATCCGGTGCCGTTGACGCGCGAGGCGCTGCGCCCGGGCACCGTGTTCGCCGATCCCTATGGGCACCTCTTGATCATCGCGCGCTGGGTCCCGCAGACCGTCGACGGCTACGGGATCCTGATGGGCGCGGACGCGCAGCCGGACGGCACGGTGGGGCGCCGCCGGTTCTGGCGCGGGACGTTCCTGTTCGACCCGGACACCACGCACGTGGGCGCGGGGTTCAAGGCGTGGCGCCCCGTGCTCTACGACCGACGAGAGCACAGCTACTCGACGCTCGAGAACCGCGAGATCACCGAGCGACGCGGCTACGTGCCTTTCTCGATGCAGCAGTACGAGGGATCGACCGACGACTTCTACGACACGATGG
This sequence comes from Sandaracinaceae bacterium, assembly GCA_050186575.1. Taxonomy (GTDB): domain Bacteria; phylum Myxococcota_A; class Polyangia; order Polyangiales; family Sandaracinaceae; genus JAUHXR01. Next base: position 87,045 of record JBFWYI010000007.1, on the reverse strand, counting down.
AGTCGCTCATCAACCCGCGCCCGCTCGACAGTAATCAAGCGCAGTTGACGCTCCTCGACGCCCTCGAGGAGTCGGTCCAGCGTCGTGTCGTGTCGATCGACGTCGGCGAGCGGTGGGTCGCACAGAACCCGAACGCGACGATCGAGATGCCCGAGGGCGGTGCGATCTTCCAGACCGGCGGCCCGTGGGAGGAGTACTCCACGCCTTCGCGCGACATGCGTCTGTTGATCGCGATCGACACGGTGATGAGCTTCCCCGACGCGATCCGCCGGGCGCCGCAGCGCTTCGGGATCACGGCGGACGGGGTGGAAGCGGCCGCCGAGCGCGCGCGGACGCTCACGCAGGCGGAGCTCGCGCGGCGCCGGATCACGTACACGCGCAGCGACGGCCGGCCCCAGGAGCTGACCCTGGCCGAGGTGGTCGAGCGCGCGCGCGGGTTCGAGGTCGCATACAACCCGAACGACTGCCCCGAGATCCGCTGGGCGGCGCCGCAGGGCTCGCCGGAGATGAGCTCGTGCCGGCGCCACGCGCCGAGCGAGCAACGCGCCCTGATGGCGGAGTACCGCGAGTGGTTCGCCACGCGGCACCGGCCGATCTGGTAGGCGCGCCGAGTCGGGATCCTTCCCTTTCCGAGGCGTCTCACTTTCTGTCCCGCTATCCCACGGATTCTGGGACACCTGGGACACCGGCTCCGACGATGAGCGCGGATCCCGCGTGGCGTACCCCGTGCGTGGAGAGCGTCTGTGCTTCTTCACCGTCGACGCGGCGCGCTGCTCGGGCTCGTGCTCAGCGGAGCCGCCGCCGCGAGCGCGCAGGCTCAGGCCAACCTCCCGCCGGTCGCGCGGGCGAGCGCTCTCCCGACCCAGGTCGCACCGGGCGATCCCGTCCAGCTGATGGGATCGAGCAGCTTCGACCCCGACATGGGCCCGTCCGCGCTCACGTTCGAGTGGGACTTCGGCGACGGGATGACCTCCACCGTCCCGGATCCCACTCACGCGTGGGCGAGCGCCGGCATCTACCCCGCGTCGCTCACCGTCCGCGACGGTCAGACCCAGAGCCTCGCGCTCGTCGAGATCCACGTCCTCGATCCGCCGACCCCGAGCCCACCCACCGCGAGCTCACCGATCTGGCTCGACGAAGCGAACGGTCGAATCTGGGCGGTGAACCCGGACTCCGGGACGGTCAGCGTAGTCGACCTCGCGTCGGCGAGCGTCGCGGTCGAGCTCGACGTGGGGGTGCGACCGGTGTCGGTGCGGGGCGGGGGATCGAGGGTCTTGGTCGCCGTGCAAGGCGAAGGCCTCGTTGTCACGTTCGACCGCGACGCGATGACGCGGACCGGCGAGCTGGCGGTCGGTCCGCGGCCGTACGGAGTGACCGACGTGCCGGGCAGCGGCGAGTGGTTGGTCGCGCTCGAAGCATCGGACCGCGTGGTCCGGCTCGCGAGCGACGCCGGCTCGATCGTCGCTACCTACGACGTCTGCGACGGGCCGCGCGCGCTCGCGGTGGAGCACGCGGGGGACCGCGCGTTCGCGGCGTGCTTCCTCAGCCGGGGCGACGCGGGACACGTGAGCGCGATCGATCTCGCGAACGGAACGGTGAGCGACGTCGCGCTCGCCGAGGACCCGGGTCCCGACACCGCGACGAGCGGACGCGGGATCCCGTCGCTCCTCGGCGCGCTCGCGATCGATCCGGCGGGCGGCCGGCTCTGGGTCGGCGGGCTCAAGGCGAACACGGGCCGCGGCGTCCACGTGAACGGCGAGCCGCTCGTGTTCACGAACCGGCTGCGCGCGCTCTTCGCGCCCATCGATCTCACCGATCTCGGCGACCTCGTCCAGCGCCGCATCGACGCCAACGACGCGGACTCGGTGAGCGCGATCGCGTTCGATCACTCGGGCCGCTGGGCGTTCCTCGCGCACGCGGGAGCCGGGCGCGTCTCGAGCTACGACCTCTCTCGCGCGCGCTTCTTCGTGCCCGGGGTGGACGGCGACACGGTCCCGTTCGCGGCGCGCTTCGACGTGGGCGACGCGCCGAGCGGCCTCGCGCTCTCGTCGGACGGCACGCGCCTGTACGTGTGGAGCGAGCTCTCGCGCGAGCTGCGGATCGTCGACGTCACCGATCCCGCGGTGCCCTCCGAGCTCTCGGCGATCCGGCTGACCGACGAGCCGCTGCCGGCCGACGTCGCGGAGGGCAAGCGCCTGTTCCATCGGAGCCGCGCGCCCGAGCACTCGGGCGACAACTACATCGCGTGCGCGTCGTGCCACCCCGACGGCGGCCACGACGGTCGCACGTGGGACTTCACCCAGTTCGGCGAGGGCTTGCGCAACACGATCGACCTGCGCGGCCACGGCGGTACCGCGCACGGCCCGTTGCACTGGAGCGCGAACTTCGACGAGGTCCAGGACTTCGAGAACGACATCGTCGACGGCTTCCACGGGACGGGCCTCGCGATGGACGGGATGGGTCCCTACCCGCCGCTCGACCCGATGCACAACGCGGGTCGCAGCGCGGCGCTCGATGCGCTGGCCGCGTACGTGACGTCGCTGACCGACGGGACGCCGAGCCCCCATCGCGGGGAAGACGGCTACCTCACGGACGCCGCGCGGCGCGGGCGGGCGATCTTCGAAGACCCCGCGGTGCGCTGCGCGGAGTGTCACGCGGCGCCTCTCTATACGGACAGCACGTTGACGTCCGATCCGGCGGACTACGTGCTGCACGACGTGGGGACGATCGATGCCGCGGCGGGCATGCGCCTCGGCGGTCCGCTGCCGGGGTTCGACACGCCGACGCTGATCGGCGTGTGGGAGAGCCCGCCGTACCTCCACGACGGGCGCGCGGCGACGCTCCGCGAGGTGCTCGTCGAACACAACGCCGACGATCGGCACGGCGTGACGTCGGGCCTCGACGACCCGCAGCTCGACGACCTCGTGGCGTACATGCTCGAGCTCGACGGACGCCCCGAGGATCCGCCTCCGCCGGGCTCCGATGGCGGCGTGCCGGACGGCGGGGTCGCGACCGATGCGGGTCCGACGATGACGATGGAGGGCTGCACCTGCCGCGCGAGCGGCGGGCACGGCGGCCGCGCGTGGTGGTGGCTCGGTGGGCTCCTCGTCTCGGTCGCCCGCCGTAGGAAAGGACGGAGCACGTGATCGGAATGCGATGGACGACGTGGACGCGGCTCGCCGCAGCGGCGATGGCTCTGCTCCTTCCCGCTGGCGCGAGCGCGCAGTGGGGCGGGCTGACCGACATCAGCGCGGCGGTCACCACCGATCGGTTCCCGTTCTTCGGGAGCAACCCCGAGGCTGGGGGCAACGAGAATTACTACGACGGTGATCTCGGAGACATCGACGGTGATGGGCTCCCCGATCGTCTGCTCGGCGCTCGCTACGGGCTCCTGTTCAACACGGGCGGCGCCTACATGGTCCCGGCGCGCCGCCAGACGGGGCTCTTGCTGCGCGGCGACCCCGGCGCGGCAGGCTGGGGCGAAGACGGGATGGCGCTGATCGACGTCGACAACGACGGCGACCTCGACGCGCTGAGCGGCGGCAACGGCGAGCCTCTGAGCTGCCAGATCAACAACCAGTGGCGCTGGCGCGTGCTCTGGTCGCAAGGAGGCCACTCCGCGCTCAACATCGTTCCGACCGATCTCGAGAACGACGGCGACGTGGATCTGTTGGTCGCCCACTCGTTCTGCGCGCAGAGCAACTGCGGCGGCCCCGTCGACTTCGACGTCATGGTCAACGACGGCAACGGGATGTTCACCGAGGAGTCCAGCGCGCGCGGGCTCGCCCGCGCGAGCACCGAGTTCGTGGTCGGCATCGTGAGCGCCGATCTCGACGACGACGGGGACTTCGACATCATCACCGAGCGCGGCACCGCGAGCGGCACCGCGCTCCACGTCGCGCTCAACGACGGGAGCGGTCACTTCACGACGCGGATCCTCCCGTTCGCGATCGGCGGCTCCGGATTCGGGCAGAACATGACGCTCGGCGACATCGACGACGACGGGCACCTCGACCTCATCATGGGCCGCGGGGGGATGCCGTACGCGGGCGGACACGCGCGCATCGCGCACGTCGCGGCGCTCGGCGATGGGACGGGCAACTTCACCGACATGTCCGCGAGCGTGTTCGACCCCGGCGCGTACAGCGGCGATCTCTCGGGGGAGAACGCAAACCTGGTGGACATCGACTACGACGGAGATCTCGACTTCATCGCGCTCCACAAGGCGATGATGGCCGACACGAACCCGATGCATCACCTCCAGGTGTTCCTCAACGACGGCAGCGGCCACCTCGTCTACTCCGACACACAGAGCCGCCTGTGGTCGGGCCGCAACACCGGCCTCGGGTCCGACGTCGACATCGCCGACCTCGACGGCGACGGCGACTACGACGTGTGGACGGGGTTCGGCTCGGACAACGTGCACATCTTCATGAACGAGCACGTCGATCCGTCGGGGCTCCCCGCCGACATGCCGCGCAACGCGCGCGTGATCACGGCCGACTCCGGCGGCGTGACGATCGGCTGGCAGCATCCGCCGTTCGCGTCGGCGGTGCGGAGCTACCGGGTCTATCGATCGTTGGCGAACCGTCTCGCGAGCGGCGACCGTGAGCTGCTCGCGCGGGTCGGGCTGAACCGCCACCTCGATCGCGACTTCTTCGGCACGATCGACCGCCACACCACGACCGCGATGCTCGGCGACCCGAACGTCACGATCGATCCCACGAGCGGCGAGGTGCGCTATACGGACCACACCGCGGTGCCGGGCGTCGGCTACTTCTATTCCGTGGTCCACGTCGGCCCGGAGCACGACGACAGCGCGCCCACCGCCGAGCTCTACGCACAGGTGCCGGGCCCGAGCGGCGCCGACTCGACGGGGCCGCAGCTCTCGATCATCCACCCGACCACCCAGACGTGGGATCGCTTCCCCCGCGTGGTGGTGACCTACGGCGACGAGTCGAGCGGCGTCGACCCGAGCTCGCTCGAGGTGAGCTTCGACAGCCCGCTCGGCGCGTACGCGGCGGGACAGAACGTGGCCGAGCTCGCGTATCGCCACGACGCGAACACGCTCATCCTCTACCTCGAGCCGCCCAACGCGCTGCCGGCCGACACCGTGGTGAACATGAACGTCCGCGTCCAAGACATGGCGGGCAACGCGTCGACCGACACGGTGCGGTTCTTCGTGAACACCCTCCCCGCGATCCGGCCGTCACCGATGCCGCCCACCGCCTCGTTCACCGCGACCCCGACGAGCGGCATGGCGCCGATCGACGTGGCGTTCGACGGCTCCGCGAGCGCAGATCCCGACGGGCTCATCATGCGTTGGGAGTGGTACTTCGGCGACGGGACGACGGGAATCGGCCGCAACGTCACGCACCACTACGAGTTCGGTGGGACCTACGACGTGACGTTGGTCGCGCGTGACAACGAGGGTGCCGTCGCGACGAGCCGCCGGACGCTGACGCTCACCGGAATGCCGCCGACCGACGGAGGCCCGCCGGGGGCCGACGCGGGGGTCGGTGACGCCGGCAACATGAGTTGCATGCCGAGCTGCGACCGCCGGAGCTGCGGCGACGACGGATGCGGAGGCGTGTGCGGGACGTGCGGCGCGGGCACGACCTGCTCGAGCGACTTCCAGTGCCTCTGCGCGACCGGCGAGGTCGGCTGCGGCGGAGTCTGCGGGATCGATCTCGACAACGACGTCGACAACTGCGGCGCGTGCGGGAACGCCTGCGCGTCGGGCGTGTGCTCGTCGGGCGTCTGCGAGCCGGTCGACGGCGGCGCGGACGGCTGTACCTGTCGTGCGGCCGGCGGGGGGAGCGGTCCGCGTGGGCTCTTCGGGTTGGGGCTGATCGGGCTCGCGGTGCTGGCGCGGCGACGCCGCATGCGGAGTTGACGAGCGACGCGGGCGGGCGGACCGGGGCGCGCGGGAGGGAGCCGTGGTCCGCGGCGGACGGGCCACGGACGACGGGTGACGGCCGAAGGGAGAACGGGCGACGGCGAACGGGCGACGGCCGAAGGGAGAACGGGCGACGGCCGAAGGGAGAACGGGCGACGGCCGAAGGGTGACGGCGAACGGGCGACGGCGGATGGGCGACGGCCGACGGGGAACGGGCGACGGTGTGCAACCGGGAACATGGGGAACGAATTAGACCGGGCACATGGGGAACGAGTTAGACCGGGCACATGGGTGACAGTTTCTCGATTCTGGTTGAGGTTCCAGACTTCAATCTTGAGGCTCCGCGATCGCTCGGAGCGCACGCTCGATCATCGCGCGGCTGAACGGGTCGCGCGCGTGCTCCGACGGAGCCCAGCCGGCGAGGAAGCGCTCGAAGTCGGCCCACGCGGTCGGGAGGAGCGCGCGCCACTCGTCCTCCACCTCGCGCGCGTCCACCCCGTCGGGCGCGTGCGCGGCGAGGCGCTCGAAGTACACGTCGAGCCATCGCTCCGCGTGCGCCGCGCACGCGGCGGGGCTCGCGCAGCTCAGCAGGTACGCGACGTCGCGCACGCCGACGCCGCCCCCGACGTATTGGAAATCCACCGCCGCCACGCCCTCGCTCCCGAAACAAAAGTTGGCGGGCTTCGCGTCGCCGTGCACCAACGTCCGATGGCGCGCGCCACGCAGTCGTGCGTCGAGCGCGCTCGCGGCCGCCTCGAGCGGTCCGTCCCGCATCCGAGCGAGCTCGTCGGGCCGCGTCGCGAGGTGCCAGTAGGTGCCCTCCTCCCAGAGGCCGTCCGGCACAACGCCGAGGAACGTCCCGTGGAACGCGGCGAGCCAACCTAGACACGCGCCGACCTCTCGCTCGCCGAGGCCATGCCTGCGCGATGGAAAGCCGCTCGCGTCGAGGTCCTCGAACGCGATGAGGAGCCGCGACCCGCTCGCGCGCGCACCGTAGCAGTGCGCAACGCGGCTCTCGTCCGTACACCGCCCCGCGAAACGCTCGTAGAACGCCCGCTCGACCTCGTAGCTCCGCAGCTTGCGCGCGTGCGAGCGCGCGCTCGGCCCGTCCGTGGGGGCGGGAGGCGGCTCCACGCGCTTGACCACCACGCTCGGCGCGGGGCCGCCGTCGAGGCGCACGCGGACGATGCTCCCGTACCCGCTCCACAGGCTGGCCACGCGCTCGCCGACTCGCGCCTCGCGCGCGCCGGTGAGCTCCGCCACCCAGCTCGTCAGCTCGTCCACGCACCATGTGTCGCACATCGCGCGCCCCCGCTCGACCGCTCCTCGACGTGAGGCCTCAGCGCGGTGGTCGACAGCGGCCCAAGACGCAGCCCCAACCCTCGGGACACGCGTCCATCGCGGTCGCGTCGGTGCACGCGATCTCGCGACAGAGGACGGTCTGTAAGCAGGTCGTCCAGCAGGCGTCCTCCACCTGCGCCGCGTACTGCGGCATGCACATCGGCACCGGAGTGTCGCACGTCACGTGCTGTGGATCGCAATCGAAGTAGCCATCGCCGGCGTCGCTCGGCGGCGCCCCTGCGTCGGGGATGCTCTCTCCGTCGCACGCCGCCGCGAGCAACAGCAACGACGCGAGCGTCGCCGCCCTCACGCGCCGAACTCCGTGCGGCGACCGTGGGTCTGCATCAGCCGGTCGTACTCTTCGAAGAGCGTGAGCCCCGTCTTGGTGCGCGGCAGGTCGACGCCGAGCACGCGCGCGGTGAGGAGCCCGCTCAGCGCGACGACGCGATCGCGCTCGTTGTAGCGCGACACGCTGCGGAGGTTGGTGAGGCTGCGCTGGAGCGTGCTCACGAGGCGCTCGGTGATGCGGCCCGGCACCTGCGGGATGGAGTACGAGTCGTGGAGATCCGAGACGTAGCGCGCGATCGGCGGCTCGAAGTCGTCGTTGCCCTGCGCGCTCGCGTGCGCCGCGCGGTCGCGCGCGTGCTCGACGTAAGCCTCGAGCACACGATGGATCTCGGTGTTGTCGAACGGCTTCGCGATGAAGGTGACGTTGAGCTCGCGGGTGCGCTTCTGGACGCGAGGGTCGTCGGCCCCGGTCACGAGCGCGATGAGGAGCTCCGGGTTGCTCTTGCGCAGGTACTCACCCAGCAAGAGGCCTTCCATGCCCGGCAGGTTGTGATCGAGGAACGCGACCTGGAACGTCCACACCGGCAACAGCTCGAGCGCCGCCTCCGCGGACTCCGCCGGGACCGCGAGGTGACCCTCCCGATGGACGATCGTGACGAGGAGGTCGCGCATCGCCGCGTCGTCGTCCACCACGAGCACGTGGAGCTGCTCGGCACCGTCCCCTTCGCTCATCGCATCCCCCTTTCCGGCGTCGCACGATGATATCAGGTGACCCGCGCGCGCGCGCGGAGGCAAATCGACTTGCGAGACGCGTCTACGCGCCGAACCAACTCTGGATCTGCAGCGCCGCGAACGCCGCCGCGAACGCGCCCTGGAACGCGATGCACACCCAGCTCGCGAGGAGCATGCGCGGGCTCGGCCGATGCTCGGCCTGGATCTCGGGCGCGGTGACGGCGCGGTGGTTGAGCCAGCTGAGGATCGGCGCGCTGAGGAACGAGAGCGCGGCCGCGAGGTCGAGGAGCGGCGCCATCGCCGAGGTGAAGCGGCCCAGGATCACCAGCGATCCGATCCCGAGCGCCGCGAGCGCGACCCAGTAGGCGGGCGTGCGCTCGCTCGCCGGCTCGCCACCGTCCTCGATGCCCTTCTCCTCGGACCGGAAGCGCGCGGCGAGGCCGCTGAGCGCGCGCGGGAATCCGTCGACCACCGTGAGCGTGGTGCTGAACATGGTGGCGAGCGCCGCCGCGCCGATGAGCGGTCGGCTCCATCCTCCGAGGGCCGCCGCGTAGAGCGAGATGAGCTGCGACGCGAACGCCTGGGGCGCCCCGGCCACCTCGACGCCCGGCGCGTGGAGGATCGCGGCGCCGAGGATCAGGAAGCAGATCGCGAGGAGCGCGGTGCTCACGTAGCCGATGTGAAAGTCGATCGAGCTCGAGCGCTTCTCGGGGGACGTCCCGGTCTGACGCGCGCGCGCGAGCGTCCACATGCTTTGCCAGATCGAGACGTCGATGGCCGACGGCATCCACCCGACGAGCGCGACCATGAACGCGATGTCGCGAGGGCCCCACGCGGTGGGGAGCCACGGCGATCCCGTCCAATCGACCCGCGGCAGGACGAGCACCGTCGCGACCATCGTGGTGAGCGCGAGGAGGCCGACGATCACCTTCGCGGCGCCGTCGAGCGCGCGGTAGCCGCCGCTCAACACGAGCACCACGCAGATCATCCAGATCAAACCCGACATCAGGAGCGGGTCGAGCGCGAGCCCGAAGAGCTCGATCGCGAGGCCGGCCGTCACGATCGTCACCGCGGCTTGCACGGTGAACATCGTCCCCACGGTGAGGACGCCGTAGAGCGCGAGCGCCCAGCGCCCCTGGCGCCGATACCCCTCGAGCAGCGAGCGCCCGGTGGCCGCCGCGTAGAGCGGGCCGAACCGGAACGCCGGGTACTTCGTGAGGTTGGCGAGGACGATCAGCGCGATGAGGCCGAACCCGTAGAGCGCGCCGGCCCGCGTCGAGTGCACGAGGTGCGAGACGCCGACCGCCGTCCCGGTGAACAGGACGCCGGGACCGATCGCGCTGCGCCATCCTGTTTTCGGGCGGTCCACGGAGCCGCGGAGTCTATCTCAGGGCTCCCCCTCAAGTTCCGGGAACGGTCGACCGATGTCTCGATCCGAGACGGGCCGCCCGACGTCCGTCGGAGGGTTTCTTCATGGCTTCACTTCAGGCACGCCCCTTCGCGGCGTCCGACACCGACGCGTGGGATCGCTTCGTCGTGAGCAGCCCGATGGGCACGCTCGTGAGCACGCGACGCTTCCTCGCGTACCATGGCGATCGCTTCCTCGACCGGTCGCTCGTCATCACGCGCGGCAACAAGTGGGTCGCGGTGCTGAGCGCGGCGAGCTGGCCTAGCGCGCCCGAGCACGTGATCGGGCACCCGGGCGCGACGTTCGGCGGCCTCGTCCTCAGGGGGCTCGGGCAGACCGACCTCGCCGAGGAGGCGCTCGTCGCGGCCAAGGACACCCTCCGCGAGACGTACGGCGCGACGACGCTCGAGGTCCGCCTCCCCATGGCCCACCTCGCCGCGCAGCCGGACGAGGCGCAGCTCCACGCGCTCTTCCGGCTCGGCGCGCGCTTCGATCGGATGGATCTCTGGTCCGCGATCGCGCTCGACCGGCCGTTCCATCCGACCGACGCGTGCAGCGCGCACAAAGCGTTGCGGGCGGGGCTCACCGCCGGCTACGAGACGGCGCCCGAGGCGTTCGAAGAGCTCTACGGGGTCCTCTGTGAGAACCTCCGCGCGCGCCACGATCGGACGCCGGTGCACTCGCTGTCCGAGCTGCTCGATCTGCGCGAGCGCCTCGGTGGCGAGCAGGCGCTCTACGCGGTGCGGCTCCCCGACGGCCGAATGGCGGCCGGCGCGTGGTTGCTCCGACACCGCGCCGACGTCGTGCACACGCAGTACCTCGCGTCGCGCGCGGATGCGCTCGAGCTGCGGCCGATGGATCTCTTGCTCCACTCGCTGGCCGAAGGGCTCGCGACCGACGGCGTGCGCGTCCTCTCGTTCGGCGCGTCGACGGAGGACGGCGGCAAGACGCTCAACGCGGGACTCCATCGCTTCAAGACGAAGATGGGGGGCGGCGCGCTGGTCCACGCGCACGCGCGCTGGACGCTCGAGCCGTGAGCGTCGACGGACTGCCGCTCGAGCAACGCGAGGCGGTGAGCCGCGCGGCGGAGCGCTTCCTCGTCGGCGACAGCGCGGGTGGACGCGGGATCCTCGCGCCGATGCTGTTGGGCGGCGGCGGACAGAAAGCGATCTGCTGGGCGGTAGCTCGCGCGCTCGACGGGGCGGGCCGACCCGAGCTCGCGATCGGCTTCGTCAACGCCGCGTGCACGTTCGACTCTCGGGATCCGATCCTCTGGCGCTACCTCGCGAAGGTCGCGTCGGCCGCCCGAGACCGCGGTCTCGCCTCCGAGGCGACGCGCCGGGCCAAGGTGGCGGAGAAGCTCCGGCCGATCCTCGAGCGCCTGCGCGATCGCGAGGAGGCCAGCGACGACGCGGGGGCGCTCCGCGCGGCGAACCAGGGGATCGCGCTCGATCGAGCCGACGCGGCGCTCCTCGGCAGCGCAGGTCGCGCGCTCCTGCGCATGGACCGATACGACGAGGCGATCGCGCGCTTCGAGGCGATACGCCGGATCGCGCCGGACCGGCCCGAAGCGATCGACGCGATCGCCGAGATCGCGCGGGCGCACTACGGCGCGGGGAGGCTCGATGCCTCGATCGCGACCTACCACGCGTACGACGCGGCGCGCGTCGCGCGTTACGGACCGCGCACCTCGCACCTCGCGTCGCACGAGCTGACCGAGCACCGCGTCATCTCGCTCGAGACGGCCTGCGCGCGACGAGGCGCGCGGTTCCTCCGCATCGCGGCGCCCGAGCCGTTCGACGTCGTGAGCCCGCGCTACCACCCGCCCTTCGCACGCGACGGGATGATCCGAGAGACGTCCCCCGAGCTCGCGGTCGGCGAGATCGAGCGCGCCGAGGTGCTCTCCGACGCCGCGTGTGTGGTGAAAGACGGAGAGCTCATCCTCCCGTGCCCCGGGCTCGACCCGGCGCTCCGGCAAGCCAACGTACCGATCTATACCGGGTTCCACCGGGACGGATCGACGCTCCTCCGCGTGCCGCAGACGATCACGGCGACCGTGGACCGAGCGGTGCTCGTCGCGGGGCGCGCTTCGTCGAACTACTTCCACTTCGTGTTGGAGCTCCTGCCGCGGATCTTCTTCGCCGACACCCTGACCGGCGACGACAGCCTGCCGCTCCTCGTCAACCGAGGGATGCCGAAGCAGCACTACGAGGCGCTCGACCTCGTCGCCCCCGGCCGGCCGCGCATCCTCCTCGACGGTGAGAGCCGCGTGCGCGTCGGCTCGCTGGTGCTCCCGACCCTCGGCGGCTTCATCCCCGACGACACGCGCATCCCGCTGTCGCGGATGATGATCGCGCCGCTCTCCGTCCGCGCGCTGCGGACCGCGCTCCTCCGAGAGCGACGGCGACCGTCCCGCCGCATCGCGATCGCGCGCAAGAGCCAGCGGCGACGCTGCGTCAACGAGTCGATCGTGATGGAGGCGCTCGAGCGGCGTGGGTTCGCCATCATCGATCCCGAGTCGATGACGCTGGCCGAGCAGATCGAGGCGTTCGCCGACGCCAGCGTGGTGGTGATGACGTGCGGCGCCGCGCAGACGAACGCGGTGTGGATGAGCCCCGGCGCGCGGCTCGTGGTGCTCTGGGGAGAGAGCGTGCGCCCGTCCTACTTCTCCGAGCTCGGTCGCGCGGCGGGAGTCGAGACGGTGTTCGTGCGCGGTCGACCGATCCCCGGGAGCCACGTCGAGCCGACCCACCGCGACTTCGAGGTGACGGTCGAGCACGTGGTCGACGCCGTCGAGGCAGACCCCATCCGCATGTCCGCTTGACGCCGCGAAGGGCGGGAGGAGGCTCGCGCCCCACCCCGCCCTCCGATTCGATTCCGGGCCCGTCGATCGTCGATCGCGAATCAGAACGTGTAGTCGAGGCCGTCGCCGATCCGGAGGATCAGTCGGCCGTTCGGCGTGCCGTAGCCAGCGCGGTAGGCGTCGGCGAGCGGGCCGAGGTCGAAGCTGCGGCTCTCGCTCGGGTACGCCTCGCACTCGTCGCCCTGAGCGTCGTGCTCGAGGCGGAGATCCACCTGGACCGGGTTCGACTCGAGGAACGCGTCGTAGCAGAGGCGGAAGTAGTGCGGCGCGCAGCCACCGCTGTAGGCGACGTCGGCGGTCAGCGTGTCACCGCTCAGCGTCACGCCGTTCAGGTCGAACCGATCGCTCACGAACGGCGAGCTCCACGCGGTGCACGCTTCGATCGCGATCGGACCACACGCGATCTCGGTGCAGATCCCCGCGTTGTGTCCGTCGTCGCAGCCACACGAGTTGCAGCCGTCGGGGCTCGGGAGCCACCCATCCGCGTACGCGGTGCCGAACACCGAGCACACCCCCGGCTCGGGCGCGCACGCCCGCTCGGTGCAGATGAGCAATCCGTCGTTACACCCGCACACGTTGCAGCCGTCGGGCGACGGGATCCCGCCCGACCCGCTCGGGTAGGAGACGCCGTCGACCACGCACGCGCCATCGGGCGGAGCGCAGCCGATCTCCGTGCAAGCCAGCGCGCCGGCGTTGCACACGCAGGTGTTGCAGCCGTCGGGCGCGGGGATCCCGCTCGTGCCGTGCGGGTAGAACACGCCATCGACCTCGCACATCCCGTCCGGCGGCGCGCACGCCCGCTCGGTGCACGCGGTGATCTCGCCGTCGATGCACGAGCACGTGTTGCAGCCATCGGGTGACGGTGCGCTGCTCCCATTCGCATAGGTGACCCCGTCGACCACGCACGAGCCGGGGGCCGGCGTCTCGCATTCGCGCGCCCCCATCGTGAGGGCCACGAAGCCGAAGACGAGAGGGACCGAACGGAGGGCGGGATGGATGCGCATGACAAGTCTCCTTCTTGCGCCCGAGGGCGCAGCTCACCTGCTCGTCCGGAGAGCCCCGGACGACACGACAACGAAACGTTCGAAAGAAGCGGAGCTCGGCTACGGGCCCGCGCCGACGGTGATCGCGTAGAGGTACGTGGTGCGATCGACGGTGACCTCGAACAGCAAGATATCTTCCGAAGGCCGATCGGAGGGCGCCTCCACCGTCATCTCCGCGCGCGCGCCGGGCGCGAGCGGCTCGGTAGGCGCTCCTTCGATGACGAACGGCACACCGGCGCGGGAACGGGGCTCCGACACCCGCACCTCGGTGGCGCAGTCGTTCACGAACGCCAGCACCGCGGAGTCGCGCTCCCCGAGCAGCAGCTCGCGATCGAGCCGGGCGCACGCCGGGCGCGCGACGGGCAAGGAGCCCTCCGAGCCCGTGGCGACGTCGATGGGATCGGAGCGGTCCTCCATCGTGCGGGCCTGGAGGCGGAGCGCCCCGAGCGGGCCGGGGATCGAGATCGAGAAGCTGCCGTCCGGGAGCGTCGGCGTGATCGTCGGCGGCGTCGGCGAGCCGAGATCCCAGATGTAGAGGTCGGCGTTCGGCGCGGCCGCGCCCGGCTGACCGGTCATCGAGAGAGGGCCCCCGGTCGTCTCGCTCTGGAGCCCGATGATGAGGTCGGGGTCGATCGGCTCGAGGTTCGGGGGCTGGGGCACCGCGGTGCCGACGCACCCCGCCGCCAACCACGCCAGGACCCAGAGCGCTCGCCGCGTTCCCATGCCCGCGCCTTCCGCAATCGTCATGCCGCATCCGGCGCCCGAAATCGAGACGTCGTGGGCCGGCCCATCTGTACCAATACGTACCACCGCGCGGTCCACTATGGTACAGTCTCGCCGTGTCCAGCTCGTGGATCGCGGGGAGATACGAGCTCGAGCGGACGCTCGGCGCGGGTGATCTGGCGGAGGCGTTCGCCGCCTGGGACCGGCTCACCGGCGACCGCGTGGCGCTCAAGCTGGCGCGGACGGAGCGCGATCACGAGACGCTGCGCCGCGAGTTCGCCGCGCTGTCCGCGGTCTCGCACCCGCGACTCGTTCGAGCGCGCGACTTCGGATGGCTGCGCGAGCCGGGTCGCTCGCGTCCCTTCTACGTCGCCGATCAGGTGCGCGGCGATCCCCTCGGCGCGTGGTGGCCGCAGCGCGACGCCGTCGCACGAGCGCGCGCGATCGCGGACGTGGCCAATGCGCTCGACGCACTCCACCGCGCCGGAGTGCGGCATGGTGACGTGAAGCCCGACAACATCCTCGTCGGCGCGGATGGACGCGCGACGCTGCTCGATCTCAGCTGCGCGGCGCGCCTCGACGCGGTGCTCTCCTCGATCGCGGGGACGCCCGGCTACCTCGCGCCCGAGCTCCTCACGGGACGCGGCGACGGTCGGGCGGATCTGTTCGCGCTCGGCCGCACGTTGCGAGCGCTCGGCGCGCTCGATCCGCCGCTCGACGCCCTCGCCGCGCGGCTCCTCGCTCCGGATCCGGCCGACCGCCCCGCCGTCGCGGAAGCGGTCGTGGAGGAGCTCACCGCCCGCTACCCCAGCGCCGGCATCGCCCTCGAGCGCTATGGCCCGACCGCCGGTCGCGGCGCGCGCTTCGTCGGGCGCGACGGGGTCCTCGCCGCGTTCGCGCCTTTCCTCGAGCGGCTCCGCGCTCGGCGCCCGGGTCCACGCGTGCTCGCGCTCACCGGCGCGTCGGGGATGGGGCGCACCCGCGCGCTCGCCGAGCTCGCATGGCGCGCGCAACCCGTGTTGGCGACCGCGCCCGGGCGCGGCGACGAGACACCGGACGCGATCCTGTCTCGCGCGCTCGGCCGCGACGTGGGGCCCGGGATGGACGCGCGCATGGACGCGATCGCGACGCTCGGCGCGCTCGAATCGGAGCCGCGGCTCCTCCTCCTCGACGACGCGGACCGGCTCGCGGCTTCGCTCGCCGCGCTGATCCCGGAGAGCGGGAGCCTCGGCGCCGTCGTCGCGGTCGACGTCGCGCCGAGCGGATCGATCGAAGTCCCGCTCGGTCCGATCGGTCCCGAGGCGATCGCGGACTGGGCGCGCGACGCGGGCGTGCCGGAGGTCGACACGGACGAGCTCGCGCGGCTCACGGGAGGACGCCCGGTCGAGATCGTCGAGCGGCTCGAGCGCGCGGCGCGCGGACGCGACTGGAGATCGCAACGTTCCTTGTGCGTCCCCGACTCCGCCGACGACGAGGTGCGCACCGCCGTCTTCCTCGCGAGCTGGCTCGGCCCCTCACGCCCCGACGAGCTCACCGCGCGTGGAGTCACGGCCGGCAGCATCGAGGCGGGCCTCCGCGAGGGCTGGCTCCGCGCGTCGGACGGTCGAGTCCGCGCGAACGCGCGAATCGGGGGCGAGGTGTCGCCGTCCGCGCGACGGATCGCCGAGCGAGCCCTCGACGGTGCGAGCCCGCTGGTCCGCGCGCGGCTCCTCCTCGCCCTCGGTCGGAGCGAGCTCGCCCGCGCCGAAGCGAGCGCGTGGCGCGACTCGCCGCGCGAGTGGCTCGACGTCCTCGACGCGCTCGAGGAGCGCCCCACCCTCGCCCGCGCGTGCATCGCCGCGGGTGACCTCGAGCGCGCCGACGCGACGCTCGCGGAGCTCGACGTCGACGGGGATCCGAGCGCGGCGACGGCCGCCGCGGAGCTGGCGCTCAAACGTGGACACTCGCACGACGTGTTGCGTCTGCTCCAGGGCATCGACTCCGCCGACGCGGCGGACCTCCGCTCGCGCGCGTCGCTCGCGCGGGGGAGCTACGCGGACGCGCGCGAGGAGGCGCTCCGCGCTCTTTCGGCCTCGACCGCGCACGAGCCGCGCGTGGCCCGCCGCCTCCGCGAGACCGTCGCGCTGGCCGACGGCTACCGCGGTGAGCCGAACGCCGACGACGCGCTCGCCGAGGTCGCGCGGGCCCACGCGGACGCGGGCGACTGGGCGGGTCAACTCCGCGTGCTTTCGTACCGTGGCATCCTCGCCCACCTCTCGGGCGATCACCCGGCCGCCATCGAGCGCTACGAGGCGGCCCTCGACGTCGCGAGGACGCGCGCGCTCGACGATGCGCTCGCGGTGGGCTGGCTCAACCTCGGCACCGCCCGACAGGAGAACGGCGACTTCGGCGGCGCGCTCGAGGCGTACGAGCGCGGCTCGCGCTACGCGGAGCTGTGTGGCCAAGGCGGCACCGAGGCGAGCCTCCGCTTCAACCTCGCGAACCTCATGGTCGAGATCGGGCACTTGGATCGCGCGGAGCAGCTCGCCGCCCTCGCGCGGCAGCGAGCCGACGAGCTCGGCGCGCGCGGGCTCGACGCGCCGCTCGCGCGCCTCGACGCCGAGATCGCGGCCGGCCGAGGCCAGGTGGACGACGCCCTCGCCCGGCTCGACACGATGCGCGTCGAGCCCAACGACCGCGAGGCGCTCGAGGCGAGCGCGCTGCGCGCCGAGATCCTCGTCGTCGCCGGTCGGCTCGACGACGCGCGCCGCGCGCTCGACACGCTGGAGCGGAGCGAGACGCCGCCGGATCTGACCTGGCGCGCCTTTCGGGCCCGCGCGCGGCTCGCGCTGGCATCGGGCGAGCTTCGGGACGCGGTTCGCTTCGCCGAGCGCGCGCTCCACGGCGCGGAGCGCGGCGGGGGGACGCTCGCGGCCGCCGAGGCGCACGCGATCTTGTCGAGCGCCCACCGCGCGACGCCCGAGCTCGAAGCCGAGCACCGATCGGCGGCGCGCAAGGCGTGGCGGCGCACCGAGGCGAGCCTCCCCGAGGTCTATCGCGACGCGTTCGTGCGCCATCCTCGCCGCGCGAGCGTGTTCGACGCGGATCGCGCGCCGGCGCCCGCCTCCTCGCACAGCCGCGCGCGGCTGCGGCGCTTCCTCGAGATCAATCGTCAGCTCGGGGCGAGCCTCGAGGTCGAGGCGGTGCTCGAGCGCGCGATGGACGCGGCGATCGAGCTCGCCGAGGCCGAGCGTGGGTTCGTCCTCGTCCTCCGCGACGGCGACGTGCGCGTCGCGGCCGCGCGCAACCTCGACAAGGAGAGCGTCCCCGACTCGCACTACGAGTTCAGCCGCTCGATCGCGGAGCGCGTGATCCGCACCGACACCCCCGTCGTCACCGTCGACGCGCGCGCCGATGAGCGCTTCGCCGGCGAGCGCAGCGTGCACGCGATGCGCCTCCAGTCGGTGGCCTGTGTCCCCATCCGCACGCCCGACGGCGTCCGCGGCGCGCTCTATCTCGACAATCGCTTCGAGCGTGGTCGCTTCGGGGACGACGACCTCGAGATCCTCCAGGCGTTCGCCGACCAGGTCGCGATCGCGATGCGCAACGCCGAGCTCCACGCTGCGCTCGAGGCGCGCACCCGCGCGCTCGACGAAGCGAGGGCCGCGCTCGAGGCGCGCGTCGATGCGCAGGCGGCCGAGATCGATCAGCTCTTCGGCGAGGTGCGCACGCGGCAGCGCGCGCTCGAGTACCGCTACGACTACGACCGCATCGTCGGCCGCAGCCCCGGGATGCGCGCGGTGCTCGACGTGCTGGAGCGCGTGATCGACTCCGAGCTATCGGTCCTCATCCGTGGCGAGAGCGGCACCGGCAAGGAGCTCGTGGCCAAGGCGATCCACTACAACGGCCGCCGCAAGGGCGCGCCGATGGTGAGCCTCAACTGCGCGGCGCTCCCCGACGCGCTGATCGAGTCGGAGCTGTTCGGCCACGTGCGCGGCGCGTTCACCGGCGCGGAGCGCGATCGCGCGGGCCTCCTGGTCACGGCGGCGGGCGGCACGGTCTTCCTCGACGAGCTCGGCGAGATGAGCGCGTCCGTGCAAGCCAAGCTGCTCCGCGCGATCCAGGAGCGCGAGGTCCGCCCGGTCGGCGCCTCGAGCCCCGTCCCGATCGACGTGCGGGTGCTCGCGGCGACGAACCGCGATCTGCGCGCCGAGGTGCGGGCAGGCCGCTTCCGCGAGGACCTCTACTACCGGATCGCGGTCGTCGAGCTCGAGCTCCCGCCGCTCCGCGAGCGGCTCGACGATCTGTTGCCGCTCTCCGAGTCGATCCTCGCGGAGCTGGGCGACAAGAGGCTCACCGTCGACGCGCTCGGCGCGCTGCGCCAGCACGGTTGGCCCGGCAACGTGCGCGAGCTGCGCAACGTCCTGTCGCGCGCGCACACGTTCGCGGAGGGTGGGCGCATCGAGCCCGACGATCTCGCGCTGCCCGCGCCCACCCTCGACGCCCCGACCTCGCGCGACGCCTACCTCGGCGACGAGGCGAGCCGGATCCGCGCCGCCCTGCGCACCCATCGCTGGAACGTGAGCCGCGTCAGCCGCGAGCTCGGCATCCCGCGTCAGACGCTGTACCGGCGCATCCGCGCGCTCGACATCAGCCGCGAGCGAGGCGCGTGATAGGTTCCGGCCCGAGCGTGTTCTCCGTCGGCGACGTCATCGGGACGTACACGATCCTGGCGCACCTTCGCTCGGGCGGGATGGCCGACCTGTTCCTCGCGCGGCGCGAGGGCGCGGCGGGCTTCCGTCGGCTGGTCGCGATCAAGGTCGTCCACCCGAGCCTCGCCGAGGATCGACAGCTCGTCGACATGTTCCTGGACGAGGCGAGGATCACCGCGCGCATCGATCACCCGAACGTGGTGCACGTCGAGGATCTCGGGATGATCGGCGAGACGTACTTCCTCGTGATGGAGTACGTGCACGGCTGCAGCCTCTCCCAGATGATGAAGGTGCTCGGCCAGCAGCAGCGACGCCTGAGCCCGATCGTCGCGGTCGCCATCGCCGCGCGGGTCGCCGAAGGCCTCCACGCCGCCCACGAGACGACCGACGAGCAGGGCGCGATGGTCGGGCTCGTGCACCGCGACGTGAGCCCGCAGAACATCTTGCTATCGCACAAGGGTCACGTGAAGCTCATCGACTTCGGCGTGGCGAAGGCGAGCGTCCGGTCCCAACAGACGCAGCTCGGCATGCTCAAAGGCAAGGTACGTTACATGGCGCCGGAGCAGGCGACGAGCGCCGACGTGGACCCGCGCACCGACGTCTACTCGCTCGGCATCGTGCTCTGGGAGATGCTCACGATGCGCCGGCTGTTCGCCGGCAAGACGGAGTTCGAGATCCTGATGGCGGTGCGCGATCCGGAGATCCCGCCGCCGAGCCACTACGTCCAAGGGCTCCCGCGCGAGCTCGACGAGGTGGTGTTGTGCGCGCTCGCGAAGGATCCCGCCGCGCGACCACCGTCGGCCAAGACGCTGCGCCGGATGCTCGCCGCCGCGCTCCCGAGCTCGATGGCGCTCGACAGCGCGCACCTCGCGGAGCTCATGGCGACGGTGGTCGGGGTCGAGCTCCAGCAGGTCCGCCACGAGCTCCCCGAGGAAGTGAGCCGGCTGCTCGAGGCGGAGGCGCTGCTCTCGATGCGCGCCGAGGACGAGGCGAGCATGCCGTCGATCGTCGACTCGATGACCGTGCACTCCGACCTCGTCAGCTTCGAGCTGGACGAGCTCGACCAGACGGGACCGACCGGCCTCTCGCAGATCGAGCCGCCCACCGTCGTGCAGACCGGCGAGCCGTCCACCGACGAGCGCCACCTCGGGTCGGTGTCGCTCGCGACCGAGCCCATCGACGACGGCACGCTCGACTTCGAGATGCCGCCCGACATGGACGGCGAGGCGACGATGATCGGGGTGCACGACGATCTCGACGCCCGCGCCCACGACATCGAGCGTCCCGAGGCGACCGAGCCGAAGACGAACATCTCCATCTCGCCACCGCCCTACGCATCGATGATGGAGGAGACCCACGTGCCGGCCCGGCCCAAGCCGCCGTCGATGCTCCCGTGGGCGATCGCCGCAGGCGCCGCCGCGCTCTTCGGGGTGACCGTGTCGGTGGCCGGCGCGTTCGCGATCCGCAGCTGCGTCGCCGAGCCCGCCGACCCGGTCGAGATCGCGACACCCGCGCGACGGAAGCCCATCGTGCAGGAGCCGACGATCATCGAGATCCAGCTCGACGCAGGCGCGGCCGACGCGGGCCCGCCTCCCCCACGCCGACGCTCGCGCCGGACGCGCTGACGCTCGCGCTCAACTCACCGTGGCGCGCGGCCGGATCGCGGTGCCGGCCGGCGCGTCGTCGAGCTCGAGCGAGCAGCGCGAGCACACCGGCTTGAGCCGCGCGTGCGAGCGCAGGATGCTGCCGGCGACGAGGTACATCATCGTGCTCGGGAGCATCACGCAGTAGTCGCTCGCGAGGATCGGCGAGATACAGAGCACGACCGCGAAGCCGACCTTCCACGCGTGCCAGGCGGGCCGCCACCCACGCCAGGGGCGGAGGGCGCGCACCCGGTCGTCGCAGCGCGGGCAGTAGCACGCAGCGTCGTGCATGGATCCATCTAAGGGGCAGCCCGAGCGCCGGGCAAGTGGCTCAGCGCAGGCCGTGCTTCTTCGCGAGCCGCGCGAGGTGGTTTCGATCCACGCCCGCCTCGCTCGCCGCGCGGCTCACGTTGCCGTCGTGCTTCGCGAGGAGGCTGTGGATGTAGTGGCGCTCGAACGCGTCCATCAGCCGCTCCTTCGCCTCCTTGAACGGCAGCTGGACGAGGTCCTCGGTGACCGCGACCTGGTTCGGCATCGGCGGCGGTCGGCTCGCGCGATGGCTCGTGAGCAGCGTCTCTTCGATCATCCGCCGCAGCTCGCGCACGTTCCCCTCGAACTCGTGGGCGCGCAGCGCGCCCAGCTCGGCCGCGGTGAGCCCGACGTCCGGGTAGCCGGTCGTCGCGACGAGATCGCGGACGAGCCGCGGGAGATCCTCGAGCCGCTCGCGGAGCGGCGGGACCTCCACGCGGATCGCGGCGAGCGAGAACCAGAGGTCACGCCGCAAGACTCCCGACTCCACGAGCTCGCGGAGGTCGCTCCGGGCGAGCGCGATCGGTCGCACGTCGTATTGACCGCGCTCCAGGCGATCGAGCGCGGTCACCAGCGCGTCCTGGATCGCGCCCGGCGCCTCGTCGACGTGATCGAGGACCAGGGTGCCTCCGCGCGCGTGCTCCATCTCGCCCGCGACGGCCGAGGGATCGATCCCGCTCCGGAGGTCGAGCTCGGCGAACGGCCCGCCTTGGCGCGACGAGCGCTCGTGGACCGCGCGCGCCGCCTCGCTCTTGCCGACGCCGGGCTCGCCCCAGACGAGCACCGGCGAGTCCATCGCCGCGACGCGCTCGAGCACGGAATAGAGCTTGCGCATCGCCCGACTCGATCCGACGAGACGTCCGAAGGAGCTGCGGTCCGACGGCGCCTCGGGCATCGGCACGTCGGCGGGCAGGAGCTCGACGCGCGTGCGCCCGAGCCGCACCTCGCTGCCTGGCGCGACGACCACCGCCTCGATCCGCGAGTCGCCGACGTAGGTCCCGTTCGTCGAGCGCAGGTCGCGCACCCGCACGCCGCCCGGGAGGAGCGCGATCTCCGCGTGGTAGCGGGACACCGTTCCGTCGGTCAGCACGAGGTCGGCGTCAGGATGACTTCCGAGGAGCATCGTACCGCTCTCGAGGCGCTTCTCCTTGCCGCGATCGGGGCCGGACACCACGCGCACGACGAGGCGGCGCAGGACGAGCTGGTTGCCGGGGTTCGTCCCGACCACCCCGGTCGACGGGGCGAGGCGCTGCGTTCCCCCATGACCGCTCTCGTCGCTCACGGCTCGTCCTGGGAAGGCTCATACCACGCCCGCCGCCGCTTGGAGAGCCCGCGCGCCCCGAGCTCGATGGCTCACCACCCCAAGAGCTCGTATCCGAAGAGCCCGAGCACGAAGCTCGCCCCGTTGGCGAGGAGCGAGGCGAGGACCGCGAGCGCGATGCGCAGACCGAACGCGCGCAGCCAGAGCGCCTCGGCGGTGAACGCGAACAGCTCCGCGACCGCGATCGCGACCCAATAGAGTTGGATCCGATCCACGTCGCCGCCGAGCGCGTCGTGGATCCCATAGATGGCGGGCGGGATGACGAACCACACCAGCGGATGGGTGATCGCGCTCGCGCCGAACGCGATGGCGAGGCGCTCGCGGAGCGGCCGCCTGGGATCGAGCACCCGCGTGTACACCGCCATCTCGACGCACTGCGTGAAGAGGAACGCGAACGCCCACTGCGTGACGAAGAGCTCGCTCATGCGGCGGAAGAGGTTTCCACGCGCGGGCGACGCCCCTCGATCATCAAGAGCGCGATGGCGGCGAGCTCGAGGTGGCCGTGGAACAGGACCGCGCGGAGGTACCCGTTGCGCGCCTCGTAGACGTCGTAGGCCGCCCACACCGCGACGCCCAGCGCGACGACGATCGTCGCCACCACGAGGAACGTCCCCATCTCGGCGCGGAGCGCGCGCAGCGTCGCAGCGTAGGTGCGCGGCGTCTCTCGCGCGCGGTCCTCCTCGGGGACGAGGCGCACCCAGACCGCGTAGTGGACAGACTGGGCGAACGCGAACAGCAGCACGAGCCGCACCGCGACCATCCCGTCCATGCCGGGGGCCAGCGTGCCGAGGTGGAGCCAAAGGCTCAGCCCACCCGGGTTCGCATCGAGACCACCGAGCCCGAGCACCAGCGGATCGAGCGCGCCGCTCACGATCAGCGCGCACGCGGCGACGAACGTCGCCACGAGCAGCCAGTGCTTGCGCGTCCGCCGAGGTCGCCACGCGAGCCACAGCACCACGCCCACGAAGTTGTGCACGTGTGCGAACACCACCGTGGTGTGGCTCGCGTCGATCAGCGCCACGGCGACCAACCCGAGCGCGACGAGGCCGACGAGCGCGCGGCGGAGGTGGCTGCCCCGGGCGACCAACACCGCGCCGATCGACGCGGCGAAGCCCCACGCCGGATGCGCGGTGACGCTGAGCACGACGAGCGGGATCCCGATCGCGATCCACATCGCGATCGAACGATGGCGTCCCGGCCGAACCCAGAGGTAGCGAACGTCGGAGAGCACGTGCGGCGTGCCCCACACGATCGGACCGAGCGCGAGGACCCAGAGCGGCCACACCGTCGCGCCGAGGAGCGCGAGCGCGGTCAGTCCCACTCCAGCGAGCGCGACGCGGAGCTCGCGCCGGGTCATCAGCGGCTTGGCGAGCGGCCCGAGCGCCTTGAGCCCGTACCAACGCGCGCGATCGAGCGCCCGGACCGGGGCGGCGAGGATCGCGTGGCTGAGCGGGTCGGAGGACATCGGGAGGAACGTCACGATCACAGCCCCACCGGGCCGTTGCGTCAACGCGGCGCCATGATGATGCTCCCGGAAGACCCATGTACGGAATCGATCCTTTGTACATCGCGCTCGCCCTCCCCGGCCTCCTCTTGGGTCTCTGGGCTCAATGGCGCGTCAAGAGTACGTTCACACGATTTGCGCAGGTGCCGACGATCCGCTCGATGAGCGGTGCGGAGGTGGCGGCGATGATCCTCCGCGTGAACGGGATCACCGACGTCCGGATCGAGCCGAGCCGCGGGATGCTGAGCGATCACTACTCGCCGAACGAGAAGGCGCTCCGCCTGAGCCCCGAGGTGTACGAGGGACGCACCATCGCGGCCGCCGGCGTGGCCGCGCACGAGGTCGGGCACGCGATCCAACACGCGCAGCGCTACGCCGCGCTCGGCATGCGCTCGGCCCTCGTCCCCGCGGTGCAGCTCGGCTCGCCGTTCGCGGTGCCGATCATCCTCGTCGGGTTCTTCCTCAGCGCGTACGTGGGCACGGGGATCGGGCAGATCGTGTCGCTGGTCGGGATCGCCCTCTTCAGCGTCATGGTGCTCTTCCAGCTGATCACGTTGCCGGTGGAGTTCGACGCGTCGCGACGCGCGCTGATCGCGATCGAGCAGGGTCAGATCCTCGACCCGCGCGAGCTCGACGGCGCGCGCGCGGTGTTGCGCGCCGCGGCGTGGACGTACGTCGCGGCCGCCGTCAGCGCGGTGCTCACGCTCCTCTACTTCTTGATCCGGAGTGGGCTGCTCCGCCGACGCGACTGACCTCAGCGCTTGGTCGCGTAGAACGTCATGAACGAGCCGTAGAACGGCGGCGACACGCCGTCGGCGTCCATGGCTCGCAACAAGTTTTCCTTCGTGAAGTGTCGCGTCTCGAAGTAGGGAAAGTCCACCGCGTCGATGACGAAGCCGTGGTCGCGGAGGAACCGGTGCATCGAGTCGGCGCTGAAGAGCGAGACGTGGGTCGGGTCGAACGTGAGCCGGAATCGTTCGCGCCAGCGTCGCGCCGCCGCGCTGTCGAAGTCGGGCGTGCCGAGCACGAGCGAGCCGCCGGTCTTGAGGACGCGATGGATCTCCCGCAGGCCGGAGACGGGATCCTCGAGGTGCTCGATCACGTGGTGGCAGACCACGAGGTCGAACGCTTCGCGCTCGTAAGGCAGGGTCTGCGCGCTCCCCACCACCACCGCGCCGTACCGGGACGCGTGCTCCGCCGCGACGCGGCTCACCTCGAGCCCGTGCTTCTCCCAGCGATCGTCGAGCGCGCTGAGCAACCACCCGAGTCCGCAACCGACGTCGAGGATCCGGCCCGGCCCGCGCGCGCGGATGAACGACAGCTCGGCCTCGAGGTCGGCGACGGCGAGATCGCGCTCGGCGAAGCGGTCGCGACGCTGTCCGTCCGGGTCGACGATCTCGCCCCAGTACGCGGTCTCGAACCCCTCCGTGGAGCCGGCGGGGACCCGCACGAAGTACGCGCCGGTCGCGTAGAGGCTGCGCATCCGCGCCGGCAGCTCGGCGAGCAGGCGGGCGCGGCAAGAAGCTTGATGCTCGTCCACGACCCTCGGCGTCGCACCTTTCGTGCCGGCACCGGAAATGATGACGATAGCCGGCAGCGGGCTCTGCGAGGCGTCCAACGGTGCCGCGCGGCGTCATCGGTCTGACGGGCTCGGACATCGAGCGTCGCGGCCCACGTATACTCGACCTCCGTGTCCGACGAGCCCGCCAGCCTCAAGACGCTCGCGCGCCACGAGCGCCTGCGCGGCGTCCAAGTGGCCCGCGCCATCCTCAAGGACGCGTTCGGCCTCGAGCTGACCCTCGTCGGTCCCACCGGCCCGATCGCGCATCGGCGCGGCGGGGTGATGACCGGCTCGAGCGAGCTCTGCCGCGCGGTCCTCTTCTCGCGCGACGGGTTCGCGCGCTGCGACGCGTTCTATCGCGAGCTCGGGACGAGCGCGGAGAGCGGCGCCCACCGCTGTCACCTCGGGCTGAGCGCACAGAGCGCGCCGATCCAGGTGGAAGGCGAGTTGCTCGGGCATGCGGTGGCGTCCGGCTATCTCGATCCGCGCGGACCGGACGTGCCCGACGTGGCGACGCTCGCCGCGCGCCTGTCCGAGATCGACCCGCACCTCCCCGATCCCACGACGTCGGCGCGCGGGGTGCTCGTCGTCGCTGGCGACCGCACCAAGGTCGTCCGCACGATCCTCGAGGCGGCGGCGCGCGAGATCGCGGCGCGCGAGGCGGAGATCCGCGCGCGCCTCGCCGACCACGACGAGCTCCCGGGGCTGTTCGGGCTCATCGGCGCGTCGGGGGCGATGCGCGAGCTGTTCGGGCTGCTCGGGCGCGTGATGAAGAGCGACGCCACGGTGTTGCTCACCGGCGAGAGCGGGACCGGCAAGGAGCTCGTCGCGCGCGCTCTCCACGAGCACGGGCTGCGCGCCAAGGGTCCGTTCGTGGCCGCCAACTGCGGCGCGATCGGCGCCGACGTGTTGGAGTCGGCGCTGTTCGGCCATGTGCGCGGCGCGTTCAGCGGCGCGGTGCGATCGAACGACGGGCTCTTCGGCGCGGCGCACAAGGGCACGCTCTTCCTCGACGAGGTCGGCGAGATGCCGCCCGCGATGCAGGTCAAGTTACTGCGCGTACTACAAGACGGCGCGTACCTGCCGGTGGGCGCCACCGAGCCCAAGCGCGCGGACGTGCGCGTGATCGCGGCGAGCCACGCCGACCTCGGCGCGATGGTCCACGCCGGCTCGTTCCGTCAGGACCTCTTCTATCGCCTGCACGTGCTCACCATCGGGCTGCCCCCGCTCCGCGATCGACCGGGCGACCTCCGGCTCCTGCTCCGCTACTTCATGCGCGAGGTGCCTGGCGTGCCGTCGCGCATCGGGGAAGCCGCGTTGCGGTGTATCGAGCGCTACCGCTGGCCCGGCAACGTCCGCGAGCTGCGGGCGGAGGTCGAGCGGTGGGCGGTGAGCGCGGCGGGGGAGCTCGAGATCGGGCCCGAGCACCTGTCGAGCGCGGTGCGCGAGGCGGGCGGCTACACCGGTTCGACCGGCGGAGAGACCGCGATCCTCGCCGCGTCGGGCGAGGCGACGTTGGCGTCGGCGGTGGAGGCGCTCGAGCGCGCGATCATCCAGCGCGGCCTCGAGCGCACGGAGGGCAACCGCACCCGACTCGCGAAGGAGCTCGGGGTGAGCCGCACCACGCTGAACGAACGCCTCAAGCGCTACGGCCTCGGTTGATCGTCGGATGCCCGCCGACGGGTCCGATAGAGCCGGCTAGAGGCCGACGCATCCGGAGAACGAGAACGTCGCGAGCTCGCTCGCCGACGTCGGCGACGTGATGTCGCGCAGGTCGTGCGAGTCGGCGAACTCCTGCATCTCTACGCAGCGCACCTCGCCGGTGACCGTGTTGACGCCGTCGATCTCCTGGATGCGCACGCGCTGGATCTGACACGGGCGCGACGGGCTCGGCGGGTTCGCGCCGCACGTGCCGATGGTGTCGACGTCGTCGGGCTCGAACACGCGCATCTGGCAGAACATGTCGATCACGCGGCCGCCGTCGATGGGGAGCCGCGCCCCTTGGATGCTGAAGCCGTATCCGTCGGGGCTCATCGCGGAGAGGTTGAAGCGGCGCTCGGTGCCCTCGATCTGGAGATCGCAGTCCACCGCCGCGCCGAGCTCGCCGTTGATCGCGGCGATCGAGCGGGCCGGCGGATCGGTGGCGGGCATGCAGTCGCCCGTGTTGCAGTGCATCCGCCAGTCGGCTTGCACCCTCGCGCCGGTCAGCCCGGAGTCGCGAAACGTGATCGGCGGTCCGTCCGCCGCCGCGTCCCCGCCTCCGCCTCCGTCACCGCACCCGATCGCGAGCAGCGCCGCGAAGCTCCATCCCAAGCGTCGATTCATGGACCGATGATGCGTGAGACCGAAGACCGTGTCACCGCGACCCGGTCATCCCGTGGCTGCGCAGGATCCGCTTGGCGACGGAGATCTTGTGGACCTCATCGGGCCCGTCGTAGAGCCGCGCCGCCCGCTCCTCGCGATACCAGAACGCGAGCGGGGTCTCGTCGGTCATGCCGAGCGCGCCGTGCACCTGCAGCGCGCGGTCGACCACCTTCTGCAGCACGTCGGCGCCGAAGAACTTGATGAGGCTGATGTCCGTCTTCGCCGCGTCCGCGCCGCCTTCGTCCATCCGCTCCGCGGCTTGGAGGACGAGCAAGCGCGCCGCGTCGATCTCGGCGCGGCTCTCCGCGATCCACGCCTGCACGATCTGCCGCGTGCCGAGCGGCGTGTCGGGCGCGATGTGGCGGCTCACGGCGCGCTGACACATCAGCTCGAACGCGCGCTCGCAGATCCCCATCCATCGCATGCAGTGATGGATGCGCCCCGGCCCGAGGCGCGCCTGCGCGAGCAAGAAGCCCGCCCCCTCGGGACCGAGCCGGTTCGATCGCGGGACGCGCACGCCCTCGAAGCTGACCTCGGAGTGGCTCGCCCAGCCGCTGCCGGGGTGACCCATGACGCTCACGTTGCGCTCGACGCGCACCCCGGGCGTGTCGATGGGCACGATGATCTGCGACGCGCGCGCGTGCGTCGGGGCGTCCGGATCGGTCACCGCCATCACGATCGCGAAGCTCGCGCCGTCGGCCGCGGTGGTGAACCACTTGCGACCGTCGATCACGTAGTCGTCGCCCTCGGTGCGCGCGCGGGTGCTCAACCACACCGGGTTGCTCCCCGCGTTCATCGGCTCCGTCATCGCGAAGCAGCTGCGGATGCGACCGTCGGCGAGCGGCGCAAGGTAACGTTCTTGCTGCTCTTCGGTGCCCGCCTCGATGAGGAGCTCCATGTTGCCGACGTCCGGCGCCTGGCAGTGGAACGCGTAGTGCCCGAGCGGCGTCCGTCCGAGCGCCTCGCTGACGTACGCGAAGTCCATCAGCGAGAGCCCCATCCCGCCCCACCGCGCCCGGAGGAACGGCGCCCAGAGGCCACGCGCTTTCACCCGCTGCCGCACCTCGTCGAT
Source organism: Sandaracinaceae bacterium (assembly GCA_050186575.1). Lineage (GTDB taxonomy): Bacteria > Myxococcota_A > Polyangia > Polyangiales > Sandaracinaceae > JAUHXR01. The sequence goes on along the minus strand of JBFWYI010000007.1, from coordinate 58,283 downwards.
CCGCGGCTCGACCGCCGCGAACCCTTCGTGGAGGAGCGCCCGCTCGAGCGGGATCACCTCGTCGTCGATCACCGCGCGGATCCGTTTGACGACATCCGCGGCTCGCTCGCTCGGCGTGAAGCCCATCGCGCCTCCTCGTGCGGGAGCCTGCCCGCTCTCGCTCGGGTCGCGCAACTGAAGCCGGGAGGCGCGATGTCGATCACCCGCGAGGGGGACACCTCCTCACGTGAGCCGATCAGAATACGACTTGCACATCTCCGTCGAGGCGATACCCCGCCTCGGTGGTGACGAGCCGGTCCGCGAGCCCGAGCTTACGCAGCCGCGAGATGCTCATGCGTAGCCGCTTCTCTCCGGAGTCGCGCACCAAGCGCTCCCCTGGCCACGCGGCGGTGATGAGCTCCTCGAGCGTCGCGGGGGTGCGATCGCGGCTCGCCGCCCGCTCGGCGAGCGCGGCGAGCAAACGCCGCAATGGGGATCGCTCCGGCAACGCCACGCGGGGCTCGCCCAGGGCTTCGAACCAGCCCCCGTCCGAGTCGACGCGGAGGACCCGCGTGGAGCCCGCTCCCTCGGAGCCCGACATCGCGCCGGCGGGCGTCCAGCCTCGCGAGTCGTCCCACGCGAGCGCGTCGCGCTCGAGCACGCGGATCGCCGCGCGCAGCACCTCGCTCCGCGCGCGCGCCCCCGACGACCCGTCGCGGCCCGCGACCACGGCGAGCACCCGAGCGCGCAGCGCGGACGGCGGCTGGGGGCCGGCCGCGCACACGTCGGCAGCGAGCCGGAGCATGCGCGCCGCGGTCAGGTACTCCGTCCCCGCCACGCCCGTCAAGGTTCGTTCCGCGGCGTCGAGCTGCGCGGTCGCGGCGAGCGCCGCGCCGCGGCGCGCGAGAAGGTAGCCACGATACGCGCGCGCCCACCCCGGGGTGAGTGCCTCGACCCCGTCGAGCACCTGGAGCGCCTCGCTCAACAGGCCGTCGGCCCGGATCAGATCGGGCTCGTCCCCGCGCCCGATCAGCGCGGCGGCCCAGGCGACGAGCCAGCGCGCGCGGGTCCGCGTCTGCCCGACGATCCGGCTGACCCGCGAGGCCAGCTCGAAGCGCTCGATGGCCCGCGCATGGTCCCCCGCGTCCGCCGCCACCGAGCCTTCGAGCCCGAGCGCGTAGGCGCGAAGCGGCGGGCTCTTGAGCGCGCGCGCCGCTCGGTGCACCTCCGCGACGCACTCGAGGGCGTCGCCGTGATGCGCGAGCTGCAAGTAGATGTTCGCGAGACGGCCGAACGCCGAGGCACGCTCGAACGGGCTCGTCAGGGTGGCGCGCTGCGCGAGCGCGCGCTGACCGCTCGAGAGCGCGCCGACCACGTCGCCGGCGATCATGTGGATCACGGCGAGCTGGTCGAGGCCCGCGTTGGCGACGGGCGGATCGTGCGCCGCCGCGTCCGCCACCGCCGTCGCGTGCTCGCGCGCGTCCTCCATGCGCCCGCGACGGACCGCGAGGGTCATCGAGTAACGATGCGCGAGGACGAGGACCTCCCGCTGGTCGAAGCGCTCGGCGAGCTCGATCGCGGCGCGCAGCTCGGTCTCCCCGCCTCGGGGATCGGCGCTGCTCTCGCGAAACAGAGCGAGCGCGTAGCGGGCGTGGGCGAGGACACCGTCGTCGATCGCGAGCTGTTCGGCTCGCGTCATCAGCTCCTCGAGCCGCGCGCCATACTCCGCCGGCGGGCTGGCCACGTCGAAGCATGGTCGCAGCACGCTCAGCGCACGGAGACCCGACACCGTAGCGAGCACGTCTCCCTGCACGCCCCGCCGGGCCACCACCATCAGGTTGCCCGTCTCCGCGAGGAGCTCCTCGAGCGCCCCGACGTCGCCCGCGCGCTCGTAGCGCTCGAGCCGCTCGGCCGCGTAGCTCACGTAGTAGGCGGCGTGGCGCTCGAGCGCGGGGGCGAGCACCTCCTGCGCGATCCGCTCGCGAGCCTGACGCCGCAACACGTCGAACATCGAGATGCGCCGATCGTCGCTGACCCGCAGCCACGACTTGCGACGGAGCGCGACGAGCATCGCGCGCGCGTCGACCGACGGATCCGAAACACGTACGACGGCCTCGGCGGCCTCGGTGCGGAACCCTCCAGCGAACACCGTGCACTGAGCGAGGGTGTGCGCCTCCACCGGGCTCAGCGCGTCCCACGCGCGCCGGATCGAGCGGGCGAGCGAGGGGCCGCGATCGAGGTCCAGCGCGTCCTCGCTGGCGGCTCGATGGCGCTCGAGGAGCGATCGCGCGTCGAGCACGTCGAGTTGCCCCGCGAGGAGCTCGATCGCGAGGGGGAGACCTTCGGTCATCGCCACGAGCTCGCGCACGTCGTCGCGCTCGTCCCCGAACGTCGGCACCGCGCCGCGCGCGCGCGTGAGGTGCTCGATCAAGAGCTCCATCGCGTCGCCGTCGTCGCTCGTCTGCCCCGAATCGTGCCTCTCGTCCTCCGTGCTCTCGAGCGAGCGTGCACCGGGAAGAGAGAGCGGCGGCACCACCACGAGATGCTCGAGGGTCGACCCGAGCGCGCGACGCGAGGCGACGAGCAACCCGAGCTGCGCACCGCTCGCGAGCAGTCGCTCGAGGAGCGGGACGCCCGCGGGGACGAGCTCTTCGAAGGGATCGAGCGCGAGGATCAGCTCGCCTCGATCCTCGAGCGCCACCTCGAGCTGCCCCGCGGGATCCGGCCCGCCGCTGGCCGCGCCGAGCGCGGTGAGGATCGCGGCCGCGAGCTGCTCCGCGCCGGAGACGGCGGCGAGGTCCACCGCGTAGACGAGGCGCGGGCTCCTCGCGCGGAACGCCCGCACGAGCGCGCTCTTCCCGATCCCGGGAGGGCCGAGCAACGTGACGAGGCGCGCGGTCCCGTCGAGCTTCTGCTCGAGCTCGGCGAGCAGCGCGCCACGGCCGACCAGGCCGGTGCTCCGCTCCCGCGCCAACGCCGGATCGGCTCGGACCCTCCCGCGGCGCGTGGGCGCGCTCGGCGCCGCGTCGGAGCTCGCGGTCGACGGTTCGGTCGGGAGGTGCGCTCCGTCAGTGACGATCGCGCGCAACCGGGCCGCGACCTCCGAGCCGTCGCGTGGACGAGCCCGTCGCTCGCTCCGAAGCATCCGCCGGAGGAGCGCGTCGAGCGCGGCGGGAACGCCGAGCGCTCGGAGATCCTCGAGCTCGGGACCGTCGATCAGCAGCTTGAGCAAGATGGCCGCCGGATCGTCGGCGGCGAGGAGCGGACGGCCGACCACGCACTCGTAGAGAACGGCGCCGAGCGCGTACACGTCGGTCCTCGCGTCGAGCTCGCCGAGGCCGCGCGCCTGCTCGGGCGACATGTACCGGAGGGTCCCGACGATCGCGCCGGTCTCCGTCGCGCGGGTGTCGTCCGATCGCCGCGCGGTGACGGCGAGCCCGAAGTCGGCGAGCCGCGCCGCCGCGGGCTCGTCGTTGGCGGGGAGCAGGATGTTCGACGGCTTGACGTCCCGATGGATCAAGGAAGCCTGATGGACCGCACTCAACGCGTCGGCGACGCGCAGGCCGAGGTCGAACGCGGCTCGCACCGAGAGGCGCCCGCGCTTGAGCCGCTTCGCCAGCGAGTCGCCGTCGACCCACTCCATGGCGAGGAACGGCGTGCCATGCTCGTCGTGGCCGTGCCCCAGCGTGCGGACCACCGCGGGGTGGTCGATCGCCTCGAGCGCGCGGCACTCGCGCTCGAAGCGCGTCCGATCGGACGTCTCGACGCCGAGCGCCACCTTGACGGCGACGGTGCTTCCGTCGCGGCGGTCGCGCGCGCGGTACACGATGCCCATCCCGCCGCGCGCGGCCACGGCGAGGAGGTCGTAGCGATCGGCGAGCGCGTCCGACACGGCGGCCCCTACGCTACCTCGCGCCGCGCCGCTCGGGGACCCGCGCTCCATGGCGATCGCCGATCGCCGTGGAGCCCGTGCGAGCCTCAGCGCCGACGACGGCGCGCGAGGAGACCCAGGACGAGCGCTAGGAGCGAGAACATGGGCGCGCGGTCACCCGCTCCCGCGCGACAGCTGCATCCCGCGTCGGCGGCGACGATGGGCGCGTCCCCTCCGTCGGTCGAGCGCACCACCCCGGCGTCCGTCCCGCCCGAGGTCCCCCCGTCCCATCCGGTCGATGCGTCGGTCGCCGCGCCCGCATCCGATGCCGGCATCGCGTCGGGGACGCAGGACGCGTCCTCGCAGCGCTGGCCGGCCGCGCAGGCGTAGCCGCACGCGCCGCAGCTCGTCGGGTCGGTGGCCACGTCGGTGCATACGTCGCCGCACCGCCGTCGCCCGCCTCGGCACTGACAGATGCCCGCCGACGAGCACCCCGCGGCGGCGTCGCACTCTCCGCACGTGCCACCGCATCCGTCGTCGCCGCATTCGCGACCGTCGCAACGCGGAATGCACTCGCACACCCCCGCCGCGCTGCACGTGTCCGGAGCCGCGCAGTCTCCACACGAGCCGCCGCATCCATCGTCGCCGCACGCTCTGCCCACGCAGTCGGGGCGACACGCGCATCCGCCGAATACGCAGACGTCGGCCCCCGAGCACGCGCCACACGAGCCGCCGCATCCGTCGTCACCGCACGATCGAGCCGCGCAGTCCGGCGTGCACATCGAGCACGCGGCGAGCGTGCACGCGCACATCCCGCCGGCCTGACACGTGCTGAGCCCATGACACACCCCGCAGTTGCCGCCGCAGCCGTCGGGTCCGCAGTCGGCCGCGCCGCAGCGCGGCACGCAGGACGACGCGCAGTGGACGTAGAGATCGGGGTCCATCGCGCTCAGCGGTCCGCTCGGGCGCGAGGAGCCGGCGACGTGGAGGTGCGCCTCGAGGACGCTCGCGGGGAGCCCCGGCGGCAAGACCAACCCCAGGCTGTCCCCCGGGCGCAGGTCCCTCGTCACGCCGGCCGCCCCGGAGGCGGCGGCGTTGAGGAAGAACAGGGTGACGTCGCTGCATACGCGGAACGGGACGCCGCAGTCGAACTCCACCGCCGCCGCGTCGAACCGGAGCGCCGCGGGCGGCGGCGTACCGGAACCATCGTTGACAACGCGGATCTCGAGCGTGGTGTATTCTTCGCCGGCCGGTCCATCCAGCGAGAGGCGACCGCTGCACTCGTCATAGACCAGCGTGAAGTCCCCATCGCCGAGGGTCCCCGCGCTCACCTGCGCCCGTGCGGGCGCGCCGATCCACGCGAGCGCCATCATGCACACCGAGAGCGCCCAGCGACCATCCGCCTTACCGATCATCCTGACCTCCTATCGAGGACGCGACGAGGGGGGCGACCCCACCGCTCATCCCGCCAGCCAACACCGCGTCGCCGAGCGCTTCGGATCGTCGGGACATCCAACGCAAGATTGGTTGCCCGCTCGGCGAGACCCCGCGACGCGGCGCCCGGGGTCTCGAATGCGCTTTCCGTCGTGAGTCGCTCAGGGTCCGCCGAAGCGGCCCGCGATCCGACAGCCGCCTCCGTCGGGGAGATAGGCGCCGCGATCGTAGCGACCGTCCTGCAGGAGCGCGACGAGATCTTCGGAGTCGAAGCGTCCGTCGCCGTTCCAGTCGCCCTCGGTCCACGACGCCGGCTCCGGCCGCTGGTAGCGCCCAGCCTCGAGCGCCTCGATCACGTCGGTGCTGTCGACCTCGAGGTCGCCGTTCGTGTCGCCGGGCGCCAGCACGTAGAGCGGGAAGCTCGCGGTGCACGCGCCGAGGCGACCGCGCACGACGTAGCGATGGCCCGGCACGACGTCGAGCGACGCCAGATCGACCACGGTGAGACGGGACGCGGGCGGGCTCGCTTCGATGTCCGTGCGCCCCTCGCCGACGAGCTCGTAGGTGTCGTGGTCGAGGATCTCGACGCCATCGAGCCGGCCGCCGCGCGACGTGGTCACGCTAAGCTGCGTCGCGAATCGCGTTGCGTACCCCACGCTCGCGTCGGCCGGCGCGAGCCCCGGTTGAACGACGGATGCGATCGCGAGCGTGGTGCACGTCGGGCGCTCATACGCGCAGACCGGCGCGTCGAGCCGCGGTGCCGGACGCCCGGCGGCCTCGGCCGCGTCGGCGGCGATCACCCAGTGAACGAGGAGCTCGTCGACCGGCGTGAGGGTGCCGCTGTCGTCCACGTCGAAGCGCGCGGCCGGGGTGACGAACGGCAGGCGACCCCCGTCCGAAGCGACCGCCCCGTGCACGCGCTGCGCATCCGTCGCATCGACGACGCCATCTCCGTTGACATCGGCGGGCGCCACCCCGTCATGCCAGCCGACGTAGGCGTCGGCGGTGTTCTGGGCGATCCATCGGGCGAGCCAGTCCGCCCGCACCCCGAGCGAGCCGGTCGCGCACTCGGCGTCCGCCCCCACGTTGATCCCGACCACGAGCATCTCGAGCGCGCCGCTCCCCGAGATCGGGCGCGCGCGCAGGATGGCCGGGCCACCCGAGTCGCCATTGCACACCGTGCGATCGTCGACGAGGTCGGTGAGCGCGAAGAGGCGCGCATCTCGCTGGACGAGGGTGTTCACCGCGGCGCGGCGCACGCCCACGCCCCCCCGCGTCGCGGGCTCGGACACGCCGAACCCGTACACCTCGAGCTCGGAGCCGACCGGCACGTTGCGGGTGCTGACCCGGATCGGCGCGCCGTAAGGCGTCACGGCGAGCCGGAGCAACGCCGCGTCGTAGTGGAAGCGGTCCGGGCTCGGCAGCGAGGCGTCGTAGAGGGAGTGGACGACCGTCGGATGGGCGTCGGAGGCGTCGAGCCGGTGGACGCGGCAGAGCCATGGGTAGCGCGGGTCCTCCTGGCAGCTCGCGGGGATCCGCCAACCCTCCGCGGTGGTCTCGAGCGAGCCGTTCACGATGAACCGCAGCCGCTCGGGCGACGCGGCCACGCAGTGGGCCGCCGTCAGCACCGTCCGGCTCGCGATGCGCGTCCCCGTGCAGACGCTCTCGACGTGGTCCGGATGGCTCGGATCGACCTCCACGACGAGGCCGATCGCGGTCAGCTCGTAGCGATCGCGTCCGGTCTCGATCCCGTCGACGATCGCGGCGTGGTGGAAGCTCGCGAGGAGCTCGTCGACGTCGGGTTCCTGCGCGCACGCGAGGAGCGCGGTCGCCGGGAGGAGGAGCTGCATCAAGCGGTGTTTGCGCATGCTCCACCCTGTCCGGCGGAGCGGGGCGCGGCTCATAACACCCGATAACAGCGACCGCCGAGCGCCTGCGGGGGACGGCTCGGTACGCGCGCCCGGTCAGGCGGCGCGGGCGACGGGGGCGCAGCCGAGGAGGCGGGAGACCTCGCGGTCGGTGGCGCGGAGGAGCGACTCGAGGAACGGGGTTTGCGGTGTGCGCGAGACGACGGCCACGTTCTCGAGCTCCGCCAGCGACGCGCGCACGGCGCGTTCGGCGTCCGCGAGCTCGGGTGTTGGTACGGGGAACGTCTTCGGGAAGCGCTCGACCCACGCCCGCTCGAGCCAGGCGTCGCGCGGCATGAGGCCGGCCTCGCGGAGCTCGCAGAGGACGCGACGTGCGAGCTCGCTCTGGTCGAGCTCGGCGTCGGGAGCGAGCACGACCTCGCAGGTCATCGCGCGGCGCTCGAGCTTGGACGCGTTCGCGCGCACCTCGCGGTAGAAGAACGCGCGATGGATCGTGCTGCTCTCGTCGTAGAACGGCGCGAACATCACGTCGGTGGCCGGCTCGTGGTCGGCGACGAGGTGGACCACCGCGAGGTCGCGGAACACCGGGCGCACGGCGGGGACGACCATCTTCGCGGCCTTCGCGAGCGTCACCGCGGGGCGCGACCAGAACACCCCGTCGCAGCCGATGAGGCGTCCGTCCGAGAGCTCGACGCCGCTGACACGACCGCCTTCACGCACGAGGCGCTCGACGTTGGCGCCATAGTGGATCTGCACGTTGCTTTGCCGCTCGAGATCGTTGGCTGCCGCCTGGATCCACCCGCCCATCGCGCCGTGCGCGGGGTAGTAGAACGCGCGGCCCGGCGCGGGCAGTCCGCGGCTGCTCGGGTGCGCGAGGCGAGCGCGGAGCCGCGACGACTCGCGCATGTGGCGCTCGGTCTGGCCGCGATCCGTGATGGTGACGCGCGACGGCACGTAGTAGCGGTCGGCGTCGGGGGACAGCGCCTCGAGCTCCACGCCCGTGACCTTGCGGAAGAACGGGCGGTAGATCGCGTTCGTCAGCGTCTCACCGAACTTCTGCGTGAGCGTCTGCGCGAGGTTGACCGGACGCGCCCCGTCCGACGCGCGGTGCATCTCGAGGAGCGCCCGGTTCGTCACGCGCGGCCCGAAGAGGCGCGCGTCGGGGCACTGGTTGGTCGTCGAGAGCTGGCCGCGGAGCACGTGACCTTCGCGCGCGAACCCCTCGAGCTTGGTCCACTCCATGTCGAGGCTGCCGTAGACCGCGCGATCCAAGCGCGCGTCGCCGGTCGACATCCCGAGCCGGATGCCGCGATCGAACCGCAGCCCCGCCGCCGCCTCGAACGAGCTCCAGGTGCCGCCGGGCGCGGGAGCGCTCTCGAGCACGACGACCTCCGCGCCGCGCTGCGCCAACAACCGCGCCGCCGCGAGCCCCACCGAGCCCGCGCCGACTACCACCGTGCGTTGTCCGGCTCCCATGTGCGTACCTCCAAGCGTTCAAGTCCGGCGCAGAGGCGCCGTTCGAGCGGGGGGAACGGCCGATCGGGCCTCGAGCTTGAGTGAAAGGTGGCTTGATGATGCAGAGCGGGATGGCCCCACGGCGCAAGGTCCTCGTGATCAAGGGGGTCGCGAACTACGATCACCTCCGCTGCTTCGTCGACTACCTCCGCCTCGGCTTCGCCGCCGAGGGCGCCGAGGTGGTCGAGATCGACCTGGCGCGCGGCCCGCTGAGCGTGGAGACGTTCGAGCGCACCGCGACCTGGGACGCCGATCTCGTGCTCGCGATCAACGCCGAGGGAGCGCACCTCGCGGGCCCGGGAGGCCGCCCGCTCGGCGGCGGCGCGGTGCCGCTGACCTGTTGGATGCTCGACGAGCCGTACTACCAACCGCACTGGGACCAGGTCCTGCGCCTGCCGTACGTGCGCACGCTCTGGAGCAACGACGAGACGCGCGGTCACGCGGCCGCGATGGGCCTGCCGGATCCCGGCCGCCTCGATCTCGCGGCGCGAGCGCTGCCTCGGGTGCGCGACGAGGATCGCACGATCGACGTGCTGTTCGTCGGGAGCATCGTCGACCCCGACGCGATGCGGTCGCACTGGTCCGCGCAGCTCGGCACGGGCATCGCGGCCCTCATGGACGCGCTGATCGAGCGATGGGCGGCCGACGAGCACAGCCCCATCCGCGACGCGTTCCGCGCGATCGCGGAGGAGCGCGGCCTCGCCGATCACGCAGGCTTGATCAAGGTCGCACCGTTCGTCCTCGGCGAGGTGAACCGCTACGTGCGCAACCGGCGCCGGCTCGACCTGGTACGCGCGCTCCGCGGCACGCGGATGACCGTGGTGGGCGACGGCTGGGGCCGGCTCGTCGACGGTCACGCCTTCGATCTCGTGCCCGCGGTGCCGTTTCCGCTCTTCGAGGAGATGGTGAGCGACGCGCGGATCACGCTGGCGCTCCAGCCGATCCACGCGCACGGCGCGAGCGAGCGCTTCTTCGCGAGCCTCGCGAACGGCTCGGCGCTCGTCGTCAATGAAAATCGCTGGCTCGAAGAGGAGTACCCCGCGGGATCGTTCGCCCCGTACGACCGCACCGATCCCGAGTCCGTGCGCGAACGGCTCGAGGAGCTCCGAGCCGATCGAACACGCCGCATCGAGATGGCGGAGCTCGCGCTCGCCCACACGCTCGCGCACCACACATGGCGTCACCGCGCAGCGGAGCTGCTGGCGCGAACGGCGGGTACCGGAAGAGGGATGGCGGGGACCGCCGCGTAGGCGAGACCGGGGCGCCGACCCCGATTCCTGCCCTGCCCTGCCCGAATCCGTTCCGAAGCCGACTAAGCGACTCCGCCTCCGATTCCGATTCCGAGTCCGAGTCCGAGTCCGAGTCCGAATCCGAATCCGAGTCCGATTCCGATTCCGAGTCCGATTCCGAGTCCGATTCCGATTCCGATTCCGAATCCGAGTCCGACTCCGACTCCGACGAGTCCGCGTCGACCGCCGTCCTCCGCCAGATACCCGTGCGCTTGACGCTCGCGTCGGTGATCCGTCGGCGTTCCGACGCTCCCTCGCGTTCCCCACTCTTTCTGGGCCTCCCGGGCGCTCGGCACGCTCGCTGCTGAAGGGTCCACCGAGCCTCAAGCCGAGGCCTCGATCGACCGATTGATCCGTCGCTCCGCCTTCAGGAGTCCCCATGGCCGAACCCGCTACCCTCTTGCCTCCGCCTCCGAGCTCGCCCGTCCGCCTCGTCACCGCACGGCCGCGCGGGAGCATCCCTCCGGCGTTCGGGACCCCGACCGCGGTGGAGCGCGTCTCCCTCGTCGAGCTCGCCAAGATCAGCGACAAGCGCGGCGACCTCGTCGTCGCTGAGCTCGACCGCCACGTTCCTTTCTTGGTCGAGCGCATGTACGCGCTCCTCAACGTGCCGGAGGGTGAGGAGCGAGGCGGGCACGCGCACAAGGAGCTCGAGCAGCTGCTCGTCGTCTTGTCGGGGAGCCTCGAGCTCACCGTCGACGACGGTGAGAGCCGGCAGCGCTACGCGCTCGACTCGAACACGTGGGGCATCTACATCCGGCCGATGGTGTGGCGCGAGCTGCACGCGTTCGCGCCGAACACCGTCTGCGTCGTCCTCGCGTCGGCGGTCTACGACGAGTCCGACTACCTCCGCGACTACGACGCCTTCAAGGACGAGCTCGCCGCGCGCGGCCTCGGACCCACCGCCAAGCCGAGCCACATCCGCGCCGTCCGCAGCACGTACCCAGCGGCCGCGCGATGAGCGCCGCCGCGAGCTGCGAGCGCATCGAACGCTACGAGGCGCGCTACGTCGAGGACTACGCGTACGAGTCCTGGCTCGTCGCGGGCCGACGCCAGGCGACGCTCGAGTCGCTGCGCGGGAGCGGCGCGCGCACCGTCGTCGAGGTCGGCTGCGGCAGCGATCCGCTCGTCCTCGAGGCGATCGGCTGCATGCCGCACCTCGAGCGCTGGGTGATCGTCGAGCCGAGCGCGCTCTTCCTCGAGATCGCAGCGCGCATCGCCGACGTGGTCCCCGAGGCGCGCGTCGTGCGCGGCTTCTTCGAGTCATCGAAGGGCGACGTGATCGCGGCGCTCGGCCAGGACCACGCCGACGCGATCGTGATCGACGGGCTCCTCCACGAGCTCGACGACCCCGACGGCCTCGTGCGCGCCGCCCGATCGCTCCTCGCGCCACGCGGCTTGCTCCATGCGAGCGTGCCGAACGCGTTCTCCATGCATCGTCGGCTCGGCCGCGCGATGGGCCTCATCGACGACGTGCATCGCCTGAGCGCGCGCAACCGCCACTTCGAGCAGCGCCGCGTCTTCGACCTCGAGGCGTTCGTCGCGCTGTTCGCGCGATGTGGCTTTGCGATCGAGAAGACGGGCGGCCACACCATGATGCCGTTCGCCAGCGCGCAGATGAGCGCGATCGAAGCGCAGCTCGGCGACGAGGTGTTCCAAGGGCTGACGCGGCTCGGCGAGGAGCTCCCCGAGCTCGCCGCCGAGATCTACGTCGACGCGCGGCGCACCACCGAGGGATCGATCGCGCCGTAGGCCGCGTCGCGGTCGCGCAGGATCGCCTCGAACATCGCCTCGACGTGGGGCGGACCGACGCGCTGCACCGTCTCGAGGTTCAGCTCGCCGATCCGCTCGTGCAGCGGCCGGCGCGGCGCCTCCAGCGCGCGCAGATCGAGCAGCGCCGGATCGACGAACGCGGTCCCGGTGGGCGTACCGCGCCGCACCCGCTCGAGGGCGGACAAGCGCGTGACCTGCAGCGTCGGATCGGGTGAGCGCCGCACGAACGCGGTGAGGCGCTCCGGGCTCGACGCGTCGAGCGCCCCCGCCGGATGGAAGCCCTCGATGGCGACGACCGCGTGACCGCTGCGGCGCGCCGCGTGCTGCTTGCGGAGCACCTCGACCCAGCGCCCGAGCCCGACCGCGCCCAGCTCGAGCCGAGGGAGGATCACGACGCCGACCTCGAGCGAGCGCATGTCGGCGAGCTCCTCCACCCGCGCGCCGACCTGTTCGTCGGTCGGAACGGCCTCGGGCACCACGAGCTCCGCGGTGTGTCCATCGAGCCGCGCCCGCTCCGCGTAAGGACAGAACCCCAGCCCCTCCACGACTTCGATCGAGTAACGTAAGTAGACGCGCCGGGCTTCGCGCTCGAGCGCTTCGTCCATCGCGGTCATCGCGAGCCGACGGGGGGCCCGGAGTAGCCGGTGCCGATGAGGCGCGCCAAGATCGCGCTCAGCTCGTCGGGCGTCAGGTTGACGTGCTCGACCACGCGCCCGTAGAGCATCGCGGTCGGCACGTTGCGCCCGCCCAGCTCCTTCTGTGTGCGGTGCAGCTCGTAGAGGATCACGCGCTCGACCCGCGTGAGCCCATCGCGCACGTCCGGCAACCGATCCAGCGCCTCACGCGGCCACGCGGCGCCCGCGCCCCCCACGCCGCCCTGCGCGTCCTCCACGTGCTCGTGCTCGTGCTGGTCCTCGTGCACGTATCCGTGCTCGTCCACGTACCCGCTCGGGAGGTCGGCCGCACGCCGCGACCTCTCGATCCCGTCTCCGTCGTCGTCCGGCGGCTCACCCTTCGCGCGCCGCCGAGACTCGCCCATCAGATCCCGAGGTGTCGCATCACGGTGGCCACGAAGTTGTGGACCATCTGCGGGTTCTCGCCCGCGAGGACGAGGCTGAACATGTCGACCCCGACCTGCTGGTTCTGATCCGCCCACGCCTGCGCGCTGCCCTCGGGCAGCCCGATGCGCGGGCCGAACTCCGCGAGATGCTGGCCGAACGGCGAGCCGCCGCCGAGCGAGACCTGCGCGAGGTGGGCGCGCATCCCGTCGCCGACCGCGACGCCCCACGTCCATTGATCGAGCTGCGCGACCGTCGCGTCGCCCAGCGCGTAGAGGCGTCCGCCGCTCGCCGTCGCCTGCGGCGCGACCTCCGCACCGTGACGCGCCGAGGCGATCGCGAGCGCGCGATCGAAGTCTGCCGTCGAGTAGCGCCCACTGAACAGCAGCAACCCTTCCTGACGGCCCGCGGCGGGCCGGAACACGCCGACCGCCGCGTCGGTCTGGTCGAGCAGCGCCCTCAACGTCGCCGCCTCGGCGCTCAGACCGAGCTCCGTCGCGAGCTCGTTCGCGATGCGCGCGTAGCGTGCCGGATCGCGACGCACGTACCCGAGGTCCGCGTGCAGCACGGTGACCGCGCCGGCCGGAACCATGCGCACGAGATCGACCGGACCGCCCGGTCGTGGGGTGCCTACCGAAACCGTCTCCCGCGTCCCCGTCCCGTTCGCGGTCCCCCCACCGCATGCGACGAGCGTGGAGAGGAGCAAGGCCAGGCCACAGCGCTGCTGCATAGGTCGGCGAGGTTACCACGCACGACGCGGCGACATGCGCGCCATCCGCGCCGGTCGCTCAGCCCTTGACCCCTCCGGACGTCAGCCCCCCGACGAGGCTCCTCTGCAGAACGTAGAACAGGATCATCACGGGGACGGAGACGACGATCGCGCCGGCCGCGAACGCGCCCCACTGCGCGTCGTACTCGCCGACGTAGCGCTGCAGGACGACGGGCAACGTGTAGAGCGCCTCGTCGCTCGTGAGGAACGTCGCGGCGAGGATGAACTCGTTCCACGCCGTCATGAACGCGAAGAGCGCTGTGATCGCGAGCGCCGGACGGGCGGCGGGCAAGACGACGCGGACGAACGCGCCGAAGCGAGTCGCGCCGTCCACCATCGCCGCCTCCTCGAGCTCCTTGGGGATGCCCTCGAACGCACCGCGGAGCTGGAAGATCGCGAACGGCACCGCGCTCGTCGCGTACACGAGGACGAGCCCGCCGCGCGTGTCGAGGAGATGGAGCGCGTCGAGCAAGAGGTAGAGCGGGATCGCGGCGGCGACGCCGGGGAACATCTGTGTCCACAACAGTGCCCGCGTCCCCGCGCGCGCGCCGACGAAGTCGAAGCGCGCGAGCGCGTACGCGGCGGGGGTCGCGATGCCGATCGCGACGAGCGCGGTCGAGAGCGCGATGAGGAGAGAGTTGACGAGCTGCCGCGCGAACAGCCAGCGCCCGTCCGCGTCGGTGCGGCTGACTACTTCCTCGAAGTGGACGAGCGAAGGCGAGCTCGGGATCGGGAGCGCGGACGCCTCGGGCGCGTCGGTCGGCGAGAGCGCGAGCGAGATCACGAAGAGCACGGGATAGAGCGCGAACGCGACCGCCGCGAGCAAGACGGCGTGCACGAGGACACCTCGAACGATCTCGGACGCCCGGCTCACGCGGCCCGCGCTCTCTTCGCCCCGCCGAAGCCCCGCGTCGCGATCGCGAGGATCACGAAGATGAGCACCGCGTACGCCGCGGCGTAGCCGTACTGGTTTCCGCGGGTGAACGCCCAGCGGTAGGCCTCGCTGACGAGGATCTCGGTGCTGCCGTCGGGCTCGCCGCCGCTGACGAGGAAGACGACGTTGAACATGTTGAACGTCCACACCGATCCCATCGCCACCGCCGGCGCGAGGAACGGGACGAGCAGCGGCATGGTGATCTTCGTGAACCGCTGCCACGCGCTCGCCCCGTCGACCGCCGCCGCCTCGTAGAGGTCCTTCGGGATCGCGGTGAGCGCGCCGAGCGTCACCACCATCATGAACGGGAAGCCGAGCCACACGTTCGTCGCGACGTTGGCCGCGAACGCGGTGGTCCAGCTCGAGAACCAGCTCACCGGCTCCGCGCCGAGCGACGTCAAGATGGCGTTCACCGCACCGAACTGCCGATGGAACATGCCCTTCCACGCGAGCGCGGTGACGTAGTTCGGCACCGCCCACGGCAGGATGAGGAGCACGCGATAGACGCCGCGGAGCTTGAGGAACGGCCGCTCGAGGAGCAGCGCGAGCGCGACGCCGATCACGACGTGCAGCGCGACGTTGAGCACCGTCCACAGCACGGTCACCGCGAGCACGAGCCAGAACGAACCGTGACCCACGAGCTCGCCGCCGCGCGCGGTGAGGATGTCCACGTAGTTCGCGATGCCCACGAAGTAGAGATCGGTTCCCTGCCCGGAGAACAGGCTCACCACCATCCCGACCACGAGCGGGAGGATCACGAGCAGGCCGACCGCGACGGCGGCGTGCGCGACATAGCGATAGGCGGGGAGCGAGCGCCGGATCGCGGCGCGCACCTCGGCCTGCCGCGCGCGCTGGACCGCGGTGAACGCGAGCGCGGCGAGCACGAGGCCGAGCCCGATGAGCCATGGCGTGCCGGACGCGGGAGGGGGTAGCGCGCGGGTGAGATCGTCGAAGCGATGCGCCGCTTCGATCAGCGCGTCGTGCGGCGGGAGCGTCCCGCGCAGCACTTTGCGGATCGCTTGGTCGGCCGGCACGTAGGCCATCCGCATGTTGCGGTGCGTCGGGGTGATCACCCCGGCGCGCGCCGCTTCGCGAAAGCTGACGAGGAACGGGTCGCTGCCGAGGTCCCCCCACACCTCGGTGTCGGTCGGCACCTGTCGCCCGCGCCGCCCGCGGATCACCGCGCCGACGTCGGTCGCCGCGAACTCCGCAAAGCGACGTGCGAGCTCCGGATGCTCCGCGAACGCGCTCACGTACGCGCCCTCGACGGTGACGTACGGACGCATCGGTCGACCGCCCGCGCCCTCGACGCGCGGCAGCGGCTCCACGCGCCACTCGAGCCCCTCGGGCAGATCGGGCGCGAGCCACGGCCCGCTGATCGCGCTGACCGCGCGGCCATCCGAGAACAGGCGCGAGACGAGGTCGCCGGTGCTCTCCTCGGGGATCGCGCCCGCGTCCACGAGCCCGCGGAGCTGGGTGAGCGCGCGCTCGGCCGGCTCGCCGATCAGCCCGAAGTGCCCGTCCTCGGTGAGGAGCCCGCGCCCGTACGCGGCGAAGAGCGACGAGGTCCAGTACGCGCTCTCCGCCTCCATCGCGATCGCGTAGACGTCGTCCGGCCGCGGCGCCGCGGCGAGCTGCTCGAGCGTCTCGAACGGACCCGAGGCGAGCCGCGCGTTCACGTAGAGCGCGGCGCACTTGAGCGAGAGCGGCACGCCGTAGCGCACCCCATCGATCGCGAAGGCGTCGAGGTGCTCGGGATCCATACGGCGCTCGAGCGACGCGACGTCGACCGCCGCGAGCAAACCCGCTTGCATGTATCCACCGACCCGATCGTGGGTGTCGATGAAGAGGTCGGGGCCGTTGCCGGTGGGGATCGCGGACTCGAGCTTGCTCGGGTACGCGCCGAACGGCTGGGGCACCAGCACGACGTGGACTCCCGGCTCGCGCTCTTCGAACGCCCGCACGACCTCCGCCAGCGCGCGCTCCTCGCCTCCGCGGTACACGTGCCAGACGCGCAGCAGCGTCTGCGCCGCGGCCGGCTCGGGCGCGAGCGCCGCCACCATCGCGACGAGGCCGAGCACCGCGAGCCCACGGAGCGCGCGTCGGCTCACCGGAGCGCGCGCTCCGTCTCAGGATCGAAGAGGTGCAAGCCATCTTCCGCGACGGAGAGGCGCATCGCGTCACCCGGGCTCAGCTCCGCCGCGCGCTCCGCGCTCACCCGCGCCACGAACCGCGCGTCGCCCACCCGACCGTGCGCGTAGGCCTCGAACCCCATCGCCTCGATCACGTCGACCACCAGCTCGATGCCGCCCTCGTCGTCGGGCGACACGTCGTGTGGTCGGATCCCCGCGAGCAGGAGCCCCGAGGGCGCGTCGTCCGGCGCGTCGAGCTCGACGCCGTCGGCCCTGAGCGCGCCGCCTTCGACCTCGAGGGTCAGGAAGTTCATCGACGGGCTGCCCATGAACGCGCCGACGAACCGGCTCACCGGCCGCCGGTAGACCTCGAGCGGCGGGCCGGCCTGCTCGATCCGGCCCTTGTCGAGCACCACCAGCACGTCGGCCAGCGTCATCGCCTCGACCTGATCGTGGGTGACGTAGACCATCGTCGCGCCGAGCGTCGCGTGCAGGCGCTTGATCTCGACGCGCACCTCGTTGCGGAGCGCGGCGTCGAGGTTGCTCAGCGGCTCATCGAAGAGGAACAGCTGCGGCCGCCGCGCGATCGCGCGCCCCATCGCGACGCGCTGCCGCTGCCCGCCGCTCATCTCACGGGGGAGCCGATCGAGCAGCGGTCCGAGCCCGAGCATCGCCGCGACCTCCTCGATGCGCGCGGCGATCCTGTCGGCCGGCTCGCCGCGGAGCTTGAGACCGAACGCGAGGTTGTCACGCACGGTGAGGTGCGGATAGAGCGCGTAGCTCTGGAAGACCATCGCGACGTCCCGCTCGCGCGGCGCGAGCCGGGTCACGTCGCGGTCCCCGATGCGAACCTGCCCTGCGTCGGGCTGCTCGAGCCCCGCGATGGTGCGCAAGAGCGTCGACTTGCCGCACCCGCTCGGCCCGACGAGGACGACGAGCGCTCCGTCGGGGACTTCGAGGTCGATCCCGCGAAGGATCGCGTTCCCGCCCAGGGCCTTCTCTACCCCACGGAGCTCCAGCGACGCCACGGCGGCGCAGCATGACCGACGGTCGACACTCATGCCAGAGGCACGCGTGAGCGCCCCGGATTTCCCGACCGAGTCCGCGTCCGATTCCGAGTCCGATTCCGACTCCGATTCCGACTCCGATTCCGATTCCGAGTCCGAGTCCGAGTCCGAGTCCGAGTCCGAGTCCGAGTCCGAGTCCGATTCCGATTCCGATTCCGAGTCCGAGTCCGATTCCGATTCCGATTCCGATTCCGACTCCGACTCCGACTCCGATTCCGAGTCCGATTCCGAGTTCGAGTCCGAGTCCGATTCCGAGTAGTCCGAGTCCGAGTAGTCCGAGTCCGAGTCCCGAGCCGTGCGAGCTCGAGTCGCTCGTCAGCTCACGCGATCGGCTTCGTCCCGTAGCTCACTAGCTCCGCCCTCTTCCCGACGTGGACCTCCGTCCAGGTGCCCGGCGCCGCCGGCAGGAACCCGACCGTCGCGTCGATCCCGATCAGCTGGCCGAGCTCCTCGCGCAACCGCGCGTGCGGCACGAGCACCGCGACCCCGGACCCCTCCTGCCCGGCCAGCTTCGCGCGGAGCTCACCAGGCTCGCTCGGCACCGCGCCGAACGCGCGCGCGTCCGCGCCCGACTCGACCTCGCGGGTCGCGTAGTACGTCGCGAGGCGGAGGCTCGTGAGGATCCCGTCCACCTCCGCCCTCGAGCGCGGGGCGTCCGGGTCCACCGCGACGAGGGCCACGCGGACGCGCGACGGGTCGGTCGGGCGCATCGTGCCACGCTGCCGCTCCGTCGGATCGAGGTGCTGGTCGTCGTTGAACACCTCGATCGCCACGCGGCCGCCCTCGCACCGCACGATCGTGATCGACGTGTTGGCCGCGCCCACCACCGGGCTCGTCCGGCCGCGCGCGTCGAGCGCCCGCCCGATCACCGACCGCACCACCCCGCCGTGCGTCACCGCGAGCACCTCACGGCCCGCCTCGGCCGCCGCGAGCTCGTCGAGCACCGCGTCGATCCGCGACTCGAACTCCTCGATCGACTCGCCGCCGCCGATGCGGACCGGCAAGCCACGTTGCAGGCTCCTCAGCTCATCCGGAAACCGTGCGGCGACCTCGGCGTGGGTCAGCCCCGACCAACCGCCGAGGTCGAGCTCGCGGAACCTCGGCTCGATCGCGCAGGCCTCGCCGAGCGCGGCCGCCGTCGCCGCGGCGCGCGGGAGATCCGAGGTCAGCCGCCGATCGAACGGCACGCCGAAGAGGCGCCCGGCGAGCGCGCGCGCCTGCAGCTGACCGCGCGGGCTGAGCGGCACATCCGCGTGCCCCTGCCAACGCCCCGACGCGTTCCAGGTCGACTCGCCGTGCCGGATCAGCGTGAGCCGCACCGAGGACAGGGTAGCAGCGAGGGGCTCAGCCGGTCTCCGCGAGCGGCGTGGGGGCGGCGAGGATCGACCGGTCGCGCCCCGCTCGCTTCGCCGCGTAGAGCGCGGCGTCCGCCCGCGCGAGGAGCGCCTCCAACGAGTCCACCGACGTCGGGCAGCTCGCGGCCCCGAGGCTCGCCGTGACCGGGATGCGATGGCCGTCGGTCTCGATCGCACTCTTCGCGATCGCGCGCCGCACCCGCTCCGCCACTGCGTAGGCACCCCGCGCGTCGCAGTCCGGCAGCAGGACCACGAACTCCTCGCCGCCGTAGCGCGCGAGGTGATCGCCTCCGCGCAGCGCCGACTTGATGCGCGCCGCGACCTCGGTGAGCGTGCGGTCACCCGCCGCGTGGCCGTATCGATCGTTGATCGACTTGAAGTGATCGATGTCGATCATCAGCGCGCTCGTCGCCCTCGAAGCGCGCGCGGCGCGGCTCACTTCTTTGGCCGCCAGGTCGAGGAACGCACGCCGGTTCCAGATCTGGGTGAGCGGGTCGACCATCGCCTGCGTGCGCAGCGCCTCGCGCGCGCAGACGAGCTCGTCGTGCAGCTCGACGAGCCGGCGCCCGTTCTGCAAGCGGACCCGCAGCTCCGCGTGGTTGAACGGCTTGATCAAATAGTCGTTCGCCCCCGCCTCGAGGCCGCGGAGCATGTCCTCCGGCGAGCTGCGCGCGCTGACCAGGTACACGAACACGTGCCGCCCGGAGGGGTGCTCGCGCAAGAGCCGGCAGACCTCGATCCCGTCGAGGCCCGGCATCACCCAGTCGAGGATCGCGAGCTTGGGCGCGTCCGGCCCGCTCAACAGCTCCCACGCCTCGGCGCCGTTCTCACACGGCACGACGTCATACCCCCAGCCCGCGAGCAGCCGCCCGAGCAGCTTGCGCGAGACCTGGGAGTCGTCGGCGACCAACACCCTCACGCGGACACCAAACGACGGGATCCCTCGACGCTTGACCACCCCGGGCCCGTCAGTCTGACGTCTGGTAGGGTAGGCCCCATGACGATGAGCTGGCTTGGGCGCTTCACGGTGCTCCCGACGGTCCTGATCGGCCTGCTCGCGCTCGGATGCGCGAACGGAAACGGGAGCGCCGACGGAGGGCGTCGCGACGGGGGAAGCCGGGACTCGGGCGGCGGGGGGACCGACGCCGGTCGGCGCGATGGCGGAGGCGGCGGGAGCTGCGGGGCGGTCGGCGAGTCGTGCTGCACCGCGGGACCACGCTGCGATCGAGGCGCGAGCTGCGAGTCGGACTCCTGCTGCGCGATCCCGGGCGGCGCCGCGTGCACCGATCCCACCGACTGCTGTCAGGACAACGACTGTGTCGCTGGACACTGCTGCGCGGCCCAGAACCACTCGTGCCGGACCGCGTCGGACTGCTGCGCGGACCTCCTCTGCGCCGACGGCCTCTGCCTCCAGGACAACACCGAGTGCGGCCGCGACGGCGACCCCTGCTGCGCGGGGGACATGTGTCGGTCCGGTCTGTCGTGCGTCGGAGGGATGTGCCAAGCGTGCGGCGCGCTCGACCAGACGTGCTGCGACCCGCCGAACCAGTGCTCGGGCGGCAACATCTGCACGGCCGGGGTGTGCCGGCCGCCGGATCCCAGCTGCGGCGAAGACGGTCAGCCCTGCTGCACCGGCAGCATGTGCAACGGCACGTTGACTTGTCAGAGCGGGACGTGCCACCCGCCGGCCACCGTGTGCGGATACGCGAGCTGCGGCGAGTGCACGATCCATGCGGGATGCGGTTGGTGCAACAGCGGCGGGGGATGCATGGCGGGTACGTCGGGCGGCCCGAGCTCCGGCTCGTGCGGCGACTGGGCGTGGACCACCGGCTCGTGCAGCACGGGCGGCTGCGGCGCGGCCACCACGTGCTCCGCGTGCGCGATGCTCGCCGGTTGCGGTTGGTGCTCGGGAAGCAACACGTGCATGGCCGGCAACTCGTCGGGCCCGACCGCGGGGACCTGCAGCGGCGAGTGGGACAACACCGCCACCGAGTGCACGACGAGCTGTTCGTCTCAGTCCACGTGCGACGCGTGCACGGGGGTGTCGAACTGCGGTTGGTGCGCGAGCAGCAGCAGCTGCCGCTACGGGACCTCGACCGGGCCGGGCACCGGTACGTGCGCGGACTGGGACTGGGTCCGCTCCTCGTGCAGCACCGCGGACCCGTGCAACACGTCCACGAGCTGTGCGACGTGCACGACGCGCTCGACCTGCGGATGGTGCGCCTCGACCGGCACCTGCCAAACGGGGATGAGCGGCGGGCCGACGACCGGCTCGTGCGGCGACTGGGACTGGACGTCGGGCGCGTGCATGTGCGCCGGACTGATGGGCATGTGCAGCACGACGGCGGACTGCTGCAGCGGCATGAGCCTGACGTGCCGCGCCGGCGTCACGTTCGGCGTGCGCTGCTGCCGCGACGCGGGCGGCTCGTGCACCAGCGGCGCCGACTGCTGCGGCTACATGGACTGCGTCAGCGGGACGTGCATGTGTCGAGCCTCGGGCCGCGCATGTCTGGCGAACGGCGACTGTTGCTCCGGCACCTGCTCCAGCGGTACCTGCACGTGATGGGGACCGCACGATGCCGCGCGTCGAGGGCGCGATGAGCGAGGCCGGCCCTCCGCCGAAGCCCGTCGTCGCGCGTGCGCTGCTCGAGCGCGGCAGCCTGTTCGTCCACCTCGATCCGCGGCGCGACGGGGTCGTGGTTCCGCCCTGGTTCGCGAACCAGGAGGAGCTCGTCCTCCAGTTCGGCTTCCGCCTCCCGCTGCCCATCCCCGACCTCTTCGTCGACGAAGAGGACGGCATCTCGGGCACGCTCTCGTTCAACCGGGCGCCGCACTCGTGCCGCGTCCCGTGGCCCGCGGTCTACGCGATGAGCGGCGACGACGGGATGGGCGTGGTGTGGGAGGAGGATCTACCCACCGAGGTCGCCGTCAGCATCGAGGAGCGTCGCCGCAAGGCGAACCGCCCGGCGCTCCGCGCGGTGCCGTCGGAGCCGACGACGAAGCCGACCGAGAGCGCCGCGACCGACGACGCCGGCGGCGACACGGACCCCGCGACGCCGCGACCGCGACCGCACCTTCGCCTCGTGAAGTAGCCCGGTCTCTCGGGAACGAAACCCGCATTTCATTCGCGCAACGCGCGGCGACCTCGATCGGAGCCATTTCGCGGCGAAGTGGTTGGCACGACGATCGCTAATACGAAAGTGACGGCGGTTCGTTCGACTCCCCCCCATGTCGGCGAGTCGCCGTTGCTATCGTAGGACCGCGCTGCGCCGTAACCGCATCCCCCCCACGCGGAGGCGCAGCGCGGTCCGCTGTTTACCCCGCCGCTCGCTCCCGGGCGCTGCGCGCCCCTTTGCGCCCCGCTCGCACCCGCCGCTCGCTCCGGGTCGCTGCGCGCCCCTTTGCTCCCCGCTCGCACCCGTCGGCCGGCGCGCTCGCGCTACTTGCGCATCGTGCCGGGCGGCGGCTTGAGGCCGTACTTCTCCATCTTGTAGATCAGCGCGCGCCGGCTGATCCCCAAGCGCCGCGCCGCGTGCGTCTGGTTGTGATTGCTGTCGGCCAGCGCCTTCACGATCGTGTCGCGCTCGATCGAGTCCACGTGCTCGCGCAGCCGCCCTTCGCCGCCGGCGCCGGAGAGCGCCTCGCTCGGCAGGTGCTCGGCGAGCAGCTCGCCGCCGGCCGCCAGCCGGACCCCGCGCTCGATCGCGTTCTTGAGCTCGAGGATGTTCCCCGGCCACGCGTGGCTCCGCAGCCGCGCCAGCGCGCCCGGCGAGAGCGTCGGCGCGGGCCGCCCTCCCGCGGAGTCGCGCGCGAACTGTTCGGCCAACGGCACGATGTCGTCCGGCCGCTCGCGCAGCGGCGGGATCGCGACCTCGTAGGCGTCGAGGAACTCGAGCAGCGCCTCCGAGAACGCGCCGCGCTCGGCCATCGCGTCGAGGTCGGCGTGCGTGGTCGCCACGATGCGCACGTCGCCGTCGAGCTGGTCGAGCGCATCGAGCAAGCGCTCTTGCGGGTCGGGCAACAGCTCGCTGATCTCGTCGAGCAGCAGCGTCCCGCCCCGCGCCCCCAGCACCTCGCAGCTGGCGCCTTCGGGGAGCCCGCCGCGCGGCCCCAGCGCCGCCGCGATGCGATCCTGATCGACGAGGCTCGCGCATCGCAGGACGACGAGCGGCTTGTCCGCCCGCGAGGATCGCTCGTGGAGGATCCGGGCGAACACGCCCTTTCCGGAGCTCGGCTCGCCGGTGAGGAGCACCGACTCGGGCTCGTTCGCCAGCCCCGCCAGACGCTCCACGACCGCCTTCGACGACGCGTCGACGGCCACCAGCTCGCCGGGCAGCGCCGAGGGATCGCGCTCGGGGGGCGTGGAGACGAGCCGCGTCGGATCGGCGAGCGACGCGCGCAGAGCGAGCCGCGCGCTGCGGATCAACCGCTCCGGCGAGTCCGCGTCGTACGGCGCGACGGCGAGGCCCGCGCTGAGGCCCGCGAGCTGGGTCCCCTCGAGGACGCGCGTCACGACGGCGGCCGCTTGCTCCCCGCTCGTATCCGGGAACAGCAGCTCGAGCTCGTCGTGCGCGTACGTACCGACGACGTCGCCGGCCCGGAAGTGCGCGAGCGCCGCCTCCAGCACACGCCCGCCCTCCGAGGGGCGCGCGTGCACCATCACCAGCGTCGTCGGACGCCCGCGCCGCGCCGCGCGAGCGAGCTCCTCGGCCAGCCGCTCGCGAAACTCCGGGTGGGTCAACGCGCGCCGCATCGACGCCTGCGGCTGGCTCGCGAGGCCGACCACCATGCGCGCGTCGCCGATGCTCAGCTCGTCACCCGGCTTCAGGATCGCGCGGGACTGGAGCTTCTTGCCGTTCAGGAAGATCGGCGGCGCCTTCGCGGTGCGCTCGAGCGAGATGTCCTCGCCGTCCCACCGAACGCGCCCTTGCCCGCGCGCCTGACCGGCCACCCGTACCACCGCGCCATCGTCGGGCCCTACGAACTCCGACTCGCCGAACGGCAGATCCACGACCCACGAGCGATCCCCGTGGCGCACCGCCACGAAGGCCTGGCTGCGCTCGCTGCTCATCGGGCGCGATTATGCATGAGCGACGAGCGGTGGCGAGCGCCCGTGTGAGCGGCGGATACCGAACGCTCACCACGCCTTACATGGTATGCTCGGCGCCCATGGCGATCGCCCCGCGAAGCGCGGACGAGCTGTTGCGAGATGTCCCCGTGATCCGCGACCTCCCAGCTCAAGATCTTCACGCGCTCGCGGAGGGCTGCGAGGTCCGCAAAGCCGTCAAGGGCGCGCCCTTGTTCAGCGAGGGGCAGACCGCCGAGGGCTTCTTCGTCGTCCGCACCGGCGAGGTGAAGCTCACCAAGAGCGGCCGCGACGGCCGCGAGCAGATCATCTACCTCGCGCGCCCCGGGCGACCGATCGTCGAGGGCATCCGATTCGACGGCGGCAACTACCCGGCCACCGCGCTCGCGATGCGCGCGGCGAGCGCGATCCTCATGAGCAACGAGCTGATCAGCGGCCTCGGCGAGCGACGCCCGCAGATCCTGCGCTCGATGGTGAACCTCCTCGCGAACCGCGAAGCCAAGACGCTCAAGCTCGTGAGCGACCTGTCGCTCCGTACCGTGCCATCGCGCCTCGCGTCGTTCCTCTGCACGCTCGTCGCGTCGCGCGAGTCGCGGGGCGAAGACTCGCGCAACTTGGTTCGCGATCTCACGACCGAGACGGTCGCGGGTCGGCTCGGCACCGTGCGCGAGGAGATCTCGCGCGGCCTGGCCCTGCTCGAGCGCGAGGGCGCGCTGAAGGTCACCCCGGATCTGATCGAGGTGATCGACGTGTCCCGGCTCGAAGCGATCGCCTACGGGCGCAAGAAGGGGACCGGCTGACGTCGCGCTCCGAGGTCGCGGCTTGGGCGCTGACCCTCGCCGCGATCGCGATCCTGTTCACGGCGTCCGCCCTCCTCGCGCCGCTCGTCCCTGGCGTCGGCGGGGTGCCGCTCGTGGGATTCGTCATCGCGTTTTGCGCCGTGGCGGCGGAGACGATCGCGGTCGGCGCGCGAGTACCTCGGTTCTCACCGCGCGCGCTGATCGCGCTCCCGTTCCTCCTCGGCGCCATGATCGGGCTCGCGTTCGTCCCGGCGTCCGTCCCCGCGATCGTGCCGACCGCGGCGGTGACGATCACGCTGCTCACGTTCGGCAGCGTGGCCGGCGGGGTGGTCGGCTCCGCGATCGACAAGCCCGGCTACCTCATCGTGGTCGCGGTCGTCTCGTCGATGGTCGATGCATTCAGCGTGCTCCACCCGTCGGGCCCCACCGCGCAGATCGTGGAGCTCGAGGCGGCGGTGAACGTGCTGGTGTTGCCGTTCCCGTTCTTCGGCACGACGCGCATCGAGCCGGTCCTCGGCGTGGGCGACGTCACGTTCGTCGCGATCTACTTCGCGGCGTGCCGGCGCCACGGCCTCCCGATGGTGCGCACGATCGTGGGGCTCACGATCGCGTTCGTCGCCACCATGATCGCGGTCCTCGTGCTCCAGCGGGGCATCCCCGCGCTGCCGTTCCTCGGCGCAGGGGTCGTGCTCGCGCACCCCCAGGCGCGCGCCCTGCCCGAGGAGGACCGGAGGCGCGCGGCGATCGGGATCGTCGGCATCGCGGTCGCCCTCCTCGCGATCGCGCTCGCCGCGCGCTGATCTACGAGGTCTCGGGCAGCACGCCGAGGATGCGCGCGTCCTCGAGCTGGATGCGCAGCTGCTCGAAGAACCGAGGTCGGCACGCCATGAACTCGTCGGCTCCCAGCACCGCCTTCAGCGCGTCGGGTGCCCGCGCCGCGAGGGCCAGCACCGCTTCGCGGAGGAACGGACCGTACTCGTCCATCGCCGACTTCGACGCGACGAGGAGGTCCGAAGGGATCGGAGGCGTGCAAAACAAGATGCGAAACCCGTCCTCGGGCAGATCCTCGGCGAAGCCGGCGCGCAACAACGGTCGCGTCGCGTCCCCTTCCTCGAACACCGCGAACGTCGCGCCCACGTCGGCCTCGCCGCTCGCCACCGCTTCTGCGACCGCCCCATGCGACCCCGCGAAGCGCTCGTCACAGAAGAACGAGTCCGGCGCAAACCCCATGGACGCCAGCGCGACGCGCGCGAACAGGTAGCCGGAAGCCGACGTCTCGGCGACCCACCCGACGGTGCGTCCCCGCGCATCCAAGAGACTCTTGATGTCCGAGTCCTGCCGGACGAACAAGACGCCGTGGTAGTAGGCCACCCCCTGGCGCACCGAGGTGACGAGCGGCACCGCGTCCCGGAGCTCCGTCAACGCGAGGGTCGGGCTCGACCACGCGATGTCCACCTCGCCGCGCAGGAAGCGGTTCGCCAGATCGCGAGGCGAGCCGCATCGCACCGGGGTGCATGCGCAGCCGAGACCGTTGGACAAGGCGACCGCCAGCGCGTCGATCGCGCGGTGCGTCTCGACATCGTCGTGGACCGGCACGAGGCCGAACCGGAGCGTGGCGTCCATGGGGCGAGCGTCAGAACCCGACGTCGACGCTCACCTCCGCGCTCTCGGTCATCGACACCGTGGTGCGCGCCACGAAGCGGTTCGCTCCGGGGATGAGCGTGGTCGGGCCCGAGCGCCAGATGCTCATGTCGTCGACCGCGCCCCCGCCGTAGAGCGACATCGCGGGCTCGAGGATATAGAGCTCGACGAGCTCCTCCTCCGTCATGCACCGCGCCTCGATCACGAACACGTACTGGATCAACGACTCGTCGGGATCCGCGTCGTCGGCCGACGTGATCTCCTGCATCGAGACGGGATCGAGGATCGCGACGGTGGTCCCGTCGTCGCACCCTTCGGGGTAGCAGAGCCCGTCGCGCTCGACCGGGAACGAGGTGGTGAGACAGATCCCCGTCCCGCCTCCATCACCGCACGCGACGAGCCCGAGCAGCGCGGCGAGACCGAGACACGACGCGCGAACCGCCGCGCGGGGGAAGCTGTCGTTCATCGGAGGTCATGATACGCCATCTCGACGCGCGCCGGCGCTTCCTCAAGGATCTCGCGGATCGCCCGATGCGATGGGCATATGACACCGCATGGCTTACCCAAGGGCAGGATCACGGGGCAGCACGGGCACCGATCCCAATCCGTCATCTTCGGGCTGCTGCGCGCGGCGCAGAGCCCGAACGGCGCGTTCGAGATCATCGAGGAGCTGACGCGGGCCGAGCCCGAGCTGGGCCAACTCCTGATCCGCGCGTCGAACACCGCGGGCCGCCGCGGGATCACGCGCGTCGACACGGTCCGGGGCGCGTTGGTCAGGCTCGGCGTGCTCCGCGCTTCACGGCTCCTCCTCGAGACCACGAACAAGGCCGACCCGACCGTGTTCGACCGCGCGGCGTAGATCGCAACGAGCGTTGTGCCGCGGCCCGACGGGCGTCCCGTCGGACGCCGGCGTGACGCCCTGCTACACCTGGCCCGTGACCCTCGACGTGCGCGCGCTCGCCATCGGCGTCCGAGGCGCCACGAGCGCACTCGCCGAGGACCTCTCGTTCGCGGTCGAGCCGGGCGAGCGGTACGCGATCGCCGGACCGAGCGGGTGCGGCAAGACCACGCTCCTCCGCACCCTCGCCGCGCTCGAGGATCCTCTCGCCGGCGAGGTCACGCTCGACGGTCGGACCGCGCGCGAGCACGGCTACCCCGAGTGGCGGCGCCAGGTCGTCTATGTGAGCCAGAGACCCGAGCTGCTCTCGCCCACCGTCGCCGAGGCGCTCGCGCGCCCGTTCACGTACCGGACCGCGCGGACCGCGTTCCGCGAGGACGTCGCGAGGGAGGCGCTCGCCGCGGTCGGCCTCGCCGACCGGTGGGATGCCGCCTGCGCCACGCTGTCCGCCGGCGAAGCGCAGCGCGTCGCGCTCGTCCGGGCCGCGTTGATCGAGCCGCGGGTGCTGCTCCTCGACGAGCCGACCTCCGCCCTCGATGGGGCGCGGACCGAAGCGATCGAGGCGTGGCTGGCCGAGCTCGGCGCCGCGATCGTCCTCGTCACGCACGACGCCGAACAGCGCAAGCGATATTGCGGACGCGACGCCCTCGTATTGGGGCCGCGATGAGCGCTGCGCCGATCGATCTCGTTCAGCTCGCGCTCGGCGCCGTCTTCGTCCTCGTGGCCGGGTTGGTCAGCCTCGTGATGCGGCTGGGCCTCGAGAAGCAGCTCGCCATCGCGTCGGCGCGGACCGTCCTCCAGCTCGGGGCGGTCGGCTACGTGCTCGGCTGGGTGTTCGCCCTCGGCTCGCCGTACGTCGTCGGCGCGGTCCTCCTCGTCATGGTGATCGCGGCCGCGTGGGCCTCCGTCTCGCGCTCGAGCCGCGCCTATCCGCGCGCCCGATCGACCGCGTTCGCGGTCCTCCTCGTCGTCTCGCTCACCACCACGCTCGGCGCGACCCGCCTGATCGTCGGTGCGGAAGGTTGGTTCACGCCGCAGTACGTCATCCCGCTCCTCGGCATGGTCCTCGGCAACGCGCTCACGGGGATCAGCCTCTGCCTCGACGAGCTCCTGCGCGCGCTCGACGAGGGCCGCGCCAAGGTCGAGACCGAGCTCGCGCTGGGCGCGACGCGATGGGAAGCGGCGCGCGGTCCGCTCCGTGAGGCCGTGCGGCGCGGCATGATCCCGATGATCAACGCGATGATGGTCGTCGGCCTCGTCTCCTTACCCGGCATGATGACCGGTCAGATCCTCGAGGGCGCCGACCCGCAACAAGCCGTGCGATATCAGATCCTCGTGATGTTCATGCTCGCCGGCGCGAGCGCGCTCGGCTCGACGCTCCTCGCGTGGCTCACGTATCGCCAGCTGTTCAACGATCGCCACCAGCTCCTCGTCGAGCGCATCGTGGCCCGGCGCGAGTGAGAACGTGGCCCTTGCGAGTCCTCGCCGCGCGCTCCAGAGTTGGCGCTGGCTCTGGTTTGACAACTCTATCGGGGGCGAAACGGTTTCGACGGGGACGAAGAAGCCCTGGTGGCGTGTCGCCGGACTGAGAAACGGCGTCAAAAACATCTCGGAACTCGTAAGTGCGAACGACAACGCGCTTGCTCTCGCTGCTTAGCAGCAGTTAGGGAGCCGTCGAAGGCTAGAGCCCGTCAGCGCTCTACCGGAGGCGTCATCGAGCTGACTGGTCCAAACCCGCGTGGTCCGGGGTGAGGACGAGACAAAAGGACCTCTAGTGGCTCGGTAGCCTGTTCGTGGGCGACCGGGATCGCGAATACAAATCACGGACTACACACGTAGAAGGCAGTGTTGCGGATCGTTTCCGGACGCGGGTTCGACTCCCGCCGCCTCCATCGTTCGCTGCGCTCACGATGGGCCTACGCCCTTGGCGCAGGCGCTCGCTTCGCTCGCGGCGGCGTGCGTCGACCGTCATCCAAATCCTCCGGCTGCGCGGACTGCGTCCGCTTCGCTCGGACGATTTGCATGACGGACGACTCCTCCGACTCAGCACACGAGCTTGTCGTCGCGTACCGCCTTCACCCCCGCGGCCTCTCAGCGCAGGCGCTCGCTTCGCTCGCGGCGGCGGTCGTCGACCGGCATCCAAATCCTCCGGCTGCGCGGACTGCGTCCGCTTCGCTCGGACGATTTGCATGACGGACGACTCCTCCGACTCAGCACACGAGCTTGTCGTCGCGTACCGCCTTCATCCCCGCGACCTCTCAGCGCAGGCGCTCGCTTCGCTCGCGGCGGCGGTCGTTGACCGGCATCCAAATCCTCCGGCTGCGCGGACTGCGTCCGCTTCGCTCGGACGATTTGCATGACGGGCGACTCCTCCGACTCAGCACACCAGCTCGTCTCCGCGTAGCGCCTTCATCCCCGCGCTCTCGCAGCGCAGCGCTCGCTTCGCTCGCGGCGGCGGTCGTCGACCGTCGTCCGACTCAGCACACCAGCTCGTCGCCGCTTGGCTGACTTCACCCCGCGAGCGGAGATTTCGCCGCTCTCGAGGCTTGCCCCGCGGCCGGCTCGGCTCAGGATCGCGCGATGACGGCTGGGGGCGCGCGCGCCGCTTGGATCTCGTTGCTGATCGCCGGGTGCGGCGGAGCGTCCACCGCCACGCCGAGGTCGGAGGCCGATACGGAAGTTGCGGATCCCCGCGCCGGGGAGACGACGCGGCTCTCGCTCGGTGACTACGAAGCGATCGCGATCGCGACGCGCGGTCCGGGCGCGCGAGCGCCGCACCTGTTCGTCGCGGCGGCCGAGCGGGACGGCGATGGCTCGGCGCTCTACGCGCTCGGCGAGGCGGGTTGGTCGACGTTCGATCTCGAGGTGCACGCGGCCGCGCTCGCGACCGATGGGACCGCGCTGGTGCTCGCGGGTCCGGCGGGGCTCGGACGCTTCGATCCGGACGCGCGGACGTATGAGGCGATCGGCGCGATCGACGTGGGCTCGGTGGGCGGAGTGGCCGCGGGCTACGGCGGCGTGACGTTCGTCTCCGATCCGAGCGCGAGCCGCGTCTGGGCGTTCTACGGCGAGACCCGCATCGAGCTCGCGTCCGGGCTCGAAGAGCCGCGCGCTCTGCTGCTCGACGGCGGCCGGCTCTGGATCGCGTCGAGCGGCGGCATCGCCAACGTCGATCTCGCGTCCCGGCGGCTCACCGATGTCGACGAAGACGGCGTCGGAACGGTGGACGGCGCGACGGGGATCGCGCTGGACCACCGCGGACGGCTCGTGGCGGCGATCGACGATGGGGCGCTCGTGCTGTTCGATCCCACGCGCTCGCCTCGCCTCCTCACTCGGTTCGAGACCGCGCCGCGCACCATCGCGATTGACGCCGACCGCGGCATTCTGTATACCGCAAGCTCCGTTCACGGCGACGTCGAGGCGATCGACTACCTCGCGCTCGTCGGCGAGGACCGCGCGGCGTGGGAGCGGGACGGAGCGCGGACGATGCGACCGTTCCGCGCCGGAGGCTTCGAGCTGAGCGGCGCCGAGTATTGGCCGTACCGCGGCGACGCCGAGCCCGACTACCCTGCCGAGATCCTGTGGGGCTTCTATCCGCGGGCGGGTGAGGTGTTCGAGGGCGCGATCACGCCGGCGAGCGCGACCGACGACGCGATCCGCTGCGCCGAACGATCGTACGCGGCGCTCCGTGAGCTGCTCGCGAGCCCGCCGCCCGAGCTCGCACTCGCTCACGAAGCGGGCGCGTCCGATCGCTTCTACCTCTGGGTGAACGACTACTCGACCGCGAGCGAGCCGTTCCCCCACGAGGTGCGCGAGGCGCGACTCTGGTACTGGGAGCGTCAACCTACGGTGCTCGGGCGCATCCCCGGCTTCTGGAAGTGGGAGACCACGCTGCATCGCGACGGGCGCTGCGCGATCCCCGAGCGCGCACAGGTCGAGGCCTACCTGCGCGATCGGCTGGCCGCGCGCTGAGCCGCCTCGCGGACGAGCGCGTCCGCGAACCGCTCGAGCGCGACGTCCGACTGCGCGAGGTAGAGCGACGGCTCGGTGAGCTCGACCTCCATGATCGCGAGCTCGCCCACCGCATCGGGCACGACGTCCACCCGCGCGTAGACGAGCTCGTCGTGTCCCAGCGCGGCGAGCGCCGCGAGCAGGAGCGCCTCCCCTCCAAGCGGGATCGGGACCGCGTCGAGCGAGACGCGCTCGTCCTCCCCCCAGAAGCGGGCCGTCTTGCGGATCGCGTGCGTGACTGCGCCGTCGATCCAGATGATCGATCGCTCGCCCGGCTCCTCGACCCCTTGCAAGTAAGGTTGCAGTAGCGCCCCGGGGCCCGCCGCGAGCTCCGCGAGGTGCGCCCTCGCCTCCTGGCCCGGTCTCGCCCGCAGGTTCCGGTGCGACGCCGCGCCGATCAGCGGCTTGATCACGACGTCGTCCCAGCCGCGTCTCGCGAGGAGCGCGTCGAGCTCCGGACGCTCGCCCGGCGCGACGATCTCGGTCGGTACGATCGGCACCCCCGCCGCGGCGAGCCGGGCGAGGTAGCGCTTGTCGGTGTTGTCCTCGACGACGGAGAGCGGGTTCTCGAGCCGGCTCACCCCGTCGACGCGCCGCGCCCACGCGAGGAAGCCGGGGCGGTCGTGATAGTAGTTCCACGCAGAGCGCAGGACACAAACGTCGTAGCGGTCCCACGCGACGTCGGGATCGTCCCACGCGGCGAGGGACGCGTCGGCGCCGCGGCGACGGATCGCATCGAGCAAGATCTCTTGATCGGGATCGGGCTCGGGCAGGACGCGACAGGTGACGCAGGCGACGCGCGGGCGCTCCATGAGGCGTGACCATGACAGATCCCGCGCGGCGTGGGGGCCGCGCTGGACCCGCCGATCGTCGCGGTGTAGGCCACCCGCATGAACGCCCTCGACGCGTTGGGGAACCCGGTGCGCCGGGAGATCCTCGCGCGGCTCCGCGCGGGCCCGCTCAGCGTCGGTGAGATCGCAGCGAGCTTCGACGTGAGCCGCCCTGCGATCTCGCGGCACCTCCGCGTGCTGAAGTCGGCCGGCCTAGTCGCACAGGCGACGCCGGGGACGCGCGGACCCTACGCGATCCGGCGCGATGGCTTCGAGGAGGCGCGCGCGTTCCTCGCACAGTTCTGGGACGACGCGCTCGAGCGCTACCACGCGCTCGCGGTCGACGAGGCGGAGCGACGATGATCCGACGCGAGCTCGAGGTACCGCTCTCGATCGAGCGGGCGTTCGCGCTGTTCACCGAGCGGGTCGACGCGTGGTGGCCGTCCGGACACCGGGTGAGCGGCGAAGATGAGTCCGTGATGGCCCTCGAGCTCGGTCCCGACGGTCGGCTCTTCGAGCGGACGCGGAGCGGGCGCGAGATCGTCTACGCAAGAATCGTTGCGCTGGAGGCGCCTCGGCTCATCACCTACGACTGGTTCCTCGGCACCGGGCCCGACATGCCGACCCGCGTCGAAGTGCGCTTCAGCCCGACCGATCGAGGGACGCGCGTCGAGATCGCGCACGGCCCCGGCGCGTGCGAGCCGGATCGCTTCGAGCGCTCCGCGCCGCGCTTCGTCGAGGGATGGAGGCGCATCGCCGAGGCGCTCTCGGCCCGCGCGCTCGCCGACCTCGACACCTGAACATTCAGCCAGTAGGATCCACCCGTGGAGCGCCCGCCGGCGAGGATCTGTTGCCTCGATCTCGACACGTTCTTCGTGTCGGTCGAGCGCATCCTGGACCCCTCCCTCCTCGGTCGACCGGTCGTCGTCGGCGGGCGTCCCAGCTCACGCGGGGTGGTGACCGCGTGCTCGTACGAGGTGCGTGAGCTCGGGGTGAGGAGCGGGATGTCGCTCACCCGCGCAGCCGAGCTGGCGCCCCACGCGATCTACCTCCCGACGCGGCACGGCGTGTACGGCGAGTACGCGGAGAAGGTGCGCGCGATCGCGTCGAGCTACACGCCCGAGAGCCGTGTCGCGAGCATCGACGAGATGTACCTCGACTTCCGCGGGTGCGAGCGGCTCTACGCAAAGCCGGGCGACCGCGATGGGGACGCGACCATCGAGCGCGTGGTCCGCGAGATCACGGCGCGCATCGCGTCGGAGCTCGGGCTCCCGGCGAGCTGCGGGATCGCGTCGAGCAAGGCCGTCGCGAAGATCGCGTCGACGGTCGCCAAGCCGGCCGGCGTACGGCTCGTGCCGGCGGGCACCGAGATGGAGTTCCTCGGCCCGCTCCCGGTGCGCAAGCTCCCCGGCGTCGGACCGGTGGCGGAGAACAAGCTGATCGCGGCGGGCATCCGCACGATCGGCGAGCTCGCGACCGCGCCGCGCGGTCCGGTGAACCGGGTGTTCGGCGCGTGGGCGGAGATCATCCAGCGCAACGCGAACGGCGATGGCGCGTCGTCGCTCGGTCGCGACCGCCCCGCGTTTCGCGAGCACGATCCCGAGGGCGAGGCGATCGGGAGCATCTCGAACGAGCGTACGTTCCTCGAGGACATCTCGGATCCGAAGCACGTGGAGGATCGCCTCTGCTCGCTCGCGGAGCGGGTGTGCTGGCGGGCGCGCAAGCGCGGGGTGAAGGCGCGGACGGTGACGCTGAAGCTCCGGTACAGCGACTTCCGCACGCTGTCGCGCGGACGCACGATCCACCCGACATGTAGCGAGCACGACGTCCTGCCGGTCGTCATCGAGCTGTTTCGCGAGACCCGCAATCGCAACAAGCGGGTGCGCCTCATCGGGATCAAGCTCTCGAACCTCGGCCTGTTCGACGATCAGCTCGACCTCTTCGCCGGCCACGACAAGCTCCATCGCGCGGTGGACGACGTGCGCGCGCGCTTCGGATTCGACGCGCTCACGAGCGGCTCGGCGAGCCACGCCACGTCGACCAAGCGCCGCGCCCGCCGTGGAAGCGGACGGACGCTGATCGAGTCGTGGGACGACGCACCGTCGACGTCGCACGGCAGCCCGCGCTGACGAGCCCGGTTCCTCGTCAGTCCGAAGAGCTCGGCGCGAAGGGAGAGTGCGGCCGCTGGCGGAGGCAGACGCAAGGCGACTACCGATCTCCGATTCCGATTCCGATTCCGTGTCCGTGTCCGATTCCGTGTCCGATTCCGATTCCGATTCCGATTCCGTGTCCGATTCCGTGTCCGATTCCGTGTCCGATTCCGTGTCCGATTCCGTGTCCGATTCCGAGTCCGAGTCCGAGTAGTCCGATTCCGATTCCGATTCCGATTCCGTGTCCGATTCCGATTCCGTGTCCGCCAAAACGCGAGACACCCCCGCGAGCGGAGTGCTCGCAGGGGGTCGTTCGATCTCGGCGTCGCGCTCAGCGCTGCGCGAGGGCCACGTCGTCGGCGTCGTCGCGCTCGTCGAACGCGACCATGAGCGGCGCGATCGGATCCACGCGCTCCGCGATCGCGATGGCCGTCGTGCGGACCTCCGTGACGTCGAAGTCGCGATCGAGGTGCGCGGTGAGCTCCGGATGGTGGCTCTGGTGGAGCCGGAAGCCGCGCATCGAGAGGCCGCGGCGCGCGAGGGCGTGCTCGAGGTGGCCGTAGAAGCGCTGGCTCATGTGGCTCGCCGCCACCGCCTCGGCCTCCAGGCGCGTCCCGTACGTGCGCGCGACCGCGAGCTCCACCTCGGCCTGATACGTCGCGAACGCCTCGCCGTACGCGGCGGCGTAGCGATCGTTGTCGGTGCGGAGGTGCTCCGGGGTCGTCGACGCGCTGAGCGCCGAGCTCTGGGCACCGCACCCGACGAGCGCGAGGAGGGAGGTGAGCGCGAAGGCGAGGGACTTGGTCATGAGACTTCCTTTCTCGAGCCGCGAGGCTCGAACGAGAGGGAGCTGGACCGTTGCCGCTTCGGCGGCCCTTCAAACCGTGGAGCGCACCTCGTGGTGCGCCCGGTAGGTCAGGGGCTTTGCGTCCGCGCCTTTCGTGCGCGGTTGCCTTTGTCGACCGGCTCCCGTGGGGTTCGCTGCTGTGCGAGGGAGATACGGCCGGGCCGCGCCGAGACTTGAGAGAAATTCGTCAAAAGTTTGTCGATTTCCTCAACCATCGAGAATAATTCGGAAAATCGTCGGCTCTCAGAGCCCCAGCTCCCGCCACCGGAGCATTCCGCCGCTCACGTTCGCGATCCGCGTGCGCCCGGCCCGACGGAGGATCTCCGTCGCCTGGGCGGAGCGCCGACCCGAGCGGCAGATCGCGACGACGGGCCGATCGTCGGGCACCTCCGCCACGCGATCCGCCAGCTCGCCGAGCGGGATGGTCAGCGCGTCCTCGAGCGCGCCGATCTCCGGATCGACGAGCTCCTCGGGCCTGCGCACGTCGAGGATCCGCACGTCGCCCCGATGCTCCGCGACCCACTCCGGATCGATCTCGGGGATCCCCGCGAAGCTGATGCGCACGGGGCCCCAGTCGGCGGGCGGCGCGGACGGAGTCTCTGCACGACCGCAACGCAAGTTGGCGGGCACCGCGATGTCGATCTTCTTCGGGTGAGGCAGACCGAGGTTCTCCATGTAGTCGACGAAGTCGCGCTCGTTCGCCTCGCCGCCGACCCGGGGGTTGTACGCGCGCTCTTCGGCGACCGTCGTCACCGTGCGCCCGCGATAGTCGTGCGCGGGATAGAGGAGACAGTCGTCCGGCAGACCGAAGATCACGTCGCGGATCGATCGGAACATCCGGTGCGCGTCGCCCTGCTGGAAGTCGGTGCGGCCGGCAGCTCGGATCATCAGGCAGTCGCCGGTGAACGCCATCGTGCGGTCGTCGAGCACGAGCGTGATGCACCCGTCCGTGTGTCCCGGGGTCTCGCGGACGAGGAGCGCGCGATCGCCGAACGCGACGCGCGCCCCCTCCCCCACCAGACGATCCGCGCCCTCCGCGCCGGAGTGGCGACCGAGCACGATCGCGGAGCCCAGCCGCTCGGCCGCGCGCGCCGCGCCGGTCACGTGGTCGGCGTGGACGTGGGTCTCGATCGTCGCCTTCAGCGAGAGCCCGAGCTCGCGCACCAACGCGGCGTCGCGCTCGTGCTGCTCGAAGACGGGATCGATGAGCACCGCCTCGCCCTGCGAGGCCAGGAGATAGCTGTAGGTGGAGGACTCGGCGTCGAGGAGCTGGCGAAACAGCATGCGTAGAGCACAGCACAGCCGCGTTTCGCTGTCTCGCCCGCGGGCTCGGTCGGTCACCCCGTCGGTCACTCGGATAGCCATCGAACCCGCGATCGACTGGCTAACTGGCTAGCCACGTGTCGCTCGCGAAGCGACGCGCGCCCATCGATCGGCTTGGCACGCCCGTCGCGTAGGGGCGCTCCAAACGGAGATCCCCATGCGCCACGCCGTCTTTGCCACCCTCGCTCTCTCCCTCGCCGCCTGCGCCCCGGACTCGGGCCCGCCCGGCCCCGGCCCCGGCCCGAACCCGAGCGGTCAGCCGCGGCTCGAGGTGGTCGGCGCGTCCGAGGTGCAGATCGGATGGCAGGAGGAGGTCGAGATCGGCTTCCGCTACCTCGACGCGAACGACCAGCCGGTCCCCGGCCAGGAGCTCTCGTTCGAGCTGCTCCCCGATGGCAGCCACCTCATCGCGATGAGCACGGTGACCGGCGAAGACGGCGTCGGCTTCGCGCGCGTTCGTGGCGAGCGCGCGGGCAGCTACGACCTGATGGCGAGCGCGGCGAACGTGGACGACGCGCAGGTGGTGATCGACGTGCGCGCGATGGTGCGGGGCACCCTCGACGTCGACGTCACCTACATGGGCTCGCGCGGCGTGCGCCGCGCCGAGGTCGCGCTCTTCGAAAACGCGAGCTGCGACGACGTCGTCCGCAGCGTCCCGAGCCCGGCCGCCGTCACGTCGACGAGCGTGCGCGGCACCGCCACGCTCGACAGCGTCGCGCTCGACGTCCCGTCGGCGGTGTACGTGCTCGGCATCGACGCGCGCGACCACGTCGCGGCCGAGGTGTGCATCAGCCACACGATGACGATGGAGCACGAGACGTTGCAGGCGCCGCTCAACGACATCCCGGCGCGCCTCGGCGGTCCGTACGCGACGACCGAGACGTTCGACGTCACTGACGGCTTCTCGAACGACCTCGACACCCTCCTCGCGATCATGGGCGGCCTCGGCTCGGCCGACCCGGCGATGTGGCTCGTCGATCAGATCCGCATGGCGCCCGGCACGCCCTCGTGGATCCGCAGCGGCCTCAGCCTCTCGATCACCCGCGAGCTCGTCGCGCAGATGCTCCGCGACGCGCTCGCCGGCATCCACCTCCCGAGCGAGGTGCAGGAGACCATCCGCTTCGGCGCCGACGTCGACGCGGCGTTCAGCGGCCTCACCCTCGAGGGCGAGCTCGACTTCGCGGCGGCCGACGAGTACGGCGTCGCGATGGGTCAGCACCGCCTGCACCACGTGGTGGTCCCGATGTCGGACGGGACGTCCACGACCCTCAACCGCGCGGCCTCGGCCGACGTCGTCATCACGTTCAGCGACCGCATCGAGATGGACGAGCACACGTTCGCGCTCTCGTTCGGTGAGCTCGTGGAGACGGTGATCAACCAGTCGCTCCTCAGCCGCCTCTCCGGCTCGCCCGCTACGCTCGGCGAGCTCGTGGCGGATCAGTTCGACTGCCCCGCCATCGCGGCGCGCATCGGCACCGGCGTCACCCAGGACCTCGCCAACGCGGCGTGCACGGTCGGCGTCGGCATGCTCCAGGATCGCATCGACACGGCGTTCCGCGGGCTCTTCGCATACGACGAGCTCCACCTCGCGGGCGACTCGGAGCTCGTGGACACCGACCAGGACTACGACCTCGAGACCATCGCGGACGGCAACGCCCACGCGCGCTGGACCGGGATGTCGGGCGAGATGGTGTTCGACGGCGTGTTCAGCGGCCGCTCGGTCACCGACCGCGCCAACTCGCACCCCGTCCGGGACCGCATCTCCGGCCTGGAGTGAGCGAACGCCAGCGCGAACTGGCCGACCGTCGCGGTGGTCAACTATCCTGACTCGTGGCCTCCCCGAGCTCAGGAGAATCCTCCGACTCCCCCCGCGGGCTTCAACGCGCCCTCGGGGGGTTGCTCGTCGTCAAGGCGATCGTCCTCGTCGCGTTCGCGGTCTACTGCTGGTCGACGGTCCGCGAGGTCGAGCGCCTCCGCGCCGAGCTGGAGGCGCGGGTGGGGCTCCTCGTCGCGCTCGGAGGGCTCGAGTCCCAGCTCGAAGCACCCGGCGCCGGCCCGCCGCCGCAGGAGGTACGTCGCGAGCTCTTCGCGATGCGGCACCGCGTGGAGCGGAGCGCCTCCGACCTCGAGGCGACGGGCGGGATGCCGTCCGCGGCCCGGGCGTCGATCCGCACCGCGGTCGAGGAGTCGGACCGCTGGGTGCTCGACGGCGAGGAGTCGGCGCGCACCGACGCGATCGCACGGATCGACGCGGCGGTCGGCGCGCTCCGGCGCGCGAACGCGGAGACCTCCGAGGCGCTCGGCGGGCACTGGGACGCCCTCACGTGGCTGGCCGTGGTCGCGATCCTGTTCGGCTTCCTGGCGATGCTGCTCATCGCGCTCCTGCGCGTCCTCCACCGACGGCTCGCGTCGGCCCGGTCCGCGCTCAGCGAGCGGCTGGCCCGCACCGAGAACGACTTCTTGCGTGTCATCGAGTCGAGCCCGTTCGGGATCGTCGTCGAGACCGACGGGTTGATCCAATTCGTGAACCCGGCGTTCGAAGAGACGCTCGGCTACGCCGCGACCGACCTCACCGGCCGCCGGCTCAGCGAGTACGTCGCCGAGCCGCGAAGCCCGCGGGAGGCGATGCTCGGCCTGGGCGAGCATCGCTTCTCCAAGCGCGACGGATCGGTCGCCCACATCGAGCTCATCGAGGGGCCGAAGCTCGAGTACTCGGGTCGCCCGTCGAGGCTGATGGTCGCGCGCGACGTGAGCGAGCAACGCGCGATCGAGGCGCAGCTCCGGCTCGCGGATCGCCTGGCCGCGGTGGGGACGGTGGCGGCCGGGATGGCGCACGAGATCAACAATCCGCTCACCTACGTGCTCGCCAACGCCAACGTGCTGAGCTCACAGCTCGCCGCGATCGAGGGTCGCGAGGCCGAGCTCGCGCCGCTCGTCGAGCTGGCCGAGGACATCCGCCAAGGCGCCGAGCGGGTCCGCGACGTGGTCCGGGGGCTGCGCTTCCTCGCGCGCTCCAACGACGAGGAGAGCCGCGCCGTCGACGTGCGCCCCGTCCTGGAGTCGTCGCTCGCCATCGCGGCGGCCGACCTCGCGCACCACGCGACGGTGACGGTCGACCTCGACGCCTCACTCCCGCGCGTCGTCGCGAACGAGGCTCGCTTCGGGCAGGTCGTGTTGAACCTGCTCGTCAACGCGGCTCACGCGATGGAAGGGCGCACGGGGAACGTCACGCTCTCCGCGCGCCGCGACGGTCCGTGGGTGAAGATCAGCGTGGCGGATCAGGGCGTGGGGATCCCAGCCGCCCTGCTCGACCGCGTGTTCGAGCCGTTCTTCACGACGAAGCCGGCCGGCCGCGGCACCGGGCTGGGGCTCGCGATCTGTCGCCGCATCGTGACCTCCCTCGGCGGCCGGATGGAGCTGGCGAGCATCGCCGACGTCGGCACCACGGTGTCGGTGTGGCTCCCCGCCGTGGAGGGGGACGCGCGCACCGAGCACGTCGTGGCCGACGACGAGCCGCCAACCCCGCCGCCGAGCGCGCGCGGTCGGATCCTGATCGTCGATGACGAGGAGAAGGTCGGTGCCTCCCTCGCGCGCATGCTCCGCGGCCATCACGTCGAGACCGCCACCAGCGGCGCGCAAGCGCTCGAGATCCTCGAGAGCCAGGACTTCGACGTCGTGATATGCGATCTGATGATGCCGGGCATCGGGGGAGAGCAGGTCTACGACGCGCTGAAGGAAGAGGGGCGCGGCCGCGAGGCGCGCCTGATGCTCGTCACCGGCGGCGCGTTCACCGAGCGGGCGCGCGCGTTCATCGAAGCCGCGGGCGTGAAGGTCCTCGAGAAGCCGTTCGACCCAGGCGCGATCCGCGCCGCGGTCGAGGAGCGCCTCCGCGAGACGGCTCCCGTCGGCGGATCCCGGGCGGAGACGACGTGACGACGGGGCGCGAATCGCGCGCCGCGCTGTTGTTCCTCCTCATCCTCGCCGTGGCCCCTCCTGCCTCGGCGCAAGTCGGATTGCGTGTCTCGCTGCGCGCGCCCGAGCCCACGCGGAGCGAGCTGACCGAGCCCCTCGCCATCGAGCTCGCGGCGCGCGGCGGGACGATCGTCGAGAGCGCGGACGAGCCGTTCGACTTCGCCGTCGAGATCTTCACATCGAACGCGGGGCTCGGGCTCGAGCTGGTGACCCGCGCGACCGGCGAAGCGCACCGCGTACCGCGTCTCGACGCAGAGGACGGGCGCTCGCTCGCGCTGGTGATCGCAAGCCTCATCGACGAGGCGAGGGCGGGGCTCCCGCTCGGGGCGGAGCCGGACGAGAGCGAAGCAGCCCCGAGCGCGAGCGCGTCGCTCGGGACCCCGCTCGCCGATCCGGCCACCCCGAACGAGCCGTTCTTCACCGACCCCGCGCTTCGCCCGAGGCCGCCGACGCCGGCGCGACCTCCGGAGGAGCACGGCGCGTACCTCGCGTTCGGGGTCGCCGCGCACTTCCTCACCACGGGCGGGTACGGTCCGAGCGGCGGCGCGGGCGCGCGCGTGGCCGGCGGCTATCGGTTTCGCGACTTCTTCCGGATCGGCCTGAGCGGCGAGCTCGCGTTCCTCACCCAGGAGGACTTCACCGACGCGTTCACCGGCGCGTCGAAGCTCGAAGTCCATCCGCTCCTCATGGCGTGCCTCGAGGCGATCGGCTCGTTTCCGATCGGCGGCGTGTCGATCGCGCTCGGCGCGGAGGGCTGCGCGCTAGGACAGGAGTGGTCCTACCAGGATTTCTCGAGCTCGGTCCCGATCACCCGCTGGGCCGGCGGCTACGGCGCAGGAGGCATCGTCGGCGTGGGCGTGACGGTCGCCGACGGCTACGCGATCTGGCTCCGCGCCGACCTGCAGTTCGTCGAGCCGGAGATCTTCACGCAGTCCGAGCTCGGGATGATGACGGTACCGCGTCAATACGGCCTGCTCGGTCACGCCTCCGCACTGTTCATGATCGAGTAGCGCTCGGCTCCGCCTCGAAGCGGATCGCGCCACCGGGCAGGAAGTAGAGGATGTCCATCGATCCACCGTCGACCCGCGGCACGTGCCACGAGCCCGGCGCGTAGACCGCCCAGCCCGGCGCGTGGCCGTCGAACGTCGGCTCGCCCTCGACCTCGAACAAAAGATCGATCTCGC
Source organism: Sandaracinaceae bacterium (assembly GCA_050186575.1). GTDB lineage: Bacteria > Myxococcota_A > Polyangia > Polyangiales > Sandaracinaceae > JAUHXR01. The sequence continues at coordinate 16,497 of JBFWYI010000007.1, read as the reverse complement.
CGTTGGGATGCGTGTGCGCCACTCCCGCGGAGCGCATGTGCACGCAGTCGACGCTCAGCATGTCGTCCGAGGTCGCTTTGATCACGCGCCCGTAGCGCACGCCATCGTTGTCGCGCTCGGCGAGCCAGCGCGCCTCGACGCCCGTGCGCACGATCGCGCGCAGCTCGCGCATCGGCTCGGAGTCGAGCGCGAAGCGCGCGTTCAGCTCGGCCGTGACCTTCTCGGGGTCGCTCGGATCGAGCTCGCGAATGACGGCCAAGAGAGGGGCCAGGGCGGCGTCGAGGGAGGCGCGGTCGTAGCTCATGACGCGGAGGCTACCGCATCGCGGAGCGAGCGCGAGGCGTGCGGCGCTCGAGGAGGTAGAGGTTCGACCACGCCCTCGCGCGGCCGAGCGACCGGCGGATCGCGGGCTCGAGCGACGGGTACGTGGCGATCACGGCGTCCCATCCGATCGGCTCGAGCGCATACGCGTGCACGCTCGTGTGCTCCGCCGTGACCGCCCATCCCAGCGTCCGCAACGTCGCTTGCACGACCGAGAGCTCGTAGTTCCAGTCCGGGTGATCGACCCACGCGAGCGCGCCCGCCTCTCGCACGCACGCTGCCGCGTACGAGAGGAAGCCGAGGCCCCCGTCGAGATCGCGAAACGGATCGGTGACCGCTACGTCGAACGCGCGGCGGAGCGGCTCGGGCACCGACGATCCGAGCACGTCGGCGCGGGTCGTCGGCACGCCGCGTCCCGCGAGGAACCGGAGGATCGCCTCGTCGAGATCGACGGCGTGGACGTCCTCGAGCCCGAGGAGCCGAAGCGCGAGCGTCACTCCGTCGTCGTCGCCGATCGCGATCACGCGCGGCGTCCGGTCCTTCGCCGCGCGCTGCGCCGCGTCCTTCACGATCGCGGCGCGCCGGAGACACGAGGCGGCGTCGATGTGGAGCTGCCCGAACGCGCGGTCCGGCGCCGGTCGCGCCGCGAGCTCCTCGGCGAGCTCCGCCTCGAGCGCCGGGTCCACCGTGGACGGCGACGCCGCCCGCGTAGCGCGCGCCATCCTAGCCAACCATTGCAGCGCCACCGCCGGCTCGTCCGGATCGGCGCCCGGGCCCGGTGCGGGCACCCCGAGCGCGCTCAGATCGACGTCCGCGAGATCCGGATCGTCGCTCATGCGGCTCTCAGCTCCGGCCGAGCGAGTCCTTGAGGCGGCGCGCCTTGCTCACGAACTCGATGAAGTCGAGCTTCGTCAACACGGCCTTCACCTTACGATCCTCGTCGACTACGATCGCGACCTCGCCGCGCTCGAAGAGGCCGGGCAGCGCGTCCGCGTCGTCGTGCATCCCGAGCGTGCTCACCCGGCGCGCCATCACCTCGGCGAGCGGCGTCTCGATGTCGCGCCCGTCGACGAGGAAGTGGAGGACGTCGGACTCCGTCACGATGCCGCTGAGCCGACCGCCGGTGACGCACGGCATCTGCGAGATCCCGTGCGCCTTGAACACGCGGACCGCGTGGCCGAGGGACTTGTCGTCCTCGATGGTGATGACCTCCTTGGGCGGGAGCGCGCGGAGGACGTCGCCGATCGTGCCGAGCCCGCCGTCGTCCCCGAGGAAGCCGCTCTGACGCATCCACGCGTCGTCGACGAACTTCGTCATGTAGTTCCGCACCGAGTCGGGGAGGATCACCACGACGCGGCTCCCCTCCGGCATGTCCTTGCCGATCTGGAGCGCGGCCCACACCGCCGACCCGCTCGAGCCGCCGCAAAGGAGGCCCTCCTGGCGGATCAGCTGGCGCGCGACACGGAACGAGTCCTTGTCATTCGACTTGACCCAGCGATCGACGAGCTTCCGGTCGAGCACGTCGGGGATGAAGTCGTAGCCGATGCCCTCGACCTTGTACGACTTGATCTCGCCGGGACCGGCGAGGATCGAGCCCTCCGGATCGACGCCGATGATCTCGCACTGCGGCGCCTCCTTCTTGAGGACGCGCGCGACGCCCGAGATGGTCCCGCCCGTCCCCGCCGCGCAGACGAACGCGTCGAGCTTGCCGTCCGTCTGCTCGAGGATCTCGCGCGCGGTCGTCTCGGCGTGGGCGAGCGGGTTGTCCTCGTTGCCGTACTGGTCGAGGATGTGCGCGTTCGGGATCACCTCGCGCAGGCGCTTGGCCACGCTGATGTGGCTCTCCGGCGCATCGAACGCCGCCTCGGTGGGCGTCCGGATGATCTCGGCGCCGAGCGCCTCGAGGACAACCTGCTTTTCGCGGCTCATCTTCTCGGGCATCGTGATGATCATCCGATACCCGCGCACCGCCGCCGCCATCGCGAGGCCGATCCCGGTGTTGCCGCTCGTCGGCTCGATCAGCGTGTCGCCCGGCTTGATCTCGCCGCGCTTCTCGGCCTCGACGAGCATCCGCACGCCGATGCGGTCCTTGACGGAGCCGCCCGGGTTCATGAACTCGAGCTTGCCGAGGAGCTGACAGGGCAGCCCGCGCCCGATGCGCGAGAGCTCGATCATCGGGGTGTGGCCGACGGCCTCGAGGACGGAAGGAAGGACTCGGTCAAACGCGCTCATGGCGTGCGCGTACCCGAGCTCAGGCGCCTTCGCCACCCTTTTGTGTGAGGACCTCCGCGGGTCGACTCAGGAATTTCCCACGCTCGGTGGCGATCACGGCCAGGAGCGAGCACACGCCGAGCGCGACGAAGCCGAGGAGGAGCGGCGCCGTGCTCCCGTCGTAGGCGAGCCCGATGACCGCCCCGATCGCGCCGGAGACGGTGGTCGTCGCGAAGCCGTAGGCGGCCGAGCCGGTGCCCGCCACCTTGCCGAGCGGCTCCATCGCGAGCGCGCTGAAGTTGGCGCCGATGAGCCCGAACAACGCGAACGCGAGGGCGAAGAGCGGGAAGAAGATCTCGAGGCGCTCGCCGAACACGCGCATCGCGACGTAGAGCACGAACGAGAGCACCGTGAACCCGATCAGCGCCGCGTGTCCGATGCGCCGCATCCCGAACCGCCGCACGAGGCGAGAGTTCGCGAAGTTCGCGAGCGAGAGCGTGAACGCGATCGCGGCGAACCAGTAGACGAACGTGTCGCCCTGGTGGAAGACCTCGCGGAAGATCTGCTCCGACGACGGGATGAACGCGAAGAGCGCGCCGAACAGGAGGCCGCTCGCCACCATGTAGCCGAGCGTCACCGGAGTCGTGACGATCATCCAGTAGTTGCGCGCGATGCGACCGACCGAGATCGGGTTGCGGGAGTCCGCGGGCAGCGTCTCGGCCAGTCGGGTGAACGACCAGACGAGCACGAGCACGCCGACCACCGCGAGCAGCCCGAACGTGGCCTGCCACGGCGCGATGGCGAGGATCGCCTGGCCGATCATCGGCGCGGTGATCGGCACCACCATGAACACCGTCATCACGAGCGACATCGTGCGCGCCATCATCGGGCCCGCGTAGAGATCGCGGACGAGCGCCACCGCGATGACGCGGCACCCCGCCGCGAACACGCCCTGAAGGAACCGGAGGGCGAGGAACATCGCAAAGTTGCTTGCGAAGATCGCCGCGCCGCTCGCGAGCGCGTACCCGCCGAGCGCGACGAACAGCGCGTTGCGGCGCCCGTAGCGATCGGTGAGCGGACCCCAGAAGAGCTGCGGCACGCCGAATCCGACGATGTACGCGAAGATGACGAACTGCTGGTGGTTCGCCTCGACCACGTCGAAGTGACGCGCGATGGCGGGCAGCCCCGGCAGCATCACGTCGATGGCCAGCGCGTTCATCGCCATCAGCGAGGCGACCATCGCGACGAGCTCGACCGAGCCAGGTCCCGAGTCGGCCCGCGCGGCCGGGGCATCGGGCGCGACGGGGGCCTGAGGGGCGAGCGAGAGACGCTCGGACGCGGGGGTACTGCTCATCGGGGGCCGAAGGAGCAGCCAGTATGGGGCCGGGCCTCCCGAGTGCCCATGGCCAATCGCGTGAAGGGAGCTGCCGTGCGAGCGTCGCGTTGCGGGCCTGCGCCGAGGAGTGCATGAGTGGGCCATGCGCGGCTTCGCCCGGCTGACCGTCGCGGTCCCCACCCTCCGCGTGGCGGACTTCGACCACAACCGTGAGCGCACGCTCGCGCTCTTGCGCGAGGCGCACGACGAGGCGAGCGCGCTGGTCGTGTTCCCGGAGCTCGGGCTGTGTGGTTACACGGTGCGCGACCTCGTGCTCGACCATCACCTGCTCGAGGCGTGCGAGCGCTCGCTGGCCGAGCTGGTCGCCGCGAGCGCGGAGCTGTCGCCCCTCGCCGTGGTGGGCCTGCCGATCCGCGTCGGCGGCGCGATCTACAACGCGGCCGCCGCGTTCCAGGGCGGTCAGCTGCTCGGCGTGGTGCCCAAGGCCTACCTCCCGACGTATCGCGAGTTCGAGGAGGCGCGATGGTTCCGTCCCGGCACCGAGGTGGATCGGGGGACGGAGATCGCGCTCGCCGGCGAGGTCGTTCCGTTCGGCCTCGACGTCCTCTTCGCGGCGTCGAACGAGCCCGACCTCGTGGTCGGCCTCGAGATCTGCGAGGACCTCTGGGTCCAGGTCCCGCCGAGCGCGCACCAGGTGAGCGCGGGCGCGACGGTCGTCGCGAACCTCAGCGCGTCGAACTTCACCGTCGGCAAGGCGGAGCTTCGGCGCACCCTCGCGCTCAGCGCGTCGGACCGCGGCAAGTGCGCCTACCTCTACGTCGCGGCGGGACCCGGCGAATCGTCGACCGACCTCGCGTTCGATGCAGACGCGTTCGTGTGCGAGAACGGCCGCCTCCTCGCGGAGTCCACGCGGTTTGCACGATCCGATCAGAAGGTGAGCGCGGACGTCGACCTCGAGTGGCTCGTCCGTGAGCGCGCGAGCACGAACACGTTCGGCGACTGCGCCGCGCAGCACGCGGGTGCGTATCGCGCGGTGCCGTTCGAGGCGACGCCCCATCGCGCGCCGCTCCAGCGCCGCGTCTCGCCGCACCCGTTCCTTCCGTCCGACCCGGCGACGCTCGCCACGCGCTGCTGGGAGATCTTCGAGATCCAGTCGAACGCGCTCGCGACGCGGATGCGCGCGATCGGCGATCCGGCGCTGGTCCTCGGGGTGAGCGGCGGGCTCGACTCGACGATGGCCGCGCTCGTCTGCGCCAACGCGCTCGATCTGTTGGGCCGACCGCGGACCGATCTCATCGCGGTCACCATGCCCGGCCTCGGCACCACCGCGAGCACCCGCTCGAGCGCGGAGGAGCTCGCGAAGGAGCTCGGCGCGACGTTCCTCGAGCACGGGGTGAGCGAGGCGAGCCACCTCGTCCTGTCGCGGCTCGGGCACCCCGGCGCGACGGGCACGAGCGATCCCGAGGAGCTCGTCCTTCGCCTGCGCGCCCACCCCGAGCACGCGGACGTCACGGTGGAGAACGTGCAAGCCCGCTTGCGAACGCTGCTCTTGATGACGCTCGCGAACCAGCGCCGCGGGATCGTCGTCGGCACGGGAGACCTCTCCGAGAAGGCGCTCGGCTGGTCGACCTACGCGGGCGATCACATCTCGATGTACGACGTGAACGCGGGCGTCCCGAAGACGCTCATCCGCTTCGTGATCCGCTGGGTCGCCAACGAGCGCGCGGCCACGTTCGCGAAGGGCTCGGAGCGGCTGCGTGAGATCCTGTTCGCGATCCTCGAGACGCCGATCAGCCCGGAGCTCCTCCCGACGGACGAGGCGGGCCGCATCGCTCAGCTCACCGAGAGCGCGATCGGGCCCTACGAGCTGCACGACTTCTTCCTCTACCACTACGTGCGCGCGGGCGCGCGGCCGGGTCGGATCCTCGACCTCGCCGAGGTCGCGTTCGAGGGGCGCTACGATCTCGGCGCGCTCAAGACCCACCTCACCACGTTCTACCGCCGCTTCTTCACCCACCAGTTCAAGCGGAGCTGCACGGCCGACGCGCCCAAGGTCGGCATGGTCGCGCTCTCCCCGCGCGGCGACTGGCGGATGCCGAGCGACGCCGTCGTCCGCTCGTGGATCGAAGCGGTCGACGCCTACGAGCCGTGAGCGAGATGACCCGCACGAAGCCCAAGCACTTCGGAGGGCCGCTCGGCACCTTCGCGCTCACGTTCCTGACGCCGACGATCACGTATTACCTGTGGTCGTGCGTCGCGCTCGAGGACGGCGCGCTCTGGCTGCCGACCTCGCTCGCCGATCTCGGAGCGATGTTCCCGGCGCCGACCGCGCGGGCGTGGATGATCTTCGGCGCGTGGATGATCCTGCAAGTGATCTTGCAGATCGTAGTGCCCGGCAAGGTGGTCGAGGGCGCGCCGCTGCCCCATGGAGGTGGCCGCCTCTCCTACAAGCTGAACGGCCTCGGCGCGTTCCTCGTCAGCGCCGCGCTGCTCGTGGCCGGTCTCCTCACCCACGTGATCTCGGCGCGCGCGATCCTCGACGAGCTCGGCCCGCTCCTCACCATCAGCACGCTCGCCGCCGCGCTCCTCGCGCTCTGGTTCTACGTGTGGGGACGCCGGCGCGGCGAGCTCGAGCGCTCGACCGGCAACGTCGTCTACGACTTCTACATGGGCACGGTGCTCAACCCGCGCTTCGGCCTGTTCGATCTGAAGTTCTTCTTCGAGTCGCACATCGGCATGGGCACGTGGGGCGCGCTCGCGATCTTGATCCCGTTCGCGCAGTACGAGGCGAGCGGCGACGTCTCGCTCGCGATGCTCGTCGTGACGGCGTGCCAGATGCTCTACATCGTCGACTTCTTCGTCTTCGAGTCGAACCTGCTCTCGATGCTCGACATCATCTACGAGAACTACGGGTTCATGCTGACCCACGCGTTCCTCGTGTGGATGCCGTTCAACTTCACGCTCCAGCAACAGTACTTGCTGCACGCGGAGCACCGTCTGCCCATGTGGGCCGCCGCGCTCATCGTGGTGCTCAACGTCGCGGGCTACGTGGTGTTCCGCGACTCGAACCTCCAGAAGCAGCGCTTCCGCCGCGACCCGTCGCAGAACGTCTGGGGCAAACCGCCCAAGGTGCTCAAGACGCAGCGCGGCACGTCGCTCCTCGTGAGCGGCTGGTGGGGCCTCGCGCGGCACACGAACTACCTGGGCGACCTCATGATGGCCTACGCGTGGTGCCTCGCGTGCGGCTTCGGCAGCGTCGTCCCTTACTTCTACGTGCTCTACTTCACGCCGCTGCTCCTCAACCGCGAGCGGCGTGACCACGAGCTGTGCAAAGAAAAGTACGGCGACGACTGGGACGAGTACTGCCGCCGCGTGCCGTACCGGATCGTCCCCCTCGTCTACTGAGCCTTGCGCGCCGACTCGGCCATCGCGCGCTGGCTCAGTGCGAGCCCGCGAAGTTCTGGGTCCAGTAGTGCGTGGTCGGCGACGGATCGACGAGCGCGTAGCCCACGCCCATCACGTGGTAGCTCGGGTTCATGATGTTCGCGCAGTGGCCGGGGCTGCTCATCCAGCCGGCCATCGCCTGCTCGGGCGTCGGGTAACCGGTGGCGATGTTCTCGCCCCACGGCTGCGCGCCGGTGAAGCCCACCGCCGACATGCGGTCGAACGGGGAGCGACCGTCGGGGCTCATGTGGTCGAAGAACGCCATCTCGCCCATCTCGGTCGAGTGGCGGCGCGACGCGATGCGCACGATGTCGTCCATCTCGAGCGGCCCGGTGGGCTCGAACGTGCCCTCGGGCCCGCAGTCCGCGCCGCGCGCGCGCTCGATGTTCGTGAGGCGCAACACTTCTTCCTCGAACGCGGCCCAGGGGGGAGGCCACTCGCCGAGCCCGAGGCACTCCGCGCTGAAGCACTCGCTGTCGTCGCAGTCGATCGCGCCGTCGCCGTCGTTGTCGATCGCGTCGTCGCAGATCTCGCTGGGGGTCACGTGCACGACGACGTTGCCGTCCTCGAACTGACTGGTGGAGTCGACGACGATGAGCACCCGCTCGCACGCGGTCAGCTCGACTTGCACCATCGACTGCGCGCTGCCCATCCCCATGTCGTCGTTGCAGGCCATCACCGCGCCCTCGCAGCCCTGTCGGACGGTGAGGAGCGTGTCGAAGTCCGACCCCATCGTGTCGATGGTGTAGCTGCCGGTCTGTGGCACGAGGAACTCGAACGCGATGTCGCTCGCGCGGCTCCCACCGCTGCGATTGCAGCTCGCGCCTCCGAACGAGTCGCCCTGGCCGATCGTGGTGCCGCTCAACGTCAGGTTCGTCCCGATCGTCGTGACGGGGGTCACCGGACAGACGTACACCTCGGGCGCCGGGCACTCCTCCGGCGTCACCATCATCATCCCGTCGCCGCTGCCGTCGCACGCCGCGAGGCCCACCATCGCGAGCGCGCCGAGCGCGACCTGCCCAACCCGTCGTCGTCGGATTCGCATCGAGTCGACAGTAATACACGTACGGGCCGTCATCGACCTGGGCCAGCTCGTTTGCCGTCAGTGGCCCTGGCGACCCGGCGCGCCCCACAGCGCCTCGAGCCGTCGGTCGCGACCGCAGCCGGTGCGGTACGTGCGATAGCGCACAGGGTGCGTGCGGAAGAAGTCCTGGTGGTAGTCCTCCGCGATCCAGAACGGAGCCGCGTCGTCGATCTCGGTGACGATGTCGCGGTGGAGCTCCTCCGCCGCGCGGGCGCGCGACGCCTCGGCGAGCCGGCGCTCCTCTGCGTTCGCAACGAAGATTGCGGTTCGATACTGGTTGCCGTGATCGCAGAACTGTCCGTCGCGCTGGGTCGGATCGACGTTGTGCCAGAAGATGTCGAGGAGCTGCGCGTACGTGATGACGTCGGGGTGATAGACGACGCGCACCGACTCGGCGTGACCGGTGCCGCCGGCCGAGACCTGCTCGTAGCTCGGTCCATCGATGCGCCCGCCTGCGTAGCCGCTCGTCACGGACTCGACGCCGCGGAGCCCCTCGAACGCGGTCTCCATGCACCAGAAGCACCCGCCCGCGAACACGGCCGCCGCTTGCCCGTTCGGCGGCGGATCGGCGCGCCGCGTGTGGAGCTCGGACTGCGCCGACGCGTGCGCGGGGCTCAGCCCGTCGCCCTCTTCGGACCAAGAGCACGCGCCGGCCCACACGATGGCGAGGCTGAGGGCGAAGATTCCGGACCACCCGAGCTTCGATGAGGTCATGCGCGAGTCTATGGGCCGGACGCCGCCCCGTTACGCCGAGGTCGGTTTTCGAATCGCGGGCTCGATCGCATCAACCGCCCTGACTCTCCGTCGCGGGCGTCGTGGCCTCGCGCGTCCCGCGACTGCGTCGACGCGCTCGCCGCTGTCGCGCGCGAGCCCGGGAGCGGGCGGCGGCGCGTCGGCGGGCGGCCCTCGCGGCCTGACGGCGCGCGGCACGGCGCTGCGCGGTCCGCATGCGGCGCACGCCGGGAGTCGGAGGCGCGGGGGTGCCGCGATACCAGTCGTGGTAAGGCGGCTCGTCGATGCACCCGGGGCGATCGTCCTCGGGGCAGTAGATCCGCACGTGGAAGTGACTGCGGTGCGACGCGCTCCCCGCGTGGGGCTCGGTCACGGTGCGGATGCGCTCGAGCAGCTCGGTCGGGATGCCCTGCCGCTCGGCCTCCGCGAGCACCCGGTTGCGGATGTCCGGAGCCACCAAGACGTATTGCACTTGTGCGACGGGGTCCTGGACCATCGCGCTGAGGAGCGCGACGTTGCGCGCTGGGTCGAAGCAGTAGCGCGTGTCGCGGATGTGCCCGCAACCGTCGCGGCGCAGGCTCACGAAGTGCGGCGCCTGGACCGCGTGACCGTCGGCATCGAGCAAGAAAAACCCGATGTCGGCGTCGCGGCCGGTGCGATGCGAGCGATGCGGCGAGATGCGCCCTCCTCGCGGTCCGCTGAGATCGCCCACCACGAGCTTGGGACCGGGCGCGACGGTGGTGACGGTGGTGGCGGCCCGGAGGATGAGACCGACGAGCTCGGCGGTGCCCCAGCGCGCCTCGCGCGGTCCCTGGCGCACGAAGAGCGCCGCGTCCTCTCCGAGCTCGACGCCGTCCCGGAGGCTGCCGCGATCCGGTACGCCGACCGATCGGCTGGGCGATGCCTCGACGGCGGCCTCGGCGGCGGGCGCGGGAGACGCCGCGCTCGACCGAGACCCGGGCCCGACGAGCTCCGAGCGCGTGGTGTCGACGGGGAGCGCGTCGCGCTCGGCGCGCGGCTGGGCGAGCGCCGCCGAGGACAGCACGAGCGGGATCAGCGCCGCGAGCCCGATCGGGACCGCGTTCGGGCCGCGCTGTGCCGCCGGGCGCATCCGGCGAGTGTCGCGCGATCCGTGGCGCCCCGCCAGAAGGCCGCCCGCGGGCGCCGGCGCGTCCGGGGGCCGGGTTACCCTCGCTTGGATGCGACGCACCGTCGGGGGACACGCAATGAGGCTCGCGATCACCATCCTGCTCGTCGGCGCCGGGTGCGACACCATGCACGTCGGCCCGTCTGCCGAGCCGCGCGCGGGTGAGGGCGAGCCCAGCTCCACGCTCCCCGAGCCCGTCGATCCGGGCGACCGTCCCTGCGAGGAGCTCACGCGCGAGGAGTGTCTCCAGTCGCTCCTCTGCACGCTCGACGCCCCCGCCGGCGGCACGGCGCATCGCTACGTGTGTCGCCCGTCGCGCGGCAACTGCGAGGTGGGCCTGCGCCAGATCCCGGCGGACCGTGAGCGCTGCGAGGCGCGCGACGGGTGCGAGTACGCCGAGCCCGCGTGCTACTGCGGCTGCCGTGGCTCGGGCCAGACCGCGGTCCCCGATGGGACGGAGGCGCCGGAGTGCGACTGCGAGTGCGGGGGTGGACCGCCGGCGCGGTGTCACTCGCGCTGAGGAAGCCGCGTTCGAAACGATCGAACTTCGGAGCGCATGTCCTAGAGGTCCACCACCGGCAAGCCGACGCGCTTCTTGTCCTTCTGCTCTCGCTTCACGTTCTCGAGCTTCAGCACGCCTCGTGGACAGACGTGGGCGCACATGCCGCAGCCCACGCACGACGCGCGGGTGAAGCTCTCGTTGGACTGCGCGTAGCTCCGCACGTCGATGCCCATCTCGCAGTAGGTCGTGCAGTTGCCGCAGCTGATGCACATGTCCTTCTTCACCGTGATCCGGAAGCGGCCGAGCTTCTGGAACAGGCCGAGCATCGCGGCCATCGGACAGAAGTTGCGACACCAGACGCGCGGGCCGAACAGCGGATACACGCCGACACCGACGATGCCCGCGAGGATCGCGCCGACCACCAAGCCATAGAGCTGCTTGAGCGACCACCACTGCCCACCCGCCACGATCCAGTGGAACGTCCCGGTGGACCCGTCGGTGAGCTCGTCGAACACCAACAGGAACGTCGTCAGCACGACGAGGAACATCACGGTGTGCACCGCGACCTTCTCGAAGCGCCAGCTCGCCGTGGAGCTCGACGTGAGGTGCCGCCACGGATCGCCGAACGTGTTCGCGAGGCCGCCGCAGCCACATACCCACGAGCAGTACCAACGCTTGCCCAAGAAGTACGCGAGGAGGGGCGCCGCGAGGAGCGACGCGACGATGAAGTAGATCGCGAGGTAGACGGGCAGGCTCGCGAGCGTGTCGGGCCAGAGCTTGTCGTAGGACAGCGGCCAGAGGTACGACAAGTACGCTTCCGGACCTCCGAACAGCGGCATCACCAATGGGAGCAGGAACGCGAGCGCGACCTGGACCGCCACGTTCACCGCGATGCGGACCTGGTTGTAGCGGCTGTTGCCGTGCTTCTTGAGGTAGTAGACGGCGCCGCCGCTCATCGCGACGCAGTAGAGCCCGCCGTAGAGGAGCCACTTGCTGCGCAGGCCGAGCGCCACCGCGATCGGGGTGAACGCCTCCGAGTAGTAGAGCGTGAGATAGAACGCGGTGAGCAGTCCCGCGACGAGGTAGGCGACGATCCCACGCGTCCGCCAGCTCTCGCGGAACGTCGACAACAAGCCGTTCTGTCCTTGGAGGTCCATCGCTCACACCACCGGCGCCGGCATGCCGCTCGAGATCGGGCTGGGGGCTTCGCCCCCGAGCTCACCCTCGGCGAGGACGAGCCGCGGGACGAGCTCGGTGTCGAAGCTCGCGTCGTTCAAATGCGCGCGCACGAAGTCGAGCGAGCGGTGCTCTTCGATCCAGCGGATGAGCACCTCGTGATCCCAACGGCGTCCGAGCAGGTTGAAGCCGACGACGCGATCCCCGCTCAGCACGATCCGCGTGGTGCTCCGCACCGCGCCCCGCTCCTCGAAGAACCAGTTCCGCTCGTCCGGCACCAACATGTTCACGAGCCCCACCGTCGTGTACTCGACGTCCATGAGCTTTGCCGAATTATACCAGACGCCGCGATCGTACCGCGCGCCGTCGCCGAGCAGCCCGCGCGCCGCGATGCGGCCCTGATCGCGCGCCGTGTACCAGAGCGGCTCGGGGCGACGCGATCCGTCGGCCCACTCGACCGACGCGCAGTCGCCCGCCGCGAAGATCCCTTCGAGCGTCGCGCCCGCGGAGCTCGAGGAGCGGACATGCTCCGCTGACGCGGTCGCGCGGAGCGCTCCGTCGACGAGGATCCCGCCGCCCTCGTCGCGCGCGATCGGCCCTCCGTCGAGCCAGTCGGTGTTGGGGACCACACCGATCGCGACGACGCAGAGGTCGCACGGGTGCTCGCCCGCGTCGGTGCGCACCGTCTCGATCGCGCCGTCTCCCTCGAGCGCCGTCACCTCCTCGCCGAGGCGCACGTCGACGCCGTGCTCGCGCATGCGGTCCGCGATCCAGCCGGCCTCCCGCGCGTCGAGCGCGATCGGCCAGAAGTGCTCTTCGCGGATGAAGAACGTCGGGCGCAGCCCCGCGTGCACGAGGATCTCCACCGCCTCGATGCCGATCAGCCCGCCGCCGATCACGGCCGGCCGAGTCGGCGCTCGCCCGCGCCGCGCCCGCGCGATCGCGCGCCTGCGATACGGCGAGTCGGGCGCGCTCGCGCCGAGGTGTCCGTCCGGGTTCGGCGGTGCGCCACCGCGGCTCGGTCCGCCGTACACCTCGCCCTCGAGCCACGCGAGATCCTGGTGGGTCACGAAGTGCCCTACCCCCGCGAGCTCGGCCCCCGACCACGGCGCGGTCCGCGCGCGGCTCCCGCACGCGATGAGCAGGCGATCGAACGGGAGCGGATCCAGCCTGCCCGCGAGCTGCAAGCGTCGTTGCGCCGCGTCGATCCCGGTCGCCCGCGCGCGCACGCGCCGGAAGCCCATCCGTGTGTAGAGGTCGCGCTCATGCGGCTCGATGCACGCGTGGCTGAGCTGCCCGGTGAACACCCACATCAGCGCGGTGCGCGAGAAGAAGTGATCGGACTCCTCGCTGACGATCGTGATCGTCCACGTAGACTCGCGTGCGCGCACCGCGAGCGCCGCTTCGATGCCGGCCACCCCGTTGCCGACGATCACGACGTGCATCGCGCGCCTCTCTCGATGCCCGAGCGGTTCATGTTCCCTGCGCCACGACTCGCTGATGCGCGCGATGTCGAACGTCTTCGTGCACGTGGACGTGACACATGCACGTGCACGTGCAACGCGCGATCATGGAGTACGAGACGGTCGGCATGCCCTGTGCGCGTCGTACGCGTCCGGGCGCAGGCGCGTTAGCCCGGCTCACTTGAACATCGCGAGGATCTCTTGGCCCGCGATGAAGTACCACGCGATCACCAAGCCGATCATCCCGATGCCGCGCAGGATGAGCCCCCCGATCGACGTGAGCGGTCCCTCGAGCCGAAGCTCCGGCGCGCGCTCCACCCAGCTCGACAACCGCGCCACGATCGCGACCTTGCTACGGCCCACCGGATCGCGATAGCCGCCGTCGCTCGCCTCCACGCGGTCCTCGGTGCGCAAGGTGAGGAGCGCGTGGTTGTGCTGCTGGGCGACCGCACGCGCGAGCTCGCGCCTCGCGTCCTCCGCGAGCTCGGGCTCGAACGGCGTACCGTCGATGACGAACCGGCCCTCCTTGATGCGCGCGACCACCCACCCGCGGCCCTTCTCGAGCGCTTCGGCCAGCGAGGACACCGGCGGCAAGGTCGGTCGCTCGAAGCGATCGATCACCATCTTGGGCAGCATCTTCAGGCACAGCCCGAAGCCCCGACCGCCGATCGCCCCCATCCCGCCGGCGTAGAGGACGCCGAGCGCGCCCTGCCCGACCGCGACGAAGCCGATCGCGAGCTGACCGAGCGCGAACACGCCGCGCGCGACCTGACCGATCGCGACCACGCCCACCGCGAGCTGCCCGAACGCGAAGATGCCGACCGCGACCTGGCCCACCGCGAACACGCCGGGGACGTCGGGGTCGGTCGAGAAGAGCCTCATCGGGCCCCAACCATATCAGCGTCGGAACGAGTAGACGAAGCTGGTCCGCGGCTGGCGGTGATAGCGCTCGGAGATCGCCGCGTGCGGCACCGTCTGGCCGTCGACGTAGCGCGCGGCCAGCGCCTCGGCGTCCTGGCGATCACCGCGCGCCTTGATGCGGAGGACGCGCCGCATGAGGCCGACCACCGACGTCCGCATCCGCTCGAAGTCGAGCGTGAACGCCCCCGTGTCCTGCCCGTTCGCTGCGGGCGCCCCGGGGTCCCACGTGAGCGCGCCCTCGTCCATCAGGAAGCCGACCTGCACCGCGGCGAGCTGCGAATACGGCTTGCGATGTCCATCCACCGTGTACATCCCGCTCGAGATGTGGCCGAACGCCCACACCACCGAGTCGAGCCACACCGCCTCGACCTGCTCGCGGGTGAGGATGCCCTCCTGCTCGAGCAGCAGCGGATAATACAGCGCGCCGCTCTGCGCCTTGAGCTCCTCGAGCATGGACGCGAGCTCTCCACCGAACAGATCGTTGTCGATGTGGCCGTCCACGCGGTAGTCGTGCGCGGGGCCGAGGTTGTGCGTCGCCTCGTGCAGGATCGTCGAGAGCAGCGATGGCGTCTGGTCGTCGGTGTAGCGCTCGAACGTCGCCGCGCTCAGCACGCTCGCCGCGTTGGCACGCCGGCGCAGGAGACTATCGGGATCCGTATAGAGGTTCGTCATCGCGACGGTGCGACCGCGCCCCTCGTCGGCCACCGGACCCCAGTTCGGGAGGCTCTGACCGATCGTGGCGCCGAACGCGTCGCGGTCGTCGCCCGCGTTGAGCACGATCTCGATGAAGTCGGGCAGGTGGAAGCTGACGCTCCGCGCCTCGTACGTTCCGTCGGACAGCGTGGCGAGCTGCTCCTCCATGCGGGTCTGGAGCGGCGTCAAGCGGTCTTGCCACTCGAGAGAGCCGCGATCGATCCGCGCGAACGTCAGGTGGAACCCCGCGTGCTGCGAGCACGGATCCCAATAGACCTCGTCCGGCGCGACGCGGACGTACCACCCGCTGTTGCGCACGTTCATCGCCGCCCACGCCTCGTCGGCGGGCACCCAGTCGTTGGTCGTGAACGACGTCGCGGCGGCGCGGAGGTACGCGCGAAGCGGGCCCTCCGACGCCACGCCCTCGAGGTCCGCCGCGGCCTGGTTCAGGAGCTCCGAGACCGCGCGCATGTCGTCCGCGTAGCGCTCGGTGATCGGCACCGCGTGGAGCGCGTCGCCCTCCCCGGTCACCACGGTGAACGGCGTGAGCAAGGTCGGTGCGTCCTCGCGCGCCTCGAGGCGAGCGCAGAAGCCCTGCGTCTGGATCGCCTCCGGGTACGCGTCGACGAGCGGCTCCGGCTCGCCGGCGATCGCGGAGCACGCGGGGTTCGACTCGGTGGTCGCGCCGCGGCACCGCGGGCCCCAGTTGCGGCGGAAGAGGCTCTCGGCCATCGGGTCGTTCGGGTCGACCTGGTCGGCGAGCCGCCCCATCCCGCGCTGACGCGCGTACAGCCGATCGATCGCGCGCGCGACGTCGAGCATACGCAAAGTGAACTGACGCTCCGCCGGGGCCATCGTGGTCAGGTCGGTCTCGAGGAGGGTCGGCGCGACCGACTCGAGCTCCTCGAAGAGCAGCGCGCGCCGTGGCTCCGTCGGCCGCTCGGCGGCGTCGGCGGCCACGAACGCCGCGTATTGCGCGCGGAACGCGTCGGTGAAGCGATCGCCCTCGACCCAGCGCGCGAGGCCTTGCTCATCGCCGTAGAAGAGGAGCGCGCGAACCTCGCTCGGGTCGACGGTGCCGTCGTCGTCGCTCGCCCAGTAGAGCGGGACGTTCAGGCGGACCGCGAGCTGGTTGAAGCGCGCGCGGGAGAGGCCGCTCAACGCATGCGGCGTGGTCGTGGTGGTCGTGGTGCCACCGCAGCTCGCGCCGAGGAGGGCGCAGCACGCGGTGAGGACGAGCGAGGTGCGTCGCATAGGTCGCGGTAGTAGCAGCCTGAGAGAGGGCCGCTACTCGCACGCCGGCCGACTCGGACGCGGGCTAATCGGATTCGGAATCGGATTCGGAATCTGACGGCTCCCCTCATTTCGAGGAGGAAAGTTAAGTAGTTCCGATCACTTCGGAGTTTGATCAGCAGGCAGAGCGCGCATGCAGCATCCTGGAGTCTGCAACAACCACAAGGAGTCGCT
>JBFWYI010000006.1:0-187887 GCA_050186575.1 Sandaracinaceae bacterium | reverse complement strand
AGCCGCTCGTCTCGACGTGGACGAGGCGGTCGAGCCCGTCGTAGCCGAGCGTGATGTCCCGCCCGCCGTGGATCGCGACGAGGCGTCCGCGCTCGTCGTAGTCGAACCTCTCACCGTCGCCCTGGGTGAGCCGGTCGTCGACGTCCACCGAGAACGAGGCCGACGCTCCGTCGACCTCGCGCGAGACGAGGTTGCTCGCGCGGTCGTAACCGAACGTGATCGCCCCGCTCGCGCGCTCCTCCTGGACGAGTCGGTTGAGGCCGTCGTAGTGGAACGTGGAGCTCACGCCGCCGGGGCGCGTGATGGCGCTGACCCGCTGGTCGGTGTCGTACCCGTACCGCTCCTCGAAGCGCACCGCGCCGCCGCTCTCGACGCGCACGGTCGCGTCGCCGCCGTGCGGCGCGTCCGCGGTGATCGTGATCGGCCCCACCGTCCACGCGGTGGGCGCCCCGCCCGGTGCGCGATGCGAGACCATGACGGTCGGCCCCGCCGCGGTGACCACGCCGTCGAGCGCGCCGTCGGCGTCGTAGAGGAACGTGTCCGCGCCGCCCGGCGTGGTGAGGGTGTCGAGGTGACCGAACGTCCGCTCGTAGGCGTAGCGGACGACGCGGCCGTCGCTCTCGAGGATCTGCACGAACCGGCCCTCCGCGTCGTACGTCAAGTTGACCTCGCGCCCCGCCACCGCGAGCGACGCGATCTCTCCGTCGCGGTCGTAGGTGAACGTCGCCGTGGTGCCGTCGTCGGCCGTGATCGCCGTCGGTCGGCTGCGCCCGTCGAGCAGCGTGCGGACGCTCGCCCCGTCCGGCAGCACCGAGACCGACTCGCCGCTCATCGGGTCGTGGAACGCGCGGTAGGTGCGACCGCTCGGCAGCGTGGTGGTGGTCTCGGTGCCGAGCGCGGCGCGCGCGATCTCGGTGCGGCGGCCCTCGCCGTCGACGATCGCGGTGAGCCCGCCCGCGTCGTGCTCGTAGCTGGTCGTCCCGAGTCCGGGGGCGCTCACCGCGCTCACCTCGCCGAGCGGGTCGTACTCGACGTCGATCGCGACGCCCATCGCGCTCGCGATCCCCGACACCTCGCCGGTCGGCGCGTAGCTCAGCGTCGTCATCGTGGTCCCATCGCGCCGCCGCTCGGTCAAGACGCCGTTCGTGTAGATGTCCTCGAGCACCGTGCCGTCGGGGAGCTCCATGCGGACCGGTCGACCCGAGTCGTCGTAGTCGAGCACGGTGTCCTGACCGTCCGGCCCCGTCACGGTGTGGAGCCGGCCCGCCGCGTCGTAGCCGTAGCGCCGCGTGACCCCGCCGGTCTCCACCGCGCTCACGCGACCCTCGGCGTCCAACGTCGTGATCTCGATGAGCCCGGTCGGTGAGATGCGCCGCACCACTCCGTCGGCGGGTCGATAGTCGAGCTGAGTCACGCGCCCGCTCGGGCTGGTCATCCGCGCGGGGCGCCCGCCCACGTCGTACGCGATGCTGTAGCCCGAGCCGTCGGGGGTGAGCCGATGCGTCACCCGGCCCTGCGCGTCGCGCACCGTGTCGAGATCGCCCCGCCGCATGCGCTCGCCGTCCGCGTCGGTGACGATCCGCTCGTCGCGCACCATCGCTCCGTCGACCATCGCGGTGATCGCGACGGGCCGACCCTCGCCGTCGTACTCGGCGTGGATCTCGTGCATCCGCCCGTCGTGCATGAAGCGGATCGCCTCGACGTCGCCGACCTCGCTCGCGTCGATGTCGACATCGAGATCGCCGAAGCGCATCGAGTCGGGGTGTCCGTAGCCGTCGCGCGCGATCATGAGCGCGTCGGAGCCGGGCACGCTCAGGGCGTCGAGGTCGCCGCGCGCGTCGTAGCCGAAGTCGACCTCGCCGGCGCTCGAGCGGTACCCGGTCAAGAGCCCGTCGGGGGTGCGCATCAGCTCGAGCGTGGAGCTCCCGCCCGAGCGGAGCGCGTCGAGCCGCCCGTTCGTGCGCACGAGCTCGACCTCGGGCTGGCCGCCCACCGTGGCGAACTGCACGTTGCCTTGCGGATCGTAGCGATAGGTCGCCGTCACCCCGTCCTCGGTGCGCCGCGTGGTTCGACCGTCCGTGTCGTAGGCGAGCGTGCGCTCGCGTCCGTCGCGTCCGACCTCGCGGGTCAGTCGCCCCGTCTCGTCGAACTCCTGCACGGTCGTGGAGCCATCGGCGTGGGTGACCACGAGGCGGCCGCTCTCGCGATCCACCTCCTGCGTGAAGCCGTCGCCGCCCGCGCCGTAGAGCTGCTCGAGCCGTCCTTCGTCATCGTAGCGTGCGTCGAACACCACGGCGCCCCGCGGGTCGAGGATCCGCCAGAGGTGGTGGTCGGGCCCGTAGAAGTAGCGGGTCGTCCGTCCGTCCCAGTCCGTCGCGGCGATGAGCTCGCCGACCGCGTTGTACTGGTACGTGCGCTCGCGACCGTCCGGGCGCGTGACGCGCGTGATGCGATGGCCGGCGTCGCGCACGAACGCGAGCCGCGCGCCGCTGGTGTGGGTCACCCCGTCGTCCGCGAACGTCAGACCATTGCCCTGGCGATCGGTGACGCTCGCGAGGCGTCCGTCCTCGAACGACGCGCGCTGGCCGTCGACCACGAGCGCGAAGTCGGTGGGATCGAAGACGCGCCCGTTCGGGACGTCGAAGCTGTCGAGGTACTCGAGCTGGTTGGTCCCCGAGCGGAGCCCGAGCCGCACCCCGTCGCCCGCCACCTCGAACGTGCCGGGGCTCACGCCGATCGGTCGGAAGCGCGCGGTGAAGTACTGGAGGCCGGTGATGCAGCCGTCGAACTCCGGCGTGAACTCGTACGCGAGGAGGTTCGGTCCGATGCGCACCGTGATCACGTGGGCGCGCTCGTCGGGCGGACCGCTCCCGCCGAAGATGCAGAGGTTGGCGTCGAACGACCAACCCTCGCCGAGCGGTCCGTCGGTGTGGGTCTCCATCTCCTCGTAGTCGAGGCTCATCGACCAGTTCTGTCCGAAGTCAGCCTCTCTTGCGTCGTACGAGTCGTACGTGCGGGTGAGCCGGAGCGGGAAGCCGCTGAGTCGGATCTCCGCGTCCGATACGCCGAAGCGGAGGTTGCCGACCTCGCCGGTCTCGCCGGCGCTCAGGTAGATCCGGCGCGGCGGGGTCATCGCCTCGTTGCCCCACGCGTCGACCGCACGAAGGCGTAGGTCGAACGCCGAGAAGCCGGCCATCCGCGTGACGTCGACGGGACCGAGATCGCCGCCGTTCACGCTGCTCGTGCCGCGGTGGAGCTCGATCCAGGCGCCGGACGAGTCGGTCGCGCGCGCCTCGAGGTAGTACGCGGCGAGGTCGCCGTCGTGGGCGGTGCCGCGCGCGATCTCGCTCGTGGTGAGGACCGCGTCGGCGCCGGGCGTGGAGAGCGACACGGTCGGGGCACCGTCGTCGGGCCCGCTCGCGGCGAAGACACGCGTGCGCCCGCGGCCCGCGCGACCGAGGCCCGTGACGTCCGCCACCACGCGGTGCTCGCCCGCGCTCGTCGGCGTGAACATCGTCGAGCGCGCGGTGCCCATCGAGATCACCGCGCCCTCCACGCGGATCTCCACGTCGAGGGGATCCGACGGCGAGGCGCCCGCCACCGTGACGTCGAGCCGGGTGGGGGTGCCGGGCGAGAGGCGCGGCGGCGTGGCGGTCACCTGGACGTCCCACGGGATCTGCGCGTCGGGCCGCGGGATCACCACGACCTGGGCGTCCGCTTCGGCGGTGCTCGTTCCGTCGCTCACCGCGACGCGCACCACGTAGTCGCCCGGGATGTCGGAGCGGAAGCTCGCCGTGCCGGCGTCGCCGGTGATCGTCGCGCTCGGGTCTCCCTCGACGAGAGACCACGAGAAGCTCAGCGGCTGGCCCTCGCGATCGAAGCTGCGCGACGCGTCGAGCGCGATCGCCTCGCCGGCGAACCCGGACGCCGGGCGCAAGATCGCTTCCGGTGGCCGATCGACTCGGATCGTCGCCGTCGCGGTATCGCTCGCGGCTCCGTCGGTCACCGTGAGCGCGACGGTGACCGCGTTGTCGCCGGGGAACGTCGCCACGATGCGGCCGTCCTCGAGCGTGCCTTCGGCGAGCTGGCCGTCGCCGATCATCCACGCGTAGCGGATCGTGGCGCCCGGGCCCACCGTGGACCCGGTCCCGTCGAGGGTGACCGAGGTCGTGAAGTTGTCGCCGTCCGGGATCACGTCCGGGCTGATCTGGATCTCCGCGTGTACCTCGCTCCCCGGCGGGACCTGTCCGTCGGGGAGTGAGCCGTCGGGGAGGCCGGGCTCGGTGCCGCACTCACATCCGGACGAGAGCACGAGCGTGCAAGCGAAGACCGACCAACCGCGCATGAGACCTCCGGTGAGGGATGGGGAGAGCGAGCGCCCTCGGTTACGCACGCCGCATGCCTCCGGGCGGTGCGCCGGCCGGCCGGCGCGGGAGGAGCGCTCGGTCGAGACTGAGCCTGTCCGTCTCAGCCTGACGGACTCGCGCGGCGCGAGAGCGCCTCGTCGAACCGGGCCGCGAGGTCGTCCTCCGACGCGTCCCGTCCGATCGCGAGCACCTCGCGGAGCTCGTCTTCGTCGTAGTCGCCGCGCGCGGCCGCGAGCGCCTCGAGGGCCACCGTCGCGCGCGCGGTCTCGCCCCGGAGCGCGGCCACCGCCGCGCCGATCCCGGACGCCATGCACCGCTCCACGCGCGATCCGTCGCCCGCGCCCGCCTCGAGCAGCGCCACCTCGTGCGCCGCCGCGCGCTCCGCGTCGCCCTCGCGAAGCGCCCACACCGCGAGCTGGATCTCCGCGATCGAGACGAGCTGGCGCCACCCCCGCTCGCGCGCGAGGGCGCCGACGACGCCCATCTCGCTCGTCGCGCGCTCGCGATCGCCCGTGAGGTAGAGCGCGTCCGCGTACACCTGTCGGATCGACAGCTCGCCCCTGAGCGCGCCGGCCCGCATCGCCGCGTCGAGCGCGCGCTCGAACAACGGCAGGCTCTCTGACGGCGCCATGTTCGCGAGGTGCATGAGCGCCCGCGCCTCCGTCGCCCCGTCGCCGATCGTCCGGGCGAGCTCGGCCGTGCGCTCGAACCGCGTGCGCGCCTCCTCACGATCGCCGCGTCGGCGGGCCGCGAGCGCGAGCAGCCCGTGGGCCTGCGCCTCGACCTCGAGATCGCCGTCGCGGTGCGCGTTCGTCAACGCGGCGTGCGAGGCGTGCTGCGCGGTGGCCGCGTCGCCTCGCAGGTTCGCGATCTGCGCGGCGCGGAGATCGACCCACGGGGCCGGGAGGCTCACGCACGCGTACGCTTCCTCCAGGTGACGACCCGCGCTCTCGTGCTCCGAGCGCTGCGCCTCGAGGTACGCGAGCTCGGCGAGCGCGCGCGCGCGGAACGTCGCGAGCGGCGTCGTGGCCGCCCATCCGATCAGCGTGCGCGCGCGGAGCTCGTGGGCGGCGTTGTCGCCCGCGCGTGCGCTGACCGCGATCGCGTCGATCATCGTCGCGCAGGCCTCCGCGAGCCGACCGGCGAGCCGGAGGTGCTCCGCGCGCTCCGCCTGCACGTCCTCGCGACCGACGAGCGGCGCAAGCGCGTCGGCCGCCGCCGCGTGGAGCGTCGCGCGCGACGCGTCGGGGATGATCGCGACGAGGTGCTCGCGCAGCTGCTCGTGCACCCACTCGTAGGTGCCGCGCCGCCGCAGGAGGAGACCCGCCCGCACGGCGGCCTCGATCTGCCGCTGGAGGGCGGGTCCGATCGCCGCGACGAGGCGGCGTGCGGTGTCGTCGCCCACCCGGGCGCGCGCGAGGGCGAGCGCGCCGAGCACCGCCGGATCGAGCTCGGTCCGCGCGAGCCGCCGGTCCCACAGCGCGTCGAGCGACGCGGGGAGGGCGTCGAGGTCGTATCCCGGCTTCAGCTCGTGCTCGCCGCGGTCGCGCACGAGCGCGCCGTCCGCGATGAGCTCGGCGATGATCTGCGTCGCGACGAGCGGGTTGCCCTCGCTCCGCGCCGCGATCCGCGCCGCGAGCCGGTCGTCCATCTCGAGGAGGCCGCGCACCACCTTGGTGGTGGCTTCGTCTCCGAGCAGCGGGAGATCGATGTCGAGATCGGGCTCGAGCGCGTCCCCATCGCCGCGCTCGGTGGTGAGGACCGCGATCGCGCCGCCGCGCTCGCGCAGCCGCTCGACCAGGTGATGCGCAACGTTCTGTGCGTGCTTGATTCCGTCGAGCCAGACGACCACGGCGCGGGACGCCTCGAGCCGGACGAGCGCCTCCACCGTCACGCGCAGCGGGAGGTCGGCGTCGAACGGCGCGTCGCCGGGGTCGAGGAAGAGCTGCGCCTCCCGCGTGAAGCGCTCGTCGTCCGCGCCGCCGAAGCGCATGCACCACGTGCGGAGCGCGAGGCGGAGGTCGATCCCGCGCGCGCCACCGCTCCCGAGCGCGTGCTCGAGGAGAGCCCGGAGCCCGTCGTTGGCGCCGCCACCCGGCGTCCACGCGGTCTGCGCGGTGTGCGCCAGCCCGGTCTCGTGCGCGCGCTCGATGGCGTCGCGCGCGAGCCGACTCTTGCCCGTGCCCGGCGCGCCGGACAGCGAGATCACGACCGGTCGGCGCTCGCCTCGCGCGTCGACCAGCGCGCTCCAGATGCGCTCGCGCTCGGGCTTGCGCCCCAGCACGGGGAGCTCGCGAAGGCCGAAGAGCGCGTACGCACCGGGGAACGGATCCTCGCGCACCTCCGACAGCGCGCGCGTCGGCTCCGCCACGGGGATGCTCGGCGAGCTCTGCGGCATCCGCGGGGTCCGCGTGCGGAACGACGCCGGGCTCATCGGGGCGTCGCGCGTCTCCTGGGGCGGCGGGGTGATCGCGGTCGGACCCGGCAGGACGCCGGTGGGCTCCTCCGCGCCGGGCCGAGGCGTCACCACGGTCGGCGGCGTCGAGGGCCGCTCGCTCACACGGCGCACGCGGACCGGCTCGAGCTCGCGCATCGCGTGGAGCACGTCGGCGGCGTGGGTCGGTCGGTGCTCCGGGCCCGGCGCCATCATCGCGTCGAGCAGATCGGCGAGCGCGTCGGGCAGCCCGAGCGAGGCGGTGTCGAGCCGGGGAGGTGATCGGTGTCCGCGGTCGGGCAACGCGATCCCCGCGAACGGCTTGGCGCCGGTGCAGAGGTGGAAGATCGTCGCGCCGAGCGCATAGAGATCCGTCCACGGGCCCATCGCCGGGCCGTTGAGCGAGATCTGCTCCGGTGCCATGTATGCGAACGTGCCGAGCACGCGATCGGCGTCGGCCTCCGCGTCGCTCTCTCGGCGCCACGCGCGCGCGATGCCGAAGTCGAGCAGCGTGACGAGCACCGCGTCGGGCCGTCGATCGACGAGAATGTTGTCGGGCTTGATGTCGAGGTGGAGGGTGCCGCGCGCGTGGGCGTACGCGAGCCCCTCGAGCACTCCGACCACCACGTCGCGCAGCGCCGCGAAGTCGAGCCCACGCGCACGCGCGAGCGGGATGCCGTTGCGCAGCTCCATGACGAGCGCGAGCCCCCCGTCTTCCCGCACGAGATCGTAGACCTGCGCGATCGACGGATGGTCGAGGCGCGCGCACGACAGCACCTCCTCGCGGAACAGGCGCTCGGTGGTCTCGTCGAGCACGTCCCCGCGCACCGCCTTGACCGCAACGTCTATTCCTTCCTCGATGTCGCGGCAGCACCACACCTCGCCCATCCCGCCTGCTCCGAGGCGAGACACCGCCACGTACCGTCCGGAGAGGACCGTGCCCTCCGCGATCTCCACCCCTCGATTGTCTCGGTTCGGCAATTGGTTGCCAATCCCCCGAGCGGCTCCGGGCCGCGCGCGATTTCGTGCCGAGCCGTCGATCGGGCAGAATGTTCGGCGCGATGAGCCGTCTTCACCGCCCCATGTGGAGGGAGAGCCCGCTTCGGGTGGTGCTCGCGGCCGCGATCTGCGCGCTCGCGATGGGATGTGACGACGGATCGCCGGCCGACGACGCGGGTCCGCGCGCCGACGGAGGAGACCGAGACGCCGGGTCGGCGAGCGGCACCGACGCAGGGGCAGGGTGCGACGGGCTCCGCGGGTTCGAGGGCACAGGCACGCCGTTCGCGGTGCCGGACGGAATCCCCGTCGGCGTCCTCACCGACGCCTCAGGCTCGGGCGGATGGATCACGCTTCGCGTCGACGCCGACGGGTGGGTGGATCTCCTGCGCGCCGACCCCGGACAACTCGCCTGGCGGATCTACCGCGGCGGTCCCTCGGGGTTCGACGCGACGGGAACCGCATGGAGCATCCCGGCGGCGTTCCCCGCCAGCGCCGTGATCGACGTGAGCGGCGATGCGCGCTGGCTCACCGCGCGCGTCGACGCCGACGACACGCTCGACGCGCTCGTCGCCGATCCGGGCGCGCTCTCCTGGCGGCTCCACCGTGGCGGTGCGGCCGGCTTCGATGAGACCGGGGCGACGTTCGCGATCCCCGCGCGGCTCCCCGTCGACACGCTGGTCGATCGGAGCGGCGGCGGGCAGTGGATCCTGATCGACGCCGACGGGGACGGCGCACTCGACGTGTTGATCGCAGATCCCGCGAGCCTCGCGTGGCGGCTCCATCGCGGTGGGGCGAGCGGCTTCGACGCCGCCGGCCAGAGCTGGTCGATCCCGAGCGCGCTCCCCTCCGACGCGGTCCTCGATCGATCGGGCGGCGGCCTCTTCCTCGTGTCCGACGTCGATGGAGACGGTGTGCTCGACGCCCTCGTCGCCGATCCGGGCAACCTCGCGTGGGCGCTCTATCGCGGCGGCGCCTCGGGCTTCGCCGCGACGCCGACCCCGTGGACGATCCCCGACGTGATCTCGCCGAACAGCGTCGTCGATCGCATCGGCGCCGGATGGATCACGGTCGACGCCGACGGAGACGGCACGCTCGATCTCCTGCGCCCGGATCCCGGCGCGCTCGCGTGGCGGCTCCACCGCGGCAGCGCCTCGGGCTTCGATCCGGCCGGCACCCCGGTCGCGGTCCCCGATGGGATCCCGGTCGACGCCGTGTTCGATCGCAGCGGTGCGTCGTGGGTCGTCCGCGACGTCGACGGCGACGGACGGCTCGATCTCTGGCGCGCCGATCCCGGCAACCTGACTTGGCGTCTGCACCGCGGCGAGTGCGGCGGCTGATCCCGATCTCCGAACGCCACGCCACTTCTTTGACCTCGCGATCGCGCGCGTGCTAGCGCCGAGCTGGATCGTGGATGCCCGCGCGGCGAGAGCGCGGAGCGCACGGAGGTCTGCATGCGTCGTCTGTTCTGGGGTTGGGTCGGGCTGTCGCTCGCCGTGGGATGCGGCGGCGACGTCGTGGACGCGCCTTCGCTCGCCGTCAGCGGGCAGGCGGCGGCGGACGTCGAGCCGGACGATCGGCCGCCGCAGGCGCGGAACCTCGTGGTGCGCCACGACCTGCTCGAGCTCGGGCACCTCGCGGACATCGATCACCACGGCCTCTACATCGGCTTCGGCGGCGTCTCGCGGAACAAGTACACCGTCGGCAACTGGGGCTCGGGTTGGGGCTCGGACGGCCTCGACGGAGACGTCACGTTCACCCGCGTCGGCAACACCGGTCGCGTGTACTTCCCGCTCTCCGAAGCGCGCGAGGTCACGCTCCGCTTCCGCGTCCGCGCGGTCGGCTCGCGGCGCATGCAGGTCTACGTCAACGGGACCTCGCTCACCGGCGTGGTGCTCACCGGCGATCAGTTCGGCGTCTACGACGTGCGCGTGCCCGCCGAGCGCACCCAGGCCGGCGAGAACGCGCTGCTCCTGCGCTTCGGTGGCACGACCCCGGTCGGCGGTGAAGCGGTGGCGGCGGACATGGCGTCCATCCGCGTGATCGACGGAGCCGCGACCGACGACGCGGGATCGTTCGTCGCGCCCGAGTGGGACACCATGCAGGCGGCGGTGGAGCTCGGCGGCGTCGAGCGCCGCGCGCTCGCGTTCCGCGCGCCGACCACCATGAGCTACTACTTCGAGGTCCCCGAGCGCGCGAGCCTCGTGTTCGGCCTCGGCGGCGAGGGCGGCTCGGGGCTCCAGGCGTCGATCCGGATCACCCCCGAGGGCGGGGAGCCCAACGAGATCTTCCACGCGAACGCGAGCGCGGGCTGGCGCGATCAGTCGCTCAACCTCGCGCCGTATGCGGGGCAGGTGGTGCGCCTCGACCTGATCGCGCGCGGGCAGGGCGCTGGACGAGTTGCGTTCTCCACGCCGGCGATCATGTCGCCGCCGTTGAGCATCGCCAGCCGGCCGCAGCCGATCCGCAACGTCGTCGTGCTGCTCATCGACACCCTGCGCGCGACTCGGCTGCGCCCGTACAACCCGGCCTCGCGGGTGCAGACGCCCGCGTTCGATCGCGTGGCGCACGGCGGCGTGCTCTTCGAGCAGGCGCAGTCGGCGGAGAACTGGACCAAGCCGAGCTGTGCCTCGGTCCTCACCGGCCTGAGCCCGATGACCCACGGCGCGACCACGAGCGAGGCGCGCTTGCCCGAGAGCGCGGAGATGCTCAGCGAGGCTCTCGACTCGGCCGGTTTCGCGACGGGCTCGTTCATCGCGAACGGTTACGTCTCGGATCGGTTCGGGTTCGATCAGGGCTGGGACAGCTACAACAACTTCATCCGCGACGGGCGCAGCACCGAGGCGGAGGACGTGTTCGAGCAGGCGGGTGCGTTCATCGAGCAGCACCGCAACGAACGGTTCTTCGTCTACATCCAGACGATCGATCCGCACGTCCCCTACGATCCGCCGGCGGAGTACCTCGCGCGCTACGACGCGACCGATTATCACGGGCCCGTCTCGCCTCGGCAGACGCCGGATCTGCTCGAGTCGGCCAAGCGCGGGCGCGTGACCTTCTCCGACGCGGATCGGCGGCGCCTCGAGGCGCTCCACGACGGTGAGATCAGCTACCACGACACGCACTTCGGCAACTTCCTCCAGCGGCTGAGCGCGCTGAACCTGTCGGACGACACGCTCCTCGTGATCACCGCGGACCACGGCGAGGAGTTCGGTGACCACGGGAGCTGGGGGCACGGTCACTCGATCTTCCAGGAGCTGATCGGCGTGCCGCTGGTGTTCTACATGCCGGGCCGGATCCCCGAGGGCCGCCGCGTGGAGCACACGGTGAGCACGATGAACATCGCGCAGACGGTCATGGACCTCACGGGCGTGCGCGGGATGCAGCACGCGGAGGGGCGGAGCCTCGTCCCCGACCTCCTGGGCGACGTTCCTACAGGACCGCAAGCCGCGTTCACCAACTTCCAGGACATCCGTCGCGTCGTGCGCGCGGGCCGCTACAAGCTCGTCGTGCGCGCCAACCACTCCGCCGTGATGTTCGATCTCCAGGCCGACCCGCAGGAGCGCAACGAGCGCCCGGTGCACGAGCTCCCCATCGCCGGGCGGTACACGCGGATCCTCCTCGGCCAGTACCTCGGCGCGCAGAACCGCGCGCAGTGGCTGCAAGGTCAGCAGGAGCAGGGCACCGCGCTCGAGGCCGAGCAGGCGGTGATGGACGACACCATCCGCGAGCAGCTCCGCGCGCTCGGCTACGCGAACTGACCTCTCGTGCGCTCCGTTGGACGCGACGATCGCGGCGCTACACTGACCGAACGATGAGCGAGCGCCGCGTCGGTCACGGAGCGCACGGGTATCTGCGGATGCCGACCCTCGCGGTGGTCGAGGGATCGCTGGTGCTCCACGCGCTCGCCACCCGCGCGGACGACGAGGCGCTGCTCGCGTTCGACGTAGGCGAGGAGATCGGCGAGCCGCGCGAGCTCCAGCGCGAGTCGGCGATCCGCGGGCTGACCCGCGGAGTCGGGATCCCGACGCCGACGAGCGCAGTGGACGCGACGGAACGCTTCGAGCTCGGCGACGGAGCGAGCGTGCGCGTCGAGCGCGACGGCGGGACGAGCGCGGTGTGGCTCCGCGACGGAGCGCGCGAGACGCTGGTGTGGACGGCGACGGCGACCGCGGCGGCGCCGACCGCGCTCCGTACGGGGGATGGGGTGTGGGTCGCGTTCCATCACAACCTCCGCGAGGACACGGGCGAGGCGGATCTCACGAAGTGGATCGCGCTCCGGTTCGTGGATCACGCGGGCGACGTCCGCGCGCCGGTCGCGCCGATGACGGATCGCGATCGAGACCGCCACGGTGAGGAGCAGGGCTTCGAGTTCCCGACGCTCGTCCAGGGCGCAGACGGATCGATCGCGCTGTTCGGGCGCGGGAGCCACGCGTTCTTCCGGCAGGACCTGAACGCGGCGGGCTTCGATGAAAGGAGAGCGCTCGGTACGACGGACTGGGGCTGCCGTGGGCGCTGGGTGAGCGCGCTCGCGCACGACGGGCGCCTCTGGACGGCGCGGCGTGAGAAGCCCGGGATCGAAGTTTGCGATCTCGATCTACCGCGCGGTGGGCCGCCGAAGCTGGAGCCTGCGGTGGTGCGGCCCGCCTCGCGCCCGCATCGCGACGTGCCGCCGCGTCCACCCGGCGAAGACCCGGCCCACAAGGACGGGCGACGCACGCTCTTCGGGGACATCCATCAGCACAGCGCGCACAGCGACGGCGTGGGCACGGCGGACGAGCCCTACCTCCGCGCCCGCTACGTGTACGGCGACGACTTCTGCGCGCTCACGGATCACGAGAGCTTCATCGGCAAGCGCATCGGTAGAGGGGAGTGGGCGCACCTCTGTGCGGTCGCGGACGCGCACGATGCGCCCGGCCGGTTCGCGACGCTGCTCGCGTACGAATGGACCGGCAAGATGTACCCCGGCCCCGGTCACAAGGTGGTGTACCTCCCGCCGAGCGGCGGGACCATCGTGTCGCGCGACGACGTCCCCGACGGCGCCGAGCTCGTCGCGCGCGTGAAGGCGCAGGGCGGCTTCGCGGTGCCCCATCACATCGGCTGGACGGGCGCCGACGAGGGCGCGCACGATCCCGAGGGCCAGCCCGTGTTCGAGATCTGCTCGTGCCATGGCTGCTACCTCTACGCGGATCATCCGCTCGGCGGTCGCGGTCAGCTCCAGGATCAGATGGTCGACGCGGTGATGAAGCGTGGGCTGCGCTTCGGCTTCATCGCGTGCAGCGACGGCCACGGGCTCCTCTATCACCACGGCGTCGGTCGCAAGCGCGATCCCTTCCGCTGTGGGCTCACCGCGGTGCAGGCGAAGGACTGCACGCGCGAGGCGATCCTCGAGGCGATCCGCGAGCGTCGCTGCTACGCGACGAGCGGCGTCCCGATCCTGCTCGACCTCCGCGCGGGCGAGCACCCGATGGGATCGATGGTCCGTATCGACGCGCCCGTCCTCGCGCGGGCCGAGGTAAAGTGTGCAACTCCCGTGGCGTCCCTCGCGCTGATGGGCCCGGCCGGCGAGCTCGCGCGCTGCGAGGGGGACGGTGACGCGCTCGAGCTGTTCGTCGAAGCGCGCGTCGGACCGGGTTGGGTCTACGCGGTGGCGGAGCAGCGCGACGGCGAGATGGCGTGGTCCAGCGCCGTGTTCTTGGACGCATAGCGCGGTCGCGCGCGGGGACGAGCACTGCGGGGGGAAGAGCGGCTCGTCTACGGGACGGTGACGTCGATCCACATCGGGTAGTGATCCGACGTGCTCACGTCGCGCAGCACCGCGCCGGCCACCACCGTCATCCCCCGCGCCCACGCGTAGTCGAGCCGTCGGCCGCTCTCATGCGTCGCGTCGGTGTCCCCGAGGGAGTCCAGCGCGTCCACGAAACCCTCGTTGCGGAGGAGCGAGACCTCCGGCGCGGTCGGGTACCACGCGTTGAAGTCGCCCGCGACGAGGGTGGGGCGATCGCACGCGCTCGCCTGGGCCGCGTCGAGGATCTCCTTCGTCTGCACCGCGCGCAGCTCGCCGAAGCCGTCGTTGCTCTCGAGGTGGATCGCGAACAGGTGCGCGAACGTGTCACCGATCGGCACGTCGCCGTGGAGCGCCACGCGCGAGCCGAGGCGCGGCTCGTCGCTCGAGGTGAACCAGTCGAACTGCGCGCTGTGACAGAGCAGGCGCGCTCCAGTGAGCGGGCGGCGCGAGACGATCGCCTGCCCGGTGTCGCCGCCCACCGTGCGGCCGATCGAGAGCTCGACGAACTCGATGCCGTAGACGTACTCGCCGCCCACCGCCTGGGCGAGCATCCGCGCGGCGCGGCGTGTCCCGTTGCGAGCGCTGCAGCGGTCGACCTCGCTCAGGAGGTATACGTCGGCGTCGCGGAGCTCCGGATGCGTGGTCAGCGTCTCGAGTTGCGCATCGAGGTTTGCGGTGTACTCGGTGTTCCAGACCACGATCCGCAGCGTGCTCGGCCAGCTCGAGGGCCCGGGCGTGGGGAGGAACGACCCGGACTCGCTGATCGGGATCTCGGTCGGCAGGGTGCGCGAGTCGGCCGGAGGCAGGGGTGCCCCGGTGTCGGGATCGGTGAGCATGCCGTCCGTGATCGTCGGGCACACGGCGTCGATGGAGAGGTTCGGCCAGACGCCATCGCTGCAATCCTCGGTCGGAGGATCCGCGCTCGGCGCCTCCGCGCTCGCGGGAACCTCGCCGGTGCACGTCCAGTCGTACTCGTACGCCGAAGGATCCACGAAGCGGCTCGGATCATCGGGGCCCGCGTCGGGCCGCGGCCCTGCGTCGGTCCGTCGGCCCGCGTCGAGCGTCGCGGGAGCACCGTCGCATCCGGTGCATCCGGCGATGGTGAGGAGCGCGAGCGCGCCGAGGGCCGGTCGATGCATCGCGCGACATCATCGTCGTGGCAGGCGCGCCGCGCAACGCGCGCTCCGCGACGCCCCGCCACGCCGCCGCGAGGATCGCGACGGGTCGGGCGACCTCGAGTCGGATCGACGACGCCCAGCTCACCGAGATCGCGCGGCCAATCAGGACCCCGGTGTCGAGCTAGCGCGCGGCAACAGCAACGTCACCGTGGTGCCTTTGCCGTGTCGGCTCTCGAGCTCCACCCGCCCGCCGTGAGCCGACGCCACGCGCTCGACGATCGCGAGGCCGAGCCCCGTGCCGCGCGCGCGCGTCGTGAAGAACGGATCGCGCGCGCGAGTCCGGACGAGTGTGTCCATGCCCTCGCCGGTGTCCCGCAGCTCCACCGCCACCGCCGGTCGCTCGTCGAACGTCGCCTCGCGCACCACCACGCTCAACGTTCCTCCATGGGGCATCGCCTGGAGCGCGTTGTCGACGATGTTGATCAGCGCGTGACGTAGCAGCGCCTCGTCTGCGAGCACGGGCTCGACGGGAGAGTCGAGCCCGAGCTCGACCTCGACGCGCGAGCTCGCGGGGTTACCTCCCGCGGCGAGCTCCACCGCCCGCGCGACCAGTGCCCGCAGATCGACGGGCTCGCGGTCGACCGAGATCGGACGCGCGTACGCGAGGAGGTCGTCGACCAGCCGATCGAGTCGGTCCGCCTCTTCGTCGAGGATCGCGAGCAGGGTCTGCTCGTCCTCCGCGTCGAGGCTGGGGCGGCCGAGCCCGCTCACCGCGTTCTTGATGATCGCCAGCGGATTGCGGACCTCGTGCGCGATGACCGCGCTGAGCTCGCCGACCGCCGCGAGCTGCTCGTTGCGCACGATCTCCCGCTGCGCGCTCGACAGCTCCGCGTGCGCGCGCGCGAGCGCTTCGCCCTGCCTCTCGAGCTCCTCGTCGAGCTGCGTGACGCGGCCCACCGCGAGGTACGCGAACCCGATCAGCGCGAGCGTCACGAGCACGGAGCCCAGCGGGAAGTGGTCCTTGGGGTCGCCCGCGAAGAAGTAGGCCTCGGCGGCGAGGGTGACGAGGCTCGCCGTGCCCAAGAGCGATGGCACCGCGAGCACCCGATCGCGGCGCGCGGCCGCGTACATCTGCGCGAACCCGACCACCGCCATCGCCCAGGCCGGCGCGCTCACGATGTACCCGCCGAGGGTCGGTGCGGCGAGGGCGGGCGGGCCGACCATCCCGAGCGCGTGCGCGGGATCGTAGAAGAGTCGGCTCAGCGCGCCGATGCACGCGATCAGCGTCGTCACCCGTGAGACGGCGAGCCATCGCGCGCCGCGCTCGCTCACGACGAACGCGTGCTCGGTGAACTGGCAGATCGCGAGGATCCCCCCCAGCGCCGCGAGCGTCTGGAACGGCGCGGCCTCCTCCGGCGTGTGCGCGCCGTGCGCGACCGCGCCGAAGCCGTGCCAGAGCGCGAGCGCGACGCCGAAGCGCCCGAGGCTGCGGTGCGGCGCGAGGCGTGGTCGCACCCAACCGAGCACGAGGAAGTACATCCCCGCGAACCCGGACGCGACCGCCAACGCCAACAGCGCGGCGCTGGTCGTGGTCATCCGGTCGGCTCCCTTCCGGTGCGCGGCAGGATCAGTCGCACCGTCGTCCATGAACCTTGCTCGCTTACGACTTCGAGCGACCCTCCATGGTTCTTCGCCACTCGCTCGACGATCGCGAGGCCGAGCCCGGTGCCGGCCGCGCGCGTGGTGAAGAACGGATCGCGCGCCTTCTCGAGCACCAGCGGGTCCATCCCCTCGCCTTCGTCGGTCACCTCGATGCACACGAGCGACTGGCCCTCGTGCACGATCTCTCGTCCGCGCACGCGCACGGTGCCGCCGCTCGGCATCGCCTGGAGGGAGTTCGTGAAGACGCACGCGAGCGCGTGCTCCAAGAGGCGCGCGTCGCCGCGGACGTCGGGCACGCGAGCGAGGTCGACGTCGAACGTCGCCGCGTTCGGCGCGTCGAGCTGGCCTCGCGCGTCGTCGATCGCCTGCTGCGCCAGCGCCTCGAGGCCGATCGCGTCCTTGTGCGGCGCCATGGGACGCGCGTACGCGAGCAGGTTCTTCACGAGGCGGCTGAGCCGATCCACCTCCTCGTCGAGGATGCCGAGGAGAACGCGCCGGTCGGAGGCGCGCGCGCTCGGTCGGCGCAGGCCGGACACCGCGTTCTTGATGATCGCGAGCGGGTTGCGGACCTCGTGCGCGATCACCGCGCTGAGCTCGCCGACCGCGGCGAGCTGCTCCTTCTGCACGAGCTCCTCCTGCGCCGCCTCGAGCTCGGCATACCGGTGCTGTAGCTCACGGGAGCGCGCGGTGACGGCGTCGACGGTACGAAGGAATCTGCGTTGCAGGATGAGGCTGACCGTGAGGAGCGGAACCGGCGCTACCGTGGGGAGGAGCGCGATCCGCCGAGCGCCGAGCGCCTGGGCGGCGAACTCCACGACGGAGAGCACGGTCACCGCGGCGGCGGCCCAGACGAAGGGGACGAGATCGGGGGCGCGCTTCACCCCCAGCGCGACGAGCACCACCGCCCACGTCGCGAGCGCGAGCCCCGCCGCCCCGCTGACCGCGCCGACGGGGCTGAGGGAGGGCGCCGCGTGTTCGGCGTCGCCCGGGAGCCACATCCATCCGCCGAGGTCGAGCCCGAGCCCGATCACGGTGACCACGATCATCGCCACGCGGATCCGGAGCGACATCGCCGAGGTCAGCCGCGCGCAGAACTCGAGGAGGAACGCGCACGCGGTGAACGCCCCCGCATACTGGACGCGGTTCGCGTCGAGGGCCGCCTCGGGGCTCGAGGCGTCCGTCGCGAGGGCGGCGCCGACGTACCACACCGAGAGGGAGAGGCACGTGATCGCGAACGCACGGAACTCGCCTTGCGTACGTCGACGGGCGGAGAGGAGCCAGTGGTAGATACCGACGAGCGCCATCACCGCGGCCCACGCGCTGTGCACGCTCGCCATCGGTGAGATCATCGGCGCGCATCATACGCGGGTGGGGCGCCCGCCCCAACCGGGCCGGCTCGAGCCCGTGGTCCAGAACTTTGCCATCGATCGACGGCCTCCTTACGATCGAGGCGTGCGCAGAACGTCCATCGCCATCGTCGCCCTCGCGTTCGCCGCGCCCGCCGCCGCGCAGGAGCAGCCCACGCCCACCTCTTCGCGCGCCGAGGTCGTGACGGCGCGTCCCCTCGGCGTGTACGCCGGGGTCGAGGCGGGCGAAGCGCAGCCGCCTCCTGCCTACGGCCGAGTGATCCGTCGTCAGCGCGCGCGCGGTCGGCGGCGCGCCGCCCAGATCCTCACGTGGCCGGGCTTCTCTCCGCTCGGCGACGGTGGCTCACGCTTCTTCATCCAGACGACCGATCCGGTCCAGCCCGAGGTGCGCGTCGAAGAGGGGCGCGTCGTGGTCTTGTTCCGCGGCACCTCGATCCACGTGCGCAACAGCGGTCGCTGGCTCAACACGCAGTTCTTCAACACGCCCGTCCAGCGCGCGCGCCTCGAGCGCCGGCGACGCGACATGGCGTTCGTCATGTACATGCGGGTCGCCGGCGTCCAGCCCCGGATCAGCCACGAGGTCGCGCCAGGGGGCAACTTCCATTACACGTACATCGACTTCCCGCCGGGCGACTACGCCCCTGTGATCCAGCCGATGCCCGACACGATCGAGCGCCGAGCGCCCGACAGCTGGGATCAGCCGCCCGCCGCGCCCGCCCGCGAGGTCGACCCGACGCTCGACGACGAGACGCCGCCGCCCGTCCGATAGCTCGCTCACGGCGTCAGGGTGACGGTCTGACCGTGGAGGCGGCTGAGCCGCACCTTCGCCGCGCCGTCGGTCCCGGCCGGGCCCTCGGCGAGCGCGAACGCTTCGAGCTGGACGTTCACGTCGCCTTCTCCCAGCGCGGCGTTGACGCTCGCGGGGACGTCGAACGCGCCGCTCGTCCCGTCGACGTCACACACCACGAACGTCCCGCGCGCCGCGTTGGTGAGGTCGAGGCGCGCGTCACCGCCCGTCGGAGCCGTCCACGAGACGTGCGTCACTTCCGTCACGCTCACGCTCGCCGGCGCCATCAGATCGCCCAGCCCCACCGGCACGGTCGCCTCGAGCTGGAAGCTCTCCGTGCCTCCCGACGAGCCGACCACGGCGACGGTCTCGTCCGTCGCGAAGAGGTGATCGGGCAGGGTGTCGGCGAACACGCCCTCGGACCGCATCGGGATGGCCAGCGTCGCGCTCGATCCCATGAGGTCGAGCGCGTCGATCTCGCTCGCGGGATCGGGCAGGCCGCAGTCGAGGCGGCGACACGAGCCCTCGATCACGCTGGAGCTGCACCCCGGCGCGTCCGGCCAGCCCGCGCCCAGCGAGACGACGCCGGCGACCACCGTGACGTCGGAGGTCGATCGGACGAGGCGGATCTCGACGGACGCGTTCCACCGCGCGGTCCCCGCGGAGCCCGCGTCCCCCCCATCGCTGAGCGGACCACCGCCATCGCCGCGGCCGCCGTCCCCCTCGACGGTCGGTCCGTCGCAGCCGAGGAGCGCCGACGCGAGGGCGAGGGCGACCGCGACCGATCGACGAACCGCGCACCTCTCGAGACAGCTTTGCATGCGTATCTCCAAGCGAGGCGGTCCGCCTCGCGGATCACTGGTCCGTCTGTAGCGGTGGACCGTCCGTCTGGAACGGGACGTAGAAGAGCGTGGTCACCCCATACGGCCCTCGGCGTTCGTACCCGGCGAGCCCGTAGAAGATCTTCCACCAGTGTCCGCCCGTCGAGTACTCGCCGTACGAGAAGAACGGGAAGACGTGGAACTCCCACTCCGAGCTCTCCGAGCGCACGCGCTCGCGGTGATAGAAGTTGAGCACCAGCGTGCTCGTCGTCCCGCCCTCGCGGAAGCGCCAGAAGAACGGGAAGAGCACGGTGTACCGGTTGTGGTCGCCCTCGAACGACTCGAAGTCGAACCAGAACGGGGCGAGCACCGAGTGCTGATGGCTCGGCGTGCTCTCGAAGTACCAGAGCGGGTGGATGTTGACCGCGTCGCCGTCGTGCCAGCGTGAGACCTGGATCGTCGGGAACACCCAGGTCGTCTCGTCGCCGTGCTCACGATCGATGTGATTTGCGAGGAGCGGCGTGATCCATGTCTCGCTCCGCCCGCGCTCCTCGAAGCGACCGAAGAACGGGAACACCACCGTCTGCGACGAGGCCGGATCCTCATGGTGGTAGGTCAGCAGCGGCGGGATCGCGAGCGTCCACGAGTCGGTGCGCGGGTCGCGGACGTTGATGAACAGCGGGAGGATCGAGTCCATCTCGGTGGCGCCCCGGAAGCGCTGGTAGAGCGGGGTCACGATCGTCTCGTCGCCGTGGTCGCGCCAGTACCAGAACACGCCGGCGAGGGTCAGCCGGAACACGTCGGGCTCCTCGCTGTAGTGGCTGAGCAGCGGAAAGATCGTGGTCGACGTGTGATCCGGTCCGCTGTTGTGGTGGAACAGGGGAGGGATGCCCCAGTACGAGCCGGTCGGCTCGTCGCGGTGATAGAACGGCGGGACGACCGTCAACGCGGTTCCCTCTTCTCGATCCTCGAACCGGAAGAAGAACGGAGGCGCGATCGTGTAGCTGGTCGTCTCCGTATTCTCGACCCAGAGGAACGGGAACAGACCCCAGTGCTCGGTCTGGTTCTGGGCGACGCGCCAGAACAGGGACGAGAACGTGTACCGCTCGTTCTCGTCGCCCCAGTCGATCGTGAGGAGCGGCGGGATCAGCGTGTAGTGGCGGTCGCCATGGCTGCCCGCCATCACGAGCGGCGCGATCCCGAAGTCCCACTCGCCGTGCGACTCGTGGTGCCAGACCGGCGGGACGACCCACGTGTGGTGCCCTGCGCCGCGGAACCAGAAGAAGATAGGGAAGAGGACGTCCCAGTTCTGCGGCCCGCGCATCAGGTAGTAGGGCGGGATCGTCAGCTCGGTGGTGCCCTCCGTCTCCTCGGATCCCGCCGACTCGCGGAGGTAGAAGAGCGGGAACACTGCGGTCGTCGTCACGCCGCCTTGTCGCTGGTAGAGGAGCGGCGGGATCGCGAGCTGGAAGTCGTCGTCGCCGGGGGTGGGGAGCTCGGGTCGATACCGCACGGGAGGTTGCGGGGGCAAGAGGCCGCCTTCCTGGCCTTCCACCGTGTCGTCGTCCTCGCCGACCGAGGTGTCCTCGGCCTGCTCCTCGGGCTCCTCGGATTCGCCGGAGCCGCCTTCCTCACCCTCGTCGACCCGGCCGGAGCCGCCCTCGGCTTCGCCTTCGCCCCCGCCTTCGTCTTCGCCCCCGCCTTCGTCTTCGTCTTCGCCTTCGTCCTCGTCCTCGCCGCCGGCCGGCGTGTCGTGGCCGTCAGCGCCGTCTTCGTCCTCGCCCCAGTCGTCCTCGTCCTCGTCGCCCCAGTCGTCCTCGTCCTCGTCGTCCCAGTCGTCCTCGTCGCCGTCCCCGCCCGCGGCCGGCGGACCCGCGTCGCGCGCTCCCCCGTCGCGGCGTCCGGCGTCGCTGCGTCCGCCGCTGCGTCCCGCGTCGCTGCGTCCCGCGTCGCTGCGTCCCGCGTCGCTGCGTCCGGCATCGCGCGGCACCCCCGCGTCGGCCTGCGCCGACACCTCGGCCGGCGTGAGGATCGCGACGAGCACGCCGAGAACGCACGACGCGATCCAGATCGCACGGTTCGTTGCAGCACCCGCCATCGGGGGGACCGGGCGCTCCGTCACGGCTGCTCCAGCGCGCGCCGCACCTCGGCCGCGAGCTGTTTCGCGTCGACCTCGCGCTGCTCGCCGCGCCCGAGGTGCTTGAGCTGCGCGGTCCCCTTCGCCACCTCGTCGGGCCCGAGCACGATCGCGATCGGCGCACCGCTCTTGTCGGCCCGTCGGAACTGACTCTTCATCGAGCCGCCGCGCAGATCGGCGTCCGCCTTCAACCCGTCTCGGCGGAGCGCTTTGAGCAGCTTCACGCCGTGCACGAGGAGCGAGGGCGGGTTGACCACCACGAAGACGTCGGGCGCGCTCGGCGCCGCGGCCTCGTCCATCACGAGCAGCATCCGCTCGATGCCAAACGCGAAGCCGATGCCCGGCACCGCCGGTCCGCCGAGCGAGCGCACGAGGCCGTCGTAGCGGCCGCCGCCGCAGAGCGTGTTCTGCGCGCCGAGATCGCCGCCCTTGCCCCGCACCTCGAACAGCGTGCGCGAGTAGTAGTCGAGCCCGCGCACGAGCCGCGGCTCCACCCGGAACGGCGTGCCCAACGCCGTCAGCGTCTCTTGCAATCCTTCGAAGTGGGCGCGGTCCTCGTCGCCGAGGAACTCGAGGATCCCCGGCGCCCCTTCGACGATCGCCTGGTCTTCCTTCGCCTTCGAGTCGAGCACGCGCAGCGGGTTCGTCGTCAGCCGACGCTGCGAGTCGGCGCTCAGCGCGTCCTGGTGCGGCGTGAGGTACGCGACCAGCGCGTCCAAGTAGCGCGCGCGCGCCGCCTCGTCGCCGAGCGAGTTGAGCAGCACCTCGAGATCGCGCACGCCGAGCTCGGCGCAGAGACCGACGAGCATGTCGATCATCTCCGCGTCGATGTACGGCCCCGCGTCGCCGAAGACCTCGACGCCGGCCTGCCAGAACTGTCGATAGCGGCCGCGCGCGGGTCGCTCCGCGCGGAACATCGGACCGAGGTAGGCCCACTTCGTCACCGGCTGCGCGCCACCGATCGAGTGCTCGAGGTAGGCGCGCACCGCCGACGCGGTTCCCTCGGGTCGGAGCGTGAGCGAACGTCCGCCCTTGTCGGTGAACGTGTACATCTCCTTCTCGACGATGTCGGTCACCTCGCCGATCCCGCGGACGAACAGCTCGGTCGGCTCGACGATCGGCGTGCGCACCTCGCCGTAGCCGTAGCGCTCGACCGTCGACCAGAAGACCGACTCGATGCGGCGCCAACGCGGCACATCCTCGGGGAGGATGTCGTTCATTCCTTTGACGGCGCGCAGGGTGGACATGTCGAGGGTCGGTTCGGTCATGCGCGCAGCGTCGATTCGAACCTCGTGAGCTCGAAGCGGCGATCCGCGTTCGATGAAGGTCTCTGCGCTGAACGGCTCGGCTCTCTAGCCGTAGAAATGGACTCACGCAAGGACCTGCTGGACCGTGCGGAGGCTGGCACGCTCAGTGCTTGCCGAGTGTCGATCGATCGCCCCGCGCCCTCTGCGGACACACGTCCGGGACATCGAGGCGCGCCGCGGCGCCATCGGTATACTCCGCCCTCCTGGGAACGGGTCATGGAGCTAGCGTCCGGCCAAGTCATCGGTGAGAAGTACCGCCTGCAGCAGCCCATCGGAGAGGGCGGCATGGCGACGGTCTGGGGCGCGCTGCACGTCACCCTCGGCCGCCCGGTGGCCATCAAGTTCCTCCAGGCGGTCGGAGCGCACGCCAAACAGATGTCCGAGCGCTTTGTTCGCGAGGCGCAGATCTGCGCGGGCCTGCGTCACCGCAACGTGGTCGACATCGTCGACTTCGGGGTCACCGAGGACGGACAGCCGTACATGGTGATGGAGTACCTCGCGGGGCGATCGCTCGCCGATCGCTACACCAACGGTCCTCCGCTCACCGACTGGGACGTGCTCGAGATCGCCGCGATGACCCTGAGCGGTCTCGCCGCGGTCCACGACGCGGGGATCATCCACCGCGACATCAAGCCGGAGAACATCTTCCTCTCCGAGGACGCGGACGGGACGGTGCCCAAGCTCATCGACTTCGGCGTCTCGCGCGGCTTCACGGAGGGCCAGCGCATCACGCGCACCGGCGCGGTGATCGGCACCCCCGAGTACATGAGCCCCGAGCAGGCGCGCGGCGTCAAAGACATCGGTCCGGGCACCGACATCTGGAGCGTCGGCATCGTGTTGTTCGAGGGCTTCACGGGTCGGCTCCCGTTCGAATCCGAAAACCCCGGTGACGTCCTGATCCAGGTCGCGACGGAGGAGGTCCCGCCGTTGGGCGCCGCTCGTCCGGACCTCCCGCGCGAGGTCACCGACATCGTGACTCGCGCGCTCCAGCGTGATCCGGCGGAGCGCTTCTACGACGCGCGCGCCATGCGCGATGCGATCCTCGACGTGCTGCAGAGTCAGCTTCCGTTGCGGGGCCGACCTTCATCGAGCATCCTGTCGAACGCGTACGGCCCTGCGGCGGGCAGCGGCAAGCTCAAGGCGCTGAGCGTTCGCCCCGACGCGCCGGCGGTGACGGCGATCGAGCTCACGGCGCCGCGTCAGAGCCCGACCCCGCGCGCGACCCGACCGAGTGAGACCGGACCGATCGAGACGGAGAAGCTCCGCCCGCGCCCCGCGCCCAAGCGCAGCAACGCGTGGGTCGTGTGGGCGCTCTTGATGGCGTCGATCGCGATCGGCATCGGCGCGTTCGTCGCGCTCGACGGAGTCGGAGAGCTCCGTCGCCGCGGCCTGCTCGGCGACGACGACATGGCCGACATCGGGGCGCGCGGGGCGGTTCGTCCCGGCCAGGACGTGGCGGCGTTCGGTGAGCCCTCCGATCTCGAGGAAGAGCCGCTCGACGTCGCTCCCATCGCGGCGCCTCCGACCGACGGTGAGCCCGCTCCGTCGACGGAGACGATCGACGTGCCGAGCCCGCCGGACCCGCCCGACGTCGAAGCGCCCGTCGATCCGTAGCGCGGACTCGATCGCGATCAGCGGCTGCTGCGACCGGCCTTGGCGAGGTGGCGCGCCGCGCGGCCGAGGCCGTCGAGCGTGAGCGGGAACATCTCGAACACCTGGCCGACGTACTCGATCGTGTTGCCGTGCCAGTAGCGCTCCGGCTCCGGGTTGAGCCAGCACGCGCGCTCGAAGTGATCCTCGAGCATCATCAGCCACACGATCCCTTCGACCGCGTTGTCCTCGTCGAGGCCGAGCGAGCCGCCCGCTTGGAGGAGCTCGTAGGGCGCCATCAGCGCGTCGCCCACCATGATGAGCTTGTAGTGGCTGCCCGCATCATGGAGCAGATCACGGACGTTGACGGGCTTCCTGAACTCCGCGTCCTCGTAGATCTTCCCGTAGACGCAGTTGTGGAAGTAGTAGCAGCGCAGCTCCTTGAAGTGGGAAGCCTTCTTGGCGGCGCTGAACAGGCGGCTCACGAGCTGCGCGTAGGGATCCATCGAGCCGCCGACGTCCATCATCAGGATCACGCGGGTGTTCGGGCGGCGGGGAGGGCGGAGCACCACCTCGAGCTCGCCCGCGTTCCTCGCCGTCTCGTCGATCGTTCCCTCGAGGTCGAGCTCGTCGGCGTAGCCGTCGCGGGTGAGCGCGCGGAGCTTTCGCAGCGCCACCGACATCTGGCGCACGTCGAGGGTCATGTCGTCGCGGTACGCGCGGTAGCGCCGCTCGCCGGCCACCTGCACCGCGCTGCGATTGCCGCCCGCGCCGCCGATGCGGATCCCCTCGCGGGCGGCGCCGCCGTGGCCGAACGGGGACGTGCCGCCGGTGCCGATCCAGCGGTTGCCGCGATCGTGCCGCTCGGTCTGCTCGTTCATCCGCTCCTCGAACATCCGCTTCAGCGTGTCGAGGTCGTACTGCTCGAGGAGCGCCCGCTCCGCGTCGGTGAGCTCGCGGATCCGCTCCTTCGCGTCCTTGAGCCAGTCGTAGAGCTCCTGCTTGAGCTGCTTGCTGACCGCCTCGATGCCCTGGAAGTACTTGCCGAACGCCTGGTCGAAGTCGTCGAGGTGCTTCTCGTCGTGGACGAGGAGCGCACGGCTCACGTCGTAGAAACCCTGGAGCGAGCTCTCGTGCACGCCGACTTCGAGCGCGCGCGCCAAGTTGACGAGCTCCTGCGTGCCCACCGGGACTCCCCGGCTGCGCAGCTCGTAGAGGAAGCCGACGATCACGCGGCTCATGTGGCGGTGCTCATGAGCGCGCTCACGACCGGTAGCGCGCGCCTCCCGCGAGCTGATCGGCGAGCGCGACGAGGTCCTGCTCCTTCTTCAGGAGCGCGCCGAGGAACGGCAGCTGTTGATCGAGCTTCACGCTCGTCAGCCCCGAGCGCTTGAGGACCGCGATCCAGTCGATCAGCTCGCTGGTGCTCGGCCGCTTGCGGAGCCGGCGCATCGCGCGGATCTCGTAGAAGACGCCGATCGCTTGCTCGACCAGCGCCTCGTCGAGCTTCGGGTGATGGACGTCGACGATGCGGCGCATCAGCTCCGGCTCGGGGAAGTCGATGAAGTGGAAGACGCAGCGGCGAAGGAACGCGTCGGGGAGCTCCTTCTCGTTGTTCGACGTGATGACGACGACCGGCCGGTGCTTCGCGACGACCTCGTCGCCCGTCTCGCTCACGGTGAAGCGCATCCGGTCGAGCTCGTGCAAGAGATCGTTCGGGAACTCGAGGTCCGCCTTGTCGACCTCGTCGATGAGGAGGACGGCGCGCTCTTCGGACTCGAACGCCTGCCCGAGCGGGCCCTTCTTGATGTAGTGGCGGATGTCCCCGACGTTCCCGTCGCCGAAGCGTGAGTCGTAGAGGCGCTGGACGGTGTCGTAGACGTACAAGCCATCTTGCGCGCGCGTCGTGCTCTTCACGTGCCACCGGAGGAGCGGCATCTCCAGCCCCTCCGCGATCGCCTCCGCGAGGAGCGTCTTGCCGGTCCCCGGCTCGCCTTTGACGAGCAGCGGGCGCTCGAGAACGAGCGCGCAGTTCACGGCCGCTTCGAGCGCGTCGTCGGTGAGGTAGGACGCGGTCCCGGTGAATCGAACGAAGTCGGTGCTGCTCATCGTTTCTTGTCGGTCTTCTTCTTGAAGCGGAACTCGTCGTCTTCGCCGCCGTGGTCCTCGCCCTTCGCGTTCTTCTTCTTGGGCCGGACGCGCTCCCAGAAGCGGCCGATCGGGACGCCGACCGCGAGGCCGAGCGCGACGCCGCCGGCGAGGGTGGCGACGAGGAGGGTGGTCATCATCTTCGGGCCTGCCTCTCGGGGACGAAACGTAGTCCGCCGAGGACGGATTGCCCAGCCGCGTCAGAACACCCGCAGCCGTCCTTCGATCCCCTGCGCGGTGCAGACGACGGTGGTGGGCTCCGCGTCGTCCGGGTCGTCGGGGTGGACCTGCGCCGACGTGCAGACTCGGGCATCGATCGCGGTCGCGACGCCCTCGGGCTCGAGGGACCATTCGCAACATGCGACCTGTCCGGGGATCGGGCTCTCGAACTCGAACTGCGCCTCTATCCCGACGTGGAAGTCGGCGCTGGACCGCGGCAACAGCGCGATGCTCGTGACGACGGGCCGGATGACCTCGACGTCGACGCCGAGTGAAGCGTCGCCGGCCCGGAACACGACTTGCCCACTCTCTCCACTGAGATCGCCGGACAACGCGAACCGCTCGTCGTTCATCCAAGGAGGTCCCAGGTACACGTGGAGGCTCCTCGGATAGGTGCGCTCACCGCGCGAGAACACGTCGACCGACACGCTGGGGGGCGCTTCGAACGTCACCGCGCCGTATCCGCGCAGGCGATCCCCGCTCGGACCGAACAGCTCGAGGGCGATCTCGACCGGCTCGTAGCTCAGCGGGCGCAGCGGTGGGCTGTCCGACGCCACGCGGATCTCCTCGATCGGCTGGACCTCCATCTCGAAGCGGTCGATGACCTCGGTGCCGTCGGCGAACGCGAGCACGGCCATCCCTGGCGCGACCCCGCGCACCGCCCAGTGGGTGGCGGAGTACGTGCTGTCGACGGCGAGCACCTCGGGCGTCTCGGACCGCAGGGTGAGCGGCGGGAGCTCGTGGATGTTCTCGACCTGGACGATGGCCTCCGCCCCGACCGCGA
Organism: Sandaracinaceae bacterium; assembly: GCA_050186575.1. Lineage (GTDB taxonomy): Bacteria > Myxococcota_A > Polyangia > Polyangiales > Sandaracinaceae > JAUHXR01. The sequence continues at coordinate 160,365 of JBFWYI010000006.1, read as the reverse complement.
GCGGCGCCGAGGGATCGCAACGGGAGCTGCAGACGAGCTGACCGTCCGCATACGCGACGGCGACCACGCCCTGTTCGCCGTAGACGGCCTGGTCCGAGCACCCGGTCACGCCGGCGGTGGCCGGAATGGCCCCGAGGAGGACGACCCACGTAGCCAGCCGCGACATCGCTCGAGAAGCTATCAAGCCTCCTTGCGGACGGCAAGCCGCCTCGGATCGCGTGTAGTAGACCCTCGCGACGGAGATCGCGATGGGTTCAGCGTCGATGATCGGGCGCGAGATTTGCCCACGGCGGGACGAGGCGATGCGGAGTATCGTCGAGGAGCGACGAGGGTCGAGATCGGGTTCGAGGGCGTCGATCAACCCGTCGCGATCTCCGTCGCGAGGGTCTAGAACGACGCGCCGAGGGTCGTGAGCACGCGCTCGAGCATGTTGTCTCGGCTGGCGGCGAGCGCGGCCGGATCGAACGCGACCTCGACGTCGACCGGGATCCCGCGCGTCTCGTAGATCTCCCCGTCCGCCGCATAGTATCGCTCGTGTGACAACGTCCCCTCCCATCCGTTGGGGAGCTCGAAGTCGAGCTGATCGGAGAGGTGTCCCGACGTCGGCTCGCCGACGACCGTCACGTTGTCGCGTACCCGCATCGCGAGCGCGAACGTCTCCGCGGCGCTGAACGAGTTGCCGCTCGTCAGGAGATACACCGGGCCCGCGTAGCCTCCCGTCCGCATCGCGTCGACGTAGGTCGGGGCCGGCTCGGTGTAGTCGAAGCGGTCGGCGCTCGCGCGCACCCGCTCGTTCCACGCCAGCGTCCGCGCTCCCGCGAACCACGCGGCGATCTCGAGCGAGACCGCGTCCCAGCCGCCGCCGTTGCCGCGGATGTCCACGATGATCGCGCGCGACCCGCGGAGCGCGTTCATCACCTGCTGCATCGCCGCCGCAGCCGCCGCGACGTCGGCCGCCTCGTCGTCGCCGGCCGCCGATAGCTCGTCCATCGAGGTGATGCTGAGGTAGCCGACGTCGCCGTCGATCGTGCCCCAGCTCAGCTCGTCCTCCGCCGCCGTCGCGAAGTCGTCGTCCAGATACTCGTCCTCCACCGTCGACTCGATGTCGTCCATCTCGTCCTCGTGCGCGTACACCGACACCTGCGCGTCCTCGTCGCGGCCGAGCGCGTCGGCGGTCAACGTGGTGTGACCATCGTCGAGGTGACGGGCCATCCCGATGAGCACGTCGAACAGCCCGACGTCGGTGATCGACTCGCTCATCTGCGCGCAGCCCGCGCGGCCCACGTCGTCCCAGCTTTCGGTGGGGAGCCGCAGATCGAACAGCGCGTAGTCGCGGTCGAACGCGGTCCAGAACGCGTTGAACGTCGCGTACGCCGGGCTCGCGCCCTCGCACCCGGTGAACGGCGCGCCGCTCGGAGGCAGAGGGCCGGCGTCGCTCCCGGGGATCGGCGGCCCCGCGTCGACCCCCGGGGGCGTGACGATCGGTCCTCCCGCGTCGCTCCCTTCGGCGGGGTTACTCGCACACCCGGCCACCGCGACCGTGCAAATCAAGATCACCGCAGGTCGACGCATGGGGGTCCTCCTCGCCCGAGCATGGGTTGCAGACCCCGTGCCGGGCCTCGTGCGAAGCCGGGTCGGCAGCGCTGGGGTCCACCGTCTCCTGCGTCGCGCATGAACCGCCGCCGGCGTGCCGGGGCCAGTCGGCCCCAGTGGCGCCCCGTTCGCTCCGCGATCTACACAGACACGTGGCGTTGACCGACCAGCGCCGCGATCGCGCGGGTGATCTCGATCGCGATCAGCCTGCGATGCCGGCCGCGACGCGCTCGGCGAGGGTCCAGTCCTCCTCGTCGTCGATGTCGAGCGACTCCCACTTCGGCGTCTCGAACGGGAGCGGCCGTTCGCCGATGCGCGAGCCGGTGGCGGCGAAGCTCTCGGGAGAGAACACGTAGAGGCACGAGTTCTCCTCGAGCCACGGCGCGAGCGCCTGAGTCGGTACGAGCGCGCGCGGGTCGTGGTTGAGCGGACGGCCGGCGGCGTCGAACGTGCGCGCCTGGCGTCGGGTGACCGAGAACAACGAGTCGGCGCTCCCGTCGTCGCGCGCGGCGCGGAACACCGTGAGCGCGCGGCGGATCGTCTGCGCGGAGAGGAACGGGTTCGTCGCGTGCGTCATGAGCACTTCGCTCGCGCCGAGCCGAGGGAGATCCTGCGCGAGCAACTCGTTCGCGGTGACGCTGTGCCCGCTGAGCGCGGCCGGTCGTTCGAGGAGCGTGACGCGCGCGTCCTCTTCGGCGCCGAGCTCACGCAGCCGATCGCACGCGTCCGAGTTGATCACCACGCGGTCGAGCTCGGGCATGGTCGCGAGGGTGTCGAGGATCCACCGAAAGAGTGGGCGCCCGCCGAGCGAGCGAAAGTTCTTGTCGGGTACGCGCTCGCTCTCGCGCTTGATGATCGTCCACGCGACGAGGGTCATGCGCACAGGTCCTCTCCGCCGAGGAGCGCTCGCATCGCGCGCGCGACCTCCGCGTCGAGCTCGGCCGAGCTCCGTCCGTAGCCCGCGTCGAACTGGGCGAAGCGCCGCGCCCAGTCTGGATCGCGGAAGAACGCCGCGAGGTCACGGGGCGCGAGCGCGTCCGCGGCGGCGACCTCCGGCACGATGCGGCGCTCGAGGAAGCGATAGAAGTCGTGAGGCACGAGGTCGAGTCCCGGCAGGTACACGCTCGGTACGCCGTGCTTCAGCACGCTGAGGTGCGCGCTCGTGTTGCCCGCGATCACGAGGTCGACGGACGCGGCGTCGCGGGTGAGGACGGACTCGCCTCGCGACACCTCGACGTAGGGGAGCGCCGCGAGCCTCCGCTCCGCCGACGGATCGCGGATGACGGGGTTCGGATGCAGCCGCACGAGGAGGCGCGACGGCGCGACGGCGTCGTGGATCGCGCGGACGACGCCCACGAAGCGCGTCCAGTCGACGATCAGCGACGCGAACACGCCGACGCGGAGCGGACGGCCGCGCTCCAACGCCTCGAGCATCATCGGGCGGTACTCGCCCTCGGCCCCGCGGAACACGACGCGTCCCTCGTAGCCGCGGCTCCGCTCATAGACACCGAGAGTCTCCTTGCCGTCGACGAACGAGAGATCGTACCAGAGGCGCGGCGGTCCTTCGGGGATGTGCCCGTGGGCGACGTAGGCCGTCGGGATCGCGCGCTCGCGCGCGGCCGCGACGAGCGCCATCGCGTACGGGTTGGAGTCGCTCGAGGTGAGGATCGCGGCGGGCGCGTCGCGCGCGAGGAGCTCGCGAAACCGAAAGTAGTAGCCGGCCGTGCTCGCGACCCGACACGCGACGAGGAAGTCCGCGTCGCGGCGGGCGCGCACGATGGCGAACAGCTCGCGCATGGGGAGGGTACGCAGCGCGCGGTAGGTGCCCGGGCGGAGGAGGGCGCGGTTCGAGATGTCGATACAACTCAGTTTGCCTCCTCCGATCGCGCCGTCGACGCGGTCGAGCTGCCGTCGTTCGTTCGGGTACGCGGCGACCGCGAGCACCTCGCGCCGCTCGGTCGGGCGATCCACCGCGAGGTAGCACTTCGCGCCGTATGCGGTGACGAGCAGCCCGCCGAGCGCGCCGGTCCCGAGCCTGTCGTGCACCGCGCGCGCGAGCCGGACCGTGAGGCGTTGACGCGCGAGGGTGCCGAACACCGACTGCCGGAACGCGCCCGCGTCCTTCTCGGCGACGATCCCGATCGCGCGCGCGAGCGACGGCGTCACGGATCCGCGAGCCCCTCGAGCGCCGCGTGGCCCATCGCGAGGATCGCCTCCTCGGTGCTCCCGCCGAGGTGCGGGGTGCAGAAGACCCGCGGGTGATCGAGCATCGTGCGATCGCGCGGAGGCTCGACCGCGAGCACGTCGAGCGCGGCGCCCGCGAGGTGTCCCGCGTCGAGGAGCTCGACGAGCGCCGCCTCGTCGACGATGCCCCCGCGAGCCGTGTTGACGAGCAGCGCGCCCGGTCGCATCGCACGGAGGCGCTCGCGCGAGAGCAGGTGCTCGGTCGATCGGTCGAAGGGCACGTGCACGCTCACGACGTCCGCCTGCGCGAGGAGCTCGTCCAGCCCCACCGGCGTGACGCCGTGCGCCGCGTAGAACTCGGGGAAATCGCAGAGGTCGTGGGCGAGCACGCGCGTCCCGAACGGCGTCGCGAGCCGGATCAGCTCCTTGCCGATGTGCCCCGCGCCGAGCACGCCGAGCGTGACGCTCGAGAGCTGACGACCGACGCGCGGCTTCCACGCGCCGCGCGCGACCTCCGCGTGCGCCACGTGCAGCTCGCGTAGGAGCAGCATCGTGAGCGAGAGCGCGAGCTCGGCGACCGCGCGACGGTTCACCCCGGGCGTCCACGCGAGCCGCACCCCGCGCGCGGCGAGCGCGGCCTGATCGATGCGGTCGAGCCCGACCCCGAACTTCGACACCACGCACAGCGCGGGCAGGCGATCGAGGAGGGCGGCGTCGATGCGTTCGAGCCCGACGATGACGCGCTCTCTGTCCGCGAGGAACGCGACGAGCGCGTCGCCTTCGAGCACGGCCTCGCCGTGATGAAGCCGCGCGCTCGGGAAGCGGTCGAGCAAGACGCGGGACAGCTCGGGGCGGCGGGAGAACGAGCGCGAGCAGCACGCGACGCGCGCCCCGTCAGCGGCGCTCGACATCTTCGCGTTGCGCGCGCAGCCAGAGCTGGTGCCGGATCGCGTGCGCGACGCACAGGTGCACGCCCTCGACCGGACCGTACTCGCCGGTCTCCGTCGGCACGTGCACCGCGACGTCCGCCAGCTCGCGCAGCGTCCCCCCGTCGAAGCCGGTGAACGCGATCGTCCTCACGCCGAGATCGCGCGCGGCGCGCGCCGCGTGCGCGACGCTCGGCGAGGCGCCCGAGGCCGAGAACGCGACGAGCAGCTCGCCCGGCTTCGCGAGGCGGACGAGCTGGCGCGCGAACACATCTTCGTAGCCGTAGTCGTTGCTGATCGCGGTGAGCACGGCCGCGTTCGAGGCGAGGCTGCTCGCCGCGACTCCCGCCGCGATCAGGTCGGCCGCGAAGTGATCGGCGGTCGCCGAGCTCCCTCCGTTGCCGAGCACATAGACGCGGCGGCCCTCGACGCGCGCCCGGTGGAGCTCGTCCGCCGCCGCTTCGATCGCGGCGACGTCGAGTCGGGCGAGCGCGCCCGCGACGTGATCCAGGTAGCCGCGCACGAGGTCGCCGACCGGCAAGGTGGCCGATCGCGCGTCCAGCGCCTTCAGCCCGCCCAGAACCTCGGGTCCCCGCCGTAGATCCGCTCGAGCAGCGCCATCGTCGCGCGCGCTTCCCCGCTCGACGGCACCTCGAGGGGCTTGCCCGTCGCCCCCGCCGATCGTGACATCAGGCACCGGCTGAATTGCGCGACTTCGCGGCTCCAAGAGTCGTCGATGGTAAACGCTTCCCGATCCTCGTTCAACGCTCCGCCGCGCCGGCGCAGCACGCTCAGCACCTCGGGCGCGTACGCGCCGCTGCTCGAGAGGATCCCGTCGAGGACGAGCATCCCGTCCTCGAGGCCGAGCTCGACGCGGAAGCGCGGGCGCACCTCCGTCGCCGACGAGTGGAGGCTCGCGACCACGCCATTTGCATTGCGCAGAAGCGCGAACGCGTTCTGCTCGACGTCGCAGGCGAGGGTGTCGGGACCGCGCATGCTCAGCACCTCGTCCCACTCGCCGCCGAACACGCGCAGCAGATCGCAGAGGTGGATCCCTTGGTCGAGGAGGATGCCGCCGCCCGCCGTGGCCCGCGCCGCGCGCCACTCGGACGCGCGCGCGAGGACGGGCTTGCCGTAGACGCCGCGGATGAAGAGGAGCCGACCCAGCGCGCCCGAGCGCAGATGATCGAGCGCGCGGCGGACCGATCCGTGTTGACGGTGGTTGAACCCGTACGCGAGGACGCGGCCGGGGCTCGCCGCCTCGATCGTCTGCACGCGCTCGAGCTCGGCGACGCTGCGCGCCGGCGGCTTCTCGCAGAAGACGTGCAGCCCCACCGCGAGCGCGCGCTCGGTGGTGGACGCCGCGAGGTACGTCGGCACGCACACGAACAGCGCGTCGAGCCGCTCTTCGAACAGCCCGTCGAGCGTCGCGTGGCGGCGCACGGGCGGCTCCACCGTCTCCACGTTCGGATCGGCGACGGCGATCAGCTCGAGCCGGTCGTCCGCGTCGATCGCGGCGCGGCGGCGCTTCCCCATCGCGCCGTAGCCGGCGATCCCGACGCGGACTCGCTCAGCCGCCCGCGACACGCACGCCCTCGCGGCACGCGGCGTCGATCATCCGGAAGTCGACGCCGTACGCGACGAAGCGGTACCCCTCGCCGAGGCGCGCGCGGAGCGCCGCGAGATCCGGCTCGACGACGTGGATGCCGGCCGCGCGCCCATGCTTTTTCGCGGCGGCGAGGGCGCGGCCGGCCGCATCGACGACGTCCGGATGATCGAGCTGGCCCGCGACCCCGAGCGACGCGGACAGATCGTAGGGACCCAGCATGTACCCGTCGACGCCGGGAAACGCGAAGAGGTCATCGAGCTCGTCGAGCACCTCGGCGACCTCGATCTGCACGATGAGGATCGACGAGCTCGTGAGCCACTCGCGATGCTCCGCGAAGCGCGCCCCGTAGCCCTGCGCGCGCGCGAGCCCGACGCCGCGCTTCCCTTCGGGCGGGTAGTGCATCGCCTGCCACGCGGCCTCGGCGTCGGCGCGACCCTTCGCCCTCGGGACGATCACCCCGTGCGCGCCCGCGTCCATCACCTTTGCGATCTCCGATGGGTCGTTGCGCGAGAGGCGCACGAGCGGGGCCTTGCCCTTGGCGTCGACCACGCGGATGAGCGACTCCGCCACCGCGAGCGTCTGCGTCGAGTGCTCGAGGTCGATGCCGATCCAGTCGAAGCCGGCGTCGCACATCACCTCGGCGATCGCGTCGCAGCCGAGCGTGACCCACCCGCCGAGGCAGGTCGCGCCGCTCGCGAGCCGAGACTTGAGACCGACGGACGCGGACACCGAGCCGGAGTCTATCGCAGCGGACCACTCGCGTGCGCCGAGCCGGATCGGCGGCTTCCGATCACTCCCCGTAGGGCACCCAAATGTTCTTGACGTGCGTCGATTGGCGGAGGAACTCGCGGCCTGCCGCCTCGCGATCGCTGGTCCAGTCGCGGCGCGCGCCGTAGTCGCTCCAGGTGCGCTTCATGTTGCCCGCGCTCGCGAGCTCGACCTCGCGCACGCCGTCCTCTGGGCCGAAGTACCAGAGCTGATCGACGTCGTCGTGGCCCGCGAGGGAGCCCACGAGCTCCTTTCGGTAGCCGGTCACGATGTTGAGCGCGCCGGGCGGGAGATCGCTCGTCTCCATCACCTGATAGAAGTCGGTGGCGGCGAGCGGGTGGCGCTCGCTCGGGATCACGACGACCGCGTTGCCGGTGGCGAGCGCGGGGGCGACGGTGGAGACGAACGCGAGGAGCGGGTGATCGTCGGGGCACACGATGCCCATCACGCCGATCGCTTCGTTCATCGCGATGGTCACGTTCCGGTACGGCGTGGCGTGGACGAGGCCATCGTACTTGTCGGCCCACGCGGCGTACGTGAACAGGCGCTCGATGGAGAGCTGCACTTCGCGTTGCGCGAGGTCGGCGCGGCCGAGCATGCGGCGGACGCGCTCGGTGATCTCCGCCTCGCGCTCGGCGAGGTTCTCCGCGAGGTAGTAGAGGATCTGCGCGCGGAGGTGCGCGGTGCCCGCCGCCCAGCCGCGCGCGGCGTGGGCCGCCTCGACGGCATCGCGGATGTCCTTGCGATTGCCGCGGCCGACCTCGCCGAGCACGCCGCCGTAGACGTCGTGGATCGCGACGCTGTAGCCGCTGTCCGGGCGCTTCTGCTTGCCGCCGATGTAGAGCTTGCTCGTGCGATCGATGCTCGGCAGCACCGGCAAGCCGGGTTGCGTGGTGGGCGGCGTCCACGGCTCCGGGGTCACCGGCTCGGGCGCCGCGCGGTCCTTCGCCTCCTCGATCCACGCGGGCTTCACGTACTCGTAGAGGCCTTCCTTGCCTCCCTCGCGGCCGTAGCCGCTCTCGCGATAGCCACCGAAGCCGGCCGCCGCGTCGAACACGTTCGTGCAGTTCACCCACACGGTGCCGGCCTTGATCTTCGGCGCGACGTCGAGCGCGAGGTTGAGGTTCTCGCTCCACACGCTGGCCGCGAGGCCGTAGCGCGTGTTGTTCGCGAGCTCGACGGCCTCCTTCGGCGTGCGGAACGTCATGAACACGACGACGGGGCCGAAGATCTCGACCTGCGCGACGGTCGACGCGGGCGAGACGTCGCTCAAGAGCGTCGGCGGATAGAACAAGCCTTCCTCGGGACAGCTCCAGCTCGGCTGCCAGAGCGTCGCGCCCTCGTCGGCGCCCTGCTGGACGAGGCCCGCGATCTGCTCGAGCTGCACCGGCGCGACGATCGCGCCCATGTCGACTGCCTTGTCGAGCGGCTCCCCGACGCGCAGCCGCTCCATCCGCACCCGGAGCTTGGCGAGCAGCCTGTCGGCCACGCTCTCCTGACACAGGATGCGCGAGCCGGCGCAACATACCTGCCCTTGGTTGAACCAGATCGCGTCGACCACGCCCTCGACCACGCTGTCGAGATCGGCGTCCTCGAATACGACGAACGGGGACTTGCCGCCGAGCTCGAGGCTGAGCTTCTTGCCGGTGCCCGCGGTGGCGCGGCGGATGATGCGGCCGACCTCCGTCGAGCCGGTGAACGCGATCTTCTTTACGTCCGGGTGATCGACGAGCGCGGCGCCCGTCTTGCCGTCGCCGTTGATGATGTTGACGACGCCCGGCGGGACGCCGACCTCGTTCACGATCTCAGCGAAACGGAGCGCCGTCAACGGGGTGTACTCGGCCGGCTTGAGGACGAGCGTGTTCCCCATCGCGAGGGCGGGCGCGATCTTCCACGCCAGCATCAAGAGCGGGAAGTTCCACGGGATGATCTGACCGACCACGCCGATCGGCGCGGAGTCCGAGAGCTCGGTCTCCATGAGCTGGGCCCAGCCCGCGTGGTGATAGAAGTGGCGCGCGACGAGCGGGACGTCGATGTCGCGGCTCTCGCGGATCGGCTTGCCGTTGTCCATCGACTCGAGCACCGCGAGGAAGCGGTGGTGCCGCTGGATGTGGCGCGCGATCGCGTAGAGATAGCGCGCGCGCCCGTGCGGGCCGAGCGCCTTCCAGCCGGGGAGGGCGCGCTTGGCCGCCTCGACGGCGCGCTCGACGTCCTTCTTCGAGCCGTTCGCGACCTCGGCGAGCTTGTCGCCGCGCGCGGGGTTGTGCGTCGGAAAGTAACTTCCCTCGGACGGCGTCACCCACTGGCCGTCGATCGCGTGATCGAATCGCCGCTCGTGCTGCTTGAGCCACGCCTCGACGATCGACTCGGACTCGGGCGCGGGACCGTAGGCCATCGACTCGAAGATCGCGGCCACGGAGCCGTCCATCGGGCGTGCATCGGAAGAGCCGTTGCCCCCGTGCTTCTTCTTCTTGTCCTTGTCCTTCTTCTTCTTTTTCTCGTCGCGCGCTTCGGAGTGCGGGTCGGCCATGGTCTTGCTCACTGGGCTGAAGGGAACGATGGAGGGGAAGAAGGGCGAGGATCACGCCATCGGGTGGTGATGCGCCGCCGAGTAGCGGCCGGTCGCGAAGTGCTCGAGCTGGCGCTCGATGTCGCCGAGGAGCGAGCTCGCGCCGAAGCGGAAGAGGTCGTCGCGCAGCCATCGGTCGCCGAGCTCCTCCTTCATCAGCGAGAGCCACGTCAACGCGTCCTTCGCGCTGCGGATCCCGCCAGCCGGCTTGAAGCCGACCTTGACGCCGGTCATCGCTTCGTACTCACGGATCGCGCGGACCATCACGAGCCCGAACTCGAGCGTCGCGTTGATCGGCTCTTTGCCGGTCGAGGTCTTGATGAAGTCGGAGCCCGCCATCATCGCCACCCACGACGCGCGCGCGACGTTGCGCAGCGTGCCGAGCTCGCCGGTCGCGAGGATCGTCTTCATGTGCGCGTCTCCGCACGCCTCGCGGCACGCCTTTACTTCGTCGTAGAGCGCGGTCCACTCATGGCGCAGCACGTGGCTGCGGGTGACCACGATGTCGATCTCACGCGCGCCGTCTTCGACGCTCGCGCGGATCTCGGCGAGGCGCTGCTTGAGCGGGGTGAGCCCGGCCGGGAAGCCGGTCGACACGGCCGCCACGGGGATGCCGCTGCCTTCGAGCGCGTGCACGGCCGTCTTCACGAGCCCGTGGTAGACGCACACCGCGGCGCAGTGGATCGGCAGCTCGGTGGCGCCGAGCGCCTCGAGCAGGTCGCCGCGCACCGGCGAGCGGGCCTTGGTGCACAGGCGGATCACGTTCGACGGGGTGTCGTCTCCGCTCAGCGTCGTGAGGTCGATGAGCGTGATCGCGCGGAGCAGCCACGCGGCCTGCCACTCCTTTTTCACCGTACGCCGCTTGCCGAGCGTCGCGGCGCGGCGCTCGATCGCGCTGGTGTTCGCCTGGACCGCCTCGACGAGATCGAGCTTCAGCTCGGTACCCGGGTTTCGTTCGAGCATGGGAGCGGGATTCTGGCGGGATGCCCGCCCGGGCCGCAAGGGGGCTCACCGCGGCGTCCGCGCTTCGACACGGGAGCCGCCAGTGCGGTTCGCGGGCCAGCGTGATACGCTGGCGTCACTTTAGACCGTGACTGGTACGCAACGGCGACAGAGTACGGATGCGCGACGCCGCGCAGAAAGAGGTGCTCTTGAGCCATGTCACGTTGACGCCCTACATCGTCTCTGATCCCGACGGTACGGATCCCCGTATCGTTTTCCCCGTCTCCACGCCGGCCGCGTTCGTGATGGTGGAGACCCGGGTCCCGGGGATCTACATCGTCAAAGCGCGCAATCGCAACGGCGTCCCGCAAGCCACGGCGGCAGCCCGGGCGTATGCGAGCAGTCACCGCGAGCTGATCGCCCGGCTCTACGCGCGGGTCGTCGCGGCGTTGGACGAGGGATGAGACTTGGACCCCCTCACGCTCGCGCTCGAGGATGCGGTCTATGAAGCGAACCTCTCGCCGCGAGCGGGAGACCTCTCCGCGTCGCGCCTGACCGCCGAGCTGCACCGCATCGTGCGCGCCTCCTCGCACCGACTCTGGGGCGCGGTGGACATCGTCGCCTCCTGCGGAGAGCGAATCGTGTTGCAGTGCGAGAGCAGCCAGTGCGTGCTGGTCCGGGGCTCTGAGGGGTGGGCCGTCCGCGGCCTGGATGTCCCGCTGTCGGGCCCCGTCGCGAGCGCGTTGACGACCTTTCTGACCGTGAGAGGGCGGGCCTCACCGCGGTGAGGCCCGAGCCGTGAGGACATGAGCGAAGACATCGAGGCCGAGGACCTGGCGAAGATCGAGGAGGCGCGCCGTGCGGTCAGCGACGCCCGGCAGAACCTGGACGAGCTGGTGCGCCTCAATCCGGCCGTGCTGCGCGCCAAGAAGGTCCTGATCAGCGAGGCCACGCGCGCGGCCTTCGTGCGGCTGCGCGCCGCGCGGGCGAAGCTCAGCTGCCTGTCGTCGAAGCAATACCGGCTCGCGGTGCGCGAGGCCGAGGAGGCGATCGCGCGGGGCGAGCGCCACCTCGACCGCCTCATCCGAAGCGAAGCAGCGGTGGTCGGCGTCGGTGACGACGACCGATGGGTGAGCGAGAGCGTGGAGCTCGCGTTCGCCGACCTGCGCGCGGCCCGCGGCATCCTCACCGAGCTCATCGAGCGACCCGGGGGCGCAGAGCCATTTTCGAAGGAGTGATCGTCGGCGAGTTGCGCGCGCCGTTCCTCCGTGCGACGGTGCGCCATCCAGAGCTAGGCTCGACGTCCAGCCCCCGCGGAGATCCCGCAGGGCGATTCCAGTTTCCGGCGCGTGTGTGGACGAGGCGTGCTTCGACGCGGTGCGCGATTCGCACCGCTGAATGCTCCCTCCCGATCCACTCCTCACCGGCGCGCATCCTGCGCGTGACGACCCGCCTCGAGCAGGCGGGCGTCGCGGAATCCAACACACGCCGATCCGAGCTCCGCGCCGATCCGAGCTCCGCCCGCCCGGGCGTTGCCCCGCATCGGGCTGGGCGCGGCCATCAGACCAGACGACGGCTCGCTTCGACGAGCCAGAGATACAGACAAGGAACCAGGACAATGACAATGAGACTTTTTGTGGGCGGCCTCAGCTGGAACACCGATGAGGACACCCTCCGTCAGACGTTCGAGACGATCGGCCGAGTGACCGAGGTGAAGATCATCACGGACCGCGACACCGGGCGCTCGCGCGGCTTCGGCTTCGTCGACTACGCCGCCGGCGAGGACGGAAAGCGCGCGATCACCGAGTTCGATGGCAGCACGCTCGACGGTCGCAGCCTTCACGTGACGGAAGCGCGCGAGCGCGCGCCGCGCCGCGCCGCCTACTGATAGGACACGTGGCGACCTGCGAACGCAGGATCCACGACGAAGTATTATGGAACACACCGAAATCACTCACGCGCCGCCAAGGGTGGCGCACGTCGAACCGAGCGCCGATGGCGCTCTTCTCCGCGCGACCGGGCTCAATGACGCACTGGTCGACGCCGCCCTCGACGCGGGCTACCGGGCTCCCACGCCCATCCAGTCGCTCGCCATCCCGCATGTCCTCAGCGGACGCGATCTCATCGCTTGCGCGCGGACCGGAACCGGGAAGACCGCCGCGTTCGCGATGCCGCTCCTGCAGCGGCTCTCCGAGGCGTCACCGCGCTTCCCCACGCTCCGTGCGCTGGTCCTCACGCCGACCCGCGAGCTCGCGGCGCAGGTCAGCGAGAGCATCACGGCGTACGGGCGCCACCTCCGCATCTGGCACACCGTGATCTTCGGCGGCGTGAACGCGAAGCCTCAGATCGCCGAGGTTCGTCGCGGGATCGACATCCTCGTCGCGACCCCGGGGCGCCTGCTCGACCTCATGGGGCAAGGCGTCGTGCACCTCGAGGAGCTCGAGATCCTCGTGCTCGACGAGGCGGATCGCATGCTCGACATGGGCTTCTTGCCCGACGTTCGGCGCATCCTTCGGCACGTACCGGCCAAGCGACAGACGCTCCTGTTCTCGGCCACCATGCCGAGTGAGATCCGCAAGCTCGCGTCTTCCGTGCTCACCGACCCGGTTCACGTGGCGGCCGACGCGGTTTCGTCGACCGCCGAGAAGATCGAGCAACGTGTGTTGCTCGTGCGGCAGTCGGAGAAGCGCGACCGACTGGTCGATCTCGTCCGCGACCCCGCGGTGTCGAGCGCGCTCGTGTTCAGTCGCACGAAGCACGGTGCGAACCGGTTGGTGCGCCATCTCGAGACGGCCGGCGTTTCGGCGGCCGCGATCCACGCGAACAAGAGCCAGTCGGCGCGCACCCGTGCGCTGCAGGCGTTCCGCGACGGGGATGTCACCGTGCTCGTCGCGACGGACATCGCGGCGCGCGGCATCGACATCGACGGGATCAGCCACGTGATCAACTTCGAGATCCCGAACGTCCCCGAGACCTACGTGCACCGCATCGGTCGCACCGGTCGCGCGGGCGCCGGAGGCGTGGCCGTCTCGCTCTGCGATCCTGCGGAGCTCCCGGACATGCACCGGATCGAGCGTCTCGTGGGTGCGCGGCTCCTCGCCGACGACGTACGGCCCGCCGAAGCGAAGGATGCACCGAGGTCGAAGTCGAGCCGCACCTGGTCGGCGCGCCCCCGGCGTCGTCGCTCCGCCTGAGATGACGATCTCTCCTCGGACACGCCGTCGTCTCTCGCGGCGGCTGGATGCGCGGTGAGCGAGCCCCCCGATCGGTCGGGCTCGCTCCCCGATCCCAGCTTCGATCAAGAGATCATCGATTGCTGGGTCGCGGAGGAGCCCGAGCGTCTGCGTGCGCTCGCGGCTCGTGCGGGCGGAGTGTCGGCGGTGACCGCCCGGGCCAAGGCGCTCGGGCTCACCCGCGAGTTCATCCGCACGTGCCGCGACTTGGGCGCGCGAGCGACGATGCGCGAGTGCATGCGCTGCGATCGCGGCTTCCTCTCGTGGGGTCCGCGAAACCGGCTGTGCAAGGCGTGCGTCAGCCGCGGCGCGTGACGACGGACCGGTGAGCTCGGTCCGGACGCGGCGACGCGGGCGCGAACCGACACGCGCCCGCGATCGCGCGAGCGATCACGGATCGAGGCGTCGCGTCGGGTGAGACGCGCGCGCCGTCGTCGCGCGAGCCGCCGGGACGCTCCGGAAGGGGTCTAGCGGCCGCTGTCGGTGGCGATGTCGACGCTGATCGAGCGGCCGTCGAGCTCGGCACCGTGCATCGCGCGGATGACGGCGGGCACCGTCTTGTGGCTCGCCATCGTCACGAACCCGAAGCCGCGGGAGCGGCCCGTGTCGCGGTCGTTGATCACGACCGCTTCCAGCACCTCGCCGTGCTCCGCGAACGCGGCGCGCAGCGTCGCCCCGGTGGTCTCCGAGCTCAGGCCGCGGACGAACAGCTTACTCGGGATTCCGGTGGGGGTCCCGCGCGGCGAGTCCATCGAGGCCATGATCTCCTCGACCGACATGCTGGGGATCTCTTCCGCAGCGCTGACGGGGATGCTCCGTGGACCCTCGTGGCGCTTCTCCCAGCGCCGCTCTTGCTTGTCCCGCTTCTTCCGCGCCTTGTTGTTCTCGCGCGCTCGCTTGTTCGGTGTGCTCATCGAATCAGGGGCCATAGCACGCTGACGACGGATGGCCCGTGATCGACGTCGTCGATCTCGTCATTCGCCATCCGGTTCTTGGCGCGCACCGGCTGCTACAACCGCCGAATGCTCCAGGGGTACGTCCTCAGGTTCCTCGCCGACGCGGCGGCTGGCGCGAGCTCGGAGGCGGGCGTCCGAAGGGTGCCGGGCCTCCTCCGCGGGGTGGTGCGCAAGCGCGCGAACACGCACGTGGTCGCGGCCAGCTTCGACACCGCCCGCGCGGACGACGTCGCGCACACGCACCGGATGGCCTACCTCCGAGCGATCGGGGTGCCGACGATCGACAGCGACGATCCCGAGGGGGTCCGTCGCACGTTCGAGGAGAGCCGTCGGCTGGCCACCGAGGGAAGGGCGCCCGTCGCGCTCGGGGTGGGCGCGTCGCTGGTGATCGGGATCGCCGTCGCCGCGTCGGTGGGCGGCTACCTCGCTACCCATCGGCCTCCCCCCACGCCTCCGGCCGCGGACCCCACCGAGCGCCGGTCGCTCGAAGAGATCCTCGGGATGGAGGACGAGTCCGACGCGCACCCGCTGCGGGATCTGTTCCGCCACGGCCTGCCCGACTACGTGGTGGCCCTCGACCGGCGATCGGCGGGGCACGAGCGCCCGGCCCCGGACGACGTGGTCTCCCGGCGAGCCGCGGTGCTGGAGCGCCTCGACGGCACGACCATCCAGGAGCCGATGCGCGGCGTGCTCGCCGCGGCGGAGGGGTTCGTCGATCGAGAGGACGGCCAGGACGACGCCAACTGGCTCAATCAACTCGTGTTGCTACACGACGCGCTCGAGCGCGAGGAGGTCCCGTTCTTCGTCGACGCGGTGCTCCGCACCAGCTATCGCGGCAGGCGTCGCCTCTTGATGTCGAGCTGGGACGTCCACGCGCGCCGCACGTTCCGCTCCGGAGAGCTGACGATCCGCGCGCTCGAGATCGCCCGCCTCGACAACCTCGACTTCGAGAGCTCGCTCCTCGGCTACACGCGCCCCGAGTCGCGCTACGCGCTGATCGTGCGCGACGAGATCGAGCAGTTCCTCGTCGAGGACGTGCTCCCGAGCGTGCACGCGCTCGAGGACTCCGTGATCGTGCGGGGCTACGAGGACGAGACGGGCATCGGGTGGGTCACCGAGTTCGAGGGATGGGCGCACGACGACTTGCGTCGCGAGAGCGAGGCGATCGTGTCGGCGGCGATGCCGAATGACCTGCCGCTGAATCACTTGGCGGCCGCGGTCGTGCGTCGGCGGAACGCGGTCGCCGCGCTGAGCAGCGCGCTCCCCGGCGTGCGCCTGCGCGAGCCGAGCGCGTGGGTCTACGACGTCGAGCACGTCGCCGGCCTCGCGGGCCAAGCGGCGCGCCCCGCGGTGGCGGAGCTGCGCGAGGCCGAACGGGCGGTGCACGCCGAGGACACCACGCGGGCCTACGAGATCCTGCTCGACGCGCGCGCCGCGTCGGTGGCCGAGCACGAGGCGCAGCATCGCCTCGACTACGAGTCGGATCGGTTGGTCACCGTCCCGCAGGTGCTCGCGCGCTACACCGGCGACACCGAGGAGCTCGAGCGGGTGAACCGCTGGGCCGAGCGCGCGAACGCGGAGCTGAGCGCGTACCTCGCGCAGATCGCGCGGCGATCGTCGCTCGCGTGGACCTCGTTCATCCACGTCGCGTCGTTCCTCATGAGCCGCCCGAGCTGGCGCATGCCCGAGGCGTATGCGGCGGCCGCGCTGATCGAGTCACTCGCCGACGACGCAGGGATCGCTCACGTCGATCTGATCCGAGACCGCACGGTGAACCGCGCCGAGGTCACGCGGATCTACGGCGCGCTCCGCTCGCGCAGCGCGGAGGATCTCAGCGCGCTGGCCGCGCGCACCTGGTCGCGCCTCTACGCGACCGACCTCCCACCGCTCGCGCTCGTCGAGGAGCCGTCGCGCTGAACGGGCTGGGCAGCGCAACGTGGCGTGTGGATCTCCGAACGGCGCGAGCGCTGCGAGCGAGGCGATCCCCGCTTGCTATGGTCCGCGCGTGACTGCCCGCCTCCGATCCGGCATCGCGCTCGCGGCCGTCGTGCTCCTCACGTCCGCGTGCGACTGCGGGGGAGCGTCGAGCGCGCCGCGGGTCGACGGGCCCTGGCCGTATCGGCGCTGTCACCTCGCGATGCCTGAGCTCGACGAGCCCGTCGAGGGGGGAGGGCTCCGGTTCGTGCCCGACGAGCGCGCGCTCCGCGTCGAGGGCCTCCCGCCGTCGTTCCGATTGGCCATCGCGAGCGGCGGGCGAGCCGACGCGCCAGCCGCCGATCTATACGTGGTCATCGATCCGGTGCCGACGGAGAGACCGACCGAGCCACGCCTCGTCCTTCCCGGCGCGGCTCCGATCCCCGAGTCGATCGGCGATGCGATCGACCTCACCGGGTTTCGGACCGTTCGCCTCGGGCCGCTCGAGCTCGCGGTCGTGCCGGGCACCCCGGACGGTCGCTACGCGGAGGCGGCGGAGCCGTGCGGATTCGGGGACGACGACGTGGCGGGGCTCGCGCTCGAGGAGCCCGCGAGCGACGTCCACCGCGTCCTGCTCGCCTATGCGGGCCCCGCCGGCGTGCCCTCCACGGTCGGGCACATGGGGCAGGACGCGGGGTCCTCGTTGGTCCGCCGAGTCATGGATGAGACTCACGCGTCCGGAGCGCTGTTCGCGTTCCCGACCACCCAGCTCGAGCGTGGCGCCTCGCCGCCGACCTGGGATCGCGTCGAGCCCGTGAGCCCGGCGAGCGGTCCGGCCGTCGTGCGCGCCGACGGTGGCCGCGTGCGCCCTGGCTGGACGGTGTTCGAGGTCACCGAGCGGGGTCTGGCGCGCCTTGACAGTGGGGGAGGCCCAGATTAAGCCCCGCGCCTTCTCTTTTGGGCGGTTCCCCGGGCAGTCAGCTCGCCGAACGCTCCATGGAATCCCCGAACGCCTCGGTTCCGAACGCGCCGTCGAACGCGCGGCAGGACCAAGGGCAAGCAGAAATGGCCGAGTTCGTGCTCAACGTGCATGACATCGCGGAGACGCCGAAGGACTTCGAGTTCCCCGTCTCGGATGCATGGTTGCGCGGTGCGCTCGAGGACACCGATCTGCGGGCGGGTCATGAAGGTGCGCTGAAGATCAGCGCGCACAAGCAAGGCCGCGACGTCGTCATCAACGGCCGCCTCACCGCGGGTCTCGTCGGCGAGTGCGCGCGTTGCCTGAACGACGCAAACCTCGAGGTCGACACGCGGTTCGCCACGCTCCTCGTGGCGCGCGGCGCCGAGCTGCGGGCCGCACCGGACGAAGCCGAGCTCACGCCGGAGGAGCTCGACCGGGAGTTCTTCACCGGCGAGACGATCGTGCTCGACGCGTCGGTGCGCGAGCAGCTGCTGCTCGAGGTTCCGATGCAGGTGCTGTGCACCGACGAGTGCGCCGGCATCGCGGTCCCTGCCGCGACGCGCGGCCCCGCCGATCTGCGTCGCGCGGTCGCCGCGGAGAGCGGCACGAGCTCAGGTGAGAACGGAACCAGCTCGAATGGCTCGAGCTCGGTCGATCCCCGATTCGCACCGCTGTTGAAGCTGGTCGGCAAGGTCCCGCCGACCGAGGAGTAAGAACGTGGCCGTCCCCAAGCGCCGTAACCCGCGCGCCCGCCGCAATTCGCGTCGCGCGAATCACGATCGGGTGAGCCCGCCCAACGTGATCCCTTGCGCGAACTGCGCCGAGCCGATGCTCGCGCACCGCGTCTGCCCGTCGTGCGGGCACTACGCCGGCCGTGAGGTCGTCGAGATCGTGGAAGAGACCGAGTAGGCCTCGCCGCATGTTCGATCTGTCGGAGAAGGTCGCGATCGTCACCGGAGGCTCCCGAGGGATCGGGCGCGCGGTGTGTGTCGCGCTCGCGGAGGCGGGCGCGAAGGTCGTCGTGAACTACTCCGGCAACGAGGCGGCCGCCGCGGAGACGCTCGATCTCGTGCGCGCGGCCGGCTCGGACGGCGTGATCTCCAGGTTCGACGTCGCCGATCCCGAGGCGTGCGACGCCGCGATCGCGGAGCTCGCGAAGTCGCTCGGCGGCCTACACATCCTGGTGAACAACGCGGGCATCGCGATGGACCAGTTGCTCCTCCGGGTGAAGCCCGAGGAGCTCGAGCGCACGATGGCGGTGAACGTCGGTGGCGCGCTGTGGTGCAGCAAGGCCGCGATCCGCGTGATGATGCGCAAGCGCTGGGGTCGGATCATCAACCTCTCGAGCGTGGTCGGTCAGGCCGGCAACCCGGGGCAGGCCGTGTACTCGGCCAGCAAGGCGGGGCTCATCGGGTTGACCAAGACCCTGGCCCGGGAGTACGCCTCGCGCGGCGTGACCGTCAACGCGGTTGCTCCGGGGTTCATCGAGACGGACATGACGGCGGGGCTACCGGATCAGGTCAAGGACGAGGCGATCAAGCAAACGCCCCTGAGCCGGATGGGCACGCCGCGGGACATCGCGGCCGCGGTGTTGTATTTGGCCAGCGAGGAAGCCGGGTTCGTCACCGGTCAGGTGCTCGCGGTCAACGGAGGAATGCACGTCTGAAAATGACGTTGCGGAGGGCTGAATGGAAAACTCGGACAAGGGAACCGTCGACAAGGTCAAGGAGATCATCTCCCAGCAGCTCGACGTCGACGTCTCTCAGATCAAAGAAGAGTCTCAGTTCATCGAGGACCTCGGTGCAGATTCTCTTGCGATCGTCGAGCTGGTGCTCGCGTTCGAGGAGCAGTTCGAGATCGAGATCCCGGACGAGGACACCGAGAAGATCCGCACGGTCGGCGACGCGTGTAGCTACATCGCGTCCCGCACGAACTGAGTATGCGCAGGGTCGTCGTCACTGGGGTCGGTATCGTCAGCCCTTGTGGGGCGACGACCGCCGCGAGCTGGGACAACATCAACGCCGGCAAGAGCGGCATCGGCCCGATCAGCGCGTTCGACGCGAAGGATCACCCGTCGAAGATCGCCGGTGAGTGCCGTGACTTCGACCCGCTGCTCTACGTGGAAAAGAAGCGACTGCGCGAGGGCGCGCGCTTCATCCACCTCACGTTCGGCGCGACCGCGCAAGCGATCGAGGCGTCCGGCTTCGCGCCCGACGACGAGCTCAAAGAGAAGGTCGGCACCTACTTCGGCGTCGGCCTCTGCGGTCTCGAGCTGATCGAGGAGCAGCACTCGCGCTTGCTCGAGAAGGGCCCCCGCAAGATCTCGCCGTACTTCATCCCGGCGACCATCTCGAACCTCGCGCCGGGTCAGATCTCGATGCGCTACGGGTTCAAGGGCATGAACGTCACGACGACGAGCGCATGCAGCTCGGGCGCGCACGCGATCGGTGAGGCCTACCGCGCGATCCGCTTCGGGTTCCTCGAGGCGGCGATCGCCGGCGGCGCCGAGGCGTGCATCACGCCGCTCGGCATCGGCGGGTTCACCGCGATGCGCGCGCTCTCGACCCGCAACGAGGAGCCGACCCGCGCGAGCCGCCCGTTCGATCGCGGCCGCGACGGCTTCGTGATGGCGGAGGGCGCGGCGGCGGTGGTGCTCGAGGAGCGCGAGGCCGCGATGAAGCGCGGCGCGCCGATCTACGCCGAGGTGCTCGGCTACGGCGCGACGAGCGACGCGTTCCACCTCACGCAGCCCGCGCCGGAGGGCGAGGGCGCGCAGCGCGCGATGAAGCTCGCGCTGTCGGACGGGAAGATCGACGTCGAGCGGATCGGCTACGTCAACGCGCACGCGACGAGCACGCCGACCGGCGACCTGCAGGAGCTGCAGGCGATGCGGATCGTCCTCGGCGAGCACGCGACCAGCGGGCGCGCGTGGATCAGCGCCACCAAGTCGGTCACCGGGCACCTGCTCGGGGCGGCTGGAGGGTTGGAAGCGGCGTTGACGGTCCTCGCGATCCAGACGGGTCGCGTCCCGCCGACGATCAACCTCGAGGATCCCGAGCCCGACGCGGCGGGGATGGACCTCGTGCCGAACCAGGGCCGCGAGCGCAAGCTCGACGTCGCGATCACGAACAGCTTCGGGTTCGGGGGCACCAACGTGACCCTCGCGTTCGGGGCGCCGCGCTGACCGGCTCGTGGCCTCGCTGATCGCGGCCGCGGATCACGCGGGGGTCCAGCTCAAGGACGCGCTGGTCGCGCACCTGCGCGAGCAGGGCCACGACGTCGAGGACCTCGGCACGCACGGCACGGAGTCCGTCGACTACCCGGACTTCGCGCACCGCGTGGCCGAGCGCATCGCCGGATCCGAAGGGCAGCTCGGCTTGCTCGTGTGCGGCTCGGGCATCGGGATGGCGATGAGCGCGAACCGCCACCCCGGGGTACGCGCGGTGGTGTGCAGCGAGCCCTACAGCGCGCGGATGTCGCGCGAGCACAACGATGCCAACGTGTTGTGCGTAGGACAGCGCGTGGTGGGGGTCGGCCTGGCGATCGCGATCGTCGAGGCGTTCATGGCGGCGGAATTCACGGGCGGCCGACACGTGCGGCGCGTAGCCAAGATCGACGTGTGACCGCGATCGCTCGCGACGCGCGCTTCGACGAGCAGCGCGCGCGGTTCCGATTTCACTTCTGCTGCGAGAGCTGCGCCTACTTCGAGCCGGGAGCGAGCGACGCGCGGGACGGCGATCCGTCCGGGGAGGGCCGCTGCACGTTCGGGTACCCGACGGCCGCTCATCGGGAGGCGCGCTACCGAGACGCGACGGCCTCCCTCATCTTCTGCAAGAGCTTCGAGTACGGCGCGGGCGACGCGCCGCTCAGCGACGAGTGAGGAAGCGGTCGGCCTCATCGGGATCCGCGAAGACCTGATGGCCGAGGCCGCGTTCGCGCGACACGCGCTGCGCTTGCATCTTGCCCGCCTGCGTCTTCACGAGGATCCCGATCTCCTCGAAGCGTGCGAGCAGGGTCAGAATACGGGGCAGGATCTTCGTCTCGAACTCCGGGTCGTTGCGGCCGGCGGCGGCGCGCGTGTCCATCACCACGCGCCATCCGCGCGCTTGGCCGCGACCCACCTGCTCGGAGATGGCGGTCTCGAGGGCATCCAACTCGCGCGACGCCTCGTGGGGAGCGGCCGCCTCCGCGCTCCGTTGGATGCGGATCGCTCGCGTCGAGGGGTACACCCAGGCTGACAGCAGGACGCCGTCGAACACCGTGTCCTCTCTGACCCCGTGGCCCGCCACGCCTCCCATCAAACGGTAATGGGCAGAAAGTTTCGAGCTTTTTGTCTCGAGGGCCCCGGATCGAACGTCGGTGCGGATGTACCAGCCGGAGTATCGCGGAGGAGCGACGACGATCGAGATCGGGGTTCGAGGGCATCGATCGACCCGTCGCGATCTCGGTCGCGAGCGTCTAGGACGGCTCGCACGGGATCGGGCAGCACGCCAGCGCGGCGGCGAACGCGGCGGCGCTCGGATATCGGCGCGTCCGCGGTTTGGCGAGCCCGCGCAACACCACCCGATCCAGCGCCGCCCCCACGAACGGTCGCAGGACGCTGGGCGCGGAAGGAGCATCGAACAGGACGCGCTCGATCAGCTCGGGCGTGGAGCGCGACCCCTCGCCCAGGGAGTGGAACGGCGGCGCCCCCGTGAGGAGCTCGTAGAGGAGCGCGGCGGCCGCGTACACGTCCGTCTGTTCGTCGGGGGCGAGGTGCGGCGTCAAGAGCTCCGGCGCGCAGTAGGCGACCTCGCCGACGATCTCCGTCGGCCCGGTGACACCGCTCGACGCGAGGTCCTTCACCAGATCGAAGCCGGCCAGCTTCGGCGCGAGGGCTCCGTCGACGCGAGGGACGAGCCACACGGAGGCGGGCCGGACGTTGCGGTGCACGACGCCTTGACGGTGCACCGCGCTGAGCGCCGCCAGCACCGAGCAGGTGATCGCCACCGCCTCCGCGATCCCGATCGGTCCGGTGCGAGCGAGTCGCGCGTCGAGGCGCTCGCCATGGAGCGGCTCGAGCACGAGGTACGGCCGACCGTCGGGCAGCCAACCGAGCTCGAACGCACGGACGACGTGCTCATGATCGACGCGCGCGAGCGTGCGCGCCTCGCGCTCGATGCGATCGTGCGCGGTGCCGGCCACCGACGGATCGCCGAACACCTTGATCGTGACGGCCCGGTCGATGACGACCTGCGAGGCCGCGTAGGTGACGCTGCGCTCGTCCCGCGCGAGGACGCTGCGGAGCTCGAACTTGTCCGCGATCCAAGAGACCTCGGCGGGGGGCTCGGTGTCGCGCGGCAGGATCGCGAGCGTATCGACGGCCGTGGTGCGCCGGGCGCGACGCAAGGCGGGACGGGTCGGGCGGGGGTGCTGGTCCACGCGTCGATCGATTGCGCGCGGCGTGCCAGGCGTGGAGGCGGTCGTGCGCGAACGACGAGGGAGAGCGTGTCGAGGGCCGCGGCCACACGTGTGGGGGCGGCCCTACAGGAGTCGTGAGGGAGCGCTCGGGCGGCCGTCGGAGGCCGCGTCGGACTCGGCCGTGGACGCCGGACGCGGTGCTACCGCCAGAGCGCGGCTTCGACCGTAGCGAGCAACGTATAGACGCCGTACGCGCGCTGGGCCTCGTCGCTCAGCTGGAAGCGGCCGCCCACGCTCACCACGAGCGGCGCCGCGAGGAGCGCGACGGACACGCCCGCAGTCGGGAGGACGAGGAGGGCGTCGTCCTCCTGGCCGAGCGCGAAGTCCAGCTCGGCGCCCACCGACAGCGCGTCGACGATTCGGAGGTCGAGCCCGTAGGCGCTCACCCACGCCGCGTTCGCACTCTCGTCCAGGTCGACGAAGAAGCCCTGGCGGGTGCGGACGAGCCAGCGGCCGTCGACGCGCATCGAAGCGTGCATGCTCGGCACGAGGCGCGTGACTCCGAGCCCGCCGTCGCCCGGCTGCGTCGGCAGGAACGCGCCCACCTCGAACAGCACCTCGAGGTCGAGCTCGTGCAGGTCGGCGAGCGCACCGCCCGCCAACCAGAAGTCGCCGGAGCCCCGCTGCGCGCGGCCGCGCCACTCGCCGAACACGTCGCCCATCACCGCGACCTCCGCGTGGACGTGGCGATCCGCCAACGCGACGTGCGCTCCCGCCGTCCCGCGCAGGCGATCTCGACCTCCGTCCGTGGATTCGGCGAAGTACGTCGCGTTGACCCACGCGCCAGCGATCCCGCGGTCGAGCGCGCGGAGCCCGACGAGGCTCGCCGCGAAGCTCGTGCCGAACGGCTGCGCGGCGAGCGTCGACGGTGTCTCGAGCGGCGGGGTCGGCTCGGGCTCTACGGGATCGGCGGTAGGCTCGATCACGCTCAGCGTCGCGACGCTGAGGACGAGCCCGGCGCTCGTCCGGAGCTCGAGGCGAGCCGGCTCGGGCGCACCCGCCGCGACCACCACGCGCACCGTGTGGCGATAGCCATCGACGGCGACGGGCTCGACCGAGACGCCACTCGAGCCCGCGATCGTGAGGCTGGACGGCAAATCGGCTTGCGTATCGAGCTCGAGCTGGAGCTCGCGCGGCTCTCCTCGTATCACCTCGAGGTGGGCGCCATCGCCCGAGCTCGCGAACGCGACCGACGACGTCTCGAGGAGGATCGCGCCGACCGCGGAGCCCTCGCGCTCGCAGCGGAGCGCCACCTCTCCCGGTGTCTCGAGCACCACACGCCCGCTCGACGCACCGTCGCCGTATGCGCAGGTCACCCCGTCGGGCGGCACGAACCGCGAGCCGAGGAGCACGTGCGCCGGGCCCGCCTCCTCCGACGCGTCCCCCGGGTCCCACTCCGGCGCCTCGGCGTCGCGGTTCCCCGATGGATCCTCGAGCGCACCGAGGAGAATCTCGAACGCGAACGGTTCGCTCGGGCGGCTCTCGAAGAGGTCGCCGTCGATCGTGGCGACGCGCGCGTAGTAGCGGCCGGGGGGCAGACGGTGGATCTCGAACGAGGTGATCTCGCGCGGCACCTCGACCTGCGCCGCGAGGTCACGTCCGTCAGGTTGACGTGCGATCTCGATCCGGTAGACGCGCGCGTGGGCGACCGGGTTCCATCCGCCGCGCACCGTGGTGAGCGTGGCGAGGCCGACGAACGCGTCGGGTTGGCCGGCGCGCCAGCTCGGCGGATCGGGGAGCCGCTGCGGCCGGGTGGAGCGCCCGCCTTGGAGCACCATGGAACCCATCCCCGGGCGCACGTCCATCGGCGAGCCGCCGCTCGTCGCGCGCAGCACCGCGTCGCCCCCTTCGTGGTTCGAGACGCGGGTGGTCGACGCGATGTCGACGGTGGCCACCGCGGATCCCCCCTCCAGCTCGACCGCGGTGCTCGGCGTGGCGAGGTTCAACCGATGCCCGGCTCGGAGATCGCCGAGCCGTGAGCGCAGCGCGCCGCGCTCGAGCGTCGCCTCCGTGCCGGTGCGACGCACCGCGCCCGCGCCGTCGCCGTACACGACGACGAGCGTGTCGCCGCGCAGCGTGACGACGGTGGTGTCGCGGAACGTCAGCTCGGCGAACGCGCGCTCCATCGTGTGGACGCGACCGCCGCGGTCGACCGGCTGATCGAGCTCGGCGGGGGACCACGCCGGCGCCTCCGGCGGACGCGCTCGGACCTCTTGGCGAAGCGCGGTGACGCGCGCGAGCGGCCCGCTGTCGCGCGGAGGAGCGACGCGCGGCAGACAGAGGTGCGCGCCCGGCGTGTGGCGGTGGGGCTCGGGGCCCATCCCCGGGTTGAACGCGTGGATGACGTCGAACCGGCTCCGGTCGCCGAACTGGCGCGTCGCGATCCGCGCGCAGGAGTCGCCCACCTGGATCTCGTACGGGATCACCTCGAGCTCGGCCGTGCTCATCTGCGCGCACTCGGCGGGGTCACGATCGTAGACCGGCGGATCCTGCGCGCGCGCCGCCGTCGCCTGCGACACGAGACTGAGAACGACCGCCGCGCCGACGTGCGCGCGGAGTAGGCGAGCCACGTGCGAGCGTCGCGTCATGTCCCCTGCCGCCGCCGGCTCTCTACCGCGCGCCACACCTTCTTGGCGAGCTGATCGGGGTCGACGGGCACCGCGAGGGCCGACGCCACGCCGGCCCGGAGAAGCTCGGTGATGGCCTCGATCTCCTTCGCGGCGAGCGAGGTGAGCACGGGCAGGCCCCGCGAGCGCAGCGCCGACAGCTCTTCGCTCGACGCGTCGGGCGCCCAGATCGCATCGGCGCCGTCGATCGGCTGCTCGTCCGACACCACGAATGCGTCTACGCGGTTTGCGGCAAGCGCGATCGCGAGATCCCCGTCCAGCGCACCGACCACCGCGAGCTGCGCGGCCGGTCCGGTCGGGGACTGCTCCTCCGCCGGCCGCACCGCCGCGCGAGCGGCCCGAGGCAGGCGCGAGCCCGCGCCGCGTCCCCGCTCTTCGTCGGTCGGGTCCTCGCAGAGCGCGGCGCGCACGTCGCGCATGCTCGGGCGGCGGCTCGCGCGCTTGGCCAGCATCGAGAGGCAGAGCGCTTCCAGCGCGCGCGGGATGGGGCCGCCGTCGCGGCGCGCGGGGGCGGGCGGTGGGCTGAACGCGTGCTGGGTGATCAACTGGAGCGCGGTGCCGTGGAACGGCGTCTTGCCCGTCAACATTTCGTACAGCATCACGCCGAGCGAGTACACGTCGCTCGCGGGACCGACGTCGTCGCCCGCCGCCTGCTCGGGCGACATGTACTCGGGCGTTCCGGTCGCGATCCCTTCCGCCGTCATGCGGCCCGCGCGCGGTCGGTCGGCGATGAACGCGAGGCCGAAGTCGACGACCTTCACGCGGTCGCCGCCGTCGCGCGACTCGAGGAACACGTTGTCGGGTTTCACGTCTCGATGGACGAGCTCGATCGCGTGCGCGCTCGCCAGCGCGTCCGCGACCTGGGCGAGGATCGTGCGTGTGAGCTCGAGCGGCGGGGGCGGCAGGTGCGTGTCGACGATCGCCCGGAGCGTGTGCCCGATCAGGAGCTCCATCGCGAGGTAGAGCCGGCCGCCGTCGTCGCCGAAGTCGTAGATCGAGACGACGTGCGGGTGCCGCAGCTGCGATGCCACCCGCGCCTCGCGCTCGAAGCGCGCCCGCGCGCCCGGGTTCGCGCCGTGCTCGGGCAGGAGCACCTTGAGCGCGACCGTCCGATCGAGCTGCTCTTGCCGCGCCCTGTAGACCGCGCCCATCCCGCCGCGTCCGATGAGCGCTTCGATCACGTAGCGACCCGCGATCACGGCGCCGGGTCCGAGGTGCTCGGCGCTCATCGGACCACCTCGTAGAGGGCGAGCGGCTCGCGGCGTCCGGCCAGGACGTGCACGCCGCCGTCGCGGTAGTCCTGCTCGCGCCCCGCCGCCTCGCGGGTCGCGTCGCTCGTCAGGATCTGTTGCGGTCGCGCGATCGACTCGAGCCGCGCCGCCACGTTCACCACGTCGCCGATCGCGGTGTACGTCATGCGCCTCTTCGAGCCGACGTTGCCGACCACCGCGTCGCCCGTGTGGACGCCGATCGCGAGCTCGACGGTGACCCCGAGGTGGTCCGCCCACGCGAGGTTGGCGATCTCCACCCACTCGAGCATGTCCGAGGCCGCGCGGAGCGCGCGCGCCGCGTGGTCCGGCTGGTCGACGGGCGCGTTCCACATCGCCATGACGCTGTCGCCAACGAACTTGTCGACGGTGCCGCCGTGTCGGAACACGAGCTCGGTGAGGATCGTGAAGAGCTCGTTGAGGAGCGTGACCACGACCTCGGGGTCGCGCTCCTCGCTCAGCGGGGTGAAGCCCACCACGTCGGCGAACAGGACCGTGATCGTGCGCCGCTCGCCCCCGAGCTGCATGTCTTGCTCGCGACGCACGACCCGCTCGACGATCTGCGGCGCGACGTAGCGGCCGAGGTCGCTGCGGATGGCGCGCTCCTCCTCGATGCGCGCTTCGCTGGCCGCGAGGTCGACCGACGCGCGGCTCATCGCGTCCGCGAGGGTCGCCAGCTCGTCGCTCGTCGCGACGTCCACCGTCGCGCCCAGCTCGCGTCGCCCGAGCCGCCGGGCGAGCGCCACGAGCCCGCCGATCGGACGGCTGATCGAGCGCGCGAACCCGAGCCCGATCGCGAGCGCGAGCACGGTCGCGATGGCGACGGCGATGAGGATGGAGCGACGCATCGACGCGACCGGCGCCAGCGCGGTGCGGGTCGGGACCTCGACGATCACCGCCCAGCCCCGCTCGGCGTCTCGACTGAGCGTGCCTAGGTAGGTCTCACCGTCGCGCTCGTAACTGCGCTGCTCCGCGATCGCTGCGTCGGGGCGCGCACCTCCATGCAGCAAGGGATGTTGCGAGAGGTCCTCGAGGTGGGCGTCGCCGTCCGTCCGCATGAGCGACCGTCCGTCCGCGTCGAGGAGCGAGGCGTGCGCGCCGCGGCCTTCGAGCCGGTGACCCGCGACGCGATCGATCCGCTCGCGAAGGCGGAAGAGCGACACGTGCGACACCGCGTACCCGTGCGGGGGCCCGACGGGCTGGGCCCGCATCGGGATCACCAGGAGGACGCTCGGAGCGCCGTCGCCGGCGCTCGGCGGTCCGGTCGCAGCCCCGCGCTCCGCCGCGCGCGCTCGCAGCGCTGCGGGCAGCGTCTCGGCGAACGCGGCCGGGCTCGACGCGCTCTCGCGCACGACGTCGATCAGCGCGCCGTCCGCGTCGTAGATCGCGACCTGATCGAGCGCCTCCGCGCCCTCCACCGTGCGGAGCACCGCGGCGATGGCGTCGTCCTCGGACAGCGCGTCGGACAAGAGGAGTCGTCCCACCGCATCGAGCCCGTCCTCGGCGCGCGCGAGCTCGGCGTCCGTCGCGCCGAGGATCTCGTCGGCGACCGCGAGGTGGAAGTCGACGATGCGCTCCGCCAGCGCCGCTTCGGACGACGACGCGAGGGTGAGCCCGAGCGCGGGCAGCGGCACGAGGGTGAGCGCGGCGGCGAGCGCGGAGAGCTTGAGCCGGAACGGGAAGCGCGGCGCCCGCGGCTCCGATGCGGCGGGGGAGGGTGGCTCGGAGGAAGACATCGTCGTCGTGAGACCGCGGCGCAGTGTACGCTTCGACCGCCGAGATGAGCGAGCCGACGAAGACGACGCTGCCCTATCCCGGCGTGGCGGTGATCGTGCCGGTGTCGGCGTTGCGCGCGGAGGTCACCGAGGGACCGCTCGCGGGGCGCGCCGCCGAGACGGAGCACGACACGTTGCAGATCGGCTCTGCCGAGGACAACGATCTCGTGATCGCCGACGATCCGACGGTGTCGCGCTATCACGTCGAGCTGTCACGGGAGGACGACGGGATCCTCGTGCAGGATCACGGCTCGACGAACGGGACGTTCTTCGGGGAGGTACGGATCGAGCGCGCGGTGGTGCCGCCCGGCGCGTCGCTCCGGCTCGGGCGGACGGGCGTCCGGGTGCGCGACGGACAGCGCCGCTCCGTCGAGCTGCCGCAGGAGGCCTCGCTCGGGCCGCTCCGCGGGTCGACCGTCGAGATGCGGCGGCTCTTCGCGCGCGTGCGCAAGGCGGCGGAGAGCGACGTGCCGGTGCTGCTCGTCGGCGAGTCGGGCACGGGCAAGGAGCTGATCGCGCGCGCGCTCCACGATGAGTCCAAGCGCAGGGCGGCGCCCTTCGAGGTCGTCGACTGCGCGTCGCTGACGCCGACGCTCGTCGCGAGCGAGCTGTTCGGTCACGAGAAGGGTGCGTTCACGGGAGCACACCAACGTCACGTGGGCGCGTTCGAGCGCGCCGAGGGCGGCACGGTGTTTCTCGACGAGATCGGCGAGCTGCCCGAGACGCTGCAACCTAGCTTGCTCGGTGTGCTCGAGCGTCACTCGTTCCGCCGGCTGGGCGGCAAGAGCGAGATCAAGGTCGACGTCCGCGTCGTCAGCGCCACCAATCGCGATCTGCGCGGGGCCGTCAACGCGGCGCGCTTCCGGCTCGACCTCTACTATCGGATCGCCGTGGTCCGCCTCCTCGTGCCGCCGCTCCGGGATCGCGCGTCCGACATCCCGCTGTTGGTGGAGGCGTTCCTCCGCGACGCCGGCGAGACGCGTCCGGTCGCGGAGCTGATCGGCGGCTCGGCGCTCGGTGCGCTCGCGCGTCACCACTGGCCAGGCAACGTGCGTGAGCTGCGGAACTACGTCGACGCGATGGTCGCGATGGGCGAGACGCCGGAGCTCGACGCGGGGCTCGCCGTCGACGATGACGCGGGCGAGCGCATCGACATCGGCGCGCTCCTCACGCTGCCGTACCGGGACGCGCGTGCCGCGGTGTTGAGCGCGTTCGAGAAGCGGTACCTGCCGACGCTGCTCGAGGCCTCGGAAGGGAACGTGTCACGCGCTGCGCGCGACGCGGGGATGGACCGTTCCCACCTCTTCGAGCTCCTCCGGCGTCACGGTCTGAAGTGAGCGTCAGCCATCGCTGTCCACGTCGTCTGCTTCGCTACAGACGTGCCGCGCGAGCGCGAGCGATCCGTCGGTGGCCCGGGCGACGAGGATCGCCTCGCCCGTCCATACCGCGCGGGATCCGGCCGGCGCGAGCGCCTCGGGCAGGAGCGCCTCGAGGTGGTCCTGCGCCTCGCCGAGCTCCAGCGCGAGCGAGTCGTCCGCGCCGCGGAGCGCGAGGGTCGGGCGCCCGTCGCGACATCCGAGCTGACGCACCAGCGGGCGCAGCGTCCTCGTCACCCGGCCCATCTCGTCGAGGGTCGAGAGCGCGAGCTCGCCGTCGCAGCGCATGACGAGCGCTACGCCCGCGCCTCGGAGCGCGGTGAGGGCGACCGGGGTGCAGTCGTCCCAGCGCTGAGGCACCGCATACGCGATGGCGGGACGGATGGCGTACACGGTGGTGCGCGGCGTGCCCTCCTCCACGTGACAGACCGCGTGGTAGTGCGTGCCGTCGGCGTATGCGGCGCCTGCGACGAACGGCTCGCACGGCTCCTCCACCTCGAGCGGCTCGGTGCCGCGCTCCACGTCGTTGGCGTGCGGGCCGATCCCTCGCCTCGTGAATCGGGCGCAACGACCTTCGCTCGCGATACAGTCCGCCTCCTCGAGGCGCTGATAGAGCACGAGCGCGTCGGCGTGCGCGGTGAGGGCGAGGCGGCCGCGCGACGCGTCGCCGGCGGAGCGCTCGAGCGGGGAGGGCGCGCTGAAGCGAGCGCCGCCGTCGAGGGAGAACGCCGCCATCGCGCGGAGGCCCTCGTCGCTCGACGCGATCCACGCGACGCCCACCTCGGCTCCCTGCGCGGCCAGCTCCACCTCGCGCGCGCGGCTCTCGTCGCGATCCGAGATGTGGATGGGCTCACCGTGCGCGGCGCCCAGCGGATCGACGCGCCGCGCGATCACGCCGCCGCGCTCGCGGTCACCCCACGCGACGAGCGCGCCATCGCTCGTCGCGGTGATCGCGAACGCCGCCGCGTCGGACACCGGGCCGAGCGCGGCGAGCGCGGGTCGCGGCGCCGCGGGCGTGGGCGCCGGCTCGCTCGCCGCCTCCGCGTCGCACTCGCAGCCGATCGCGGTGGCGCACAGCGCGACGGTCGCGACGAGCGAGGGCACCGCGCGGAGCGCGTCGGCGATCACGGCGTCGGTCCGAACCGGTTCGCCAGATACAGCGTCACGACGGGACCTCCGGTCTGCCGGCTCAGGAAGCCGAGCCCTCCCTCGACCGTGGCGCCCACATACCAGTTGGGTTGGAACTGATAGTCGAGCTCCGCGGCGAAGCCGAGATAGCCGGTGCCGTTGCCGATCCCGCTCGGGCTCGAGTGCCCCGGCTGCCGGTCGTCGAACCACACGTCGATCGAGTGCACGCCGGTGATCCGTCCGCGCATGGCCCACTGCGAGTCGAAGTTGCCGCCGCCCTCCGCGGACCAGACGATCTGGTGATCGTAGCCGCTGCTCCGGATCACGTAACCGCCCGACGCGGCGAGGTACCAACCGTCGAACCCGTAGCCGACCGCCGCGACGAGCGGCACGTCCCATACGCCGGCGCCGATGCGGAGCTGACCGATCTGCGGGTAGCCGTCGTCCGTCGAGTAGACGTCTTGCACCGGTCCGCTGCGCGCGAACGGCATGCGCAGCCCAACCTCCACGCTGGCGGCCAACCGATCGATGGCGAGCAGCTGCCAGCGCATGCTCAACGTCGGATCGCCGGGCGTCACGTGGCTGGTGGTGCCGCCGCCCGGCCGCGGATCCTCGAGGTGATACGAGGTGAGGAGCGGCGCGTGGAGCACCAACGCGAAGCGATCGAAGAGGCCGACCTCGACGTACGTGCTGAGGTGCGCCTCGTGGTAGGCGCCGTAGCTGAAGTTGTTCCCGTCACCGTCGTTGTACTGGAACCCGTAGAGATACTTGAACCAGAGCTTGATGTACCCGGCACCCTGGTCGGGCGCCCACGGCCCGGCCCGCGCGACGGACGGCGCCCCGAGCTGGACGATCGCGACCAGCGCGAGCACGACCAGCCCGAGCACGGGGGCGAGCCCGATCGCGCGGAGAGTGGGGCGACTCATGGGGCGCATCATGCCAAATCTCCATGCTGCCGTCGGCGGTGGCTCGATCCGGCGTCGTGCGCGGGTCGGGCGTGCGGAGGCGAGAGGGATCGCGATAAGCTGAGCCCGTGGACGCGGTCGACGACCTCCTCGCTTTCCTGGGCGCCTGCCCCACTCCGTGGCACGCGGTGGACGAGACGCTGCGCCGGCTCACGCAACACGGCTTTCGGCGGCTCGATCCGCGCGACGAATGGACCGTGCGCCCCGGCGACAAGGTGGTCGTCACGCAGGGCGGCTCGAGCGTGGCGGCGTTCGAGATCGGGACCGAGCCGGTCTCCCGCGCGGGCTTCCGCCTCGTCGTCGCGCACACCGACTCGCCCAACCTACGGCTCAAGCCGAACCCCTCGCTCGAGAAGCACGGGCTGCATCAGCTGAACGTCGAGCCCTACGGCGGCGTGCTGCTCCACTCCTGGCTCGATCGCGATCTCGGCATCGCCGGCCGCGTGTGGACCAAGAAAGGCGAGCTGACGTCCAAGCTCGTGCACGTGCGCGAGCCGATCGCTCGGGTGGCGAGCCTCGCGATCCACCTCGCGCGCAAGGTCAACGACGACGGGCTGACACTCAACAAGCAGACTCAGCTCGCGCCGATCGTCGCGCTCGCGTCGGGCGGCGACCTCGAGCTGGCCGCGCTCCTCGGGGTGGACGGCCCGATCGAGGCGTTCGACCTCTGCCTCGTCGACGCGCTCCCGCCCGCGCGGATCGGCGCGCGCAAAGAGCTGCTCGCGTCGGGTCGGCTCGACAACCTCGCGAGCTGCCACGCGGCGCTCAGCGCGCTGCTCGACGGGGGGTCGCCGACGCGCTCGACGCGCGGCATCGTGCTGCACGACCACGAGGAGGTCGGCAGCGAGTCGGCGCTCGGGGCGGACTCTCCGTTTCTCTCCGACACGCTCGAGCGCCTCACCGGTGCGACCGATCCGTCCGCCGACGCCCGGCCTCGCGCGCTCGCCGCGTCGTTCGCGATCTCGGCGGACATGGCCCACGCGGTCCATCCCAACTACGCGGATCTGCACGAGCCCGCGCACCGCCCGACGCTCGGCGGCGGTCCGGTCGTGAAGGTGAACCAGAACCTCCGCTACGCGACGGACGGGGAGATGCTCGCGCGCTTCAGCGGCTGGTGCGCGATGGCCGACGTGCGACCGCAGCGCTTCGTCAATCGCGCCGACCTCTCGTGCGGGAGCACGGTCGGTCCGATCACCGCGTCGCGCCTCGGCGTGCGCACGGTGGACGTGGGCAACCCGATGCTCTCCATGCACTCGTGCCGCGAGGTGGCGGCGTGCGCCGACGTCGCACCGATGATCGCGGTGTTGCGCGCGTACTTCACGGAGGATCGTTGACGTCGCGGCACCGTGTCGCGCTCGCGATCGCCACGCTCGCCGCGCCGAGCCTCGGGTGTCTGTTCGGGCCCGCCGAGGGAGCGATCCCCGACCCGTCCACCTGCCTCAACGCCCCGCCTCTCGCATCGATCGACGAGGTCGCGGTGGGCAGCGCGCCGGGCCGCTTCATCGCGCTCCAAGACGGTGCAGGAACGTACGTGGCGGAGGACGAGATCGGCGCCGAATGGATGGCGGTGAGGGCGGCGTGGCGCGGCACCGGCGCCCCCGCGTGCGCTCGGGTTCGCATCGCGCTGAGGGATCCATCGGGTGACGCGGAGCTCGCGCACCGAACGTTGCAGCTCACCTCGAGCCCGCAAGACGGCTGGCGGGTCAGTGACGAGGTCTACTTCGAGGCGCGCGACCTGCCCGACGAGGTCGTGGCGGTGGTCGAGGTCTACGACGCGGTGGGGACCACCACCGTAGCGGTCGGCGGATACACGGCGGACGGAGACGCGGGGCCGTAGCGGTCGGACTCGGACTCTGACATCGTCCCCCGCATGGACACTCTCCTCGTCGAACCCTGCGTGGCGTGCCGTCGTCACATCCGTCGCGACGCCGACGCGTGCCCGTTCTGCGATGCCCCGCACGTCGCCCTCCCGATCCGCTTCACGCCGGTCGCGCGCGCGCGCGGCGCGCTCGCCGGCGGCGCGATGTTGCTCGCCGCCGCGTGCGGCCCCAGCGGCGACTCGAGCGGCGACACCGGGGACGGCGACACGGGCGGCGGCGAGGACACGAGCGGCGGCGGCGACACCGGCTCTGGCCTCGGCGTGGGCAACGATGGCGAGCAGAGCTGCGCCGGCCGCTGCGGCAGCCATCACCAAGCGCAGTGCGACGAGAACGGTGAAAACTGCGTTGCGCCGCCGTACGGCGCACCCGCCATCGACGATCTCGTCTGAGCGTCGCTCAGGGCCGCGGGAAGCCGATCGCTTCGTAGGGATCGCGGATCCGCGTGCTCCCCGAGAAGTGCGTGTCGAGGAAGTCGAACCACGCCTCGGCGCCCACGTCGCTGTCGCCGACGTTGCTGTGCGTCGCCATCCGCACCTCGCTCATCGGGTCGTCGCGCACGTAGTCGAACTGCACGAGACCGCCGGTCGCCGTCCCGAAGTTGCCGGACACCGGGCCGGTCTGCACCTCGAATCCCGGCTCGGGGCGCCGCACCGGCGCGATGATCGGGACGCCGATCGCGCGACCGATCGTGTAGTTCGCGATGTTCGGCACGGTGTCGTCGTCGAGCACGACCCCGACGAGGATGTCGGGCGTGCGCGTGAGCGCGCCGAGGCGCTGACCCAAGAGGTTCGGACCGAACGAAGCCGGGTCGCCCGCGTCGAGCACCGTCTGGAGCACGGGGAAGAACCGGCGCACGTCGCCGGGGCTCGTCCCGGGGGGGCGCAAGAGATCGATCAGCGCCGAGAACAGCGCGGAGTCGCTGATGATCGTGGAGACCCGTCCGCCCGGCACCGCGAGCACGCCGGCCCCATACGCGTCGGTCGTCGCGAGGAGCTGCGGGCCCATCAACCCACCGAGCGAGACGCCGAGGTACGCGAGGTGCGTACCGTCGACGTCCGGCGTTCCGTCTCCGTCGATGTCCGGGCTCGTCTCGAGGAGCGTGGTGACTTGCAAGCGGTCCCAGTCCGTCTGCCGGAAGTTCTCGCGCAACCGCGTGGAGTGGAGCGCGCGATCGTTGAGGTCGCCGACCGCGAAGAAGTTCAACACGACTTGCAGCGTCGCGGTGTCCGGATCCGGGTTGGTCGGATGATCGCCGTGCATCAGCGCCGACGCCGACACCGTCACCATCCCGAGCGGCGCGGCGAAGTCCGCCAGGCGCTGGGCCTGCTCGCTCCCGCTCCCGAGGCCGTGCCCGTAGAACAGGGTCGGGTGGGGTCCCGGGCCGGCGCTCGCGGGTGGGAGCCAGAACGTGATCGGCAGCTCGTACGTGCCGACCGGCGTCGCGGCCTGCCCCGCATCGCGCCGGAACACTCCGTCCGCGTCGCGGTAGTCCTGGCTCACGATGCTCCCCGTGCACTTGATCCACGTCGTCTCGTCCACACAGCTCGGCGGCGCCACGAACGACGGAGCTCCGCGCGCGGCGATGTCGTCGGCCACCGCCACCGCGTCGGGAGCGATCGACTGGGTGTGGAAGACGGTGAGCGCGGCGAGATCGGCGGCTCCGGAGATCACGCCCGACCGCGTCAGCTCGCCGATCGCGAGCTCGGTGTCCGCATCCGCGGCGGCGAGCGCGGCGGTGAACGCCTCGCTAGGTCGCAAGCATCCTCCCGTGGCCGGCGCGGCCGCGGTCGTCACGTAGACGGCGACGAGCGTGTCCTCGGGGAGCGGGCGTGCCGGAGCGAGCAAGAGCGTTTGACCGTCGTCGGTGGTGTCGAACACGACGCGGAACGTCTCGGTGGTCGGCCGGCCGCCTCCCGACGAGGGGTGGAACGCGACGAACCCGTACGGTTGGTTGCCGATCTCTTCATCGAGGTCGGGGAGCGCGGCCTCGTCGAACGCGCGGTTGAACGAGAAGAACGCCTCGGCGTTGGTGCCGAAGCCATCGAGCTCGCCGAGATCCTCGGTGAACACCTGCCGATAGCCGCGCAGGCGATTGGTGAGCTCCATGTACCGCGACTCTTCGAAGTGCAGCCGGATCCCGGTCTCCGTCGTCGGGTCCGACATCGCGAGCGTCGGCTCGGGCCATCGCCACAGCGTCGGCGCGTCGGGCGTCCACACGACCTCCGTGCAGTCGGGGCCCGCGTCCGGCATCCCCGCGTCGGTGCCGGCGTCCGTCGCGACCCCGTCGTCGCACCCCACGAGCCCGCCGACCGTGAGCACCGCGACCCCTAGTCCGCGAACGATTCGGCGCATGAGCATGCGGCGAGGTTATCACCGGCCCCGCTCGCGTGAGGCGGGCCCGGATGTGAGTTGTCGCCCCACGAGGGGTTGACCCCGCCCGAGCGGGAACCGAAACCGGCGGAGTGACCCTGTTCGACGCGCTGCCCTCCGAGGTCTCGGTGTACGAGGTGTCGCCTCGCGACGGCCTCCAGAACGAAGCGGTCACGGTGCCCACAACCCGCAAGGTCCGCCTCATCGAGGCGCTCTGCGCGTCCGGTCTCAAGCGCGTCGAGGTGACGTCTTTCGTGTCGCCGAAGTGGGTCCCGCAGCTCGCGGACGGCGACGAGGTCGCGCGCATCACGCCGCGGCCCGAGGGCGTCACGTTCAGCGCGCTCTGCCCCAACGCGCGCGGTCTCGAGCGCGCGATCTCGGCCGGCATCGAAGAGATCGCGGTCTTCGTGAGCGCCTCCGAGACCCACAACCTCAAGAACGTGAACAAGACGGTCCGCGCGACCCTCGACGGATTCAAGGACGTGATCGGTCCGGCGGCCACCGCGGGGCTGCGCGTGCGCGGCTACGTCTCGACGGTGTGGGGCTGCCCCTACGAGGGCGAGATCGACACGCGCCGCGCGATCGAGATCACGCGCGAGCTCTTGGAGCAAGGTTGCTATCAGGTCTCCATCAGCGACACGATCGGCGTCGGTACGCCGGTGCAGACGAAACGAATCTTGCAGATGTTCCTCGCGGAGCTCGACTCGCCGCAGCTGTCGATGCACATGCACGACACGCGGGGGACGGCGCTCTCGAACATCGTGGTCGGGCTCGAGATGGGCATCCGCACGTTCGACGCGTCGGTCGGCGGGCTCGGCGGCTGTCCCTACGCCCCGGGCGCGGCCGGCAACGTGGCGACCGAGGATCTCGTGTACATGCTGCACGGGATGGGCATCGGCACGGGCGTCGACCTCGACAAGCTCGTGCTCGCGGGACAGGTGGCGGCGGCCGTGGTCGGCCACGAGCTCCCCGGCAAGGTCCACCGCGCCGGCGTCCGCTCGCTCTCGAGCTGAGCCTCAGGGCGCGGTGAAGCAGATCTCGACGCGGTTCACGATGAGCGCGCCGGACGGTGGTCCCGGGCGGATCCGGAGCAGCGTGCCGGAGTCACCGGCCGGGAGCGCGGACGTCGCGTTGCCGGGGTACCACTGGTACGGCACCGAGTTGAACACCGAGCCCGACGGCGTCGCGCCGCTGCCCGAGAACGTCATCCAGCTGAAGCTGCCCGACGCGGTCGTGTTGAAGCTGCGCCCGTAGATCGCGACCGTCGCGTTGCTCACCGGCGGAAGGCCCGCCGTGCTGATCTCGATGTCCATGAACACCGAGCTCGACATGTCGAGGCCCCCGGGTCCGAGGAACGTGTCGCTGTACACCGGCGTGTACGTCGGCGACATCGTGTACGCGCCGATGTGCCAGCGCGACGGGTCCGGCAGCGTGTTCGCTTCGTAGACGGGCGACGCGGTGCCCCCCGAGCCCGACCAACGGAAGCGGACCACGTGGGTGCCGGTGCCCGACATGCACGGGCTCGCCGGGGGTCCTGCGTCGGGTCGGCCCGCGTCGGGTCGGCCTGCGTCGGGTCGGCCGGCGTCCGATCCGCCGGACGCGTCCATGCTGCCCGCGTCCGCTCCGGCGCCGGCGTCCGTCGCACCGCTCGCGTCCATCGTGCTCGCCGCATCGATCGTGCTCGCCGCATCGATCGCACCGTCGAGGCCGGCCGCGTCCATCGCCGCCGCGTCCATCGCCGCCGCGTCCATCGCCGCCGCGTCCATCGCCGCCGCGTCCATCGCCGCCGCGTCCATCGTCGCACCGGCGTCGCTCGCCCCGCCGTCGCGACCGGCCGCGTCGATCGACCCGCCGTCGCGTCGCGCCATCGCGTCCCGCCCACCGTCGCTGGGACCCTCCTCGCCGCAACCGATCAGCAGGGCGATCACGAGCGCTCCGATCCGGGCCTGCCTCCGCATCGCGCCAGCGTAGCGCATGCCGGTTCGCGCTCGACCCCGACCGCTCCTGGTGTACTCTCGCCGCTGCTTTGGGAGGCATGATGAGCTCGCTCTTCGCCCTGGCCTTTGCCACGCCCATCTTCGGCTTCGCGCTGACGCCCCCGCCCGGTACGCCCGTGCCGCCGGGCGCGCCCATCGCCAACCCGAGCGGCTACTCGCTCACGCTGGGCGTCGGTGAAGCTCCCGAGGGAGATGCGTTGGGGACGACCGGCAGCCTCCTCGAGGTGCCGACGTTCCATCAGTCCGAGCCCGACGACGACGCGGACGGCGACGACGAGGGAGACGACGCGGACGAAGGGCCCTCGAGCGGCGGCAGCGACCTCGCCGCGCAGCTCCGTCAGCGCCAGGACGTCGCGGCGGTGCATCGCGCGTTCGGCATCGCGACGTGGGTCTCGATGCTCGCCACGAGCGTGCTGGGCTTCATCCAGTACTACAACCTCTACGGCTTCTTCTCGGGCCGCGAGGACACGCCGTGCGTGACCGGCAACGCCGTCTTCGGTCAGGACCAATGTTGGGGCACGCCGTGGCCTCACCGCATCGGCTGGATCACGACGACCGCGCTCTACTCGGCGACGTTCTTCATGTCGTTCATCATGCCCGACCCGCTGAACTCGGCGGCGACTAACGCGGATCTCGATCTGCACAAGACGCTGCGCTGGTTCCACCTCGCCGGCATGGTGATCCAGGTCTTCCTCGGGCTCGCGACGGCCAACAACTGGTTCGGCATCGACCGCGCGAACAACTACGAGGCCCAGCAGGCGCTCGCGACCGTCCACCAGCTCGTCGGCTGGACCACGCTCGGCCTGACGACGGCGGCCGGCCTCGTCCTGCTCATCGACTGAGCGGCTCACCCTCGGAGAGGGGCGGCCATAGATCGCGCGTCTCATTGACGCC
Organism: Sandaracinaceae bacterium; assembly: GCA_050186575.1. Classification (GTDB taxonomy): domain Bacteria; phylum Myxococcota_A; class Polyangia; order Polyangiales; family Sandaracinaceae; genus JAUHXR01. The sequence goes on along the minus strand of JBFWYI010000006.1, from coordinate 120,970 downwards.
GCCTGCCTGCGACATCGCGCGATCGGAGTGACGATCGCGTGAAGCAGGAACCGTGCGAGGACGCCCAAAACAGGGCTTGCCAGGGCCTACGGCATGCCGATACCATCGATCTCCTTCGGGGCGGCAGTGCGTCCAACCCCTCGACCTTCCTCGGTTTTTTCGGTGGGCTTGGGGGAGGATGCCGCGCCGGAGAGCGGGACGATTGGGCGATCGTCTCGGGCACCCTCCGCTCACTGTGCGGCTCGTTCACTGTGCAGCTCGTTCCGGACCGCCTTCGGCGGCCGCTGGCTCTCAGCTCGAAATCAGGGAGATCGATGGCGACGCAGAACGTCTCGCAGCTTCTCGGAACGCTCCAACAGGATCCCGAGAACGCGGAAGCGCTCGAGCAACTCTCCGCCCTCGCGAAGGACGAGCGGATCGACGAAGAGTCGCTCCGGCTCATCGACAGCGCACGGCGTGGTCACGGCCAGCGCGACGAGTACCGGGCCGTCGCGCTCCTCCTCGACGTCGAGGCGCAGCTCGCGGCGGACACCGATCCCGACCGCGCCGCGACGTACTACAAGGAGCTCGGTCGCATCTACCGCGAGGAGCTGCTCGACGACCGCGCGGCCACGTCCGCGTTCGAGCGCGCGCTCGCGCTGCGCCCCGGGGACGACGAGCTCGCGGATCAGATCGATCAGATCAAGCAAGCTGAGGAGAACTGGAGCGAGTTCGCGCGCCGCTTCGTCGAAGAGGCGAAGAGCGCGAGCGACCCCACCCTGAAGAGCTCGCTCCTCGTGAGCGCGGCGTCGCTCGTCTGGAAGTACAAGGACGCGGGGCGCGACGAGGAGGTCGACGATCTCTTCGACGAGGCGCTGGAAGCGGCGAGCGGTGACGCGCGCGCGGCGCGCCTCTACGAGCAGATCCTCCGCCAGCGCGCGCAGTGGGATCGCCTCGTCAAGGTCCTCATCGAGGTCAGCGAGAACGCCAAGGACAAGAACGAGCGAACCGGGCTCCTCGTGCGCGCGGCGCGCGTGCTCGCGCGCCGGCTCGAGGACGTAAACCGCGCTGCGGCGTGCTACGAGCGCGTGCTCGACTTCTCGCCCGGTCACCCGGAGGCGATGAGCTACCTCGTCGGTCACTTCATGGAGACCGAGGACTGGGATCACCTGGTCTCGCTCTACGAGGACGCGCTCCGTTCGCGCGGCCGCCTCGAGGACGAGGCGGGGACGCTCCTCCAGCTCGGGATGGTGCACTGGCGCTTCCGCGACTCGGCCGACCAAGCGGAGCCGTACTTCGCCCGCCTCCGGAAGATGGATCCGGCGCACCCGGGGATGCTCGACTTCTATCGCGACTACGCGGGCACGTCCGACGAGGGGCGCTGGATCACGATCCTCGCGGACGCGCAGCGCGGCGCGAGCTCCGAGGAGCAGAAGCTCCAGCTCGCCATCGAGCTCGCGACGACCGCGCAGAAGAGCGCGCAGGGCGCCGAGCGCGCGATCGACGCATGGAAGACCGCGCTCCGGCTCGATCCGACGAACCGCGAGGCGCCGCTCGCGCTCAAGGAGCTCTACGAGCGCACCGAGAAATGGAACGCGCTCGTCGAGCTGCTCAAGGCCGAGGCGGACGCGATCGACGACGCGCGCGCGGCCGACAAGGTGGCTCTCTTGCGCCACCTGATCCCGATCTATCGCGACAAGCTCGGCTTGGACGTGATGGTGATCAACACCTACAACGCGATCCTCGCGCTCGATCCGACGGACGACGAGGCGCTCGCGGCGCTGGCGGCGACGTACGAGACGACCGGGCGCTGGAACGATCTGATCGGCGTGCTCACGCGGCAGGCGGAGACGAGCTCCGACGCCTCCGAGAAGGTGCGCCTCTATCTCCAAGTCGCGAACCTCTGGATCGAGCGCTTCGCGAACTACAACCAGGCCACCGATCCGCTCGAGGCGGTCGTCGAGATCGATCCCGACAATCGCGAGGCGCTCTCCGCGCTGAAGGACATCTACCAGAAGAAGCGGACCTGGAACAAACTGTACGACGTCTTGTCGCGCGAGGCGGCGCTCGCCAGCGATCCTTCGGCCCGCCTCGCGAACAAGCTCGAGCTCGCCGAGATCGCGGGCAAGCGCCTGCATCGCCACGCCGACGCGATCCAGCTGTGGAAGGAGATCCTCGAGCAGGATCCGAACGCCGATGGTGCGCTCGACAACCTCCAGAAGCTCGCGGAGCGCGAGAAGGACTACGCGACCCTCGCCGAGGTGATCGAGCGCCGCGTGGACGAGGCGGCAGGAGACGAGAAGACGCAGCAAAAATTGTTGCAGAAGCTCGGGACGATCTACGGCGAGCACATGGAGGAGCCGCTCAAGGCGGCCGGCGCGTGGAAGCGGATCCTCGACCTCGACCCGAAGAACGGCCGCGCGCTCCGCACGCTGCGCGAGACGTTCCTCGCCACCGAGGACTTCGACGGGCTCATCGCGCTCTACTCCGAGGCGGGCGACTGGGAAGGCCTCGTCGACGTGCTCGGCAACGTCGCCGACAAGGCGAAGGACCCGGCCGTCAAGGTCCGCCTGAGCTTCCGCGCGGCCGAGGTGTACGAGCAGGAGCTCGCCGCGCCCGAGCGCGCGTTCCGTTCCTACGAGCGAGTCCTCGCGAACGAGCCCGACAACGAGCGCGCGGCGCGCGCGCTGATCCCGCTCTACGAGCAGTCGGAGAAGTACAACCGGTTGCCCGCGCTCTACGAGGTGCTGCTCGGCCACGCGGAGGACGACGAGACGAGGCGCGAGCTCCTCGTGCGGATGCGCGAGCTCGCGCTCACCCAGCTGAGCGACGACGACGCGGCGTATCGCTACGCGGCGCGCGAGTTCCAGCTCGCGCCGACCGACAGCGACGCGCGCGACACCGTCGAGCGCATGGCCGCGCAGGCGAACGCGCACGCCGCGCTCGTCGAGGTCTACCTCGGTCGCCTCGAGGCGATCGACGAAGACGCCGGGGTCGACGACGAGCGCCTGTGGTTGCGCCGGCGGGTCGCGACGATCGCGAGCGAGCAGCTCGGTCAGGCCGAGCTCGCGATCGAGCAGCTGCGCGCGATCCTCGAGGCGAAGCCGGACGACCGGAAGGCGGCGCGCGAGCTCCAGTCGCTCTATGCGAGCAGCGGCCAGAGCCGCGAGCTTCGCAGCCTCCTGCTCGGACGGATCAGCCACGCGACCGGCGACGCGGAGCGCGTCTCCGCCCTCCTCGAGCTCTCGCGGCTCGAGGAGGAGACGCTCGGCGACGCGGAGAGCGCGGCGGCGCGGTATCGGCAGGTGCTCGAGATCGATCCCTCGCACGCGGAGGCGCTCGAAGCCGTCGATCGGCTCGCCACCGCGGGCGGGCGCTGGGACGAGGTCGTCGAGGTCATCCGCAAGCGCCAGGAGATCGCGGACGACGACGACGTGCGCATCGACCTCCTGCTGCGTCTCGGCCAGACCCTCGCGTCGCGACGAGGCGATCGAGCCGGCGCGCTCGACGCGTTCGCCGCGATCGTCGACGAACGACCGTCGGACGGGCGCGCGATCCTGGCCCTCGAGGAGCTCCGCGCGGGCGCACAGCCCGAGGAGGGCGCCGAGGACGATGGGACCACGGCGCGGATCGACCGCCTGCTCGAGCGCGCGTACGAGTCGACGCAGGACTGGGGCAAGCTCGCAGCGGTGCTCGCCTCGCGGCTCGAGGCGACCCGCGACGAGGACGAGCGGCGCGAGCTCCGGCTCCGTTACGCCGAGCTCCTCGGCTCGCGCACGGGCGACGCGGAGGGCGCGTACCAGGCGCTCGAGGCGGCGTTCGTCGCGCAGCCGGGCGACCTGGATCTGCAGGATCGCGTGATCGAGGCGGCGGAGGCGGCCGACCAGCACGAGGCGCTCGCCGCCGCGATGTCGTCCGTCATGGACGGTGACAAGCTCTCTTCCGAAGAGCAGTCGGCGCTCGCCGCCAAGGTGGCGCACCTCTACGACGTCGTGCTCGGTCGACCCGACGAGGCGGAGCCGTTCTACCGCCGCGTGCTCGCCAACGACCCGATGAACGACTCGGCGTTCTCGGCGCTCAAGGAGCTCTACACCAACGCCGAGCGCTGGGACGAGCTGCAGGTGCTCTACCGCAGCAAGATCGACGAGACCGTCGACGCCGAGTCGAAGCTCGATCTCATCCTGCAAGTCTGCTTTCTCTACGAGGAGCTCACCGACGATCCTGGGCGCGCGATCAGCAGCTATCGCGAGGTGCTCGAGATCGATCCAGGTCACTCGGGCTCGCGCCGCGCGCTCGAGCGCCTCTACGAGCGCACCGAGCGCTGGGACGACCTCGCGGAGCTCCTCCGCGGCGAGCTCGACTCGGCCAGCCCCGAAGAGCGAGTGGGCCTGACCCAGCGCCTCGGGACCCTCTACGAGAAGAAGCTCGATCGTCCGCAAGAGGCGGCCGACTACTACGAGCGCGTGCTCCTCGCGGAGCCGAACCACAAGTACGCGCGCGAGGGGATCGAGCGCGTGATGGAGCGCGCCGAGCTGCGCGTCCGCTGCGCGAAGATCCTGGAGCCGATCTACGAGGATCGCGGCGACTGGCCCCAGCTCGTGGCGGTGCTGCGCATCCAGCTCGAGGGCATCGAGGGCGAGGGTGAGCGGGTCGGCATGCTCGCGCGGATCGCGGAGCTCGAGGAGGACCGTCTCCACGATCCGGGCGCCGCCCTCAAGACGATGGCCACCGCGGTGATGGCCGATCCGGCGGACGCGCGATCGCGCGAAGAGCTGGCGCGCCTCGCCACGATGAAGGGCGCCGAGCGCGAGCGGGCACAGGTGCTCGAGAACGCGCTCGAGCTGGTGGGCGACGAGGTCGAGCTGAAGAGCGAGATCCTGCTCGAGATCGCCCAGCTCTGGGACGGCCAGGTGGGCGACATGGAGCAGGCCGAGGCCGCGTACCGGCGCCTGCTCGGCGTCGATCCCGACAATGCGTTGGTCATCATGGAGGCCTCGCGGGCGCTCGAGCGGATCCACCTCGCGTCGGGTGACCACGCCGAGCTCGCGACGGATCTCGCACGGCAAGTCGAGCTGTCGACGGATCCGGAGGATCAGAAGCGGCTGTTGGTTCGGCTCGCGGATCTCCGCGAGGAGATCCTGGACGACGTCGTCGGCGCCATCGAGGCGCACCGCCATCGGCTCGAGGTCGACCCCGGGGACCTCGACGCGATGAGCTCGCTCGAGCGGCTCTTCACGCGCGAGAACCGGCACAAGGATCTCATCGAGGTGTTGCGCCGTCGCGAAGAGGCGATCCTCGACGCGGACGAGCAACGCGCGATCGCGAAGCGGGTCGGCGCGATCTACGAGGAGGACCTCGAGGACGCGGAGCGCGCGATCGACGCCTACAACGACGCGTTGACGCGCTTCGGCCCGGACGGCGAGACGCTCGGCGCGCTCGCGCGCCTCTACGAGCAGAGCGAGCGCTGGGACGCGCTGCTCGAGGTCGCGCAGATGGTCTACGAGATGTCGGACCACGCGGCGCAGCGCGCGGCGGTCCGCTATCAGATGGGCGAGATCATGCGCGTCTACACCGGTGAGGTGGAGCGCGCGGTGGAGTCGTACGCCGAGGTGCTCGACCTCGTGCCCGATCACGACGGAGCGATCGAGTCGCTCGCGACGGTGATGCGCGCGGACGGAACGCCGCCCGCGCCGCCCGACGCGGACGAGACCGGCGAGCCGCGCTCGGTGCCTCCGGTCCAGGAGTACCCCCTCGGCGTGCGCATCGAGGCGGCGCGCGTCCTCGTCCCGCGCTTCGAAGCCTCGGCGGACTACGCGTCGCTGTCCGAGGCGCTGCTCGTCCTCGCGCAGATGGAGGATCCGGAGGAGCGGTTCGCGTCGCTTCGCCGCGCGGCGGAGGTCGCCGAGCTCGGGCTCGACGACGCGTCGCAGGCGTTCGAGCTCCAGGGTCGCGCGGTCCGCGCGGGGCTCTCCGAACCGGACCTCGGCACGCTCCTCGACGGGCTGTATCGGCTCGCCGCGAGCTCGGACCGCTGGGCGGACTACGTCGCGCTGATCCGCGGGGTCGGCCCGGAGATCCTCGACGCCGAGCTCCAGGCCGCGGCCTACATGCGCCTCGCGGAGGTGGCCTCGGATCGCCTGCACGATCCGGGGCTCTCGCGTGAGTACTACGAGCGCGTGCTCGAGGCGCAGCCGGACAATCCCGAGGCGCTCGACGCGCTCGAGCGGCTCACCTCGGCGGCGAGCGATCACGCGGCGCTCCTCGACATCCTGCGGCGCAAGTCGGATCTCGCCGACGAGGACGAGCGGGTGGCGCTCCTGCTCCGGCGCGCCTCGCTGAACGAGAAGCAGCTCGAGAAGCCGTTCGACGCGATCGACTGCTACGAGCAGGCGCTCGCCGTCTCGAAGCCGCGCGAGGCGTACGACGGGCTCGAGCGCCTCTACGCCAAGACGGAGCGCTACTCCGATCTGTCGATGCACTACGACCGCATGCTCGAGGATGGCGTCGGCGAGCCGGTCGACGTGCGCTACCGCGCGGGCGTCGTGCAGCTCGATCACCTCCAGGATCCGTGGTCGGCGCTCGAGCAGTTCCGCGAGGCGCTCGCGATGGACGTCACGCATCAGCCGACCATCTCCGCGCTCGAGCGTCTGATGGGAGCGGCGGAGCACCGCGCGGCGGCGGCCGAGATCCTCGAGCCGGTGTTCCTCCAGCAGATGAACTGGCCCAAGGTCACCGAGTGCCTCGAGGCGCGCATCGCGGCCGAGGACGACGTCGACGAGAAGAAGGCCCACCTCACGCGCCTCGGTCAGATCCACGAGGACTACCTCGAGGACCTCGACGGCGCGCTCGAGAGCTACGCGCGTCTCTTCCGCGAGGACCCGCGCGATCAGGGCACGTGGGAGACGCTCGCTCGGCTCGCGCGCGTGCTCGAGCGCTACGACCGGCTCGCCGCGATCTATCGCGACGCGCTGGCCGAGATCGACGCCGACGACGAGCACACCGCGCGCCTCGCGTTCCTCGCTGGGCAGCTGTTCGATCAGCGCACCGACGATCTCGCGTCGGCGGGCGAGCTGTACGCGCGCGCGCTCCGCTTCGACCCGGCCGACCACGACGCGTTCATCGCGCTCGAGTCGGTGCTCGAGCGGCGCGAGGCATGGGCCGAGCTGCTCGAGCTCTACGCGGAGCAGGCGAGGGTGGCCGACGAGGAGTCGGATCGCATCGCGCTCCTTCGTAAGAGCGCGCGCCTCCTCGAGGCGCAGCTCGAGCAGCCGTCGCAGGCGGTCGACGTCTACCGCGACATCCTGATGATCGACGGCGAGGATCGCTTCTCCATCGAGGCGCTCGACCGGCTCCTCATCGAGCAGGAGCGTTGGCCCGAGCTCGCCGATCACCTGCGTCACCAGATCGAGCTGGCCGCGGGCGAGCCGGACGAGAACGACCTCAAGCTCAGCCTCGGCAAGGTCTTGCTCGAGCGCATGGACGACGTGCACGGCGCGGTCGACGTGTTCGAAGAGATCACAGAGGCCGATCCGCACCACCACGCGACGGTCGAGGCGCTCGAGCAGCTGGTGCAGCGCCCCGAGCACCAGCCGCGGATCATCCAGATCCTCGAGCCCATCTATCTCGCGACCGATCAGTGGCGAAAGCGCATCGCGGTCTACGAGGCGCGCGTCGGCGCGTCGGCGGATCCGTTCGACATGGTCCGCTTGCTCGGACAGATCGCGCAGCTCCACGAGGAGCGCTCGGGCGATCTCCAGCTCGCGTTCCACGCGTGGGCGCGGGCGATGGGCGCCGAGCCCGACAGCGAGGAGGTCCGCGCCGAGGTCGACCGCATCGCGGACGCGCTCGGGACGTGGGACGCGCTCATCCATGCGTACGAGCACGCGCTGACCCAGACGGCCGACGCGAGCGTGCAAGCGGCCTTGCTGATGCGGGTCGCGCGCGTCCACGACGAGAAGCGCGGAGATCCGCGCTCGGCGATCACCACCTACGAGCGGCTGCTCGAGGTGGATCCCGAGGATCCGGCGCCGCTCGACGCGCTCGAGGCGCTCCACACGATGGTCGGCGACTGGCGCGGGCTGGTCGACGTGCTCTCGCGCAAGGTGCAGCGCGCGTTCGATCCGGCGGAGCGCGGCGAGCTGCTCCGACGGGCGGGCTCGGTGCTCGAGGACCTGCTCGGCGATCGCGCGGGCGCGGTCGAGGCGTACCGCTCCGCGCTGATGGAGGACGAGCACGACGACGTCGCGCTCGAGGCGTTGGATCGCCTCTACACGGCGGCGTCGGATCACGAGCAGCTCGGTCAGATCCTCGGTCGCCGCCTCGAGATCGAGCAAGATCCGTCGACGAGGATCGATCTCGCGCTCCGCTTCGGCCGCCTCAACGAGACGCAGCTCCGCCGTCCCGACGACGCGATCGACGCGTATCGACGCGCGCTCGACGACGACCCGAACCAGCTCGAGGCGATCGAGGCGCTCGCGCGGCTCTACGAGCGCCAAGCGATGTGGCCGGACCTCCTCGACAACCTCCGGCAGCAGGCCGCGCTCCAGACGGATCACGCGGCGCGGGTCGCGCTCCTGTTCCGGGCCGGCGAGGTCCTCGAGCGCGAGATGGATGACGTCTTGACGGCGCTCCCGACCTACGAGGAGGTGCTCGTCCTCGATCCGCGGCACGAGCCCGCGATCACCGCGCTCTTGCGGATCAGCAAGCTCGAGGACTATCGCGCGCAGGCGAGCGAGATCGTCGAGCCGCTCCTCCGCACTCAGGAGCGCTGGAACGAGCTCGCGGAGCTGCTCAGCGCGCGCGCCTCGGCCGCGTTCGATCCCGAAGATCGGCGCACCGAGCTGCGTCGCCTCGCGGAGGTGCACGAGGCGGGGCGCAACGATCGGCGCGCCGCGTTCGAGGCTTACGCGGGGGCGCTGACCGAAGATCCGGGCGACCGCGAGAGCGCGGACGACATCGAGCGGCTCGCCGCCGAGCTCGGCGCGTGGGACCGCGCGGCCGACGTCTTCGCGGCGCGGGCGTCGAGCACCATGGACCCCGAGGTCGCGCGCGACCTCTATGGCCGCCTCGCGCGGATCGCGGAGGAGCGCCTGAGCGACGACGCGCGCGCGGTCGAAGCGTACACGCGCGCGATGGAGCAGGCGGGGGACGACGAGGAGGGCCTCGCCGCGCTCGACCGTCTCTACACGAAGCTCAGCGCGTTCGAGGAGCTCGGCGAGGTGCTCGACCGGCGCATCCAGTCGAGCGCCGACCCGGCGGAGCGCGGCGAGCTGATGGTGCGCCTCGGCGCGCTCAAGCAAACGCAGTTCGGCGATCTCCGCGGCGCGTTCCGGGTGTTCTCGGAGGTGCTCGAGCGCGATCCGAGCGAGCCGCGCGCGGTGGCGGCGATGGAGTCGCTCCTCGAGGACGACGAGCTCGCGCCCGACGTGGTCGAGGTGCTCGAGCCGGTGTATCGGCAGACCCAGGCCACCGAGAAGGTGGCGGCGCTCTTCGACGTGCGCGTCCAGCTCGCGGGGACCGACGGCGAGCGCGTGCGCTTCCTCCAGGATCAGGCGCTCGTCTACGAGACGGAGCTCGGCGATCCCGGGCGCGCGCTCGAGGCGCTGCGACGCGCGTTCGATCTCGACCCGAGCGAAGAGAGCGTGGTGAACGACATCGAGCGGCTCGCCCCGCTCGCCGACGGCGGGTTCCTCTCGCTCCGCGGGATCGTGGAGCGCGCGGTGGAGGACAAAGGCGACGACCTCGACCGCATGCTCCTGCGCGACCTCAACCTGCGCGCCGCGCGATGGTACCGCGACCACCTCGCGGATCCGGACAATGCGCAACAGCGCTTGCGTGCTGCGATCGCGGCGGATCCCGACGCGAGCGAGGCGCATGAGCAGCTGGTGGCGCTCCTCCGCACCCCGGGCAGCGAGAACGCCCTCGTGGCCGCCCTCGTCTCGTGGGCGGACGTCGACTTCGACGAGACCGCGAAGAAGGAGCGCCTCACCGAGGCGGCCCAGCTCGCGGAGTCGGCGCTCGGCAACGCGGCGCTGGCCATCCGGTGTTACGAGAAGATCCTCGAGAGCGATGCCTCGTACGCGCCCGCGATCGATCAGCTGGTGCGGCTCGAGGGCGACGCGCAGAACCACGAGCGGGTGGCCGAGCTCCTCGCGATGCGCATCGATCTCGAGATGGATCCCGACGCCCGGGTCGGCTTGCGCAAGCAGCTCGCGCGCGCGCAGGCGCACCTCGGGCTGACCGACGAGGCCATCGCGGCGTGGCAGGGCGCGCTCGACGAGGAGCCGACTGACCTCGAGTCGATCGGCGCGCTCGAGGAGCTCTACGAGAAGACCGAGCGGTGGAGCGAGCTCGAGGAGCTCGTGGAGCGGCGCCTCGAGATCGCCGAGACGCAGCCGGATCGGATCGCGGCGCGGGTGCGGCTCGCGCGCCTCGCCGAGTCGCGGTTCGGTCGGCGCGACGAGGCGATCGAGCAGCTGAAGGAGATCCTCGAGGAAGATCCGTCGAACCCCGAGGCGCTCGACGAGCTCGAGCGGCTGTACACGTCGGCCGAAGAGTGGGACGAGCTGGCCCGCCTCCTCGAGCAGCGGGTCGATGACGCGGAGCAGCGCGGCGAGCTGGCCGAGCTCCTCGGCTACCTCGTGCGGCTCGGGACGATCCACACCGAGCGCCGAGGCGATCCGGACAGCGGCATCGCGATCTATCACCGCGTGCTCGATCGTGATCCACAGCATCAAGGCGCATTGCGGGCGCTGGTGGCGCTCCACGAGGCGCGCTCGGAGCACGAGGACGCGGTGGCGGCGCTCGAGCGCCTCATGAACGTGCAGGAGGGCGCGGACGCGGTGGCGACCGCGCTGCGGGTCGCGGAGCTCGCCGACGCGGAGCTCGGTGACGCGGCGCGCGCGGAGGCGGCGTTGCGCCGCGCGTTCGAGCAGGACGGGGGCTCGCGCGAGTCGCGCGAGCGCCTCAAGGCACACTACGAGAAGCACGGTCAGGCCGATCGCCTCGCGATGATGCTCGCGATGGACGAGGAGGAGGCAGAGGACCCGGCCCAGAAGACCGAGATCCTGAAGCGGATGGCGGACCTCTACGCGGGCCCGCTCGCCGATCCCGGATCGGCGGCGGACTGCCTCGAGCGTGCGAGCAAGCTCAACCCCGAGGACCGCGACGTGTTGCTCCCGCTCTGCGATCTCTACATCGCGGCGGGGCGGCAGGCGGACGCGATCCCGGTGCTCGAGCAGATCATCGCGAGCTACGGGTCACGCCGGAACAAAGAGGTGGCCGTGTATCACCACCGCCTCGGGCGGGCGAAGGAGTCGAGGGGCGACCTCGACGGTGCGCTCGACTCCTACGACTCGGCGTTCAAGGTGGACCTCACGAACGTCACCGTGCTGCGCGACCTCGGTCGGCTCTGCATGACCCGAGGCGATCTGGACCGCGCGCAAAAGACGTTCCGCGCGCTGTTGCTCCAGAAGCTCGGACCCGACTCCGGGATCACGAAGGCCGACGTGTACTTCCACCTCGGCGACATCAGCGCGCGGCAGGGCGACGAGCGCAAGGCGATCTCCATGCTCGAGCGTGCGGTGGCCGAGGACTCCGAGCACCGAGAAGCCGCCGCGCTGCTCGCTCAGTTGAAGGGCTGAGGCGAGCCCTTCGCGGCGCGCTGGCCGGCTCGGCTCGGCGTGCCAAGCTCGCCCACGATGTCGGCGTTGGTGATCATCGATGGGGAAGAGCGCGAGCCGTCCGCCGCGGTCGTGCCGGTTCTCGACCGCGGGTTCCTCTACGGCGACGGCGCGTTCGAGGTGCTGCGCACGTACGGCGGGCGACCGTTCGCGATGCGCGAGCACGTGGAGCGCCTGCGCCGTTCGTGCGCGCGGCTGCGCCTGCCGCTCGACGTGAGCGACGACGCGCTCGCCTCCGAGGTCGAACGGGGGCTCGCCGCGGCTGGCAACCCCGAGTCGTACGTGCGGATCATGATCACGCGCGGGGTGACCGAGATGGGCCTCGCGGTGCCGGAGCAGCAGCGACCGCGCCGCGTGTTGGTCGTGCTCCCGCTCAACGAGCAGCCCCGCGCGATGTACGAGGACGGGGTGGAGCTCGCGACCGTGCAGGGCGGGCGCGCGCTCGACGGCACGGCGGCGGCGGGGGCGAAGGCATCCAACTACCTGCCCAACGTGCTCTCGCTCTCGTCCGCGCAGGCGCGCGGAGGCTACGAGGCGCTCAGCGTCGGGCCGGGCGGCGAGCTGCTCGAGGGATCGACGAGCAACGTGTTCTTTGCGAGGGGGGGCGTCGTCCACACCCCGGCGGTCGGCCTCGGCATCCTCGACGGGATCACGCGAGCGGTCGTGATCGAGGCCGCGCGCCGCCTCGGGATCGAGGTGCGCGAGGGGCTCTACTTCCCGCCGGACCTCTACGGCGCCGAGGAGGCGTTCATCACCAGCTCGCTCCGCGAGGTGGTCCCGGTCGTCCGGGTCGACGGCGTCCCGATCGGGACGGGGAGGGTGGGCACGCTCGTCCCGAAGCTCCACTCGGCGTTCCGAGCCACGGCCCTCGCCAGCGTGGCCGGCGGTTGACCCTGCTGGCCAGCTCGGCTACATCCGGCGCCCAACCGGAATTGAGACATGTCGATTTCCTCCAAGACCGAGAAGCGCCGCGCGATCCGCCAGCAAGCCACCGGCAAGAAGCAGAAGGCTCAGCGGGCCAAGCAGGGCACCCCGAAGTTCCCGATCGACCCGGCGAAGGCCGGCTCGGACTCCGTCGAGAAGCGGACGGCTGAGAAGCACAAGTAGCGACGTCCCCTCGGGGCGTCAGTGCAGCGTGTGGGAGCGACCGTCGTGCTCGACGGTCGGGATCTGCGAATCGCGCTGGATGGGCTCCGGCGGGACGACGTAGAGCACCTCCGCCTCCTCGCCCTCGTCCACCCCGAGCGCACCATCGGCGGAGGCGCTGCGTGGCGCGATCAGCCTCGATCGGATCGGGGCCGTCACGAGCGGCGCGGCGAGCCTCGACGCGTCCAGAGCCTGCGCGCTCGCCGCCGCCGCGATGCGCTCCTCCATCGCCTCGCGCTCCTCGCGCTCCCACTGCGCGAGCTTGATGCGGTCCTTTCGCTTGCGACGGATGTACGCGATCACGAGCAGCAGCGCGCCGAACACCCACAAGCCGCCGCTCCCGAGGAGCAGCGGCCACGCCTGGTAGCGCGACGCGAGGTCGTCGTGCCAGTCGATCTCGAGTCGCGTGAGGTTCGTCGAGAACGTGCGCATGAGCGCCGTCTCGAACGGCTGTCCCTCGCGCAGGCGGTGGATCACTTCACGAAACTTGCGCTCTCCATCCTCGCGATTGCGGAGCCAGCGCACGAAGTCCGCGGACTGGGCGTACGCGAGGTTGACCTGATTCGGCCGGCTCGGGAAGCTGCCCGACAGTTGCTCGAGGGTGAGCAGTCGGCCGCCCACCGTCCCGCCCCAGAGCGCGCGGGCGCGCTCGATGCTGGCCTCGCGCGCCTGGTAGATCGCGAGGCCCTCGGCGAACCAACGCGGCACGCCGCCCTCCACGGAGCGTCCGTCTTCGGTCTCGAGCGCGCGGTAGAGCGCGATGTGCGAGAGCTCGTGCGCGAGCACGCCCTCGATGTCGGGACGCTCGCCGGTGGTGGGCTCCGTCAACGTGAGCACGACGAGATCGCGGTGCGGGTACGCGACGCCGACCGCGTAGTCCGGCGGTGGCGCGTCCGACGGAGCGAGCGCGCGCATCTGCTCGACGTTGCGTCCGATCCGGATCGTGAGGCCTTCGCGGATCGTCACTCCGAGCTCGGCGCCGAGGCGCGGCCAGGTCTCGCGATAGGCGTCTTGGAGGTCGCCCACCGCGCGCGCGGCGGCGCGCGGGTACTCCCACGTGACCTCCCCCTGCCGCTCCACCGCGAAGTCCGCCGGCGCGTCGTCGAGCGCCCGCCGCGGACCGACCGCCGGCGCGAAGCCGACGTCGACGGGAGCCTCTTGCGCAGCGGCGCGCGGACCACCGGCGAGGAAGGCGAGCAGCCCGAGCAGGATCGCAAGGGCGAAGAGGACGCCGCTGCGCCTCGCCGATCCTCGCCTCGCGCTCACCGGTCGCTCGTCCACTTCGTCTCCCGCGCTACGCCTTCATGGGGCTCGCGTCCACGGGTGGCCAGGTCGGCGGGAACCTCCGGATCACTGACCGCCAGGTACGAACCGTAGCATCGGCTGGGTCGAGCTTTCAGTGCTGGCCACGATGCCGATCGCGGTGAGCATCCCGGCGAGGAGCACCCCGGCCGCGAGGTATGGCCAGAACTCCTCGAAAAAGTCGGGCTCGTGCTCCTCTTCGGGCGCCGGCTCCTCGGAGGTGCCCGCGCGGACGGCCGGTAGGACGGCGCCCTCCACCGGCGCCTCCGTGGGCGTCGCGGTGCCGTCTCCCGGCGTCGGCGACACGCCATGCCGCGCCGCGGCGCGCGCGCGCCTGACCACGAACGTTGCGATCTCCCGATCGCTGGTCTCGGCGCGGATCGTGAGCGAGCCCTCGAAGAACCCGCCACGCGCGACGTCGAGCATCAGGAGCTCGGTCCCCTCGGGTGTGCTCCGCAGGACGGCGACGGCCGGCGCGCCGGCACGGCGTCCGAGCTGCGCGAGGATCGGCGCGTCGATGCTCTCGGAGATCCCGAGCCGCCGTCGATCCCGTCGTACCGTCTCGAGCCCATCGTCCTCGGTGGAGAGCTCCCCGCGGAGCGCGGCGCGGAGGCCCGGATCGAACACCTCGCGGACCGGCGCGTCGCTCAGCGCGCCCTCGACCCGCCGCGCGAGCGCGCGGATCGCCGGATCGGGGTCGCCCTCGACGACGATGGCGACCTTGGGCCGATCGGCGGTCGGCGGGGCGGGAACGGCCTCGGCGTGCTCGCCCGCCGGGGCCGTGTCCGGCTCGGTTGCGGGGCTCTCGTCGGGCGTCGCCGCGACCGCGTCGGACTCCTCGGACGCCGTCGCCCCGACCGGGTCGTCCGCTTCCTGCGCTGCGGCGCCGCCCACCGAGGCGAGCCAGAGCGCGGAGGTGACCGAGCTGAGGAGGAGGGGCCGCATCGGGGGCCGGTTTACTTCGCGATCGCGGCTCTGTCGAATCGGCTCGATCGAGCCCGCCGCACGCAAGGGAGCTTGCGATGGCCGCCGCTCTCGACGAACGCGCTGCGAGATCGTACGAGTCCATCCATGCAGCTCCGCGCCGCGTTCAACTACGGCTGGACCATCTCTCTGACCGGCGTGATGAGCGCGTACGGCGTGGCGCGGCAGCTCCCCGGTTCCGACCCGGAGCTCTTCCGCAAGCACACGAGGTTCTGGGCCCGCAGCGTCGCCCGCGGCATCGGGCTCCGGGTGGACACGTTCGGCCTCGAGCGCATCGACGCGACCGCGACCTACATCCTCATGGCCAACCACCAGAGCCACGTCGACATCGTCACGCTGTTCACCGGCCTGCCGATGGTGCCGGGCTTCCTCGCCAAGGCGGAGCTCTCCCGCGTGCCGGTGTTCGGTCGCGCGATGAAGGCGGGCGGCCACGTCTTCGTGGAGCGCGGCCAGCACCGAGAAGCGATCGCGGCGCTCGACCGCGCCGCCGAGGATCTGCGCCGCGGCGGCAGCATCGTCATCTTCCCCGAGGGCACGCGGAGCCGGCGTCGCGAGGTGCTCCCGTTCAAGAAGGGCGGCTTCCATCTCGCGAAGAAGGCGCGCGTTCCCGTCGTGCCGATCGGCCTCCGCGGCACGGCGGACATCCTGCCCAAGCACGAGAACGCGATCCGCCCGGGACGCGTCGAGGTTCACATCGGCGAGCCGATCCAGCCCGAGACGTTCGCGGCGATGTCGGTCGATGCGCTCTCGGAGCTCGTGCGGGACCGGATCTGCGAGCTCAGCGCGCTCCCCGCCGCCGCCGATCGCTCGGGTGCGTGAGCCCCGCGCATCGGTCGCTCAGCCGACGCGCGTTCGGCCGAGCTCGATCGCGACGAGGTAGAGCCCACACGCCGGCGCGGTTTCTCCCGCCAGCCCGCGATCGGGATGCTCGCCGAGGAGCGCCTCGACGTCCTCGGGATCCATCCGCTCGCGCCCCACCTCGACGAGCGTACCGGCGAGGATGCGCACCATGTTGTGCATGAACGCGTTGCCGCGGATCTCGATCGCGACGAGGTCCTCGCGCTGCGCGAAGCCGCGCACGATCTCGACGCGCGTGAGAGTGCGAATCGTGTTGTCGCGCTGGTCGGCCGCGCTCCGGAACGCGCGGAAGTCGTGGGTCCCCTCGAGGCGGCGCGCCGCCTCCGCCATCGCGTCGAGGTCGAGGAAGTCCGCCGGTCCGTGACGCCCCTCGGCGGGGCGCGGTCGCGCTCGTCGCGCGTCGATCTGCCACGCGCGACCCACCATCAGCGGATCGCGATGAGCGCCGAGGCGGAGCACGTAGCGATACGTCTTGAAGGCCGAGTCCCGGCGCGGATCGTAGCCGGGCGCGACCTCGTCCGCGCGTTGGACGCCGATGTCGTCGGGGAGGGTGCCGTTGAGCCCGCGCTCCCACTTGCTCCGCTCGATGCGGCGCGGCGCGTCGAACGCCGCGACCTGTCCGTGCGCGTGTACGCCGGCGTCGGTCCGACTCGCGCCGCGGACCGGGCATCGCGCGCCGGCCATCCGCGCGATCGCGCGCTCGAGCTCCCCCTGTACGGTGCGCAATCCGTCTTGGGCTTGCCAGCCCGCGAAGCGCGATCCGTCGTAGGCGACGATCAGCCGGACCCCGAACCCCTCGGGCTTGGGATCGAGCGCGCTCAGAACGTGAACCCGAGGCCGGCCACCCAGCCCCAGCCCGACACGGGCAGCTGACTCGAGAACAGGTCGCCCGCCGTCGAGTAGTACATCTCGAAGAAGACCTCCGAGTGGTTGATCCCCCACTCGTCGTCGAGCTGGCGGGCCGCCCGTGGCTCGAGGAAGTCGAGCACGAGCGAGGCCTTGCCGCTGAAGCGCGGACCGAGCGCCCAGCCGTCGCCGTCGGTGACACCGCCCGAGCTCGTCAGCCAATAGAGGAAGTCGAACCCGAGCTTCGCGGTGAACACGAACGGGATGTCGAGGTAGTAGTCGAGCGGATCGATCCGCCACACGAGGAAGGCGCGGGGCTCGAGGATCTCGAACACGTTGCGGTCTCCCGCCATGCCGCCGGGCATCTCGGTGTCCCACTGCGACCACCCGAACCCGCCGCCGATCCCGACGAGGCCGAGGTAGTCGATGCGGAACGGGTAGTAGTGCAGCTCCGCGCTCAACAGCGGCCCGACGTCGCCGCCGAAATACTGAGGCGAGCTGAACGTGCTGCCGAGGCTGGTCGGCGTGTAGATGCCCACGCGGAGCTCGAGCCCGAAGTGCTCCGGGCTGCTCGTGTACTGGGGTACCTCGGTCCAGTCGTCGATGTCCGCGCGCGCGATCGACGCGACGCCGACCGTCGCGACGCCGACCGAGGCGGCGAGGATCGACATCGCAAGGGTGCTTGCCGAGCTCCACGCGCGGCGCTCTACGGATCGTCGAGGTGTCATCATCGGGTCCTTCGGCGCACCACGAGGAGGGCGATCATCGCGATCGCGGAGAGCCAGAGGGTCGGGGTCGGGGCGCGGGAGCTGCGGGGCTGAACCGCGCAGCCGCCCGACATGCACGCGTCCGCGTCGGCGTCCGGGCTCTGACAGTAGGCCTCCCACCACGACGTCACATCGACGCGCTGCGCGCACGTCACCGAGATCGGGCCCGCGTTGCCCGCCGCGTCGACCGCGCGCAGGCCGACCGCGAAGTAGGAGCCGACGCCGACCGACGACGGAATGCTCACGCTCGCCGTGCCTGTGTTTCCGGGTGCGTCCGAGGCGACCAGCAGCGACTCCGGCGGCGGGTCGTTGTCGATGAGCGCGCCCGATGGCGTGGACCCGTCGGGGCATCCCGCCGGGTCGACGTACACCTCGTACGGGTTGAGGGTCTCGCTGCTCGCGGTCCACATGAGCGTGACCGCGTTCTCGCCGGCCGAGGCGACGAGGCTGTCCGGCGCGGTCGGGGGGACGAAGTCGTAGCGCATCGAGAACTGCAGGTACTGCGTCGCCATCACGTTGTCGGTCTCGTTGTTCATCACCATCGCGTAGATGGTTCGCGTGCCCTCGGTGGCCGTGCAGTCGAGCAGATCGCTGAGCATCACCGAGTCGGTGAACGTGGTCGTCGTGATGTTGTGCATGTGCGGCAGCAGCGTGCAAGACGACTGGTCGGTGTTCCGCGTCGGCGGCTGCGTCTCGCAGTTCGTCCCGTAGAAGTAGAAGAGCGTGCTGTTGCCGGTCGGGACGCTCTGGTACTGGAGATCGATCGTGACGTTGTTGCACTCGTCGAGCGTCACCGCCGTCTGGGGGGTGTTCAGGTTCGTCAGCTGCGGGTTCGTCCGGTCCGGCCATGCGGTGATCCGAACGTTCAGCTGAGCGCTCGCCGGGCTGGCCCACGTGAGGCTCGAGGCGAGGCCCGCGACCACGACCGCGACGGCGACGAGGAGTGGATATCGAGCCCGTGGCGAAGCGGAGCGGAGCCAACGGCGGGATGGAATGCGGTTCATCGAAGCTCCGAAGAATCGGTCGGGCAGGGCGCCCGCCAGCGACCGAGCAAGGGTCGTACCGCAGCCCCTCTACGCTGTCGATCCCTAGGAGGCAGGCCGAGGCGCAGCCATTGTGGCACGAACCCCAATCGCCAGGCTCGGCGGGTGACAAAACGTCAGAGAAACAAGCCTTCGGCGATCTGGACCGCGTTGAGCGCGGCCCCCTTCTTCAGGTTGTCGCTGACCACCCACATCAAGATCCCGCCGGGGTTGCCGACGTCCTCGCGGATGCGGCCGACGTAGACGGGGTCGGTGCCCGACGCTTGGATCGGCGTCGGGTAGACGCCGTTCGCGAAGTCGTCGACGACCTGGACGCCGGGCGCCTTCTCGAGCAGCTCGCGCGCGCGCGCGGCGGTGATCGGTCGCTCCAGCTCGACCGCGACGGACTCGGCGTGGCCGTTGATCACCGGGACGCGGACCGCGGTAGGGGAGACGCGGATCGACTCGTCGCCGAGGATCTTGCGGGTCTCGTGCACCATCTTGAGCTCCTCCTCCTGGTAGCCAGACGCCGTGTCGCGGCTCCAGTGCATCAAGAGGTTTTGCGCGAGCTGACCCTTCAGCGGCCCCGCGTCGACCGGCTCGCCGTTCACCAGCGCGGCACACTGCGCCTTGAACGCGTTGACCGCGCTCGCGCCGCTCCC
Source organism: Sandaracinaceae bacterium (assembly GCA_050186575.1). GTDB lineage: Bacteria > Myxococcota_A > Polyangia > Polyangiales > Sandaracinaceae > JAUHXR01. The sequence goes on along the minus strand of JBFWYI010000006.1, from coordinate 101,723 downwards.
GCTGATCGCTTGGTACGTCGACACGACGACCCGGCGCACCGGCGACTCGTCGTGGAGCGGCTTGAGCGCGACGACCATCTGGATCGTCGAGCAGTTCGGGTTCGCGACGATGCCCTTGGGGCGTGTCCGCGCCGCGTCGAGGTTGCACTCCGGCACCACGAGAGGGACCTCGGGATCCATGCGCCACGCGCTCGAGTTGTCGATCACGGTCGCGCCGCGCGACGCCGCGATCGGCGCCCACTCGCGGCTCGTGCCGCCGCCCGCGCTGAAGAGCGCGATCTGGATCCCGTCGAACGCCTCCGGCGTCACCGCCTGGACCGTCAGCTCGCGGCCGGCGAACGGGAGCTTCTGTCCCGCGCTCTTCGGGGTCGCGAGCGCCCTCAGCTCGCCGACCGGGAACGCGCGCTCCTCGAGCACGCGGAGCATCTCGCGTCCGACCGCGCCGGTCGCGCCCAACACCGCTACGTTCAACGCCATGCACCGCGATAACACGGGGAGCCTCTCGAGCAAGCATTCCCAAGGAATCGCCCGCTCGCTGCGGCGCACATTGCGCGCTATCTGAGCTCGATGAGCGACGTCGAACCCTCGCGCGGCGCCCCCGTCCTCGTCGCCGCCGCCGTCATCCGCGAGGATCGCGGATCGCAGGTCCTGTTGACGCGTCGCCCCGACCGCGGCCACCTGGCGGGGTTCTGGGAGTTCCCCGGCGGCAAGGTCGAGCCCGGTGAGCCGCCCGAGGTCGCCGTGGTGCGCGAGTGCGAGGAGGAGATCGCGCTCCGCGTGCGCGTGATCGACATCCTCGAGGTCACGTTCCATCGCTATCCGATGAAAGACGTGTTGCTCCTGTTCTACGACTGCCGCGTCGTCGACGGCGAGATCGAGCATCGCGAGGTCGCCGAGCACGCGTGGGTCCACCCCGACGAGCTCGCGCGCTATGAGCTCCCTCCGCCCGACGCGCGCCTCGTGCACAAGCTGCGAGCGGGCGGCTGAGCCGTCGGTCTCAGAGGACGTCGACGGGGCCGGCGCCCTCGCGCACGACCACCACCTCGTCGCCCGTCACGTCGAGCACGGTGGACGGCTCGAGCATGCCCCAGCCCGCGTCGAGGAACATGTCGACATTGGCGTAGCGCTGGGCGATGTCCGCCGGATCGTTCAACGTCTCGCCTTCCCAGCTCAGCGAGGTCGATACGATCGGGTTTCCGAGCTCGCGCACCAACCCGAGCGCGATCTCGTCGTGCGGCACGCGGATGCCGACCTGCTTGCGCTTCTTATCGATGTGCAAGATACGTGGCGCCTCGCGGGTCGCGCGGAGGATGAAGCAGTACGGCCCGGGCGTGAGGCGCCGCATCAGGCGGTAGGTGCGGTCGTCGACCACCGCGTACCGAGCCACGTCTCCGAGGTCGGGGCAGAGGAACGCGAGCGGCTGGTCCGGCTTCATCCGCTTCAGCTGGTAGACGCGATCGACCGCCTTCTTCTGCGTGATGTCGCAGCCGAGGCCGTACACCGTGTCGGTCGGGTACGCGATCACCGCGCCGTCGCGCAGCGCGTCGACCGCCATCTTCAGCAGGCGCGGATCCGGGTGGACCGGGTCGATCTGGATTCTTCGCACGGATACTCTCGGCGATGGCGCGTCTGGCCCATGCTCAGCCGGCCCGAGGACGGCTCAAGGGCGCTCGAGGACGCTCGAGGACGCTCAAGGACGCTCAAGGACGGTTGTGGAGCAAGCGCTTCGTCTCGCCATCCTCGAACAGCACCACGATGAAGCCCTCGGCCGTCACGCCGTCGATGCGGCCGACCCCGAACTTCGGATGGATGAGGAACTGGCCCTCCTCGTACTTCAACGTGCGGTCGTAGGCCCGCGCGGTCGCGCGCGCGTTCGCGATCTCGCCCTCGCTCAGGACGCGCTTGGCTTTCGACGCGGCGCGGCCGCCGCCCTTGCTCCGCGAGCTGCTTCGCGACGAGCTGGCCGACGAACGCCGCGCCGTCGGCGCGGGGGCGGGGCGCGGAGGCTCGACGACCTTCACCGCGCGGCCCAGCGAGCGTCGCGCCACGCTGATCTTCGAGCTGTGCGGGTGGCAGACGAGCACCTCTTCGATGCCGGCCGGGCGGCCGCTCTTGTAGCAGTCGTCGAAGTACTCGGTGGCGGCGCGCGCCACGAGCACGAGCCGGTCCGTCTCATCCATCTCGCCGGGTCCCGCGCCGAGCGGACCGATCGCCACCTTGGCCACGTGACGCTCGGAGACGAACGTCAACGCGTCTTTTACGGCCTTGCTCAGGGTGGCGGCGTCGGGGGCCGGCTCGCGGATGCCGCTCTTCTCCGGGCCGCGCGTGGCGACCCAGAGGAGGAAGTCGCAATGCAACTTGCCCTGGTGCAGGCGGATCATCTCGCCGAGCTTCAGCGCGCCACCGTCGAGCCGCTCGCGCTCGCGCTCGAGCACCGAGGGGAGCTCCGGTCCGTAGTGCTCCGTGAGGTCGCGGTCGGGCCCGGGCCCTGGCCACGTGCGGAGGTCGGTGGCTCCGTCGTGGACGATCGCGTCGACGCGATGCGACGACGGGAGGTCGAGCACCGAGCAGCTGATGAGCTGGACGTCCATGCGACGGGGGACCTACCACGAGGGCATGGGTTTTCGTAGACCAATTTCCGTGACGTCGTGCGACTCACCTCCACTCCGCCGCTCGCTCGGGTGGACCTTTGCTCGCGGCTCGAATTTCGCTGCCGATGTCGCTCAGTTGAGGCAGGCTTCGCCGCGGGATGAGTGCCGAAGCCGATCGTCGCCCGTTCATCGTCGTCACCGCGATCCTCGACGGGAGCGCGCGTCCAGCCGCCATCACGGTGAGCCACGCCGACGCGATGGAGCGCGCGTTTCGATCCACGAGTCCGGAGGACATCGCGGGTTTGGACGTCGTGGAGCTCCCGATTCCGCCGCCGGCGTTCGCGGCGCTGCGCGATACGGCGGGCAAGGCGAGCGACGCGGTCGCCGTCTACGACCTGTTTCCGTTGAACGCGACGCTCGCTCCCGAGGTACGCGCCATCGCGGGGCAGTTCCTCGCCGCCGAGATCCTGTGGGCGCTCGAGGAGCAAGGGCACCTCAAGGGCGTGCCACTCAACCTCAAGCTCGACGTCCCGCCCGGTTGGGATCGCGACCCGCGCGCGATCCACGAGAAGCTCGTGGCGGCCGGCGCGCTCAACCTCGGCGCCGACGCGATCGAGTCGTTCAAGCGCATCAAGTCGACCTGGGACGCGACCCAGGCCAGCGCGTAGCGGTCTGGCCCGCGCGTAGCGGTCTGGGTTCGGCTCGACCGGCTCAGCTCAGCTCGACCGGCTCAGTTGAGCTCGACGGGCATGGTCAGCGAGAACGGCGCGATGGTCGCGTCGAAGGGCCGTCCGTCGTCGCGCACCATCTGATAGGTGCCATGCATCGTCCCGCGCGGCGCCTGCAGGATGCAGCCGCTCGTGTACTGGAAGCGCGTGCCCGGCCCGAGGTGAGGCGTCTCCCCGACCACTCCGGGCCCCTTCACCTCGTCGACCTTGCCGGTCGCGTCGGTGATGATCCAGTGCCGCGAAACGAGCTTTGCGGGCTCCGATCCCTCGTTGACGATCGCGACCGTGTACGCCCACACGTAGCGATGACCCGTGGGGTTCGACTGCTCCGCGAGGTACCGACAGGTGACGGTCACCCGGATGCCCTCGGTCAGAGCCACCGACGGATTCGTCGCGCGCATAGGACGCCTATCTACCACGGGTCCGGAGCGAGCTGCGGGATGTCCGAGCGGGGAGCAAAGGACCCTCCCGCGAAGCGGCGGGTCCGGAGCGAGCCGCGGGATGGTCCGAGCGGGGAGCAAAGGACCCTCCCGCGAAGCGGCGGGTCCGGAGCGAGCCGCGGGATGGTCCGAGCGGGGAGCAAAGGACCCTCCCGCGAAGCGGCGGGTCCGGAGCGAGCTGCGGGAGCGACGAGTGACCCCAAGGGGATTTGAACCCCTGTTACCGGCGTGAGAGGCCGATGTCCTAACCACTAGACGATGGGGCCAGAGCGAACCGAGCGAAGGAACGGAGCGAGCCAGGAACCGAGACGACTGCGGCAGACGCGAGTCGCCCACTCGGGGACTAGGATTCGAACCTAGATAGCCAGTACCAGAAACTGGAGTCCTGCCGTTGGACGATCCCCGAATCGCGGAGGGCGCAATTAGCCCGCGTTCGGGGGGCCGTCAAGTCGCCCGTGCGGGCAGATTCCCGACTGAATCACTCGGCAATGCAAGCGAATTTGGCTTGCGTTTGCTGGGGATTGGCGTCAGAAATCCTTTTGTACGGTTTGTTGGTCGGAAATGCCGGTCGTCAAAGCGGGAGACGAGACCATGGAGCAGGCGAGGTTGGAGCGGGCGGTCGAGCAGGCCTGGGTCGTGACGGCCAACGCGCTCATGGACGGCGGTGTCCGCTACCTGACGCCCACCCGAGCATGGAGCCCGAGCCTCCAGCAGGCGTGGTCCGGACCGGCCGACGCGGCGGACGCGCTCCTCGGCTGGGCGCGCACCGACGAGGCCGTCGTCTGTGACCCGTACGTCGTCGACGTCGATCGCGTCGACGGCGCGCTCGTGCCGCGGAGCACGCGGGAGATCATCCGGGCCGAAGGTCCGGCGCCGACACTGGTTCGCCTCGGCTATGCGCCGCCCGGTTACACCCCAACCGGGATCTCGCCCCACGTGGTGCGAGTGGGCGCGCCACCTCCCGCCGTGTCGGCGCCGGATCGCATCCGCGCGGTCGGCTGAGCGAGCGCACCGTCATGTACCAGTACGACGCGTTCGATCGCCGCATCGTCGTGGAGCGCGCGGCGCAGTTCCGCGATCAGGTCGTGCGCCGCATCGATGGCCGGCTCGGCGAGGACGAGTTCAAGCCGCTGAGGCTGCAGAACGGCCTCTACATGCAGCTGCACGCGTACATGATGCGGATCGCGATTCCGTACGGTTTGTTGTCGAGCCGGCAGGTGCGTCGCCTCGCGCGGATCGCGCGCCTCTACGACCGCGGGTACGTGCACTTCACCACGCGCCAGAACGTCCAGCTGAACTGGCCCGCGCTGACCGACGTGCCGCGGATCCTCGACGAGCTCGCCGAGGTCGAGATGCACGCGATCCAGACGAGCGGGAACTGCATCCGCAACATCACGAGCGATCCCTACGCGGGCGTCGCGGCCGACGAGATCGAGGATCCGCGCCCGTACTGCGAGCTCCTGCGGCAGTGGTCGACGTTCCACCCCGAGTTCGCGTTCCTCCCCCGCAAGTTCAAGTTCGCCGTCACCGGCGCGACCGTGGATCGCGCGGCCATCGCGGTGCACGACATTGGCATCCGCGTCGTGAAGAACGACGCTGGCGAAGTCGGGTTCGCGTTCTACGTCGGCGGAGGGCAGGGCCGCACGCCGCTCCTCGCGCCGTGCATCGCGCCGTTCGTCGAGAAGCGCGACCTCGTCTCGTACTCGGAAGCGGTCTTGCGTACCTACAACCGGCTCGGGCGCCGCGACAACAAGTACAAGGCGCGCATCAAGGTCCTCGTGAAGCAGACCGGGCCCGAGGAGTTCGCGCGGTTGGTCGGCGAGGAGCACGAGCGGATCAAGGATGGCCCCCTGCGCCTCACCGACGCCGACGTCGAGCCGTTCGTGCGCGCGTTCCTCCCTCCGCCGTACGAGGTGATCGATCCCGCCGCCCCGTCCAGCGTCGCGGCGTCGCTCCTCGACAAGGACCGCGCGTTCGCGCGTTGGGCCGAGCACAACGTCACCCCACACCGCGTCGCCGGCTACGCGATCGTCAACCTGTCGCTCAAGTCCAAGGAGCTCCCGCCGGGCGACGTGACCTCGGACCAGCTCGACGCGGTGGCCGACATCGCGGAGCGATTCTCGTTCGGCCGGCTCGTGGTGACGCACCGGCAGAACCTCGTCTTGACCGACGTGCGCCGCCGCGACCTGCCCGAGCTCCATCGCGAGCTCGCGCGGCACGGGTTCGCCACGCCGAACGTCGGCAAGCTCACCGACGTGGTGTGCTGTCCGGGGCTCGACTACTGCAGTCTCGCCAACGCGCGCTCGATCCCGATCGCGCAGGACCTCACGCGGCGCTTCGCCGACCTCGGCGCGCTCTACGACCTCGGTGAGCTCCACCTCAACATCAGCGGCTGCATCAACGCGTGCGGCCATCACCACGTGGGCCACATCGGGATCCTCGGGATCGACAAGCAGGGCGTTGAGCACTACCAGCTCATGCTCGGCGGCTCGTCGGGCGACAGCGCGTCGCTCGGCGCGATCCTCGGGCGCGCGTTGACGGAGGGCGAGATCGGCGAGGCGGTGGAGCGCGCGGTCCAGGCCTACCTCGAGCTGCGGACGTCGGCGCAAGAGACCTTCCTCGAGACGTATCGGCGGGTCGGCGCGCGGCCGTTCAAGGATGCCGTGTACGGAGCCGCGCCATGACCTTGCTCTCCGTCGAGGGCGGCGCCGCGCACGTCGTCGAGGACGACGCGTGGACCCTCCTTCCGGCTGACGATGTGGATCTCGCCGGCGCCTCGGTGATCGCCCCGATCGAGGCCCTCGCGTCGGCGCGCGCGCGGGGGCCGGCCCGCCTCGGCGTGCGGGTCGAGGGTGACGCGGATCCGGATGAGCTCGCGGCGCAGCTCGACGGCGTCTCGCTCGTCGTCGTGACCATCCCGAAGTTCACGGACGGCCGCGCGTACTCGCTCGCGCGGCTGCTGCGCGACAAACACGGCTACGCGGGCGACCTGCGCGCGGTGGGCGCGGTGCTGCGCGATCAGCTGCTCTACCTCTCGCGCTGCGGGTTCAGCTCGTTCGAGCTCGCCGCGTCGCAGCGGGTCGACGATGCGCTCGCGGCGTTCCGCGACTTCTCGGTGACCTACCAGCCCGCCGAGGACCACGACGTCCCGGTCTGGCGGAGGCGCGCCGAGTCGAAATCTTGACCGATCTCCTGCGCTTCGCGAGGTTCGGCCGATGGCGGTCGATGGCAGCGCGCCGGAGCAGTCGCGGGACGTCTCGGCGTCGGGGCTGACGCTCGACGGCGCGCGGCCCGAGCCGCCCGGTCGCCTCGGCCCGGTCGCCGTGCTCGAGCGCCTGCGGGTGATCGTCGCGGTAGCGAGCTTCGCGGCGGCGGGAGGTGCCCTCGCGTTGGGCCTGGCGGGGCCGTCGCAGGCCTCGTCGGCCACCCGCGCTCGCGCGCCGGACGCGGTGGTGCGGATCGATGGAGGCGGACCCGACGCGACGATGCTCGTCCCCAAGGGGAGCGACCCGGACGCGATCGCGCGGGCATTCGCGGATCGATGGTCGCACGAAACCTTGACGATCGAGATCGCCGACCACGCGCCGATCACGCAGTCGCGCGCGGGTTGGGGGGCGCGGATCGATCGGGCGCGGCTCGCGTCGATGCTCGCGCAAGCGCTCGAGTCGACGAGCCGCATGCGGCGCCTCGGTGGAGCCGAGCTCACGCTGCCGCCGCCGGTCGCGCTGGACGAGGCGGCGGCGTTCGAGCAGCTCGCGCAGATCAAGGATGGCTACGATCGTCGCGCGAGCGACGCGCGGATCGACGTGCGCACCCAGCAGATCCGCGCACACGTGGACGGGCGGATCCTCGACGTACACGGCACGCTCGACGCGCTCCGCTCGGGGCTCGAAGCGGGACGCTCGCAGGTGAGCGCGGCGGTCCAGCAGCGTCCTGCGCGCCGGAGCGAGGCGGAGCTGCTCGGGCTCGACCTGAGCGCGGTGCTCGGGAGCTACGAGACGCACTACAGCTCCATCGACGAGTCGCGCGACCGTGCGTTCAACCTCCAGGTCGCGGCGCAGAAGATCGACGGCATCGTCCTCATGCCGCACGAGACGTTCGACTTCAACGAGCTGGTCGGAGAGCGCAGCGAAGCAAACGGGTTCCGTCCCGCTCCGGTGATCGCGGGCGGCGAGCTCGTCGACGGGCTCGGCGGTGGTACGTGTCAGGTGGCGGGCACGCTGCACGCCGCGGTGTTCTTCGCCGGACTGCCGGTGGTGGAGCGCTCGCCGCACAGCCGGCCCAGCACGTACATCTACATGGGCCTCGACGCGGTGGTGAGCTACCCGCAGCTCAACTTGCGATTCCAGAACGACCTCGACGTCCCGGTGGCGGTCGGCTTCACCGTCGAGGGCGGCATCGCGCGCGCCGAGATCCGCGGCCCGAGCCTGCCGCGCCTCGTGACGTTCGTCCGCCGCATCGACGACGTGCTCGCGTACACGGAGCGCGAGATCGCGGACTCGAGCCTCCCGCGCGGCACGCGCGTGCTCCAGCAGCGGGGTGTGCCGGGCTTCGAGATCACGAGCTTCCGGATCGTGCGCGATACCGCGATGAACCAAGCGCGTCGGACGCGCGCCGAGGATCACTATCCGCCGACGGAGCAGATCTGGCGCGTCGGCAGCGGCGGCGTCGCGGCGCCCGACTACGAGCCCCCCGCGGGCGACGGCCACGGCGAGTACACCGCCGACGGATACCTCGAGGTCACGCAGGGCGAGGGAGTGCGTGGTCAACGCGTAGTGCGACGTGCAGGTCGCACGGGGGTAGCGGGCTGGACGGAGAGGCTCGGCTTCCCGCAGCCATGAGCGGATCGGACTCGGAATCGGAATAATCGGACTCGGACTCGGACTCGGACTCGGACTCGGACTCGGACTATTCGGAATCGGAATCGCGCTCGCCTATGGGTAGCGCCTCGGTACCGCCATCGCGCGTTCGGTGAGCACCGTCCTCGCGCGGTCCGGATAGTCCGTGATGATGGCGTCGATGCCGAGGTCGAGCACGCGCTCCAGATCGCTCGGTTCGTTGACCGTCCACACCACCACGCGCAGGCCGAGCGCGTGCGCCTCGTCCACCTGAGCGCGCGCGAGGGACTCGTGGTCGGGCGCCCAGCTGGCGCAGCCGACGTGCGCGACCACGCGCGGGAGCGAGCCGTGATCGGCGGTGACACGGCCCGCGTGCCACGACGGATCGTCGCTGAGCCGCTCGGTGAGGCACGAGGTCTCGAGATCGGGCGCGAGGCGCCTCGCGATCACGAGCGCGCGGAAGTCGAAGCACGAGAGGATCACGCGTGAGATCGCGCCGCGCTCCTCGAGGAGGCGCAGCGTCTCCGTCACCGTGCGCTCCACGTCCGCGTCCGCGTCGCTCGGCGTCAGCTTGAGCTCCACGTTGATGCGCGCGTCGTCGGACAGCTCGGTGATCATCCGGAGCACCGCGTCGAGCGTAGGCACGCGTGCGCCTTCGATCGGACGCTGCTCGGGGAACCGCGCCGCGTAGGCGCTCCCCTCGCGCGCGCGGCCGACCTCGTAGCGCGCGAGCTCGGCGAGCGTGAGCTCACCGATCGGGATCGGCGCCTCGATCGGCGCGCCGTCGAGCCGGGCGAGGTCGACGTTCAGCGCCGCGTCGTGATGCACCACGAGCACGCCATCCGCCGTCGTGACGACGTCGAGCTCGATCCCGTCGACGCCGATCCGGAACGCCTCGCGGAAGCCCTCGAGCGTGTTCTCCGGGGCATGCCCGCGCGCGCCGCGGTGCCCGAGGATCAGGACCGACGCGGGGGAGGGTGGAGGAGGGGCCACGACCTCGGAGGGTGCCCCACAGCCCGCGCCGAGCGCGAGGGCGACGCACCACCGAGCGAGCCACGCACGCACGCGCGCAGCATATCCACCGTGCTAAGCATGGGCGTGGCGAACGTGATCGTGGGCGTCGGCGGCGGCATCGCCGCGTACAAGGCGGTCGCGCTCGTGCGCGAGCTGATGCGACGCGAGCATCGTGTGCGCGTCGTCATGTCCTCGGCGAGCCAACGCTTCGTCGGCGCGCTCACGTTCGCGGGGATCACCGGTGAGCCGCCGATCGTCGATCTGTTCGACCCGCGCTACGCGGGCGAGGTCCACGTCGAGCTCGCGGGCTGGGCCGACGCGATGGTGATCGCGCCCGCCACGATGAACCTCCTCTCGCGCGCCGCTCACGGGCTCGCCGACGACGCCGTGACGGCGACGATCGCCTGCTTCGACGGACCGGTGCTCTACGCGCCGGCGATGCACGCGCGCATGTGGGCGCGGCCCTCGACGCAGCGCTCGGTGGCGACCCTCGCGCTCGACGGCGCGCAGCTCGTCGGGCCGGTGGAGGGCGCGCTCGCGAGCGGCGAGACGGGGATGGGCCGGATGGCGGAGCCCGAGGCGATCGCGAGCGCGCTCGGGAACATGGTGAGGCCCGCCGATCTCGCAGGCGCCTACGTGCTGATCAGCGCGGGCGGGACGCGCGAGGAGCTCGATCCGGTGCGGTATCTCGGCAACCGCTCGAGCGGTCGGATGGGCTACGCGCTGGCCGAGCGCGCGGCGCAGCGCGGCGCGCGGGTCGTCCTCGTTAGCGCGCCCACCGATCTCCGCACGCCGAGCGGGGTGGAGCGCGTCGACGTGATGAGCGCGCTCGACATGAAGGTGGCGATCGACGCGCGGCGCGACGACGTCGACGCGATCATCATGGCCGCCGCGGTCGCGGACTATCGGCCGGTCGCGCGCGACGATCACAAGATCAAGAAGTCCGACGGACCGCTGACCCTCGAGCTGACGCGCAACCCGGACATCCTCGCCGACCTCGGGCGCTGGCGGACGGGAGCGCGGCCCGTCCTCATCGGGTTCGCGGTCGAGACGCGCGACCTCGTCGCGGCGGCGCAACAGAAGCTGCGCGGCAAGCGGGTCGATCTCATCGTGGCCAACGAGGCGGACGCGAGCTTCGAGCGGAGCACGAACCGCGTGACGCTCGTCGACGCGCACGGCGAGGAGGCGCTGCCCGAGCTCGACAAGCGACACGTCGCCGACGCGATCCTCGACCGGGTGCGTGACCGACTCCGAGGCTGAGCCGAGGCTCGTCGCGGTTGGGCTTGTCGAGTCACGACTTGACAAGTCACGACTCGGGGATAGCCTCCCCACGTGTTCGTCGGTCGGGAGCGCGAGCGGGCCGCGCTGGAGCGCGCCTACGAGGGCCGCGAGGCCGCGTTCATCCCGATCTATGGGCGTCGACGGGTCGGCAAGAGCGAGCTGATCCTCCGTTTCCTCGAGGGAAAGCCGGCCATCTACTACCTCGGCAAGCAGGCGCCGCCGGGCCTCCAGATGCAGGAGCTCGCCCGCGAGGCGGCGGCGCGCCTCGACGAGCCGCTGCTCGCCCAGATCCGGCTCGAGGGCTGGCGCGAGCTCCTCCTCGCGATCGAGGAGCGCCACCGCGGCGACGGCAAGCTCGTCATCGCGATCGACGAGTTCCAGTGGGTGTGCGGCGCGAGCCCCGAGCTGCCCTCGGTGCTGCAGGAGCTCTGGGATCGACGCTGGCGCGCGTCGGGCCGCGTGATGCTGATCCTCTGCGGCTCGTACGTCGGGTTCATGGAGCGCGAGGTCCTCGGCGAGAAGAGCCCGCTGTTCGGGCGCCGCACCGCACAGATTCTCTTGCGCCCGTTCGATCACATCGAGGCGGCGCGCTTCCACCCCAAGTGGTCCAACGTCGATCGCGCGCGCGCGCGCTTCCTCGTCGGTGGCGTGCCGATGTACCTCATGCGCTTCGATCCGGATCGCTCGATCGAGCAGAACATCGAGGCCGAGCTGCTCGGCGAGTTCGCCCCGCTCCGACATGAGCCCGAGTTCCTGCTGCGCGAGGAGCTCCGCGAGGTGCAGCTCTATCACGCGGTGCTGCGTGCGATCGCGGATGGGCGCCACGGGCAGACCGAGATCGCGCGGGCCAGCGACATCCCCGAACGGAGCGTGCACTACTATTTGACGCAGCTGATCGAGCTCGGCTACGTCGCGCGCCGGTATCCGCTGAGCCGGAGCAAGCCGTCGGCGCGCGCGGTGCGCTACACGATCGACGATCCGCTGCTCCGGTTCTGGTTCCGCTTCGTGTTCCCGAACCTCACCTACCTCACGCAGATGGGCGCCGCGCGCGCGTTCAAGGACCGCATCAAGCCCGAGCTCGACAGCTACTTCGGCGGCGGCTTCGAGCGGCTCTGCCGCGAGGCGCTCGGCGGGCTCTACGCGGAGGAGGGGGTGAGCGCGGCGTTCGAGGTCGGCGAGTACTGGGACAAGGACGTCCAGATCGACGTGGTCGGCGTGCGCGACGACGGCTGGACGGACCTCGGCGAGTGCAAGTGGGGCTCCGTCCGATCTGCCAAAGCGCTCGCCGCCGAGCTCGAGGCGAAGGTCCCGAAGTACCCGAACCCCGAGAACGCCACGATCGGCAGGCGCTTCTTCGTGCGCAAGAAGCCTTCCGGTGCGCTGCCCGACGGACGCTGGGCTTCGCTCGACGAGCTCTACGAGCTGGGCTGAGCGCGCCGGCTACGCGAAGAGCAGCCCGGGCGCCGGGAAGCCGTCGCACAGCTCCTTGACCGCCGCGGCGATGCGTCCGTGGAGCGCCTCGTCGTCCACGTTCTCGATCACGTCGGCGATCCAGCCGCCGATCTTCTTCATCTCGTCCGCGCCCATCCCGCGGCTCGTCACCGCGGGGCTGCCGAGGCGGATGCCGCTCGGATCGAACGGCTTGCGCTTGTCGAACGGCACCGAGTTGTAGTTCACGACGATGCCGGCGCGCTCGAGCGCGACCGCGGCGGGCTTGCCGGCCACGCCCTTCGGCGTGAGATCGGCGAGGATCAGGTGCGTGTCGGTGCCACCGGTCACCAGCGCGATCCCGCGCGAGGCGAGGGTGTCCGCGATCGTGCGCGCGTTGTCGACGACCGCCTGCGCGTAGCGCTTGAACTCCGGCTGGCTCGCCTCGTGGGCGGCCACCGCGAGCGCCGCGATCTGGCTGTTGTGGGGCCCGCCCTGGAGGCCCGGGAACACCGCGCGGTCGATCGCCTTCTGGTGCGCCGCGTCGCACAGGATCATCCCGCCGCGCGGGCCGCGCAATGTCTTGTGCGTGGTCGATGTGACGACGCCCGCCTTGCCGACCGGGCTCGGGTGGACGCCCGCCGCCACGAGCCCCGAGATGTGCGCGATGTCGGCCACCAGGATCGCGCCGACCTCGCGCGCGATCTCGGCGAACGCGTCGTAGTCGAGGATGCGCGCGTACGCGGTGGTGCCGCACCAGATCAGCTTCGGCTTGTGCTCCCGCGCGAGCGCCGCGACCTGGTCGATGTCGATGCGGTGATCGGACTCGCGCACGCCGTATTGCACGGCGCGGAAGTAGCTGCCCGTGATCGAGACGTTCCAGCCGTGGGTGAGGTGGCCGCCGGCCGGGAGGCCGAGGCCCATCGTGACGTCGCCCGGCTGGAGGAACGCGTAGTGGACGGCGAGGTTGGCCGGGGAGCCCGAGTACGGCTGCACGTTCGCGTGATCGGCGCCGAAGAGCTTCTCGACGCGCGACTTCGCGAGCACCTCGACGGCGTCGATGAAGCGCTGGCCCTGGTAGTAGCGCTTGTTCGCGTAGCCCTCGGAGTACTTGTTGTTGAGGCACGAGCCGGCCGCCTCCATCACCGCGCGCGACATGTAGTTCTCGCTCGCGATGAGGCGGAGCGCGTCCGCCTGCCGGCGCTCCTCCTGCCCGATCAGCGCGTGGATCTCGGGGTCGACTCGACTCAGCGTGGGCTCGCTCATGCGGCGCCAGATAGCACGCCTGTCTGGACGGCGCCGTCGGCCCGCGGTACTCGGGCGGCATGGCGGTGATCCCGGATCGGGAGACGTTTCTCTCCCTCGCGGCGGGGGGCGCCACCGTCGTCCCGGTGACGCGCGAGATCCTCGCCGACGCCCTCACGCCGGTGACCGCGTACGCGACGCTCGGTCACGTCGGGTTCGGTGCGCGCGCGCTCGGGAGCTACCTGCTCGAGAGCGTCGAGCACGGCGAGAAGTGGGGCCGCTACAGCTTCGTGGGCTGGCGCCCGGACGCGCTGATCCGCGGGCGCGCCGGTCGCGTCGAGGTGGAGGATCCGCGCGGGCGCATCGAGGCGTTGGACGTGGGCGATCCGTGGCCGGTCCTGCGCGCCCGGCTCGCCGAGTGGGTGCCGCCGCCGGCCGGAGCGTTTCCCCTGTTGCCTCGCTTCTGGGGCGGCGCGGTCGGCTACGTGAGCTACGACGCGGTGCGCACGTTCGAGCCGACGATCGGGCGCGAGAAGGCCGACCCCGAGGCGTGGGACTTCGCGTTCTCCCTCGGCGGCGCGAGCCTCATCTTCGACGACCTCCGCCAGCGCATCTACGCGGTCAGCGCGCGGCGCATCACCGAGGAGCCGGGCCGCGCGTACGACGACGCGCTCCGCGAGCTCGACGCGGTGGCCGACGAGCTCTCGCGGCCGCGGGTGCCGCGGTTGCTCGAGCCGCCGCCGAAGCGGACGGCCGCGGAGCGCGCGCGAGACGAGCTCCCAGCGTCGAGCTTCGACCGCGCGAGCTACCGCGAGGTGGTCGCCACCGCGAAGGAGCACATCCGCGCGGGCGACATCTTCCAGGTCGTGCCCTCGCAGCGCTTCGAGGTCGACGCGCGCGGCGTCGAGCTGTTCGACGTCTATCGGATGCTGCGGGTCATCAATCCGTCGCCGTACATGTACTTCCTCCGCTTCGGCGACCGCGCGATCGCGGGCGCGAGCCCCGAGACGTTGGTGCGGCTCGAGGACGGACGCGCCGAGCTGCGACCGATCGCGGGCACGCGGCCGCGCGGCAAGGACGACGCCGATGACCAGCGCATCGCCGACGAGCTGCTCGCCGATCCGAAGGAGCGCGCCGAGCACGTGATGCTCGTCGACCTCGGGCGCAACGACCTCGGCCGAATCGCCGCACCGGGCACCGTGCGGATCACCGAGAAGATGAGCGTCGAACGCTACAGCCACGTGATGCACCTCGTGAGCAACGTGACGTGCGATGTAGAACAGGGTCGCGACGCGCTCGACGTGCTGCGCGCGACGTTCCCCGCGGGCACGCTGAGCGGAGCGCCCAAGGTGCGCGCGATGCAGATCATCGAGGCGGTCGAGCCGGTCGCGCGCGGCCTCTACGGCGGCGCGGTCGGCTACGTGAGCTTCGATGGCAACATGGACTTCGCGATCGCGATCCGGACGCTCGTCGAGGAGGGCGGCAAGGTGCGCGTGCAGGCGGGCGGCGGGGTCGTCGAGGCCTCGGACGCGGACGCGGAGTACGACGAGACGGTCAACAAGGCGCGCGCCGCGCTCGACGCGATCCACGCGGTTCGGCGCTTCGGCGGCTGAGCCGGGGCTCACGGCCGCGCGCAGCCGTCGACGCCCACGGGATCGTAATCCGTGGTCCGACGGACTACGATCCTCGCCGTGATGAGCCGTCGCTTCACCCTCCTCTCGTCGCTCCTCGCGCTGTCCGTCGCCTCGGCCTGCGACGACGGGCCTTCACCCTCGGACGCCGGGTCGGACGCGGGCGGGATGGACGCCGGTCCCGGCCTCGACGCGGGCCCCGACCCGAGCGCCATCTGCGCGGAGCTCGGCATCGACGACGTCGTCCCGTTCGACGCCACCGCCACCGGCACCGCGCTCGAGACGGTGGCCGGCGACTTCACCGTCCACACCCTCGACGGCGACTGGACCCTGAGCGAGCGCTGGAGCGGCTGCGAGTCCTACGTGTTCCTCGTGTGGTCGAACACCGACTACGCCAACGGACTCTTCGCGTCCGGCGTCGACGAGCTGTTCACCCTCGGGCCCCGCAACGCGCATTACTTCTTCAGCGCGGCCACGACCGACGCGGCGGAGGCGGCGGCCAAGGCCGAGGAGATGCGTCTCCGCATCGAGGACGGCTTCGAGTTCCAGGGCGTGTCGGCCGAGGATCGCGAGTACTGGCGCGCGCACTTCCACTACGTCGATCAGCCGATCCAAGACGCGACGGGGAGCGTGGCGGAGCTCGTGCGCACCGCGCCGATCCCGGCCGCGTTCGCGATCACGCGCGAGCAGCGCTTCGATCCGGTCGGCTCGCTGATGACGGTGGGCGGGGCTGGGTTCGTCCCGCTGATGAGCATGGCGCGCTTCGTCCCGCCGTTCTTCGACTACATCCGGGCGCTCGACAAACGGATCGCGGACGCGACGGACGCGACGGTCGTCCCGCTGTTGACCGACGAGGTCACGACGATGCGCACGCTCGAGCGCACGGTGACGCTGCCGAGCGCGACCGAGATGGCGGGCTTCGACACGCTCGAGGTCGACGTCGAGCTCACGTGCATCGCGGCGCCCGAGGACTGCTCGGAGTGGGATCGCATCGCCTACGTCTTCGTGTGCGACGACGCGACGTGCGCGGACCCGCAGGAGCTCGTGCGATGGATCACCCCGTACTCGCGCCCCGGGCGGCGCCGCTGGCTGATGGACGCGAGCGCGCTCATCGCGCTCCTCGGCGACGGCGGCGAGCGCACGTTCCGCGTGGTGTTCGGCCCCGACTGGGAGGAGCCGACCGAGCGCACCGTGAGCGTGAATCTCATGTTGTCGAGCCGCGGCGCGCCGGATCGCGCGTTCGCGGCGGAGCGCGCGTTCGTCGGCGGCACGTTCGACGCGACCTACAACGCGGCGCACACGCCGTTCTCGTTCACCCCGCCGGCCGGCACCACGCGCGTGGAGCTCGTCACGATCGTGAGCGGCCACGGGCAGACGATGGTCGACAACTGCGCGGAGTGGTGCAACCACGAGCACGCGTTCAGCGTCAACGGCGCGAGCGCGCACACGATCGGCTTCGACGGGATGGCCGGCACGCGCAACGGCTGCGCGGAGATGTCGGGGCAGGGCGTCCCCCCGGGCCAGTGGGGCAACTGGTCGCCGCTGCGCGCGGGGTGGTGTCCGGGCCTCCCGCTCCCGGTGCGTCGCGAGGACGTGACGAGCGACGTGATGCTCGGCATGCCGAACGAGCTGACCTACACCGCGAGCTTCGCGGGCGGCGAGCCGCGCGGCGGCGACATCTCGCTCAGCACCTACGTCGTCTACTTCCGCTGAGGCGCTCCACCCCTCTGGAAATCACGCGGGGTGCGGACTAGCGTTCCTCGCATGCGGAAGCTTTCCCTCCTCCTCACGAGCCTCTCGCTCGCCGCGTGCGGCAGCGGCAACGTCATCCACGTCGATCCGTCGAGCGACGATCAGACCGCGATCCAGACCGCGTTCGTCGACGTCGAGGACGACATGGTGATCGAGCTCGGCGCCGGGACCTACACGCTGACCGACGCGCTCGAGCTGTCGAACCACAGCGGCGTGACGCTCCGCGGCGCGGGCATGGGGCAGACCACCCTCGACTTCTCCGGTCAGGTCACCGGCGGCGCGGGCGTCGACATGATGAACATGACCAACGTGCTGGTGGAGGGCCTCACGATCCTCGACGCGGCGGGCAATGGCCTCCGCATCAGCAACAGCGAGGGCGTGGTCATCCGCGGGGTGAGCGCGGGCTGGACGGCCGAGGACTCGGTCGACAACGGGAAGTACGCCATCTACCCGGTCAGCTCGCAGCACGTGCTCATCGAGGACTGCGAGGCGTTCAACTCCGCCGACGCCGGACTCTACGTCGGCCAGGTGCAGACCTGCATCGTCCGCAACAGCCGCGCGCACGGCAACGTGGCCGGCATCGAGATCGAGAACTCGACCGACTGCGAGGTCTACGGGAACACCGCCGAGGACAACACGGGCGGCATCCTCGTCTTCGAGCTCCCCACGCTCCCGCGGCGCGGCGGCGGCACCCTCGTGACCGACAACATGATCCGCAACAACAACCGCGTGAACTTCGGCGACCCCACCACGACGGTCGGCCTCGTCCCCGCGGGCAGCGGGCTCTTCATCCTCGCCGCCAACGACGTCGAGATCTCGAACAACACCATCGAGGGCAACCGAGGCGTCGCGTCGACGGTGATCTCGTATCAGATCATCAGCGCGCTCACGGGCGAGGCGCCCCCCGACGACCCGGGCTACGACCCGTACTCCGAGGGCATCTACATCCACGACAACACGTATTCCGGCAATGGCGACATGCCGGGCAGCATGACGCCGGACGGATCGAACGACGCGCTGCGCACGTTGCTCGGCCTCATGGCGGCCGCGGGCACCACGCTCACCACCGTCGAAGAGATCACGTGGGACGGCTTCTTGGCCGATGGCAGCACGCCGGCGGACGTCCTCTGCGCGCAGAACAACGCGGGCGCCGAGTTCCGCTTGTTGGATCTGCCGGGGCTCCTCGGCGACGGCCTGATGACCAACACCGACATCACGCCGCACGACTGCATGGGCACGCCGCGGCCGCGCGTCGACGAGGCGTTCGCCGGCTTCGCCGCGCTCGAGGACTGATCGTGCGCTCGGCCGTCGCCCCGAAGCTCGCGCGTGGGCTCGTCGTCCTCGCCTTCGCGGCGGCGACGAGCGGGTGCGCGGAGCAGGTGCCGAGCCACCTCAGCGGCTGGGACATCTTCGTCGACGGGGCGAGCCAGACCCCAGAATCGGATGTGATCCCCTACACGATCATCAGCCCGCTGTTCAGCGACTACGCGAACAAGCATCGCTTCGTGCGGCTGCCCGAGGGCGGCCAGGTCCACTACACGGACACGGGCGACTGGGTGTGGCCGAGCGGCACCGTGATCGTGAAGACGTTCGGCTACCTCGCGGACCTGCGCGACCCGTCGCTCGGCGAGCGCATCGTCGAGACGCGCCTGCTCGTGCTCGACGAGCTCGGCGAGTGGCACCCCTACGTCTACACGTGGGACGACGACATGCGGGACGCCACGCGGGCGCGGGCGGGCGCGCGCGTCGACGTCGCGTGGACGCACACCGACGGCAGTCAGCGGACCTTGCAGTATCGAGTGCCCAACGAGGTCCAGTGCGCGAACTGCCATGGCGGCACGCAGCCCGCGACCCCGATCGGTCCGCGCACCGCGCAGATCGACACGAACAACGACTACGGCGCCGGCCCCGAGAACCAGATCGCGCACTTCGAGTCGCTCGGCTGGTTCGACGGTCCGGTCCCGAGCGCGCGCATGCACTTCGAGGATCCCGAAGGGACGGGCGACCTCGACGCGCGCGCGCGGGCCTACCTCGACGCCAACTGCTCGCACTGCCACAACGAGCACGGCGCGGCCGCGCAGAGCGGTCTCTGGCTCGGCGCCGACATCACCACCCCCGCGATGTTCGGCGTCTGCAAGCGCCCCGTCGCGGCAGGCGCGGGCGCGGGCGGCCGTCGCTTCGACATCGTCCCCGGCCAGCCCGACGACAGCGTCATGGTGTTCCGCATGGAGTCCGAGGAGCCCGGCATCAAGATGCCCGAGCTCCCGAGCCAGCTCAGCCACGCCGAGGGCGTCGCGCTGATCCGCGAGTGGATCGCCGCGATGTCTCCGGCCGGCTGCGAGTAGGTGCGCAGAAGCGCTTTGACACCCCTCGGGGACCGCGCTAGATAGCCGCCTTCGTTCAGTTCTTGGGACGGTAGTTAAGTCGGTTATAACGCCGGCCTGTCACGCCGGAGGCCGCGGGTTCGAGTCCCGTCCGTCCCGCTCTTGCAAGTGAGCCAGCCCCTCGGGGCTGGCTCTTTGCGTTTGGGGTGTGGCTCGGCTCGCGCCGGAGTCGGGCTCTTGCGGTTGGGCCCCGGCGGTTCGACCGGGCGGTGACGCGGTCCACCCCGACCTTTATCCTCCCTTCGTGAGGTGCTGGCCGGTCGCAATCCTCCTTCTGCTCGGATGCGCAGGCGCAAGTGAGCCTGCGCCGGTCGCCGTCAGGGCCAGCGTCGCGGCGGAGCCCGTGGAGCCGATCGATCCGGCCCCTTCGCCGCCGCCACCGCGGCCCACTCCGCTGGCCGACCAGAGCTTGTGGTACCTGAGCCAGAGCGAACAGACGCCGTCCCAGCTGGCCCTCGCGCTGGAGGCGTGTGACCAGGCGATGGAGGAGGAGGGCGAGTCGGCGCGGACGCACTTCGCGTGTGGGCTTGCGCAGTGGCGAGCCGGCGACGGCGTGGGGGCGCTGCGGCGGATGATTCGGGCCCGCGCTCTCGAGCCGGACCGCATCGAGACGCTGGCGGCGCTCGGGGACATGCTCATCCAGACACGAGACTACGAGCGTGCGGTGGAGGTGCTCGGCCGCGCGGTCGAGCTACGCCCTCGCGACTACGATCTTCGACTCGGCTACGGCGTGGCGCTTCGCGGCACAGGTCAGCGCGAGGCGGCGGCGCGTGAATACGGGCGTGCGATCGAGCTCGACCCCGAGCGAGCCGACGCCTACTTCAACCTGGCCTACCTCCGACATCGGTGCGCGATCTTCAGCGTGGAGGACGCGATGTACGTAGTCCGCAACTACGAAGCGTTCCTCGAACGGGCGGAGGGTGTCGAGCGACTCGCGGCGACCTACGAGTGGGTGAGCCGTCGCTGCGGCCGCCGATCCACCCGCCGAGGGCGACGTGGCTCGGAGTCGGACGGCGGCTGTGAGCCAGGCCTCATCGAGCAGATCGTGAGTGACCGCTGGATGGGACGAACCCAGCTGCAAGCGATGCAGATGGCGATCGGCGGTGACGCGACGTGTGGGGCATCGACCGACGTGGAGCGAACGCCCATCGAGTCGCCGTGACCGCACCGCCGGCGTGCCGGGTGTGCGCGCGAGATCGCGATCGCGTCGAGGGGGAGATCGCGCGGACGAGCTCGCGTCGACGTCGATCGGTCACGGGCTCCGCGACGCGTGTACGAGCTCGATCGACCCCGCGGACCCGCGACGTCTGTGGAAGCTGAGCGAGCGTCTGCTCGCCTGACTACGGCATCGCGACGACGCGAAAGAACTGCACGGTCCCCGAGCCCGCCTGCGTCAACATCCCGTTCACCTGCGGTCCGTGGACGTCGATCACCACGTGCGTTCCGTCGGGCGACATCCCCCAGATGGACGCGGTGTCGGTCGGAGGGAAGGGCGCGACCTCGATCGTATGCGTCACGCTGCGATCACCCTGACGGAGCGTGACGGTCGGCGGCGTGTCGGTGAGGTGCGCCTCCAGCGTGAGGTCGGCCGGCGCGGCTCGTCGCTCGGCCGTGAAGCCGCCCTCGTCGAGCTGGCGCTGTGCGCCGTCTACTTCGCTGTCTTCGAACACCATCTCGAGCACGTCGGCCGACGGCGAGCCGGCTTCCGTCACCCAGAGCACGCACGTATTGCTGCCGCCGCTCGCGCTCGCCGATCCGTACGCGAAGCGTCGACCGTCGGCGGAGAACCCGGCGAAGCCGCGGAGCCGGGCCATCGGTGTCGCGGGTGCGGGGTCGGCGGCGGGCGTCGGGTCCTCCTGTCGCAAGTGCGCGGCGGCGTAGTCGTGTGCGATGCGCTGCGCTTCGAGCTCCGCCTCGGTCGGGGCTGGCGGATCAGGGTCGCCGCACGCGAGGAGGGCGAGGGACGCCGGTGCGATGGTGAGCCAGGTAGTGGTCGACCTCATGCGTCGTATGAATACGCCCTGCGCCCGCGAATCTCCCAGCCGGCGCTTCTCGACGCGCGGCCGGCTGCCGCCCGCCGAGGCGGGCTGCTATGAGTCTTGCGTGAGTCCGATAGACGGGTCGGTGCAGGTGCTCGGGACGAAGGACGAGATCCGCTCGCTGACATGGGACGGCGACCACCTCGTGGACTGGGTGAGCGGGGAGCATCGGTACGGGCTGGACGGGTCGCACCAGCGTGCGCACGTCTTCTACGCGTACCGTTTCGACGCGGCGGTCGCGACGCCGGATGGATCGGTCGCGGTGATCTACGAGCGCGGCGGCACGAAAGGCCTCGTCCTCCAGCGAGGTAAGCTCGTCCGAGAGATCGACCGCAGCTACTACTTCGCGAACGCGTACGAGTATCCGATCTGTCTCTGGACCCGCGAGGGGCGGGTGCTCCTCGCGCACTGCCCTACCGACTATCACCGCCTCCACGTGGAGGACGCGCTGACCGGCGATCGGCTGACCGCGCGGCCGGAGGAGCCGCAGCCGGAAGACTTCTTTCAGTCGCGCCTCGAGGTGAGCCCAGGGGGCAAGCGCCTCCTCAGCGCGGGATGGGTCTGGCACCCGTGGAGCGCCGTCGCGCTCTACGACGTCGACGCGGCGTTGCGCGATCCGACGACCCTCGACAGAGCGAGCTTCTGCGCAGCGGCGCCCGGAGAAGCGATCCAGGAGGCCTCCGCCACATGGCAGTCGGACGACCGGATCATCGTCACCGCGGACGCCGACACCGGCGACCCAGAACGTGGTGAGAGCGGGCAAGACGAGTTACGTCTCGAGCCCAACGGTGTGATCGTCTACGACGTGCGGCAAGCGCGCTGCGTATCGGCTTGCCGCCTCGAACAGCCCGCTGGGCTCGTCATGCGTGTCGGCGAGGGACACGTCCTCGCGCTCTACCAGCACCCTCGGCTCGTCCAGCTGTCGGACGGCGCGGTGGTCCACGCATGGCCCGACGTCCCCACCGGTACGCAGACATCCAGCATTACCCGGGGGGTGTCCTCACTCCCGCCCGCGATGGCCTTGGATCCGGATCGGCGCCGCATCGCGGTCGCACGCGAGCGTGAGATCGTCGTGATCTCGCTCGCTCCGTTTCTCTGATCGGCAGGCGCACCGCGGCTCGTCCGGTTCGATGCGA
This sequence comes from Sandaracinaceae bacterium, assembly GCA_050186575.1. Classification (GTDB taxonomy): domain Bacteria; phylum Myxococcota_A; class Polyangia; order Polyangiales; family Sandaracinaceae; genus JAUHXR01. The sequence continues at coordinate 79,216 of JBFWYI010000006.1, read as the reverse complement.
CCGCCCGGCCGGCCCACCATCGAGCTGGAGCCGACGGACCATCCGCTCGCGATCGAGCAACGCCATGGCATCCCGTCGGAGCTCATCGCGGAGATCGCGGAACGGTTCATGCCCCCGCCGGGCGCGCGCTGACTCGGACCGACAAGACCGTATGCATCACTCGGCTCGGCGTCGTCGGCGTACGACGAACGTCGCGACCGCGGCGAAGAGCCACGCGAGGGAGGTCGGGCCGCCGCGGCCGGTCGCGCAGGACGAGTTGGAGCTCTGGCCCTCGGGGGCGCCTGGCAGGCACCGGTTGCATTCGTACTCCGCCGTGCCGTCCGGTCCGTTCGGGCCGTAGTTGATGCGGCTGCACGTGCTCACCGCGCAGTGGCCGCTCTGGCCGTCGGGGGCGGTGCACGCCGTGCCCAGCTCTCCGCAGATGTCGGGCGGCGGGACATCGGCGAGCGCGATCGACGGCGCGAGCGCGAAGAGGGCGATCCCGAGCGTGGCCGCGAGACGCTCCGATGACCGGGTGAGACGTGCCGACATGCGGCGAGGATAGCCCGCGGCCTCGTGCGTTGCTGCGATCACTCCGCCGCGGTAAGCGACGGCGATGAGCGAGGCACGCGTGTTCGCGCTGGTGAGGGCGTGGGAGTCGATCCTGCCGATCGATCGCGGGGAGCGATACGAGGACCCGCTGATGGAGCGGCTGGGCGATCGCGGGACGGTGCACGGCGGAGGGACGCAACTCAAGGAGGGCGGACGCATCGAGCACATCGACATCGAGCTCGAGCTCGACGACGACGACGAGGTGTTCGGCGAGGTGATGGGGTTCCTCTCGCAGTGCGGGATGCCCAAGCGCTCGGAGCTCATCGTGCCGCGCGGCGAGGAGGAGCTCGTGTACTCGTTCGGCGTGGCGGAGGGCGTGGAGATCGAGCTCGCGTCGGTGCCCGAGACGGAGGTGTTCGACGCGCTCATCGAGGCGATCGAGGAGGCGGCGGGCGAGGAGCTCGACCTGCGCGGGCCCCACGTGCTGAAGGAGGGCAAGCTGGCGTTCTATGTGTACTCGCTCGACGCCGAGGCGACGTGGTCGACGCTCGCGCCGGTGCTCGAGGCCCATCCGCTCGGTCGCGGCGCGGTCGTCACGGTGCGCTGCGGCCACCCGGACGGCGAGCCGCGTACCGTCACAGTGCCGAGCTGAGACCACCTTCTCCGGCTCGTCGGCTCGTGCTTCGATGCGCCGATGACCGACCCTTCGCACCGACCGTCCGCGCGCCCCGAAGACCTGGACCCGAGCGAGCCGGCGGCCCGCGTGGAGCAGACGTTCCCGCACCTCACGCCCGAGATGGTCGAGCGGCTCGCGGTGCACGGTGCGGAAGAGTCGTTGCGCGACGGCGCGTACCTCTTCCGGCGCGGCGATCGGAGCCCGGACTTCTTCGTGGTGGTCGAGGGGCACGTCGAGATCCTCGACGAGGCGCTCGCGGGCGAAGAGTCGGTCGTGTTCACGCACGACGCCCTCGGCTTCACCGGTGAGCTCGATCTCTTCAACGACCGGCGGATCCTGGTGAGCGGTCGCGCCCGCGGCGACGTGCGCGTGCTCCGGATCCCGCACGCGAGCTTTCGACGGATGCTCGCGGCCGAGCCGGACGTCTGCGAGATCATCGTCCGCGCGTTCATCCTCCGGCGCGTGGGGTTGATCCGCTACTCGCAGGGGGCGGCGCTGCTCATCGGATCGATGGCCAACGCGGACACGCTGCGCATCGAGCGCTTCCTCTTGCGCAACGGCTACCCGCATCGGCTCATCGATCTCGACAGCGAGGAGGGGCGTCACTTCCAGCCGTGCTTCGATCTCGAGCTCGCGCACCTCCCCGTGGTCGTCGCGCACGACCACCAGGTGATCGAGAACCCGAGCAACGGGGCGCTCGCCGACGCGCTCGGGCTGACCGAGCCGCTCGACGAGGAGCACGTCTACGAGGTCGTCGTCGTGGGCGCCGGTCCGGCCGGGCTCGCCGCCGCGGTCTACGCGGCGAGCGAGGGGCTCGACACGCTCGTCGTGGAGGGACACGCGCCGGGCGGGCAAGCGGGGACGAGCTCGAAGATCGAGAACTACCTGGGGTTCCCGACGGGGATCTCGGGGCAGGCGCTGGCCGGTCGCGCGCAGGTGCAGGCGCAGAAGTTCGGCGCGCGGCTCGCGGTGTCGCGCCACGTGAGCTCGCTCGACTGCAGCGGTCCGACGTTTCGGATCCGGCTCGACGACGAGCGCGTCGCGCACGCGCGCACGGTGGTGGTCGCGACGGGGGCGCGGTACCGCAAGCTCGATCTGCCCAACTTCGATCGGTTCGAGGGGCAGGGCATCGAGTACGCGGCGACCGCGATGGAGGCCCAGCTGTGCGATGGAAGAGAAGTGGCGGTCGTCGGAGCCGGCAACTCGGCCGGGCAGGCGGCGATCTTCCTCGCGCGCCACGCGGTGCGCGTCCACATGATCGTGCGCGGGGCGTCGCTCGAGGCGAGCATGTCGAGCTACCTCGTCGATCGGATCCGCGTGTCCAAGCGGATCGTGGTGCGGACGGAGACGGAGATCACCGCGCTCGACGGCGACGCGTGGCTGCGCTCGGTGACGTGGAGGAGCAAGTCCGGCGATGAGGAGACGCGCCCGGTGTCACAGCTGTTCGTGATGATCGGGGCGGAGCCCAACACGGCCTGGCTCGCCGGGTGCGTGGAGCTCGACGAGCACGGCTTCGTGTTCACCGGTCGGTTCGAGGACGAGGACCGCGAGCTGTCGCCGTTCGCGACGAGCCAACCCGGCGTCTACGCGGTGGGCGACGTGCGATCCGGATCGGTGAAGCGCGTGGCGTCGGCGGTCGGGGAGGGCTCGGTGGTCGTCCACGCGATCCACCGACGCCTCGCGTTGCTCGAGCGGCGCGCGGCGGCGGCGCGTCAGTACTCCGCGGCGGCCTCGTCGACGTAGCACCAGAGCCAGCGCTCGTTCGGCTCCGCGGAGGCGACGACGGGGTGCCCGCTCTCTCTTGCATGCCCGCTCGCGTGGCGATTCGGCGAGCTGTCGCAGCAGCGCGTGAGCCCACAGGTCTGGCAGGTCCGGAGGTGCACCCACCGCCCGCCGATCGGTACGCAGTCGACGCACACGCGCTCGTCGGGGAGTCGGATCGACTCGATCGCGGAAAGGTGCTCGCACACGTCGTCGCTCATCGATCGCTCCTTCGTTGGCCTTCGGCGCGGGCTACTCTACCGCGCTCCGATGATCCGCTACGAGCCACATCCTCACTGGTGGACCGACATCGTCCGTCTGCCGATCAGCTATGCCCTGCGTCGCGCGCTCATGGGGACCGTGCTGATGGGCGTCTACGCCGCGTGTTTGGTGAGCGCCCTCGAGCTCGCGTTCCGCGTCGAGCTCCCGCACGGCGCCGCCGCGCTGAGCGTCGTCGGAGGCACGGTGAGCCTCGGGCTCGCGTTTCGGATCAACAACGCGTACGCGCGCTGGTGGGAAGGGCGACAGCACTGGGGGCTGCTCGTCAATCACTGCCGCAACCTCGCGAACCTCGTCCACGCGATGTGGGACGCGGACGACGCGACCGGCCGTCGCCGGATGGCCGGTCTGGTCGGTGACTTCGTGGTCGGTCTCTCGCTCCACCTGCGTGGTGAGCTGACCGCGAAGGACCTGGAGTCGCTCGCCGACGACGAGCGCGCGCACGCGGCGAGTCGCACGCATCCGCTCAGCTACGTCAGCGAGCTGGTGTGGCGCGAGGTGACGGAACGAAACGCGCGCGGCACGCTCGACACGGGGCGCCTCCTGCTGCTCCAGCCGCACGCGGCGGCGCTGCTCGATGTCCTCGGAGCGTGCGAGCGGATCCGCAACACGCCGATCCCGTTCGCGCTCACGGCGGTGATCCGCGGCTTCCTCCTCCTCTTCGCGCTGCTCGTACCGCTCGGCCTGCACGCCGATCTCGGATGGAGCGCGATCCCGATCGCGATGGTGGCGTTCTTCGTCCTCGCGGCGGTCGACGTGCTGGCCGCCGAGCTCGAGAACCCGTTCGGCATCGACTGCAACGATCTGCCGACGCGCTCGCTCGCCGAGATGATCCGGCGCCAGGTGCACGAGGCGTTGCGCGTCGCGCGCGAGGGGTCGCCAGATCAGCAGCCGCTCGCGCCGCCGCTGTTCACGAAGATCCGCTGACCGTCTACCGGGCTTGCGAGAGCGCGATCGCGTCGGCCCCCGCGGGGAACCGGAGCTGACCGGTCGTGTCGTGCACGGCGCGCCACACCGCCTCGGCCACGTCGCTCGCCTGCGTCACCTCGGCGCGCTGGCCGATCGAGCCGAACGCGCGCGCCGCGACCGACGCGTAGGCGGGCGGGATCGTCCCCTCGAGGCGCGTGCCGGTGTTGGCGGTGAACCGCGTCCCCGGCCCGTAACCCGGCTCGACGAGCTTGGCTCGGACGCCGTGCTCCGCGAGCTCGAGCGCGACGGACGCGGTGAAGCCCTCGATCGCGTGCTTGCTGGCGGCGTACACGCTGACGAGCGGCATACGGGCGAACGTGACGCTCGACGTGACGTTTACGATCGCGCCGGACCCGCGCTCGCGCATGGCCGGGATGACGGCCTGGGTCACCGCCATCACGCCGAACGTGTTCGTCTCGAAGACCTCGCGCACGGTGGACATCGGGGTCGCCTCGAACGCGCCTGCCGCGCCGATGCCCGCGTTGTTGACGACGGCGTCGAGCGGGCCGCTCGCTTCGAGGGCCGCCGCGATGCTGTCCTCCTTCGTGACGTCGAGCGGCACGACGCGGAGGGAGTCGCTCTTCGGGAGGGCGTCCTCCGTCGGGGTGCGCATCGTCGCGATGACGTTCCAGCCGTGAGCGTGGAAGTAGCGCGCGGTCTCCAGTCCATAGCCCGACGAGCAGCCGGTGATGAGCACGGTCTTCATGGATCCTCCTCTCGAGTGGTCGAGAGACACCATGGTCCCCTCGTGCCGGACGATCTATCATACGCAGTCCGCATTTCATTCGAGGGAGTCCAGGGATGACCGATCCACTGTCCGAGGTCATCGGGTTGCTGCAGCCGCGCGCCGTGTTCGCGAAGGGCATCACCGGCGCCGGACCGTGGGCGGTCCGGTACTCCGACTTCGGGGAGCCGAGCTTCTGCGCCGTGCTGGACGGTCGCTGCCGGCTCGCCGTCGACGGGCAGCGCCCGATCGTGATGGAGCGAGGGGACTTCGTGCTCTTGCCCGCGACGCCCGCGTTCACGATGTCGGGGTTCGAGCCAGCCACGCCGGTCGAGCTCCACCCCAAGGGCGCCAGGACGTTCCCGGCTCGCGAGGTCCGGCACGGCCGGCGCGGCGGACGCCCCGACGTGCGGCTGCTCGGCGGTTACTTCGTGTTCGACTCGCCCGACGCGGCGCTGCTCGTCCCGCTCCTGCCGGCGTTGGTGCACGTGCGCGACGCCGCGCGCCTGAGCGAGCTGGTGCGGTGGGTCGGCGAAGAGTCGCTCGAGCGCCGCGCGGGGCGCGAGCTCGTCTTGAGTCGGCTCATCGATGTGTTGCTGGTGGAGGCGCTGCGCGCGAACTCGGGCGACGACGCCCCGCCAGGTCTCTTGCGCGGCCTCGCCGACGATCGGATCGCGCCGGCGATGCGCAGCATGCACGCGCAGCTCGCGCGACCGTGGACGGTCGCGGAGCTCGCCAAGACGGCCGCGCTGTCCCGTTCCGCGTTCTTCGAGCGGTTCACGCGGAGCGTCGGGCTCTCGCCGATGGAGTATCTGCTCACGTGGCGCATGGCGGTGGCGAAAGATCTCTTGCGTCGATCCGACGCCGGGCTCGCCGAGGTGGCGGAGAAGGTGGGCTACGGCTCGGCCAGCGCCTTCAGCACCGCGTTCACTCGGCACGTCGGCCAGCCGCCGCGCCGTTACGCGCGAGACACCGCGTGAGCGTGCGAGCCGCTTCCGGCTCAGAGGTCGATGCAGCGGGCGAGGAGCTGCGCTCGCTCGTTCGTGTCCGGCGCGCCGACGCCGACGGACAAGACGAAGAGCGTCGAGCCACGCAGGGTGATCGCGTGGATCCCTCCGGCGACGGGGATCTCGCGCAGGAGCGTGAGGGAGGATCGGTCGTAGACGTGGACGGCGCCCGAGCTCGCGACCACGACGAGCGAGGGGGTGTCGAGCCACGCGTAAGGGTAGGGCTCGAACAGGCGACTGCGAGGGCCGCCGGGGAGCTCGAGGAACGTCACGTTGCCGTCCGACGTCCAGCGGTTGGTGAGGGCGCGCCCTCCGACGATGTCGTAGATGCGTCCGGGAGGATCGCCGTCCGACTGGGTGTCGACGAGGACCCATGCGTCATCTACGAGGTCGTACCGCTCGCGTCGCCAGGTGACGTCGACGTAGCGCACGCACTCGATCTCCGTCGCCGACGCGAAGCGGCACGCGGGCGCGAGCTCCGCTGCGCCGAGGGGAGCGCGGGCGACCTCGACGAGCCCGGTCGGATCGGCGTCGTCGAAGCGGAGGTCGACGACGTCGAGCTCGGTGTCGGTGCGACGGACCACCCGGATCGGCGCGCCCGCGGACGCTTCGTCGACCCACCAGCCGACCACGTTCCCGTCCAACGGGAGCCAGCTGTCCGTGAAGCTTCCGTCGACCGGGCCGAGGCGTAGGAGCGCCCATCCGAGCACGACGAGCTCGCCGTCGACGATGCGGGTGACGAGCGGGGAGCCGATCGACACCGGGATCGCGCTCGCACCGGGCAGCGTGAGCGTGTCGCCGACCGTGCCATCGAGGCCCATCCGTGTGGCGCGGTCGCCGGTCGGTCCGTGATAGAGCGCGAGCCATCCGTCGTCGGTACCGGCGGCCGCGATCGGGTGAAGGGCGGACCGGCTCGCGTGGACGCTGTCGTCGAACGCGAGCTCGACCGGCTCGTCGAAGCACGGCCGCGGCGTGCCGGCATCGGGCAGGCCGGCGTCGGGACGGGGCGGCCCCGCGTCTCGGCCGGCGTCGACGCCGCCGTCTGACAGAGGCGAGCCGGCGTCCGACGGCGCGCCGCCTTCCTCGGGGAGGGGAAGGGTGGAGCGCGCGCAGCCGACCGCGAGGAAGCAAAGGAGGGTGAATCGCATGCCTGGTGATCGCGCTCGGGGACTTAGCCGGCCGCTTAAGAGTGGGTGGGCTAGCATCGTGCGATGGGCCGCTGGCCGATCCCCCTCGTGCTCGTGCTCGCCCTGGCGTGTCAGAGGGATCCTGCGACCGACGCCGGCGCGCGCGATGCCGGCGCGCGCGATGCCGGCGCGAGCGATGCCGGCGCCGCCGACTCGGGGATCGATGCCGCAAGCCTCGATGCGGGCGGCGAGGACGCGGGGAGCGCGTGTGTGACGTTGCGCGCGGTGTTGCCGATCCCCGACGGCGTCACCTCGCTCGCGCTCGACGCGGACTCGATCTACGTCGGGAGCCCGAGCGCGCTGCGCGTCATCGCGCTCGCGGACTTCACCGCTCGCGAGGCGCCCGTGCCCGTCCTGCAGGTGCTCGCGACGGGGGGCGTGATCGCGGTGTACGACGGGAGCGCGCTCCGCGTGCTCTCGAACGACGCCGGGCTCGAGGAGACCGCGTGGGTCGACGTCTCGGGGCAGGCGACGGTCGCCGGGTTCGGCGACACGCTCTACGCGTACCGGCACCCGAGCGCCGCGCGCATCAACGTGTTCGAGGCGCATCGCATCACGGATCTGTCGGGCCTCGCGTCGCTGTCCACCGTCGACGTGACCGGCAAGCACCCGGTGCGGATCGCGACGGACGGCGCGGTGGCGCTCGTCGCCGACGTGGACCCCGACGCCGACGACACGCTCACCGTCGTCGACGTGAGCGATCCAACGGCGGCGATGCCGATCGTGAGGATGCCGCTCAGCCCACGGGCGGGCCATGGCGCGCTCGCGGTGTACGCGGATCGAGGCTTCCTCGGTACAGTCGACGGGGTCCGGGTGTTCGATCTCGCGACGCTCGACGAGCTTCCGTCGATGGCCGGCGGCGAGGCGCTGGTGGCTCGGGGATCGCGGCTCCTCACGCTCGACTCGGCCGCGCTCCGCGTGCACGACCTCGACGCGGGGACGACGCGCGAGGAGCCCGCGCTCGCGCCAGCGTACGCGATCGCGTGGGTGGGCCAGGTGCTCGCGCTCGGCGACGGATCGGGCGTTCGTGTCTACGACGTCTGCTTCTGAGCCACGACGTCCACGTCGGGGTCCAGCAAGTAACCTTGATCGGTCTTGACGAGCAGCGGTTCGAGGCCAGCCTTGCGGATGCCGCTCAGCGCGACGTGCAGGCGGTTGCGCGCCGCCGCGTGGACGGTGCGCTGCTCGGGCCAGCCCAGCCGCACGAGCTGCTCCATGGAGAGGGGATCCCCGGGGCGCGCGAGGCGCCGCTCGAGGAGCGCTTGGACGAGTCGACGCCACACGTGCTTGCGGCTCAGATCGATCCGTTCGTCGTCGGGGGTCACCACGAACCCTCCGTCCGCCGCGATCGTCCATCCGCGCGCGCGGCGTGCGCGGGCGAGCTCGGCCGCGATCATCTTCGCGACGCGGCGCGCCTCGTCGGGCGTACGGCCGAGCTCGTCGAGGTCTCGCTCGAGCTCGCTCGCCGCGCGCTTCTGTTCCGTCACGTCCCCGCGCGCGTTCGCGGCGCGCACGGACGCGAGGCGAAGCGCGGCGCGGTAGAGCGTCATCACGCCTCGTAGATCGTCTGGCGCCTCGTCGCGCAGCGCGTCGAGCCGGGCGCGCGCGCCGTCCGCGTCGCCGGCCACCAACGCCGCGAACGCGAGGGCGGCCTCGGCGAGCGCGCGTTGCCGCGCATCCCCGATCCGACGATGGAGCGTGACCGCGCGCGCGAGGTACTTCCGCGCCTCGAGCGGGCTCCCCCGCAGGAGCAAGAGCTCACCGAGATCCTGCGAAACGATCCCGATCGAGCGGAGGTTGCGCTGCGCCTCGTGGATCGCGAGCGCGGCGCGGTAGCGGCCCTCCGCGTCGTCGAGGGCGCCCGATTCGTGGTCGAGCAATCCGAGATCGCCGAGCGTGGTGGCCTGCGCGCGCGGGTCCTCGTCCCGCGCGAAGCAGCGGAGCGCGCGTCGCCACAGCGCGCGCGCGCGATCCACGTCGCCGCGCTCCATCGCGAGCCCGCCGTAGTTCGAGAGCGCGCGTCCGAGCTGCGCGCGATCGTCCTCCAGCTCGAGGGCTGCGATCGCCTGTTCGTAGTGGCGCTCGGCCTCCGCGTCGCGCCCGAGGCGGCGCAAGACGTTCGCCGCGACGTGTCGATCGCGCGCGCTCCGATGGGCCAGCGGCTCGATGCGGCGCCACGCGATCTCGGGCTCACCCAGGATCAGGTGGAGCGTCGCGAGCGCGCGCTCCGTCTCCGGGTCGGCGTCGCCGATCTCCGCGTGCAGTGCGATCAGCCTCGCGAGGTGGTGCTGCACCGGGCCGCGGTCGATCGCGTACGACGCGAGGCGCGCCCCGGCGCGACGCGCGAGCCGACCGTCGTGCTCCTCGAACACCTCGCGGAGGTCGGCCGGATCGGGCCGGCGCTGCGCGAGCGTCCACGCGGCGTGACGTGCACGGCGCTCGGGATCGGCGGGCGGGCGCGCGCGGAGCCGCCGCCGCATCGGCGCCAGCATGCGGAGCGCGCTCCCGTCGACGAGCAACAGGCCTTGCTCGACGAGCGACGCGATGTCGTCCGCCGCGCCCGGTGCGACGGCGCGCGCGGCCGCCTCGTCGAAGCGGCCGGCGAAGATCGCGAGCGCCGCGAGCGAGCCGTCGGCGAGCGCATCGACCCGCGCGGTCCAGTCGACGGCGCGCGGGTCGTGGGCCATCAGCTCCGTGATCTCCGCGTCGTCGAGCGCGCGGAGCGTCGCGTCCGGCCCGCGCATCGCGGCGTGGCGCGCGCCGAGCTCGAGCAGGAGCGGCACTCCGTCGAGCCGGAGCGCGAGCGTCGCCAGCGCGTCGTCGTCGTCGTCGCGCTCGGGCGCGTGCGCGGTAAGCTCTCGGCGCAAGAGCGCGACCGACGCGTCGAGCGCCAGCGGACCGACCACGACCGGCGCTCCCCGCGGATCGTTCGCCAGCCCGCTCGCGCGGAGCAACGCGCGGCGCCCGATCCCAGGTGCGCCGACGAGCCGCGTCGGCGTTCCCGCGGCTCGCCGCTCCGCGAGCAAACGGAGCTCGGTGTCGCGTCCGAGGAGCGTCACGAGGCGCCTCGGCGCGCGCCGGGGCGGCGCCGAACGACGACGAGGTCCAGCGACACCGCGGCAGCATGCGGCGGCGGGCCGGTCCGTTCAATCGGCGCGTCAGCCGGGGCGGCGGCCCTTGATCTCGAGCGACGCGGCGGCGGGTCCGTGCGACACCAGGGTTTGCACGCTGTAGACGAGCTCGGTGATCTGGCCCGGCTCGACGGTGATGGTCTGGACGAGCGGCTCGAGGCTGTGCCCGCCGATGCTGTGGGTGTCCCACTCGAGCTGGAGCTCGTGGGCGCCCGGCGTGCACTCGACGAAGTGAGCGCCCGCCCAGGGCTCGGTCCGTCGCTGGCCATCGAGCGTGATCGTCATCGTCGCGCCCTTGGCGAGCGACTTGATCGCGGCGCCGAACCACTCGAGGTGGAGCTTCTTCATGAGCGCGTCGGTCTTCCTCTGCGCGTCCGAGATGCCCGGCTTGATCTCGATGCCCGTCTTGGCGGTCATGTGCCCTCCGACCCGGGAGGTTAGCCGCGCCCCAAAGAGGGAGGGCGCGCGCGGGGTGAGCGAGTGCACAAGAGCTAGAACCGACCGACCGCGGCGAGGCCGCCGCCGTTCTGCCCCGCGCTGGGGAGCACCGCGAGCTCGAAGTCGCCGTCGCGCGACGAGTACACGGTGACGGTCTCGCGCAGCGTCAGCCCGAGGATCAACAACGTGAGGCCGGCGGTCTGGAGGAGACCGTCGATGACGAGGTACGGACCCCACGCGTCGAGGTCGCTCGCGCCCGGGCGAACCGCGAGCTGCACCCACGGACCGGCCAAGGGGATGAGCCCCGCGTAGCGGAAGCCGTTCCACTCGCCGTGACACGTGTCGAAGTCGCACCCCGCGAGCGGGCTGACGATCGCGGCGTGCAGGAGGTAGCTGACACCGAGCATCACGGCGCCGCTGATCGTGAGCCCGAGGTGCATGCGGGTCTCTTCATGCGGCTGGGGCTGCGGCGCGGGTTGGACGTAACCCGGTTGCCCATAGCCCGGCTGCCCGTAGGGCGCCGGCTGGGTGTATGGCTGCACGTAAGGTTGCGGCTGGGGTTGCGGGGCTGGCTGATACGGCGGGGGCGTGGTCTGCACCTCGACGGTCGCCGTCTGGGCGAGCGCGGGGGCTCCCACCCCCATCACCGCGAGAATCCCCACCATCGCGATCGCTCGGTCATGTCCGCGCATGCTCACCTCCTCGTGGGTGGAGAGAGCAAGCGCGATGCCGTCGTGGCGCCCGTCAGGGGTGCGCAGATCGCTTTGCAGCTGGGGTAGGCGATGTGTCGAGGAGCTTCGTGAGCGCGAAGCGCCCTTCGCGGCGAGCGCCGCACGGGCTTCGCACCGGGGTGTGAAGATCACCCCACACCTGTTGTGGCCTCCCGGCCCACACCGCGCGGACTCGCCGCCCCCGTGACGAGGACGTCGTGCAAGACGGCACCGTCAGCGTGACTTGACGATGTCGACTTTGACGCGCTCGACCACGATCCCGAGCGGCCCGAGCTCGTCCTCGACGCGCTGGCGGATCTCGTGGCGCGCGCGCTTGAGGTCGGCGCGCAGAGCGCTCGACGGCTCGCTCCCGACGAACCCGCGAATCTGATGCACGAGCGCCTCCTTGGCCCGCCGCTCGACCTCGTGTCGTCGCCGGCCGAGGAAGCGCTCGATCGCGGCGTCGACTCCAGGCGCGACGTCGGCGAGGCGGATGCGCGCGTCCGCGTAGACATCGACGGGCTCGCGCTCCTGGGTCGACGCGGCGACCGCGACGTGGAGCTCGTGGGGCCGGAGGTCGAGGGCGTCGATGCGTTCGAGCAGCGGGATCGGGGTGACCGCTCCTTCGCTGACGACACGATAGTTGACGCCGCTCGCGTCGGAGCTCTTGGGACGGCGACGGAAGACGACGAGGAGGAACCCGGGCTGCGCTCGTCGACCGGTCGCGTACCGGATCGCCGCGACGATCCCGACGAGGCAGGCGAGGCCGAGGAAAACGAAGCCCTGGTGGCGGAAGCCGCCGTAGAGCGACATCGCGCCGACGAACGCGAACCCGAGCGCGGTGCCGCCGAGCGTGAACTCGCGTCGCCGGTACGCGGGCACATGCTCCGGAGGACGGGGCGCGGGCCGCTGCGCGTCCTCGAGCGCGGCCTCCGTGACCGCGGCCTCGCTCCGCAGCTCCGCGTTCTCCGCTTCGAGGTGCTCGAGCCGCGCCGATCTCGTGCGCGCATCGCCGTCGCGCAACGCGGCGTTCTCCGCCTCGAGCGCTTGGAGCCGCTCCTCCAACGCATCGGCGCGCGCGTGCGCGGCTTCGAGATCGTCGCGGTAGGCCATCCCATCAAGGCTAGCTCCGACTGACAGATCCGGCGCGCCTGGCGGTCAGGTTTGTCCGTCGACGTCAGAAACTCCCAGCAAATCGCGCACTACGTCGCGCGCTGCACGTGGCACGCGCGTTGGGAAGGCCGCCACCCGCGAACCCCAACCGCGAGGTCGAGCGTTGAGCCGGAGGATCGGGAAGAGTCGCGCCCATCGGGCGTACGGCATCGGTGTGGTCTGCGCGGCGCTCGCCGCGTCTGCCGCGACCGGACGCGCGGGTGACATCGGGTACGCCGTGCGGGCCGCCGTCGCCGTCGCGTCGTACGGCGACGCGGCGGACGACGTGCGCGTCGCGCTCCGCGTCGCGACCGAGACGACGTCATCGGGGTTGGATCGCGCGGTCCACGGCGCGGTGGCGGTCCTCGCGGTGGCCTCGGTGATCGCGTCGCCCTCGCTCGGGCTGGCGCTCGCGCTCGTGGTGGTCGCGTTCGGGCTCGGGCTGCTGGCGCTCGTGATCCTCTGGCCGGCGGGACGCACGGCGCTCCGGAGCGCCGGGAGCGTGCCGGACGTCACGGTGACGGCGCTGAGCATCCCCCGCGCCCACGTCGCGCGCGCGACGTGATCGCGGAGGGAGTGCAGGAGCTCGGTCCGTTCGCGCGACTCGGCCTGACGACGATGCCGTCAATGTAGCATCCTCGGTATGATGGCCCTCGCGACCGATGAGCGCCAGCGCCGTACGCGGCCACGGTGGCCCACGCTTCGATGCGGCCCGTGCTCGTCGCATACGTCCCGCCGTCGCCGTCCCGCGAGCTCGCGCGCCTGAGCCCCGGCCCGTCGCGCCCGCGAGGCTATGCTGCGCGCGCATGGCGTCGGTCGGTCCCTACGAGCTGCATGAGCCCATCGGGGAGGGTGGGATGGCGCAGGTGTTCCGCGCGACGCGCGTGGACGGGGGCGACGTCGCCATCAAGGTGCTCCACGGCGGCGGCGATGCGTCGGCCGAGCAGCTGGCGCGCTTCGAGCGCGAGATCCGGATCGCCGAGCGCATCGAGCACCCGCACCTCATCCGCGTGATCGATCACGGCGTCGACGAAGCGCTCGGCCCGTGGCTCGCGATGCCGCTCGTGCGCGGCATGACGTTGCGCGATCTGTTCGGCCGGCGGGCGCTCGGTCCCGAGGCGGCGCTCGTGTTGTTGGCGCCGTTGGCGGATGCCCTCGCCGCGTTGCACGCCGAGGGCTTGGTGCATCGCGACGTGAAGCCAGAGAACCTCATGGTCAGCCCGCTCGGCGATGTGACCCTCGTCGACCTCGGGCTCGCGCTCGCCGAGACCGACACGCGACACACCCGAGAGGGCGAGGTCGCAGGGTCGGTCCCCTACATGTCGCCCGAGCGCATCGAGGGACGCGACGTCGCGCCGAGCGCGGACGTGTGGGCGTTCGGCGTGATGCTCTACGAGCTCGTGACGGGGCGCCGTCCGTTCGAGCGCGCGCGCGCCGGCGAGGAGGTCGCGGCGATCCTCAGCGGCACGTTCGCTCCTTTGAGCGGGGTCGATCGCCGCGTACCGGAGGAGCTCGACGCGCTGCTCGCGGCGTGCCTCGACGCCGATCCGGCCGCGCGCCCGCGGGATGGTGCGGCGCTCCTCGAGCGGTTGCTGGTCTGGATGAGCGGTACCGCGAGCGAGGCGCGCGCGCTCCGCGTGTCGGTGATCACCGACGCGGCCGCGTTCGCCGCGAAGGCCGGCGCGCGGGTCACCGAGCAGCTGCGGCGGGAGGCGCGCACGCTGATCGACTCGGGGCGGCCGCTCGACGCGATCCGCAAGTTGGATCGCGCGCTCGCCTACGCGCCCGACGACGCGGAGACCCTCGCGCTGGTCGAGCGCGCGTCGTCCGGGGAGACCCATGCCGCCGTGGCGTCGGAGCCCGCGTCGAGACCGAGGCCGCGCTGGCCGTGGGCGGCGGCGGGTCTGGTCGGGCTCGCGATCGCGGGCGGTGCGGTCACGATCATCGCGCGCGATGCGGACACCACGTCGAGCGATGCGAGCCTTGAGACGAGCGCTCACGCGCCCCGCGACGCCGGGGTGACCGACGCGGCGCGCGAGGACGGCGGCGCGGACGACGCGGGCGTCCGGCCGCTCGTCTATCACCCCATCCCGCCCGACGTGTTGAGCAACGACGACCCCGCCGATCCGTCGGGGGTGGCCGCCGCGCCGGGGGAGCCGCTCGTCGAGACGGAAGCGGTGGGCGGCGACCCGAACGTCGTCCTCGCCACCGCGACGCGCCGCCTCGAGGACGAGCCGAGCGACGTCGAGGCGCTCGTCGAGAGGATGTTCGCGCTCTTCGTGCTCGGCCGGACCGATGAGGGCTTCGTCGCTGCGCGCTCGCTCGAGAACACGCACTCGGACAGCCCGCGCGCCCTGACGGCGCTCGGGTTCCTCGCCCTGCGGCAGGGTCGCTTCGACGACGCGGACGAGCTCCTCACGCGCGCGATCGACATCGACCCGCGCTACCGCGACGCGCTCCGTCACCGAGGCGTGCTGCGCTCTCGCCGCGGGCAGACGCGCGATGCCTACCTCGATCTCGCGCGCGTGCTCGACGACGATCCGGACAACCTCTACGCGCTCGCCGAGATGACGGAGGTCTACGAGCTCGCGCACCGGACCCTCGACGCGGTGCCGTTCCTCCGCCGTCTCGTGGAGCGCTTCCCCCGCAACGCGACGGCGTGGGTGTCGCTCGGGATCGCGCTCTCGGAGTCCGACGAGCCCGCACAGATCGACGAGGCGTTCGCGGCGTGCGAGCGCGGCCTCGAGCTGTCCCCGCGCGACGAAAAAGGACTTGCGCTCAGGTGCACGCTGCTCAGCCGTCGGCAGCGACCCGGCGTCGAGGAGGCGTGCGACCTCGCGATCGAAGTGATGCCGGAGAACCCGGAGCTCTACCTCGCGCGCGCGGTGGATCGGGCGCGGCGCGGGGAGAACGCCACCGCGGTGGCGGACGCGGATCGCGCGGTCGCCCTCGCGCCCGAGGTGCCGCGCATGTACGCGAACCGCGCGATCCTCCGCGGCCGCTCGGGCGACGAGCGCGGCGCCTACGATGACCTCCGGACCGCGTGCCGTCTCGGCGATCTGCGTTCCTGCGGCCGCCTCGACGCCGACGGCGTCCCGCGGTGAGCGCTCCTTGATATCCTCGGCACCGATGGCCGCGGGCGACGGGTGGATCCTCGAGATCCGGGTGGCCGGCCTCGAGCCCGTCCAGCGCCGCATCGATCGCGCGCTCCTCTCGATCGGCTCGGATCCGGCCGCCGACGTGCGCATCGCGAGCCTCAGCGAGCGCTGGGCGATCCTGCGCCGCGTCGACGCGGGCCTCGAGCTCCGCCAGATCGGCGTCGGCGGCGCGCGCGTGATCCCGCTCGGCGGAGCGCTCGAGGTGGACGGCGTGAGCCTCGCGCTTCGCGACGCCTCCAGGGCGACCGCGACGGACGGGCTCCCCCTCGAAGCGCTCGCCGAGGCGCTCGCCGCGGCCGACCAGCCTTCCGACGCGCTGGCTGCGTTGGTCGCGGGCCTCGTCCGTGCGACCGGCGCGGCGACCGGCGCGGTGGTGCTGCGCGACGCCGACGGCTACGCGATCCCGATCGCGCGGGACGCCGAGGGCCGACCGCTCGAGCGCGCGGAGGAGCTCCTCAGCGACACGGTGGTGATGGACGTCCTCGCCGGCGACGCGGCGAGCGTGTGCGTCACGGATCTGAGCGCCAGCCCGCGGTATCGCTCCGTACCATCGGTCGTCTCGTTGTCACTCCGAAGTGTGCTCTGCGTCCCGATGCGGATGGGGTCGCGCGTGCTCGGCGCGCTCTACCTCGGCCACAGGGACGCGCGTGGTCGCTTCAGCGATGCGCAGGCGCACGACCTCGGGTTGCTCGCGACGATGGCGCTGCCGCTCCTCGAGCAGCTCCGCCGTCGCGCCGCGATGACGGGGCCGTCGGCCGACGATCCGATGGTCGGGGAGTCCGAGGCGATGATCCGCGTGCGCGAGCTCGTGCGTCGCGTCGCGCCGAGCGATCTCAGCGTGCTCATCCTCGGGGAGACGGGGACCGGCAAGGAGGTCGCGGCGCGCGCGATCCATCGGCAGAGCCCGCGCGCCGAGCGGCCGATGGTCGCGTTGAACTGCGCGGCGGTGCCGGAGTCGCTGCTCGCGGTGGAGCTCTTCGGCTGCAAGAAGGGCGCGTACACCGGCGCGGTGACGGATCGGATGGGCCGCATCGAAGCGGCGGAGGGCTCGACGCTGTTCCTCGACGAGGTCGGCGACATGCCTCTATCGATGCAAGTCGCGTTGTTGCGCGTGCTCGAGGAGCGCGCGGTCACCCGCGTCGGCGAGAACGAGGAGCGCCGCGTCGACTTTCGGCTCGTCGCGGCGACGAGCGCGGACCTCGACGCCGCCGTCGAGGCGGGAAGCTTCCGCAAGGATCTGCTCTACCGGCTGCGCGAGCTCGCGGTGCACCTGCCGCCGCTCCGCGCGCGCGGCGAGGACGTCTTGCTGCTCGCCCGCCTGTTCCTCCGCCAGTGCGAGACCTCGCTCGGCATCGGCGCGCACGAGCTGTCGGCGGCGAGCGAGCGAGCGATCCTGGCGCACGCGTGGGAGGGCAACGTGCGCGAGCTGCGGGCGGTGATGCGCCGCGCGTCGATCCTCTGCGATGGTCGCGCGATCGAGCCCGAGCACATGCAGCTCGAGGCGGCGGCGCGAGCCGAGGGCGAGCCCGTCGGCCCGCTGGATCTCCCGCTCACCGAGGCGCGCGACCGCTTCGTCAGCCGCTACGTCTCGGCCGTCCTCGACCGCCACGAGGGCAACCGCGAGGCGGCCGCCGCGGCGCTCGATATCAGCGTTCGCAGCCTCTATCGGTATCTCGCGTAGACGAGAGGGAAGGCCAACGGGCGCGCCCCGTACGACGGGGGAGCATGACGGCGCGCGACAAGATCCAAGGGCTGACGATCGCCTGGTACCTCTACACGCTGGCCGGCGGGGCCGGCTCGATCCTGATGAACGGGATCGGGCCCATCTCGCTGATGGTGACCGTCCTCGTCACCACGTTCTGGCTCGCGGTGACGTTCCTCATCGGGCGCTCGCTCGAGCGGCGGAACGGGCTGACGCGCGCGGTGATGATCGGCATGAGCGGGCTCGGCGCGATCATCGCGCCGTTCATGGCGTGGCAGGTGCTCGCCGCGCTCTATCACCAGGCCAGCTTCAACGTCGTCCTGGCCGGGCTCGGCGTGGCGGTGAACTTCGTGATGGCGATGTACTCGCTGCGGTGCTGCTCGATCGCTCGGTGCGGCGCTACTTCGCCTGAGCGCGCGCCGAGCGCGCGCGAGGCCTGGCCGGGTTGACTCCTCGCTCCCCGCATCCTGAGTCCTGCGCGACTTCGGGGGAGGCGCGCGGGAGGTCTACTCCCCCGCCGCGTAGCCGAGCCTGGCCTCGGCGAGGTGCAGGAAGATCGCGGCGTCGATCCACGCGAACCGCGCCGCCGCGAGCTCCGTCTCCGCGTCGAGGAGCGCAGCGGTGTTCGCCGAGCCGGCCTCCCGCTCGCGCTGCCGCGCGCGATAGGCCTCGGCCGCGGCGCGGAGGGCCGCGTCGGCTTCGTCGCGTTGCGCGTCGGCGATGCGACGATCCGCATACGCGCTGGCGACCTCGATGCGCAACGTATCGTGCAATGATTCGAGGTCGGCGCGCAGCCGCGCCGTCTCGGCGCTCGCCCGGCTCGCCTGCGCGTCGGCCGCGATCGTCTGGTTTGGCGACCAGCCGAGGATCACCGAGAGGTCCCACGTCGGATCGAAGCGATCGTGCTGCGGGACGAAGCGCGGGTTCGGGTTCGCGAGCTGGGCGCCGAACGCGACGCGGAGCACCGGCCACCGCGCGCCCTCCGCCGCCTGCTGCGTGCGATCGCTCGCGCGCATCGCATCGCGCAGCGCCTCGGTCTCGGGTCGTCGCTCGATCGCACGCGCGGTCAGCGCCGCCAGGCTCGCGGGGGGACGGGAGGGCGGCGCGTCGAGCGTGGCGAGCGAGAGCGGGGTCGTGGGCTCGAGGTGGAGGAGCGCGCGGAGCGCCTCCTCTCCCGCCGCGAGCCTCGCCTGCGCCAGGATCGACGCGGACCGGGCGCGCGCGAGCTGCGCTTCGGCCCGCAGGCGCTCGCTGAGGAGCGCGGCGCCCTCGCGCTCGGCCACCCGCGCGAGGCGCGCCTGCTCCTCGACGTCGATCACCCGCTGCGCGGCGAGCGCCGAGTACGCGCGCGCTCGCGCGACCGCGTAGAACGCCTCCGCGGATCGAAGTCGCAACGCATGTTGCACGGCACGCTCCGCCGAGCGCGCGGCGTCGACGCCCGCGTCCGCGGCCTCGAGGCGCGGCACCAGCGTGAGGAACAGCTCGCTCAGCGGAAGTTGGATCGTCGCGTCGAACGCGAGCTGGTTCGGGTAGAACGGGATCGCCCGCTGCGCGAGCGCCTGCTGCTGGGTGAGGGTCGACTCCCAGAGCGCGCGGGCCTCCGGATCATCGACGCCCGCCACCAGCGCCTGCGCGCCGCTCGGATCGATGCCGCTCACCAGCGGGTCGTTCTCGATCTCGGAGAGGCGCGTGTAGCGGCCGCCGACCTGCACCTGGGGGAGGATGGCGGCCCACGCCTCGGGGACGCGGGCCTCCGCGGCGCGGATCGCGGCGCGCTGCGCGTCGAGCGAAGGCGAGACCTCGAGCGCGCGGGCGCGCACGTCGTCGACCGTCATCCCCTCGGGCTCCCCTTGCAAGAGGGCTTGCATGTCTTCGGCCGGCTCCGGCGCGTCGGTCTGCGCGAACGCGGGGGTCGAGCCGATCAGGCTCAGCGCGAACATCGCCGCCGCCGCCGAGCCGAGGGCGGTCAACGGAAGGGGTCGCGCCTCGGTCGGCTTGGGATCGCGGAACAGCAGCCGATAGAGCGCGGGCACCGCGAACAACGTGAGGGCGGTCGCGACGGTCAGGCCGCTGATCATGGCGGCGGCCATCGGCGGCCAGAGCGTGGACTCGCTGAAGAGCAGCGGGACGAGCCCCGCGATCGTCGTCACGGTGGTGAGCAGGATCGGTCGGGTGCGGCGCGTCACCGCCGCCTCGAGCGCGGCCGCGATCGAGGCGCCCTCGGCGCGCAGGCTCTCGGTCAGATCGAGCAGCACGATGGCGGCGTTGACCGCGATCCCGATCAGCGCGATGGCGCCGAGCAGCGCGACGAACCCGAACGGGAGATCGAGCGCGAAGAGCCCTGGCCAGATCCCGAGCGCGGCGAGCGGCGCGGTCACGAGCACGATGGCGACGCGACGGAGCGACTCGAACTGCGCGATGAGGACCACGACGAGGAGGAGCGCGCCGAGCCACGCCCGACTCGCGAGCGCGTCGTTCGCTTTGGCGGACGACTCGGTGGCGCCGCCGAGGACGAACGACACGCCGCTCGGTAGCTCCAGCGCCTCGAGGCGAGGGCGCGCGTCGGCGATGATCTGTGCGTAGGTCGAGCCGTCCTCCACCTCGGCGAGCACCGACACGACGCGACGACCGTCGCGATGCTGGATCACGGCGGGCCCGAACGAGAGGTCGCGCGTGGTCACCGCGCCGAGCGGTGTCCAGCCCGCCGCGCTCACGAGATCGATGGCGTCGAGCTGCTCGGGCGCGTGCGCATCCCCGGCCGACGCGCGCACCACGATCGGCACGGGGTCCTCGCCGCCGCGGTAGCTCCCCGCGCGCAGCCCCTCGGTGCGCCCGAGCATCGCGCTCGCGATCTGGGCGCGCGCGACGCCGCGACGGCCGGCCACCGCGTCGTCGATCGCGAAGCCGAGGGTGGGGACGCCGGGTCCCTGCGTCGTGCGGACGTCGGCGGCGCGCGGATCCTCGCGCAACACGCGTTGCACCTGTTCAGCGGCGAGGTGGAGGTCGGCGAGGTCGTCGCCCAAGAGGCGCACCTCGATCGGCGCGGGCACCGGCGGGCCCTGCTCGAGGCGGCGCGGCACCACGGTCGCGTCCGGTAGCTCGCGCGCCGACCACGCGCGGACGAACGTGCGGATCGCGCCGACGTCGGCCGCGCTCCGGGTGGTCACCACGACGTGCGCGAGGTGGGGCGAGCGCGGGGCGCGCGGGAGGTTGTAGTAGAACGACGGCGCGCTCCGGCCGACGAACGCGGCCACGCTCACGACCTCGCGCCGCTCCGAGAGCGCGCGCTCGAGCCGGCGCGAGGCGTCGTCCGTCGCGTCGAGGTGCGCGCCCTCGGGGAGCTCGACGCTCACCACGAGCTGCTCGCGATCGGAGGATGGAAAGAAGTCCTTCTGGACGATCGTGGCGAACGCGCCGGCGCCGCCGACCACGAGGCCGACCGCTGCGAGCGTCAACCCGGGCCGCTTCACCGAGCGCTGCGCGATCCACCGCGCCGCGCGCTCGACCCAGCCGTCGCCGCTCGACGCGCGGGGCCGCAGCAGGAACCCGCCGACGAGCGGCGTTACGACGAGCGCATACACGTAGCTCGCGCTGAGCGTGATCATCACGACGATCGGGATCGCGCGCGTGAAGTCGCCGGTCGTCCCCGGCGCGAGGAGCATCGGGACGAACGACGCGAGGGTGGTGGCGGTCGCCGACGCGAGCGGGATCGCGAGCTCGGAGACCGCGCCGCGCATCGCCTCGGCGCGGCTCGCGCCCGCGTCGAGGCGATGTTGGATCGCCTCGGCCATCACGATCGCGTTGTCGACCAAGAGCCCGAGCGCGAGGACGAGCGCAGCGACCGCCATCTGGTGCAGCACGCCGCCGCCCGCCGCGTAGATCGCGAGGCTCGCGAACGTGACGAGCGGGACCACCGAGCCGACCACCACGCCGAGGCGCGGCCCCATCGTGAGGAAGAGGACGAGGAGCACGATCCCTACGCCGAGGAGGAGCGAGAGCCCGAGCTCACCGAGCCGCCCCGACACCTTGTCGGGCTGGTACGCGATCTCCGTCAGTGTCCATTGCGGGTGTTCGGTGCGGTACTCGGCGAGCACCGCGCGGACATCCTCGCCGAACGCGACCGCGTCGATCGCGTCGCGCGGGATCACCCCGAGGACCACCGTGGGGGCGCCGTCGAGGCGCGCGCGCTCGAGGCGCGGCTCGGCGGGTGCGCGACGGACCTCCGCGATCGATCCGAGCGGCACCGCGGCACCGGACGCGAGGAGGATCGGCGTGCGCGCGAGCTCCTCGACCGTCTCGAGCTCGGCCCGCGGACGCAGCTCGACCCGGCGGTCGTCGACGCGGATCGCGCCGCCGGGGATCGTCACGTTGCGCGCGGCGAGCAGCTCGGCGAGCCGCTCCGCGGGCAGCCCGAGGCGGCGGGCCGTCGCGTCGTCGTAGAGCACCACGACCTGCTCACCGGGATCGCCGCTCCGCACCACCTCCGACACGTCGTCGACGCGGAGGAGCCGGTCGCGCAGCGCGTCGGCCGCGTCGGCGAGCTCGAGCACGTCGCCCGATCCGGTGATCGCCACCAGCACCGACTCCGTCTCGACGAGATCGTGGTCGAGGCTCGGCGTCAAAACACCTTCCGGCATCTCGAGGCGCGCGCGCGCGATCGCCTCCTCGACACGATCCCACGCCGTGTCGGTGTCCGTCACGTCGCGGCGCAGCTCGAGGTTGAGCACCGCCACCGACGCGCGGATCGTCGCGCGCGTCTCGACGACCTCGTCGACCTCGGCCAGCTCGTCCTCGATCGGGCGCACCGCGAGCCGCTCGACGCGCGCCGCGTCGGCGCCAGGGAAGGGGACAACGAGGAGCCCGATCCGCTGGGTGAGCCGCGGGTCCTCCTCGCGCGCCATCGTGAACCACGACACGAGGCCCGCCGCGCTCAGGAGGAGCGCGAGGCCCAGCGTGAGCCGCGGTCGCGCGACGAGCAGCTCCGTGAGGCGACCGATCATCGCGCACCTCCGACCGAGGCGCGCGCATCGTCCGTCGCCGGATCGCCCGCCGCGAGCTCGTCGCCCTCGAGGAGGCGATGCAGCCCGCGCACCACGACCCGGTCGCCCACCGCGAGCCCTTCGCGCACCTCGACGCGATCCGCGTCCAGGCGGCCGAGGCGGATCCAGGCGCGCTCCGCCCGCCCGTCGCGCGCGCGCCACACGAACGGCCGCGAGCCCGACGGATCGAGCACCGCGCTCAGCGGCACCTGCAACACATCGTGCTCAATGCCGTCGAGCGCGACCTCGACCGCGAGCCCGGCTCGCGCGCTCGGGGTCGTGACGTCGATGATCACCGGATAGAGCCCCGACACGCTGGCCGCGCGGTCGGCGACGCTGCGGATCGTCCCTTCCAGCGGCGTCCTCGCGAGCGGATCGTCCGCTTCGTAGCCGACCGCGCGCATCGCGACGGACGCGCCGACGATGAGCCCACCCGCGAGCTCGGCCGGCACCTCGAGCAGGACCTCCTGCCCACCTTCGCCGGCGAGGCGCACGAGCGGTTGCCCGGGGGAGACGAGCTCGCCGACCTCGACCAGCGCGTCGGTCACCACCCCGTCGAAGGGCGCGCGCAATACACCTTCCCGGCTGCGACGCTGCGACTCACGGAGCTGTGCGCTCGCCGCCGCGTGGAGGGCCTCGACCCGGTCGTACCCGCTGACCGCTTCTTCGAGCCGCGCGTCGGTCGTCACCCCTTCGTGCGCGAGCCGCTCCGCACGATCGCGATCGCGCCCGAGCTGCTCGCTCCTCAGCTCGAGCTCGCGCCGGCTCGCGCTCGCCGCGCGGACCGCGTTGCGATACGGCGCGGGGTCCAGCCGCGCGACGACCTCGCCGGCGCGGACGCGCTGGCCCACCTGGATGGGCCGCGCGACGACCCGGCCGCCCTCGGCGAACGAGAGCATCGCCCGGTCGGTCGGTCGCGTGACCCCGTGCGCGACGTGCCGGGAGCGCACCGCCGCGATCCCCACCGTCTCGAGCTCGACCCGCATGCTCGGCACCGCCCCCGTCGCGGCCTCGTCGTCGGCCCGCGCGTCGCGGCGCGCCAGCCACGCGCCCAGCCCCAGCCCCAGCGCCACCAGGCTCCACCCGCCGAGCCTCGCCCATGTCTTCGCCATCGCCATCTCCCTGGACATGTGTCTGAACAGTGTTTAGATGTCGGACTGAGCACTGTTTAGTTTCCGGCCCAGGGATGTCAACAGCCAAAATGAGCGATGTTCAGATCGATCCGGCAGCTATGCTGGGGACCGACGTGGCCGAGCACGAAGCAGCCGAGAAGCCCGGGTATCACCACGGCGACCTCCGGACCGCCCTCATCGAGGCCAGCCTCGCCCTCATCGAGGAGGGCGGCGTCCAGGCGCTCTCGCTCCGCCAGGCGGCCAAGCGCGCCGGCGTGAGCGCGGCGGCTCCGTATCATCATTTCCCGAATCGCGGCGCCCTGCTCGCCGCCATCGCGACGGACGGCTTCCGTCTGCTCGGCGCCGAGATGAACGACGCCGTGCGCGATGCCGCGATCGGCGCCCCGCGCCTCACCGCGTGCGGCGGCGCCTACGTCCGGTTCGCGCGCAAACATCCGGCGCACTTCCGCGTCATGTTCCGCCCTGAGCTCGCCGACCCCGAGGCCTTCCCCGAGCTGCACGCCGCCTCCGAGCCCGTCTTCCAGACGCTGGTCACCAACATCGCGGCCGGCCAGGCGAACGGCTTCGTCCCGCAAGGACCCTTGCACGCGTACGTCCTCCTCGCGTGGTCGGTCACCCACGGCCTCAGCGCCCTTATCGTCGACGGTCCCCTCGGCGCCGGCTTCGACAAGGTCGATTACTCCGTCGATGAGATGGGCGACGTCGTGGTCGACATGTTCGCCCAGGTGCTCATGGCGGCGGCGAAGGCTCACCGCGACGCGTCGGAGTAGGCGTGGAGCGCTCGCGCCGCCGACGGATCGTCCTCCGCGTCCTCGGCGTCCTCGCGCTCGCGGTGCTCGCGTTGGCCACGTTCGCGTTGATCGACGGCTGGCGCGCGTTCGGTCAGGCGGCCGACGGCGCGCGGCGGGAACGGATGGACGCGTCACCGCATTGGTCGGAGGGCGAGTCGAGCTTCGTGAACCCGGAGCCGCTCTACAACGACTGGGGCGCGATGATCACCGGGGTGATGAACGCGAGCGCGTACGGATCGCCGAACGCGCCGATCGCGACGGTGCCGGGGGATCGGTCTCGGTTCGGCGCGCCGCCGGCGAGCGGGCTGCGGGTGACCTGGCTCGGGCACTCGATCCTCGTGATCGAGATCGACGGCTACACGGTGCTCACCGATCCGGTGTTCGGGGAACGGACGTCCCCGTTCACGTGGGCGGGGCCGGAGCGGTTCTATCCGACGCCGATCGTGCTCGATCAGCTGCCGCCCATCGATCTGGTGCTCATCTCGCACGACCACTACGACCACCTCGACTACCCGACCATCCAGCGGATGCGCGAGTGGGAGACGACGTTCGTGGCGCCGCTCGGTGTCGGCGCGCACCTCGCGTACTGGGGCGTCGACGAGGAGCACATCGTCGACGTGGACTGGTGGGATCGCGTCGAGCATGAAAGCTTGACGGTGGTGTGTACGCCGGCGCGGCACGCGTCGGGGCGGACCGGCATCGACAAGGACGCGACGCTGTGGGCGGGCTTCGCGTTGATCGGACCGAATCACCGCGCGTTCTACTCGGGGGACACCGGGCTCTTCCCCGCGATGGCGGAGATCGGCGAGCGGTTCGGGCCGTTCGACGTGACGATGATCGAGTCCGGCGCGTACGACTCCGCGTGGCCGGACTGGCACCTCGGTCCCGAGCAAGCGGTACTGGCGCATCAGCTCGTGCGCGGCGACGTGCTCATCCCCGTGCACTGGGGCCTGTTCAACCTCGCGTACCACAGCTGGACGGAGCCGGCGGAGCGGGTGCTCGCGGCCGCCGAGGAAGCGCACGTGCGCGCGGTGGTGCCGCGCCCGGGCGAGAGCGTCGAGCCGGCGGCGCCGCCCGAGGTCGAGCGCTGGTGGCCCGACGTGCCGTGGCGCACCGCAGACGAGGCGCCCGTGGTCGCGACGCGGATCCCGTCTTCCTTGCTCGAAGGCCTGCTGCCGCGGTTGCCGGCTCGCACCGACTGACCGTCGGCTCGGCGTTCGTGACCGCGCCTCGGGCGGGCGGCGGGGAGGCCGGGCGAGAGCAGGCCACCGGCTTCGGCTTCGAGCGCCGGCGGCGGGTCGGCATCTGTGACCGCGCCTGCGGCGGGCGGCCGGGAGACGAGGAGAGTGGGAGAGGAGGAGGGTGCGCGCGCAACGCGCGCGCGGAGCCATCGATAGGGCGGCATGCCAGCGCGACACGGATTCGGCGGCCTCACCGAGGCGATCATCGGGGCCTGCATCGAAGTTCACCGCCACTTGGGGCCGGGGTTGTTGGAGTCGACCTATGAGGCGTGTCTTGCACACGAGCTTGCGCGGCGCCGCCTGAAGCTAGAGCGACAGAAGTCAGTCGCCCTCGGATTCAAAGGCCTGCACGTCGAGCATGCCTACCAGCTCGACCTCGTCGTGGAGCGCCGGATCGTCGTCGAGGTGAAGTCGGTCACCGCCCTGACGACGCTCCATCGCGCTCAACTCAGGACCTACCTCAAGCTGACGGGCCTCAGCGTCGGACTCCTCGTGAACTTCAACGTCCCAGCGCTCCGCGAGGCGGGAATCCGACGCGTCACCGCGCCACACCATCGATAGCTCGCTCCGCGGCGGCGAAGCCGACGCACTCTCCCCCTCTCCCAGTCTCCTCCTCTCCCGGCTAAGAAAACCACCACTACCCCTCGTCATCGACACGGGTAATCGTGTTGCGGCTCACGCCGAGGCGGCGGGCGGCTTCGCTCTTGTTGCCTTCGCATGCATCGACCGTGGCCTTCACGTAGGCGTCGCGCGCTTCGGCGAGCGTGAGTCCGTGGGGCAGCAACACTCCCTCGGCGCTCCGCTTACCCGGATCGGCGCGCCGAGGGAAGCGGTTGGCGCGGATGACCCCGTCCGGGGCGAGCACCAACGCGCCCTCGATCCAATGCTCGAGCTCGCGCACGTTGCCCGGCCAGCTGTGCGCGCGGAGCGCCTCGAGCGCCTCGTCCTCGAACCGCGGCTCGGGCCGCGCGTAGCGGGTCGCGTAGACGTCCGCGAAGTGACGCGACAGTCGCTCGACCTCCTCGACGCCGCGCTCCTCGAGCCGCGGCACGTCGATGGGGACGACGTGCACGCGGTAGTAGAGGTCGCGTCGGAACTTACCTTGCTCGACCGCGGCCTCGAGGTCGTGGTGGGTCGCGCAGAGGATCCGGCAGTCGGTGGTGCGGGTCTGGCGGCCGCCGACCCGCTCGAAGCTCTTCTCCTGGAGGAAGCGTAGCAGCTTGCCTTGCATCTCCAGCGGAAGGTCGCCGATCTCGTCGAGGAACAGCGTGCCGCCCTCGGCGAGCTCGACCTTGCCGGGGACGCTCCGCTCTGCGCCGGTGAACGCGCCGCGCTCGTGCCCGAACAGCTCGCTCTCCACGAGCTGCGCGGGGAGGGTGGTGCAGTCGACGGTGACGAACGGGCGCCCGCTGCGCGCGCTGTTCACGTGGATGGCGCGCGCGAGGAGCGTCTTGCCGGTGCCCGTCTCGCCGCGTAAGAGCACCGTCGCGTCGGTCTGCGCGGTCAATGCGATTCGCTCGTACACGGCCTCCATGGCGGGGCCGCGGCCGACGATGCGGTTGAACGGACCGCGTAGGACGAGGCCGGGCCCGCGCGCGTCGTCGGCGCGCAACGTCGTGAGCGCGAGCGCGCGGCCGAGCTGGATCCCGAGCGCGACGAGGTAGCGCTCGTCTTCCGCGTCGAACGGGGCGCCCTCGCGGTTGAGGACCTGCACCACGCCGCGCACGGGCGCGTCGCTCTGCTCGCGGATCGGGACGGCGAGGACGCTCGTGGTGCGAAAGCCGGTGAGCGCGTCCGCGCTCGGATCGAAGCGCGGGTCGCGCGCCGCGTCGTCGATGCGCAGCGCGTCGCCGGTGGATGCGACGTAGCCGACGAGGCCGCGATCGATCGCCTGACGCAGCTGAGGCACCTCCGGCAGCACCGCGACGCGCGTCACGAGGTCGCCTCGCTCCGCGTCGACGAGCCACACCGACGCGCGCTCGGCGTGGAGCGCCTTCGCGAGGCTGGCCGCGATGTCGGCGAGCATCGCGTCGAGGTCCACCTCGCGGGCGAGCATCGACGCGAGGTCGACGAGCAGGGAGAGCCGCGTCATCGCGGCCCGATCGTCCTCTCGGGCAGCGGAGGGTGGCGTCGCGGCACGCGGAGCGGAGCCGGGATCGTCGTCGGCGCTCGGAGCACGCGCCATCATACCTCCGCTCACGCCGCGCGCCGTGCTCCCGGGGTCGCCGCGAGGACGAGCGACTCTCCCTCTCGGGCGGCGACGGTGCCGCCTCGCGTGGCCGCGGCGGCGCGCTCGATCGCGTCCACCGCGTCGTCGTCGCGCGTCGGATCGTGATGGAAGAGGACCAGCCGGTCGACCCCCGCCGCGTCCGCGACGTCGACGCCGGCGGTCCACGTGGAGTGACCCCAGCCGACCTTCGTCGGGTACTCCGCGTCGGTGTACATCGCATCGTAGATCAGCACGTCAGCGTCCCTTGCGAGATCGATGAGGCGTGGGTCGGGACAAGCGTAGTGTTCGGTGTCGGTCGCGTAGACGATCGAACGATCGCCGAGCGTGACGCGGTACCCGAGGACGCCACCGGGGTGGTTGAGGCCGGCCGCCTGGATAGAGAAGGGTCCGACGTCGAAGCGCTCGCCGCTCACGACCGCGCGGAACGCGACGTCGGCGCCGAACGCGTCGAGGGTGACGGGGAAGCTCGGCGCGGTCATCTGCGCCGACAGCGCGTCTTGCAATCCGCGAGCTCCTCGGATGGTGAGCGAGCGGCCGGGTACGTACGCGGGGACGAAGAACGGGAGCCCTTGGATGTGATCCCAGTGCAGGTGGCTCAGGAGCAGCGTCGCGTCGCGTCGGTCCTCGCGCATCAGGCGCTCGCCGAGATCGCGGATGCCGGTGCCGGCGTCGAGGATCAAGAGGGTGTCCTCGCACGAGATCTCGACGCAGGGGGTGTTGCCGCCGGTTCGTACGGTGCGGGGTCCAGGCGTCGCGATGCTGCCGCGTACGCCCCAAAATCGGATCGTCAGGTTCATGGGGGTCAGCCTCCTCGGAGCGCACACTCAGCGATTCCCGTGCCGACGCCGCGGGCATGGGATCGATGCGTAGGAATCGCTTCGATGCGCTGCGGTAGAGCAGAGGGGTGCTCCCGATCCGAGCAGCCTCCGATCCTGATGCGTGTTCGGAACCCGCACGTGCACGTGGACGTCCTCGTGCACGTGGACGTCCTCGTGCTCGTCCACGTACACGAGAGCCCGCGCTCACCGAGACCTACGCGAACCACCACCCCCGCGAAGTCGCCCGACGCGATCGAGCCGCTACCGCCTCCGCGGTCGCCACCGGTACGCGTGCAGATCCACCCGACCGCGCCCATCGAACACGACACCTTCGGCCAAGAGTCGCACCCGCTGATGGTCCGCCTCTGGCCGCGGGCTGATCTCACCCTTCGCGTTGATCACGCGCTGCCACGGGACGGTGTCGTCCCGGAGCGCGTGGAGCGCGTAGCCGACCTGGCGCGCGCCGACGTTGCCCACCAGCGCCGCGATCTGCCCGTAGGTGGCGACCTTGCCCTCCGGGATCCGTCGCACGACGCGATAGATGCGCGCGTAGGTGTCAGACGCGGCGGCTCGTTGGGGCACCACGTCCCCTGTCACCGAGAGGTGCGGAGCTTCGCTTCGATCTGCGTCAAGCGGCCTCGAAGGAGCTCGTTCTCGGGCTCGATCTCGACCGCGCGCTTCATCGACTTCCACGCGTCGCGCCAGTTGCCGGCGCGCGCCGCTTCGGCGGAGCGATGGTAGAACTCGAGCGCGGCCGTCGATCGGATCGGGTTCTCCGGCTTCTTCTGCGGCGCGGGCGCCGCGGCCGGGCGTTCCT
Source organism: Sandaracinaceae bacterium (assembly GCA_050186575.1). GTDB lineage: Bacteria > Myxococcota_A > Polyangia > Polyangiales > Sandaracinaceae > JAUHXR01. The sequence continues at coordinate 49,722 of JBFWYI010000006.1, read as the reverse complement.
CCTGCGCGGCCTTGTCGCGCTCCTCGGCGGACAGGCGCATGCGCCCGACGCGCAACACGCGATCGTACGCCTTGCGCGACACCGGATTGCTGAGGATCTGGTAGGCCTCGCTCCCGCGTCGGTAGATCTGCGTCGCCCGCCGCAGCTTGTCTTCCGGTGCCCCGCCGAAACGATCCGGGTGATAGCGCCGCGCAAAGTCGCGGAACGCCGCCTTGACCGCGTCGGCGCTCGCCCCGCGATCCACGCCCAAGAGCGTGTAGTAGTCGAGGAGCTCGAGCTGATCGCTCACAGCTCCTCCGCCTCGATGCGGAGGCGCATCGCCGCGATGTCCGCGTCGTTGAGGCCACCGCGCAAGTTGATCTTCACGCTGCGCTTCGTGCCGGTCGTCGGCTCCACCGCGTCGACGTCGAGCGTCCCGTCCGCGTCGAGCATGAACGCGACGTCGATCGACACGGAGCCGCGCGCCTTCCTCGGGAGCTCGGAGAGCACGACCTCGCCGAGGATCTGGTTCGCGTCGAACGAGTCGGACTCGCCTTGGCAGATGCGCACCGCGACCTCGGTCTGATCGTCGCGCGCCGTGGTGAATCCGCGCGTCTGCTCGGTGGGCACGGGGGCGTTCTTCAGGATCAGGTGACGGCAGTAGCCGCCCGCCGTCTCGATGCCCAGCGAGTGAGGGGTCACGTCCATCAGGATGGGCGGTGCGGCGTCGACCATCGGCAACACGGGTTGCGCGAGTGGAGGTGGCTGAGACGGGAGCCACGCCGCCTTCTGCGCGGGCGGCAACGCGGGCGGCGACGCGACGGGTGCGGGCGGCGCGGGGAGAGGCGGCGCGACGTGCGGAGTGCCGACGCGCGGGGTCGGGGGAGGGCGCGGCGGCGGCGGACGCCGCTCTACGACCGGGGGCTTCGGAGGGTCGAGCGCATCGCGTCGGTCGATCGAGAACGGCGTGGTCGGCTCGCGGGCGGGCACCTTCTTCCTCCCTCGCTCGCGCGGCGCGGGCAGCTCGAACGGATCGTCGAGCGCCGCGTCGGTCTCGTCGAGCTCGTCGAGGAAACCTACCTTGCTGCCTCCGGAGGTCGGTGCGGTGAACGGGTCGTCGGGGGCGAGGTCGGCGAACGGGTCGGCGGGATCGGCGAACGCGGGCGGGGCGAGATCGTCGAGGGAGCCGGCCTGGCGCGCGTCCCGATCGGGCGCGAGGCCGTCGAGCTCCATGTCCATCGTCGTCTTGGGCGTGGTGACCGCGCGCACCTCGCGCACGACGGTCGGACCGTCCGGGAGGTTCGGTAGCGACGGAGGCGGATCGGAGATCTTGGCCGGGCGCGCGCGCGGTGCGGCCTGCGCCGGTCGCTCCGGCGGGGCGAACGCGGGTTGGCGCGGCATCCCGTCGATGGTGTCGATCCGCTTGGCGCGTTGGCGTTGCTCGATCTCCGCCGCGGTGAGGCGCTGCAGCGCCACGCGTCCGAGCGTGCTCTTGCCGCGCGCCTTCGCGGCGGCGTCCTGTGCCGCGCCGCCGAGCGCGTAGCCGTGGATCGCGGCGCCCTGCGCGACGACCATGTCGGGATCGATCGCCGCGTTCGGCGTCATCCCGAAGTAGCTCTCGACCATGCGGCGGCAGAGCGGCATGCGGGTCGAGCCGCCGACCAAGACGACGCTGTCGACTTCGTCGGCGCGGAAGCTCGCGTCCTTCAGCGCGGCGTCGCACACGTCGAACGACTGCTGCAGCCACGGGTGCGAGATCTCCTCGAGCTCTGCGCGCGTCATCTCGAACTCGAGGTCGAGCGGACGGCCTCCCTCGCCGATCGTGAGCTCCTCGATGGTGAGGCGGACCGCCTGCTCCTCGCTCAGCTGACACTTCGCCCACTCGCCGGCCGCCTTGAGCCGCTCGAACGCCTGCGAGTCCGAGCGCGGATCCCACCCGTGCTGCTCGAGGAACTGCTGCGCCATCACCTCGCCGACCGCGCGGTCGATGTCCTCCCCACCGAGGAAGCTATTGCCGCCGGTGGCGAGCACCTCGAACACGTCGTTGTCGAGCTCGAGGACCGTGATGTCGAACGTGCCGCCGCCGAGGTCGTAGACCGCGACGCGCTCCTTCTGCTTCTTGCCGTAGCCATACGCGAGCGCGGCGGCGGTCGGCTCGTTGAGGATGCGCAGGACGTCGAGGCCCGCCACCTTCCCGGCCGCCTTGGTCGCGCTCCGCTGGAGCTCGTTGAAGTTGGCGGGCACGGTGATCACCGCGCGTTCGCACGCGACGCCGAGGTCGAGCTCGGAGATCCGTCGCAGCTCACGCAGGACGATGGCGCTGATCTCGGCCAGCGCATAGCGACCCGAGCGCACCTCGACGATGCACCCGCCGTGCTTGTTGGGCGCGATGGCGAACCCGAACCGCTGCCGCGCGCGCTCGACCTCAGGGCTGTCGTACGGGCGCCCGATCAGCCGCTTCACCGCGTAGACGGTGTTCTTCGCGTCGATCAGCCGCCGGTCGCGCGCCTCGTAGCCGACCAGCTTGTGGCCGGCCGGGTGGAACGAGACCACCGAGGGGACCATCCGCCGACCCTCGGGATCGCTGATGACGCGGGCCTGCCCGCCATCCGCGATGGCCACCACGGAGTTCGTGGTGCCGAGGTCGATCCCCAATACGGGGCCATCACTCATGATGAGCGGAATAGTGCACCCCGGGGTGCGCCGCGATCAATCGAAAGACCTGGTGATCAGAGCTGGCCGATCGCGCTCTGGAGCGGGCAGTTGATGAGCGTCTCGGTCTCCGTGTAGTCCACGATCTGCCCCATCCGCGGCGTGATCATGTAGTCGGCGGACACGTCGAACATGTCGTGGGCGTCGCGGTAGTCGGCGAGCTCCTGGTTCATCGAGGTGTCGATCGACGAGTACGAGGCGGGCACCGTGACGGCGACCATGCGCCAGAGCGGGGTGTAGTCCCCGTCGCCGAGGCCGACCCCGAACGTGTTGTTGGAGTCCACGGCGTCGCCGTCGCCCGTGATGTCCATCATCCTTGCTGCCTCCATGAGCGGCATGTCCTCGCCCTCGCGCGTGAGCACGTAGACGTTGCGGATGAAGAGGTCGCCGTTGGGGAGCACCGCGCGGTTCGGGTTCGCGCCGAAGTCGAAGCACCGCGCCTCCCTCCCGCGGTAGTAGATCGTCCCGGCTGGCGTGCCGACCATGTCCTCGCCCAGCTCGATCTCGGTCTCGGGCACGGTGATCGGGCAGTGGTGGAGCTCGCTCGAAGGGCTCGGAGGATCGATCCCGAGGCGCGCGACCTCCGCGTCGATCTCTTCGCGGCTCGCGAGCCGGCCGTCCCAGCCCTCGGGGAGCCGGACCCAGTGGACCTGACCGTACGGCGTGTACTCGGCGTCGCCGGGGAGCGCATCGAGGATCGGCGGGTGGTCGATCGGGACGCACGGGTCCGAGCCCTCGGCGCGGCAGAGCTGGTAGATCGGCATCGCGTGCGCGCCGTTGATCCCGATCGTCCAGTAGCCGACGGGGTCGCCGTGCACGAAGCCGTTGTAGCGAGTGATCCGCGCATCCATCCCGTCGCCGTCCCGGATCTGCTGCGCGAGCGTCGCGTCGTCGTACAGCGACGGGAGCGGCTCGAGCGAGGCGCACCCGATCGCGAGTGCTAGCGTCACCCCCATGCTCAAGACCCTTTTGAACACGGACCTGAAGTGGGCGAGCTCGCTCGGTCTACTGCTCCTGCGCATCGGCATCGCCTCCATGATGCTCTTCGGCCATGGAATTCCAAAGCTCGGGCGGCTCCCCGGGATCCTCGAGACGTTCCCCGATCCGCTCGGGGTCGGGAACGCGACTTCCTTCGTGCTCGCGATCGTCGGTGAGGTGGTGGCGCCCGCGTTGCTGATCGTGGGGCTCGGTACGCGCCTCGCGGCTGTGCCGTTGCTCATCACGATGGTGGTCGCGTTCGTCATCGTTCACGCGGGCGATCCCTACTCGGACCGGGAGCTCGCGATGGTGTACGCGCTCTGCGCAGTAACGTTACTGTTCGCCGGACCGGGCGCCTGGTCGCTCGACGGGCTGATCCAACGACGGCGGAACGGGGGCGCTACTCGGCGTGGGTAGGCGCGTCCTCGGTCGGCGCGCCGGGAGGTGACTCGACCGGCCGGCGCCCCCGGATCCCGGCGACCACGAACCCGGAGACCCGCGTCACCGTGCGGACCACGTCCTCGACGATGAGGTAGAGCGAGGGCACGAGGAGCAGGGTGATGAACGTCGCGAACATCACGCCGACCCCGAGGCTGATCGCCATCGGGATGAGGAAGCGCGCGCCGACCGACGTCTCGAGGATCATCGGGGTCAGCCCGAGGAAGGTCGTCAACGAGGTGAGCAGGATCGCGCGGAAGCGGCGCACGCCGGCGAGGGACACCGCCTCGACGAGCGAGAGGTTCGGCTCGTCGCGCCGGATGTCGTTCACCGCGCTCACGTAGACGAGCGAGTCGTTGACCACGACGCCGGCGAGCGCGACGAGGCCCATCATGCTCATGAGGCTGAAGCGATAGCCGAGGACCGCGTGACCGAGCACCGCGCCGACGAAACCGAACGGGATCGCGGACGCGATGATGAACGGCTGGACGTAGCTCTTGAACGCGATCGCGAGGAGCGCGTACATCGCGAGGAACGCCATCAAGAAGCCGTAACCGAGCGCGACCATCGTCTCGCCCTGGCGCTTCGCGTTGCCTCCCGCTTCGACGCGCAGGTTCGGGAACTGCCGAAGCAGGTCGGGGATCACCTGTTCCTGCACCTCGCCCTGCACGCGGTTCGCGTTCGTGCCGAAGTCGACCCCGGCCGTCACGTTGACGCGGCGGCGTCCGTCCAGCCGCTGGATCTGCGTGTAGCTCCGGCCGCGCGTGATCACCGCCGCCTCGCTGAGCGGGATCTCGCCGCCGTCCGGCGTGCGGATCAGCATGCTCTCGACGTCGGCCAACGACTGTCGCTCCGAGAGCGGTCGCCGCACGTAGACCCGCAGCTCGTCGCGACCGCGCTGCTGGCGGACCGCTTCGGCGCCGAAGAACGCGTCGCGGAGCTGACGCGCGAGCATCTGCTCGGTGATCCCGCGGGCGCGCGCCTCGGGCCGGAGCTCGAAGTCGAGCTGCTCCTTGCCTTCGGCGAAGCCGTCGTTGATCTCGCGGACGCCCGAGTACTCGCGCAGGCGGTCGGCGAGCACCGCGGCGGCGCGCTCGAGCGTCGGAAGATCGGGGTGGCTGAGCTGGAAGTCGATGTCGGATCCGCTCGGGCCGCCGGTGTCGGACTGGAACTGGAGCGACTCGACGCCCGGCACGTCGCCGAGGATCTCGCGCCAGGTCTCCGCAAGTTGGCGTGCGCTGAATGCCCGCTGATCCGAAGGCTGGAGGAACATCGCGACCTCGGCGACGTGACCGCCCGACGCGGAGTTGCTGCCCCCGGGCCCGCCGCCCGCCGCGCCGAAGCTCCCGAGCAGCGCGAAGCGCCCGCGCACCACCGACTCGCCGGTGTCCGGCTGCAGTCGAGCGATCGCCGCGTGCGAGGCGTCCAGCGCGCGTCGCTGCACCTGCTCGGTCACCGCGGCCGGCGTACCGAACGGCATGGTGATGCGCGCCGACACGATGTCGCTGTCGATCTTCGGGAAGAACTCCCACTCGACGCGGCCGCCCGCGACGATGCCGATGCCGCCGATGAACAGCGCGACCGCGGCCGCGAGTGTGATGTAGCGGCTGCGGACCGCGCGCGAGAGGACCGGCGCGTAGGTCTTCTGGATCAACCACTCGATGAGGCGGCTGACTCGCTGCTGCGCCGCGTGCACCGGCTTCCAGTACACGGCGATCAGGAGGAGCACGCAGACGCCCTCGATGAAGAGCTGCGCGAAGTAGACCTCGCCCTTGAAGCGATACACGACCGGGATCGAGGCGCCGTTGAGCACCACGATCCCCCAGATCCACCACTTGGTCGCGTCGAGGTGGCCGAGGTGCGAGGGCAGGACGAGGAGCGACTCGCCGAGCGAGAGGAGCAGCACCAGGATCACGACGATCGGGATCTGCATGAAGAACTTCCCCATCACGCCCGGCACGAGGAGGAGCGGGATGAAGAAGATGCAGGTCGTGAGGATCGCGAAGACGACGGGGCCGCCAACCTCCTTGACGCCCTCGATCGCGGCGCGCATCGCGGGCACGCCCTTGGTGCGGCGCGTGTAGACCGCCTCGCCGACCACGATCGCGTCGTCGACGACCATCCCTAGGGTGAGGATGAACGCGAAGAGCGAGATCATGTTGATCGACGCGCCCTCGATCGTCGGCAGGAAGATGAGCGAGCCGATGAACGAGATCGGGATGCCGAGCGTCACCCAGAACGCGAGTCGGATCTCGAGGAACAGCCCGAGGCACACGAGGACGAGGATGAGCCCGAGGTACGCGTTGCGGACGAGCAGATCGATGCGGCCGCGATAGAACTCCGAGCGGTCGTTCCACGTGGCGAAGTGCACGCCGGGCGGGAGGTCCGCCTCGTGCGCCGCGATGTAGTCTTGGACCTTGGCCGCGATGTCGAGCGGGGTCTGGTTGCCCACCCGGAACACGTTGACCATCACCGCGCGCTGTCCCTCGTAGGACGCCGCCGTGTCGACCTCGCGGAAGCCGTCGGTCACCTCGCCGAGGTCCCCGACCGTCACGCGCGACCCGTCGGGCTGCATTCGCACGACGATGTTCTCGAACTCGGCGCCGATCTCGCGGCGCTCCGTGGTGCGCAGCAGCACCTCGCCGGCCGCGGTGCGGAGGTTGCCGGCCGGGACGTCGAGCGACGCCGCGCGGATCGCGTTGGCTACGTCGCTGTGCGACATGCCGTAGGCACGCAGGTTATCTTGCGGGATATCGATCGCGATCTCGAGCGGTCGGACGCCGCTCAGCTCGACGGTGGTGATCCCATCGTCGTCGAGCAGCCCGTCGCGCGTCCGCTCTCCGAGTGTGCGGAGCGCCGCCTCGCTCGCGTCCCCGTAGATGACGACGGAGATGACCTCGCCGCGGAACTGGGGCCGGCTCACCACCGGCTCTTCGACGTCGGTAGGGAAGCTCGTGATGCGGTCGACCGCGCTCTTCACGTCCGCGAGCACGCGGTCAGGGTCCTCGCCGACCAGGAGCTCCATCACCACGACGCCCACGCCCTCGGACGCGGTGGAGCGCACCTCGCTGATCCCGTCGATCGCGCGGACCGACTCCTCGATGGGGAGGATCACGCCCTGCTCGACCTCCTCGGGCGACGCGCCGGGGTAGGGCACGTTGATCACGATCATGTCGAGATCGAACTCGGGGAAGACCTCTTGCTTGATCCTAGTGATCGAGAAGAGGCCCCCGATGATGAGCAGGAGCATGAGCACGTTGGCGGCGACCGAGTTCTTCGCCATCCACGCGAGCGGGCCGGCGAAGACCCCCGGCGCGCCGCCCTGCTCGTCCGCGCCGTGCTCGTCGGCGCCATGCTCGTCGGCGCCATGCTCGTCGGCGCCGTGCTCGTCGGCGCCGTGCGCGCCCGCGCCGCGCTCGTCGCCGCCGTGCGCGCCCGCGCCGCGCTCGTCGGCGGCGGGGTCGTTCCCGCCGGTCGGCTCGGGCCCGCTCATGGCGCCTCCGCGGTCTCCGTGGCCGGCTCCTCCGTCTCGCTCGGCGCGTCCTCCTCCGCGTGGCGCACCGCGGTGCCCTCGATCGCGGTGGGGAGCGCGCTCACGATGAGCTCGTCCTCGGGGGCGAGCCCGCGCGCGAGCACGCTGTCCGGCCGCCGCCAGACGATCTCGAGCGGGCGGATCTGGAGCGCCCCGGTGCCGAACAGATACACGCTGTCGCCCGCGTGGAGCGCGCTCCGCGGCACCTCGTACACGTCCTCGAGCTGGCCGGCCTGGATCTCCACGTCGACGAACGCGCCGAGGAGCATCGGCAGGTGCGACGGGTCACCCTCGGTCGGGATCGCAGGCGGCTCGCCGTCCTCATGCGCGAGCCCGAGCGGATCGTCGATCTCCACGAGCACGCGGGCCATGCGGCCGACCGGATCGAGGTCGCCGTAGAGCCGGATGACGCGGCCCGTGCGCACGATCTGCGCGTCCTCGCCGACGTGTTGGATCACCCGGGCGCTCGAGCCCACGTCGCCCTCGCCCTCGGGCACGTGGATCCAGGCGAGCTGCTCCATCGGCACCGCGACGCGGACCCAGAAGTGATCGGTGCCGACCAGCGTCGCGACCGACGAGCCCGGTCCGACGAGCTGGCCCACCTCGACGTTCTCCGCCTGCACGAACGCGTCGAACGGCGCGCGGAGGGTGGTGCGCGACAGGTTCGATTGCGCGCGTCGTGCGCCCGCCTCCGCCGCACGGACGGACGCCGCCGCGGCGCGGGTGTGCGGCTCACGCAGCGCGAGCTCGCGCCCGGAGTCCGTCGAGCCCGCCGTCGATCCGAGGAGCGCCCACTCGCGCTGCGCGATCACCTGGCGGCTCTGCTCCTGTGTCAACGAGAGCTGCGACGACTCCACCTGCGCGCGCTGCTGCTCGAGCGCGTCCCGATAGTCGCGCCCGTCGATGCGCAAGAGGTCCTCGTCGGCCGTCACGCGACCGCCGGGGATGAGGTTCGGGCTCATCGCGAGGACGCGCCCGGTGACCTCGGGGCTGAGCGCGACCTGCCGCGCGGGCACCACCTGACCCTGAGCCCGCACCACGACGTCTTGCCGGCCGGGGGTGAGGCTCTGGGTCACGACGGGCAAGCCGCGCGCGCCGGGGTCGGTGTGCTCCGCTTCAGGGCGCGTCTTGATCAGGATCGCGGACACCACGATGCCGACGAGGCAGATGCCGGCCGGGATCATGATCGCCCCGACCCGCGCGAGCGTCGACATCGGTCGATCCGGCCGCGGCGGCGGGAGCGAGGCGCGCACCACCTCGTGATCGTCGATCAGGTCCGTTCGCACCATGGGGGACGGCTCACCTTCACCGCTCATCGTCGTCCTCCGCTCGCTCCTCCGGCTCGGGGAGCCGGGGCGCTTCGAGCTCGCTCGACCAGCTGCCGCCGAGCGCACGCGCGAGCTGCACGCGCTGGGAGAGGAGCTGGCGCCGGGCCGCCAAGATCGATTGCTCGGTGCGTTGGACGGCGCTCAGCGCGGTGAGCACCGGAAGGTAGTCGCTCAGCCCTTCGGAGTAGCGGCGCCGCGACTCGAACAGGGTGGCGTTCGCGGCCGAGAGCTGATCCTCGAGGCTCGCGATCTGCGCGGCGAGCTGCCGCTCCTGCGTCAACGAGCTCTCCACCTCGAACAGCGCGGTGAGCAGCGTCTGCCCGAACGTCTGCACGCGCTCGCGGAGCGCCGCTTCGTTGCGGCGCACCTCGGCCGCGCGGCGGCCCCCGTCGAGCACCGGAGCGAGGAGGCTCGACGCGAGCGACCAGACGAACGAGCTCAGGAGCCCCTCGATGCTCGGGTTCGAGAGGCCTACCGACGCGTTGAACCGAAGCTGGGGGAACTGGTCCGCGATCGCGGCGCCGACGCGATGGTCCTGGGCCGCTACCCGGCGGCGCGCGGCGCGCACGTCCGGCCGCCGCAGGAGGAGGTCGCTCGGGATCCCCGTGCTCGGCAAGGGAGGCAACGGCGGCAGGGTCGTCGGCTCGGGGAGCTCCCCGATCTGCCCGGACGCGAACGCCGACGGCGCCTGACCGACGAGGATCGCGAGCTGCTGACGAGCCACCGCCTCCGCGCCGCTGATCTGCGCGAGCTGCGCGCGCGCGGCCTGCACCTGCTGGCGCTGTTGGTACACGTCGAGCGCGCTCCCGAGGCCGTGGCGGAGCCGCAGCTCGACGAGCTCCTCGAAGATCTCGTTCGTCGCGAGCTGCTCGGTCAAGAGCGCGTGCAAGGCGCGTTGATGCACCACGTTCAGCCACGCCTCGACGACGTTGGCGACGAGCGTCATCGCGAGCGCCTCGACGTCGTCCCGGCTGGCGACCACGTCGAGCGCGCCGGCCGAGACGGAGTGGCCGATGCGATTCCAGAGGTCGACCTCGTAGCTGACGGGGACCGACACGCCGAACGAGTTCACCTCGAACGCCTGGGTGCCGAGCGCACCGAAGACGACGACTTGTCGGCGGCGCGCGACGTCGAGCTGCGCGGAGATCTGTGGCCAGTACCCGCTCGACGCCGCCATCACCCCGGACTCGGCCTGCTCGAGCCGAGCCCACGCCGCGCCGAGCTGGAAGTTGTGCTCGAGCGCCTCGTCGACGAGGTGCACGAGCTCCGGGTCGCCGAACGCGACCCACCACCGCTCGGGCTCGGCCTCCTGATCGGCCACCGCTTCGTCGCCCGCCGTCGCCGCATAGGAGGACGGCACGTCCACCGGCGCAGCGGGGTGCGCGACCGTGTGATGTGGCGAGCAACCGCCCATCGCTGCGACCAGCGAGGCGAGGGGCGCCCACGACCTCGCCCGCATCGGGCGGCGCGCCGGGGTCGTTCGGGCGTGGCTCGACATCGGAGGTGCGGTTTCCGGGGCTGGCCGACCTTCGGACAGCGCCCGCTTCGTAGGGCGACTCGGCACCCCGCGCAAGGCAGACGGCCGGAGTCACACACTTTTCAACCATCGCCGCGCGGTTCCGGCGGGGTCGCGGTGGGCTCTCGGAGTGGGCTCTCGGAGTGGGCTCTCGGAGTGGGCGGAGCCGGGCTCGAACCGACGACCACCGGTGTGTAAAACCGGCGCTCTACCAACTGAGCTATCCGCCCGAAGGCGGGAGCATGCAGCGGCCGGCCCCGTTCGGCCACGACCACGTGGATCCGGGCCGTGCCGGCGGCGTACCGAGACACGTCGGCTTGGCCCCATCCGCCGCCGCGGTTAACCTCCCGGCGCGAATGCTCATCACCCTGCTCGGCTTCGAGGAGACGGCGCTGAACCAGTTCCTCCTGCTGGTGGTCGGCGGTCTGGTCGCGTACTTCGGCGTGAGCGGGCTGAGCTACCTGATCTTCTTCGTGTGGGGGAAGCGCTACTTCCACCCAACCTACGTCGCCGACAAGAAGGTTCTCCGGAACCAGATGAAGTGGGGCGTCTACGGGACGCTCGGCAACGCGGTCCTCACCGTGCCCTTCCACTGGGCCATCGCGAACGGCTACTCGCGGATCTACTGGGACCCGATGGAGATGGGCCTGCCCTATCTCCTCTTCTCGATCGTCCTCTACCTCGCGTTCACCGAGACGTGCGTCTACTGGATCCACCGCGCGCTGCACAAAGGGTGGCTGTTCAAGCACATCCACAAGCCGCACCACCAGTGGCGCGAGAGCACGAGCTTCGTGTCGATGGGCTTCCACCCGCTCGACAGCTTCGCGCAGGCGGTCCCGACCCACATCTTCGCGTTCCTCGTCCCGCTGAACGCGTGGGTCTACCTCATCGTGCTCGCGTTCGTGATGACGTGGACCGTCATGATCCACGACCGCGTGAGCTTCGTGCGCGGCGGCATCATCAACCACTGCAATCACCACTCGCTGCATCACTGGTACTTCCGCGTGAACTACGGCCAGTTCTTCACGTTCTGGGATCGCATGATGGGCACGTGGATGGACCCCGAGGCCGAGTACTACCGCGGCAAGGTGCCCGAGGACCTGATGCGCTGGGCGCCGCCCCTCCCGCCTCGCTCCGAGCGGGCCAAGAAGATCGCGCCCAAGCAGGCGGCGGAGCCGAGCGAGCAGGAGATCCTCGCGGACGTGCAGATCACGACGGAGTGAGAGCGTCGCGTTCGCGCGTGACCTCGAAGCGAGGGCGCGAGCGATGTGCGATGCTCGCCGTGGCCTCGGATGCGTGGGGTACCCGACAGCCGCGCCCAGCTGCGCCGATCGCGGCCCGCGTCGTCGTTCATCGGTCGCCGGGCGGAGCTCGACGCGCTGTCCCGGCTCCTCGGCGAGGCGCGCCTCGTGACGATCCTCGGGCCGGGCGGGATCGGCAAGACCCGCCTCGCGCTCCGCGCGTGCGAGGACCGGATCGCCGAGCTCGACGACGACGAGGAGGGAGCGCTGTTCATCGATCTCTCGGAAGCACGCACGCCGTACGCCGCATTGACGCTCGTCGCCTCGGCGTTTGGGCTCAGCCTCGGCGAGCTCGGCGAGACGGAGGCGGCGGACACGATCGCCGACGGCCTCGCCCGTCGCGGGTCGGTGTGGCTGGTCCTCGACAACATCGAGCAGATCGCGCCGGGGATCGGTCCCGCGATCGAGCGCTGGATCGCGAGAGCGAGCAACGTACGTTTCGTTGCGACCTCGCGCGCGGTGCTCGGCATCGCGGGAGAGCACGTGTTGACGCTCGACGCCCTGACGCGAGACGACGCGGTGGCGCTGTTCGAGGCGCGCCGCCGCGCTGCGGGGGGACCGACCGCCACGCCCGACCCCGAGGGCGCGGTGGCCGAGATCGTCGAGGCGATCGACCGGATGCCCCTCGCGATCGAGCTCGCCGCCTCGCGGACGCGCCTGCTCAGCCTCTCGGAGCTCCGACGCCGCCTCGACCGACCCCTCGACGTCCTCTCGGATCCGTCGGCCGACCATCGCGCCGCGTCGGTCCGGCGCGCGGTGATGGACTCGGTCGCGCTGCTCGGCGAGGAGCAGCGTCGCTTCTTCGCGCTCGTCTCGGTCCTGCAAAACGGCTTTCGACTCGACGACGCGGAGGCGGTGCTCGGCGACGTCGCGATACCGCGGGCATCCGTCCTCGATGCGCTCGACGTGCTGGTGCGCTCTTCGCTGCTCCGGACCACGTATGGCGAGCCGGTGCGCCATGCGTTCTTCGTGACGATCCGGGAGGTGGCGGAGGACCTCGCGCGCGAAGATGTCGCGCTGCCCGCCGTGCTGCGCGCGCACGCGTCGCACTACGCGGCTCGCGCTCGGACGCTCGGGGTGGAGCTCATGGACGAGCTCGACAATGCGTTGGTCGCGCACCGCACCGCGATCCGACTCGCGCAGGGCGAGCGCTCGCCGACGTGGGTGGCCGACGCGCTCGGCATCGCGACGGCGCTCGACGACCCCCTCGCGGCGCGCGGTCGCTCGTCGGTGCGCGAGGCGTTGTTCGATGGCGTGGTGACCGCCCTCGATGCGCTCGAGGCCGACCGCGGGGCGGCCGCGGATCGCGCGCGCGCGCTGCTCGGGCGCGGCGCCGCGCGGCGGGAGCTGGGCGACACCGGCGCGGCCGAGGCGGACTTCGCCGACGCGCTCCAGCTCGCGAAGGCGGCGGGGGACGAGCGCCTGCTCGCGTTGGCGCTCGCGCGGGCGGGTGCGCTCGACGACGTGCGGAGCGACACCGCGCAGGCGCGGACGCGGCTCGAGGAGGCGCTGTCGCTGCTCGCGCGGACGGACGAGGGCGCGGAGCGGACCGCGCTCGAGGCGCGGGTGAGCCTCGACCTCGGTCACGCCCATCGGCGCGAGGGACGGCTCGAGGAGGCCGAGCGCGCCCTCTCGGCCGCCGCGTCGCGCTACCGGCAGCTCGGGGACGAGCCGAGCCTCGCGGCGGCGCTCTACGAGCAGGCGGTGGTCTCGATGTTTGCCGGCGACGCGAAGGAGGCGCTCGCGCGGATCGGTGAAGGCCTCGAGGTCGCGCGCCGGGCGGGCGCTCGGATCATGGAAGGTACCTTGCTGACCGCGCGCGGCGGGCTGATGCAGGAGGCGGGCGAGCTCTCGCTGGCGCGCGAGGCGCTCGCGGAGGCCGCCTCGATCCTCGCGGATCTCGGGAACCGTCACCGCGAGGCGAGCGCGCTCTACTACCTCGCCACGACGTACGTAGAGAGCGGTGACGCCGAAGACGCGCTCGCGCTGCTCGCGCGCGCGCGGCAGCGCATCGCGACGGTGCGCTCCCCGCGCTACGACGCGCTCATCGCGGCGTGCTCGGCCAGCGCCCTCGCCCAGCGCGGGCGAGCCGAGGAGGCGCGGGCGGCGATCGCGACGGCGGAGGTCGCGTTGACACGCGTGTCGGGCGAGCCGGCGCTCGAGGCCGCGGTCCGCACGCACCGCGACGGCGTCGAGCTCGCGTGCGGAGACACCGCGGTGGCTGCGGACGCCGCGCTCCGCATGGCGGAGGCGCGGGTCGAGCGCGCCTCGAACGACGACTCGCGCTTCGCGCTCCGCGCGCTCAAGCGACTCGCGTCCGGACGGATGGGCGCGCTGCCCGAGGACGCGCTCTTGGTACTGGGCGCCGGCGAGGGCTTCCGCCTCCCGGGCGGTGCGTCGGTCGAGGAGCTTCCCGAACGCTCGCCGATGCGCGCGATCCTCGATCACCTGACGAGGCGTCGGATCGAGGCGCCGGGCGAGCCAGTCCCGCTCTCGGAGATCATCGAGGCGGGCTGGCCGGGCGAGCGGATGGGCGAGCGGGCCGCGCTGAACCGCGCGCACGTCGCGATGTCGACGCTCCGCAAGCGCGGCCTGAGAGATCTGCTCGTGCGCACGGGGGGAGGCTACGCGCTCTCCGCGGCCATCCCCGTGCGCCGCGGAACCCGTCACTGACGACGGGAGCGCTCCGGTGCGGTGGTTACTGCTGCGCGCCGGGCGGCTGGAACGGCGGGGACGCGAGATCTTCGTCGTCGCCGGTGACGAGCTTACCGCCTTGGTACTCCATCGGACGCGGGCGCTTACCGAACAACGCGTTCGGATCGTTCAGCGCGAGCGCCTCGCGGAGCACCTGGTCCATGTGCTCGACCAACACGACGCGCATGCCCTTGAGCACGCGGCGCGGGATCTCGCGGAGGTCCTTACGGTTCTCACGCGGCACCAACACGGTGTCGATGCCCGCGCGGTGGGCCGCGAGCATCTTCTCCTTGAGACCGCCGATCGGCATCACGCGTCCGCGGAGCGTGATCTCGCCCGTCATCGCGACGTTGCGGCGCGCCGGGATGCGCATGAGCGCGCTCGCGATCGCGGTCGCCATCGTGATGCCGGCGCTCGGGCCGTCCTTCTTCTCGTAGTCCGGGAAGTGGACGTGGACGTCGACCTTCTCGTGAAAGTCCGCGTCGAGGCCGAGCTCCGCGTGGCGCGAGCGGATGTAGGTGATCGCGGCTTGCGCGCTCTCCTTCATGCCTTCGCTGAGCCGGCCGGTGATCACCTGCTTGCCCTTGCCGGGTACGATCGCCGCTTCGCACTCCAGCACGGTGCCGCCGTAGAACGTGTAGGCGAGGCCGTTGACCTTGCCGATCTCGTCGTGCTCGCCGGCCTTGTTGCTGTGCCACTTCGGGACGCCGAGGTAGCGCGGCACGTCTTTGGCCGCGATCTCGTAGCTGCCGTCCTTGCCATCCTTGACGACCTGCCGCGCGACCTTGCGACAGAGGCTGCCCACCTCGCGCTCGAGGTTCCGGACGCCGCTCTCCTTCGTGTAGTGGTGGATCACGGTGCGGATCGCGTTCTCGGTGATCTCGAGATCCACGTCCGTCAACCCGGCTTCCTTCTTCTGCCGGGGCACCAGGTAACGCACCGCGATGTTCAGCTTCTCGAACTCCGTGTAACCGCTGAGCTCGATGATCTCCATGCGGTCTCGCAGCGGGAGAGGGATGTCGCCGAGCGTGTTCGCCGTCGTGATGAACATGACGTCGGACAGGTCGTAGTCGAGGTCGAGGTAGTGGTCGTTGAACTGCGAGTTCTGCTCGGGGTCGAGCACCTCGAGGAGCGCCGCCGCGGGATCGCCGCGGAAGTCGCTCGACATCTTGTCGACCTCGTCGAGGAGGAACACCGGGTTGTTGGTGCCCACCTTGCGGAGCGACTGGATGATCCGGCCGGGCAGGGCGCCGATGTACGTGCGCCGGTGGCCGCGGATCTCCGCTTCGTCGCGCACACCTCCGAGGCTGAGCCGCACGAACTCGCGCCCCGTCGCGCGCGCGATCGAACGTGCGAGAGACGTCTTGCCGACGCCGGGCGGGCCCACGAGGCAGAGCACCGGGCCCTTGAGCTTCTTCACGAGCGCCTGCACCGCGAGGTACTCGAGGATGCGCTCCTTGACCTTCTTCAGGCCGTAGTGGTCCTCGTCGAGGATCGACTCGGCCACGTCGATGTCGTAGTTCTCCTCGGTCTTGTCGTACCAAGGCAGGTTGAGGATCCAGTCGATGTAGTTGCGGACGACCGTCGCCTCCGCGCTCATCGGCTGCATCATCTTGAGCTTGCGCAGCTCCTTTTGGACGCGGTCGGCGCCTTCCTCGCTGAGCTGCTTCTCCTTGATGCGTTCCTCGAGCTCTTGGATCTCGCTCTTGAACTCGTCGCGCTCACCCAGTTCCTTCTGGATGGCCTGCATCTGCTCGTTGAGGTAGTACTCCTTTTGCGTCTTCTCCATCTGCTTCTTGACGCGCGATCGGATCTTCTTCTCCACTTGGAGGATCTCGATCTCCGCGTTCATGAGCTCGAAGAGACGCTCCAGGCGCTTCGCAGGATCCGTGGTCTCGAGGATCTCTTGCTTGTCGTGGAGCTTCACCGCGGTGAGGTGGACGACGATCGTGTCGGCGAGCCGCGCGGGATCGTCGATCGTCTGGACCTGCATCAGCATCTCGGGCGCGATGCGCTTGTTGAGCTTGACGTAGGTCTCGAACGTCGATTGGACCGAGCGCATGAGCGCCTCGATCTCGACGGACGAGGTGCTGACCTCGTCGACCGCCTCGACCTCACAGAGGAAGAACTCGTCGTTCGGGAGGAAGCGGCGGATGCGGCAACGACGCTTGCCTTCCACCAGCACCTTCACCGTCCCGTCGGGGAGGCGCAGGAGCTGGATGATCACGCCGACGGTGCCCATCTGGAAGATGTCCTCTTCCGTCGGGTCGTTCGTCTTCGCCTTCTTCTGGGCCGCGAGCAGGATCTCCTTGCTCTGACTCATCGCCTCTTCGAGGGCGTTGATCGACTTCTCACGCCCGACGAAGAGCGGCACCACCATGTGCGGGAACACGATGATGTCCCGCAGCGGGAGGAGCGGGAGCGCGCGCGTGCCGCGGCCCTGAGGATCCTTGTCGTTCTTGTGGAAGAACATTCTGTCCTGACTTGGCGCGCCCGGAGGAGCCCGCGGTGGGTTCTAAGGTGATGTGGAGAACGGTACCCGGAGCATACCCGGGCCTTCGAAGATCGGCCGGGCAGAATCGTGGCGCCACTCGGACGGCATCGCCACCCCTCGAGGGAGGGAAGCGGTCCGTCTTGGTCAGCCGGTGGGGGACGACCGGCTCAGCCGGTCGCGCCTTCCTTCTCGTAGACGATCAGAGGCTTCTCGCCGCTCAGCACGACCTCCTCGCTGACGACGACCTCCTTGATGCCGCCGTGGCTCGGGACCTCGTACATGATGTCGAGCATCGAGTTCTCGAGGATCGCCCGGAGGCCGCGCGCCCCGGCATTGCGCTCGAGGGCTTGCTTGGCCACCGCCTGGAGCGCGCCGTGGGTGAACTTGAGCTTCACCCCGTCCATCTCGAAGAGCTTACGGAACTGCTTGATGAGCGCGTTCTTCGGCTTGGTGAGGATGTCGATGAGCGCTTCCTCGTTCAGCTCATGGAGCGTCGCGGTCACCGGGAGGCGACCCACGAACTCGGGGATGAGGCCCGCCTTGATGAGGTCCTCCGGCTGGACCTGGGCGAGAAGCTCGCCGATCTTCTTCTCCTTGCGGCTCGACAGCTCGGCGCCGAAGCCGAGGCTCTTCTGGCCGATGCGCGACTCGATGACCTGCTCGAGGCCGACGAACGCGCCGCCGCAGATGAAGAGGATGTTGGTCGTGTCGATCTGCAGGAAGTCCTGCTGGGGATGCTTGCGGCCGCCCTTGGGCGGGACGTTCGCGATGGTCCCCTCGATGATCTTGAGGAGGGCCTGCTGCACGCCCTCGCCGCTGACGTCGCGGGTGATCGAGGGGTTGTCGCCCTTGCGCGCGATCTTGTCGATCTCGTCGATGTAGACGATCCCGCGCTGCGCCCGCTCGACGTCGTGGTCGGCGTTCTGGAGCAGCTGGACGATGATGTTCTCGACGTCTTCGCCGACGTAGCCGGCCTCGGTCAGCGTCGTGGCGTCCGCGATGGCGAACGGGACGTTGAGGATCTTCGCCAGGGTCTGCGCGAGGAGCGTCTTTCCGCTGCCGGTCGGGCCGAGGAGGAGGATGTTCGACTTCTGGAGCTCGACGTCGTCCTGCGCGATGCGCGAGTCGATGCGCTTGTAGTGGTTGTGGACGGCGACCGAGAGGACCTTCTTCGCCCGCTCCTGGCCGATCACGTACTCGTCGAGGATGCCCTTGATCTCGGCGGGCTTGGGGAGCGGGGTGCCCGTCGAGAACGAGTCTTCGCGGTCGACCTCCTCCGCGATGATGTCGTTGCAGAGGCCGATGCACTCGTCGCAGATGTAAACCGTGGGTCCGGCGATGAGCTTCTTCACTTCCTTCTGGGACTTGCCACAGAAGGAGCACTGCAAGTTGCCATGACCGTCGTCGCGCCGTCGATCCACCCTGATCTACTCCCGCTACGAAGCTCCCCGGAGCCTAGACCTCAGCCGGCGTGGCGGCAACCGCCGCGCCCGGCTTCAGCTTAGCGAACCGATGGGAATCCAACCACTTTGCGCTATCGCTTACCGATCGGCGCGGCCTTGTCGCCGCGCGGATGGATCACCTCGTCGATGATCCCGTACTCGAGGGCCTCGCTCGATGACAAGAAGCGGTCCCGCTCCGTGTCGTCCTTGATCTGCTCCACCGTTTTGCCGGTGTGGTAGGAGAGGATCTCGTTCATCCGACCGCGGAGCTGGAGGATCTCCCTGGCGTGGATCTCGATGTCCGACGCCTGACCGCGGACCCCGGCGAGCGGCTGATGGATCATCACCCGGCTGTTGGGGAGGCAGCGACGGCGTCCTTTTTGACCGGCGGCGAGGAGCCACGCGGCCATCGACGCGGCCTGCCCGAGGCACACCGTGGAGACCGGGCAGCGGATGTACTGCATGGTGTCGTAGATCGCGAGCCCGGCCGTGATCACCCCGCCCGGGCTGTTGATGTACATCGTGATCTCCTTGTCCGGATCCTCGCCCTCGAGGATCAGGAGCTGGGCGATCAGGTAGTTGGCCAGGAGATCGTTGACCTCGGTACCGAGGTAGACGATGCGGTCCTTGAGCAGACGGCTGAACGGGCCCCAGCTCCGCTCACCGCGGTGCGTGCTCTCCACGAATTGCACGTCGTAGATCGCGCGCGGGTCGAATTGCTCGGTCATCACCACTCCCCGGGTTTCAACGGCAGCTTCGCCGGTCCGTGTACCATCCTAAGACGCTCGAGAGCCATCCCGCTCGTGCGCGCCGCGCTCCCGATCGTTCCGCTCTCGATCGCTCAGCCTTCGATCGTTCAGCCTTCGAGCGCTCATCGATCCTGGGGCGCGTCGGCTGGCTCGCCATCCCCGACCGTCTCATTCGGAGCCGCCGCATCGCTCGGAGGCGCCGCGTCGCGGACTGTAGCCTGGGCGAGGAGGTACTCAAGGAGCTTCTCCTCGAGCAGCTTGTTCTCCAGCGCCTCCAGCCGCTCGCCCTTGTAGTCGACGCGCACCTTCGCGATGTGCTTACCGGACTCCTCGGCGATCTTCGCGAGGCGCGCCTCGATCTCGTCGGGGCTGACGCGGATCTCCTGGAGGCGGGCGATCTCGCCGAGGAGCATCGCCGCGCGCACCTTCTTCTCCGCTTCCTGGCTGAAGTCCATCGCCGGAGGCGCCGCGTCCTGGCCGGCGAGGCGCATGTAGTACGCGAGCTCCTGCCGCATGGACTCCTCCTGCTCGCGGATGAGCGAGGGCGGCACGGGGATCGGGTTCTTCTCGACGAGCTGCTCGATCGCCTGCTCGCGGAGCGCGCCCTCGGCCTGGCGATCGGCCGACGCCTGGAGGCGCTCGCGGATCGAGGTCCGCAGCTCGTCCAACGTCTGGTGATCGCCGACGTCCTGCGCGAAGTCGTCGTCGAGGTCGGGCAGGACCTTCTCGCGCAGCTCGTTGATCTTCACCTTGAAGAGCGCGCGCTTGCCCCGGAGGTCCTCCTTGGTCACGTCGTCGCCGTAGGCCACGCGGATCTGCACCTCGTCCCCCGCCGTCTTGCCGGTCAGCCCCTCCTCGAACTCGGGCAGGAGTCGGTCGCTGCCCAGCTCGACGACGCGGCCGGACGCCGCCATGTCGGCGCGCTCCTCGGCGTCGATCTCGACCGTGAAGTCGATGGTCAGCAGATCGCCCTTCTTGGCAGGGCGCGGCTCGTCGGGGGTGATGATGTCGGCATGCGACTGACGGAGCTTCTCGATCTGCTCGTCGACGTCCGAGTCGGGCACGGTGATCACCGGGCGCTCGAGGACGAGGCCCTCCGTGTTCACCGCGTCGACCTTCGGGCGCACCTCGAGGGTCGCCTTGAACGAGAGCGGCTCGCCGTCGACGATCGAAGGGAGCTCGTCGACGCGGGGAGAGGCCACGACGGCGAGCGAGTGCTCGCGCACCGCCGCGAGGAGGCCCTCCTCGATGAGCGTGCCCACCACCTCGGACTGAACGGTGTTGCCGAAGAGCTTGCGCAGCACCTGACGCGGCACCTTGCCGGGGCGGAAGCCGCGGAGCTTCGCGGTCTTCTGGAGGCGCTGATAGCCAGCGTTGAGGCCCTGCTCCACGCGGTCCCACGGGACCTCCACCGAGAGCTCGATGGTGACGGGGTCGATCTCGTTCAGTTGCGATTGCATCGTCTCAGTTCTCGGGGCTCGGGCGTCAACGAAGATGTCGGACCGACAGTGGGCGGCGCGCGTCCTCGGGCCGAGCCCGCGCGCCGATCCCCACCCGCGGCCCACACCGGCGCGGAGGCGAGGCGTAGCGCTGGCGATCGGATGGGTCAACAGCGCTCAACGGCCGCGCGGCGGGCTCGGCGGGAGGCTCGCGGCGAGCTCGTCGAACGCCGCCTCGAACGTCGCGAGCGCGTCGCGGGGGAGGCCTCGCGCGATCAAGACCGCGCGCCCGCGACGCCGCACCGCGTGGCCGCGACCGACGTCACCGCGGACCCGCGCCACGGCCTCGGCCGCCGCCTCCGCCTGACGCGCCTCCGCCTCGTCGTCCCACGCGCTGAGCCATACGAACGCGGCCTCGCCCTCGGGACGCACGTACACGCGGAGCGCGTCGCCGCTCCATCCGGCCGCCGCCTCGCGATCGGAGTCCTGTCCGTCCAACGCGAGCCCGAAGTAGACGCCCATCTCCATCTCGCCGAGCGTCTCATCGGGCCGCGCCTCGAAGCCGTCGATCTCGACCGGAGGCAGCGCGAGCGCGTCCGGTCGCTCGCCGCGCAAGTAGAGGTCGGGGTGCAGGATCTGCTCGGTCGACACCGGCGGGGTGCGGTGCGCCTCGTCGACGTCGGGCCAGCCGTTCATCCCGTGGAGCTGCGCGCAGAAGAGGAGCCCGTCCACGTACCGTGCGATGAGCGGTGCGCGTACGATCGCGGGAGCGCCGTCGATCTCGCTGCCCGCCATCGAGGTCGGGTTGTCGTTGATGATCTGGCGGAGCACCGCGGGGCGCTGGGTGAGCCCCGAGAGCGAGAGGTTCTGGCTCTCGATCATGTAGCCGATCATCGCGAGGGTCGCGTCGCCTTCCACGACAGCGGCAAACGCGTTGTCCGCGTCGATCGTCCGCTCCTCCTCGTAGCGCGCGCCGAGCCCCAAGCGCTGATCCTGGAGCGCGTGCACGAGCTCGTGGACGATCACCATCTCGGCCTCGCCGAGCTCACGCCGGCCGTCCGAGGCGAGCCGCGACACGACGTCCTCGCGGACGACGAGGAGGCTGCGCTCCGGATCGTAGTAGCCGACGATCTGCTCGCCGAGCACGCGGACGAGGAGCGCGTGGATGTCGAGGTCGGGCGGCAGGAGCCCGATCGCCACGTAGAGCGCGCGCGCTCGCTCGAGCTCGTCGTCCTCCATCTCGTCCTGCACGAACTGCGTGATCACGTCACGGTCCTGGACGCGGAACGGGACCTCGCGCACGAACGTGAGGCCGCGCAGGGACTCGGCGATCCGCGAGAGGCGCCGGATCGCACGGACCTCGCGCGCGGTGGGGGGGCGGCCGGGGACCGCGGCGAGCGGATCGGGCGTCGTGTCCGCGTCGTGCTCGGCGAAGCGGGCGCGATCGAGGGCGGTCTGATCGCCATCGCCGGTCTGGGGGCCGCCGCAGGCGACGAGGAGGGCGAGGAGGGCGGCGGGGGCGAGGCGGAGAGGCGGTCGCTTCGCGGAGGTCGGTCGGTGGTACGGGGACGTTCGGGGTCCGGTGCACGGGGACGGTCGCGTGTACGGGGACGTGCATGTGCACGGTGGCGTTGGGACGCGCGCGGTTCGGCGCGGTGATGCGGGCGCGCACATCGGGCGGCGGACCGGCGCGGACGGCACGTGTGCGTCAGTCGACGCGGAGCACGGTCGCATAGCAGAGCGGCTTTCGCCCGATGGTTCGGTGGAAGTACCGCTTGAGCGCGCGACACGCCGCCGCCTCGAGCTCGTCCTCTTCCGGGCGCTCGTGGACCCAGCGGGTGTTCGTCAACGCGTCGTGCACGTAGTCACAGGCCTCGTCGAGGAGCTCCTCGTGATCGTCCTCCGAGATGAGCCCGCGCGTGATCAGATCGAGCGGCGCGATGGGGCGCCCCCGCGCGTCGACGGCCACCGAGACGACCGCGATCCCGTGCTCGGCGAGGAGCTGTCGGTCCTTGAGCACCCGCTCGTCGAGCGTCCGGCCGCGCGCGCGGTGGATCCGGCCCGTGCTCACGTGACCGCTGGTCCGCACGGAGTCCGCGTCGAGCTCCACCACCGTGCCGTTCTCCACGATGAGGCGCTCCTCCACGCCGACCTCGGCCGCGAGCTCGGCGTGGGCGCGCAGATGCAGGAACGTGCCGTGTACGGGGATGAACGCCCTAGGGCGGAGCGTCTCGAGCAAGCGGCGTTGCTCGCCGCGGTGCGCGTGGCCGCTCACGTGGATCGCCGGGTGGGTCGCGCGCCAGAGGACCTCGATGCCGCGGCGTTCGAGCATGTTGATGAGCGGGAACACGCTCGTCTCGCAGCCCGGGATCACGCGCGCGGAGTGGATCACGAGATCGCCGCGCTCGAGCGCGAGGTCCGGGTGCTCGTCCTTGGCGAGGCGCGCGAACGCCGCCGGAGGCTCGCCCTGGGTGCCGGTCGCGAGGACGAGGACCTGGTTACGGGGGAGGGCGCGCAGGAGCTCCGGCGCGACGGCGACGTCGCCGAGATCCTCGAGGTAGCCCGTCTCGATCCCGATCCGCGAGTGCATCCCGAGCGATCGACCGAGCAAGCAGAGCTTACGGCCGGTCGCGCGGGCGATGCTCGCGAGGGAGCGGACGCGGTGGACGTTCGACGCGAACAGCGTGACGACCACGCGGTGCTCGGCGCGCCCGATGATCTCCTCGAGCGCGTCGGCCACGGACGCCTCGGGGCCCGTCGAGCCCTCGACGATCGCGTTCGTGCTGTCGCTCAGGAGGAGGCGCACGCCTTCTTCCTCGCGGAGGCGCGCGAGGCGATCGAAGTCGAACGTCTCGCCGTCGATCGGCGCCTCGTCGATCTTGAAGTCCCCGCTGTGGACCACGACGCCCTGGGGCGTCCGGACGATGAGACCGGTGCAGTCGGGCATGGAGTGGGTGACCCGGTACGGCTCGACCTCGAACGGGCCGATCTCGATCTTGTCGCCGGGGGCGATCGCGTGGATCTCGTGGTCCTCCTCGCCGATCGGGTGCTGATCGAGGCGCTCCCGGAGGACTCCGAGCGCGTACTTGGGCCCGAAGATCGGGGCGCGGCAGACCTCGAGGAGGTAGGGCACGGCGCCCACGTGATCCTCGTGCCCGTGGGTGAGCACGATGGCGCGGAGGCGCTCGGGGTGCGCGGCGAGCCAGCCGAAGTCGGCGTGGGTCACGTCGATGCCGAGGCCTCGGTCGTCGAAGGTCAGTCCGCAGTCGATCACGATGCGGTCCTCGCCGTGCTCGATCACGAGACAGTTCATGCCGATCTCGCCGAGTCCGCCGAGCGGAACGAGTCGGACCGGGCTCACATCGGTCACGCGGCCGTATATAGCGCAAAGCTCCCGCGAGACGATGCCGGATCGCGCGGCGCGGGTGGTCTTCGCGAGGCTGGCGTCGCGGGCTGAATAACCGCGTGCCACCGGGGTTGGGGGCGGGCTCGCCGCGATTGCCCACCCCACATCCACGTGTTAGCACCGCCGCACTCATGAGAGCCCTCGCCGTCGCTTCGATCGCCGCTTCCTTTGCGGTCCTCCTCGCTGGCCCCGGCGTGGCCTTCGCGCAGCCCGAAGAGGACGAGGAGGGCGACGCGTCGACCGGCGACGAAGACGTCGAAGAGGACATCGAAGAGGACGAGGAGTGGGAGGACGACGAGGAGGAAGAGCCCTCGCTCCGGCCGCCCGACGTCCAGAACCTCCAGCTCGGTGAGGGCGAGGACGAAGAAGACGGCGAAGAAGAAGAGGAAGAAGAGGAGGAGGAAGAGGGCGACGACGAGGAAGACGACTCGCTCCCCTCTCCCGGCGAAGCGCAGGACCGGCTCGATCGGATCGGTCAGGGCGACGGCACCGACCCGACGATCGCGCGCTGGAGCGCGCCGCAGACGGTGTTCGATCTCCACGGCTACATCCGCTTCCGCGGCGAGTTCCAGGACAACTTCTTCTTCGATCGCGTGGTGAACGAGAACCCGGGACCGGCGAACAGCGTGCCGGTCCCCGGTACGGTCGCGCTGCCATTCGGCCTCTTCCGACCGGCGGAGGACGGAACGCGCGCCCGGGGCGGATGCGGCGGTCCGGACGGCGACGCGGACCTCTGCAACCAGAACGCGAACGCGTTCGCGAACATGCGGCTGCGCCTCGAGCCGACGATCCACCTCTCGGACGACGTCCGGGTGCGGATGCAGCTCGACATCTTCGACAACATGGTGCTCGGGTCGACGCCGAACTCCTTCGCGGTCGGTCCGTATCAGAATCCGATGAACGGGATCATCGACCCGTATTACCGGTACGACCGCACCTCGATCGCGCCCTACGACACGACGACCACCACGCTCGTGCCGCCGCAGTACGGCGTCAACTCGCTTCAGTCGAGCATCTCACCCCGCCGCGCGTGGGCCGAGGTCCGCAACCGCACGCTCGGTGAGCTGCGCTTCGGCCGGATGGGCAGCCACTGGGGTCTCGGCATCCTCGCCAACGGCGGGAGCGGGATCGACAGCGACTATCAGACCGACGTCGACCGCATCATGCTGATCACGCGGCTCGCCGGCATCTACCTGTTCGGCGCCTGGGACTTCACGAGCGAGGGGCTCCTCTACCAGGAGCAGGCCGACCTGGGCGGGCTCGCGTTCGATCGGAGCCGCCTCGACGACACCGATCAGTTCGTGCTCGGCGCCGCCTACCGCGCGACCGAGGAAGAACAGCAAGCCGCATTGCAGCGCGGCGACGCGGTGTTCAACATCGGCGCCTACTTCGTCTACCGCAACCAGAACCTGACCTCGTCGGGCACCACCAACCCGTTCAACCTCTGCGTGGTGTGCTCGGAGGCGGAGCGCGAGGGCCGCGCCTACGGCACGCCGACGTTCGTGCGCCGCGGCGCCGACGTCTACGTGCCCGACATCTGGGTGCAGTTCCTCTACGAGAAGCTCCGCCTCGAGCTCGAGGCGGTCATGGTGCTCGGCACCATCGACAACCTGTCGAACACCTCCTATCGGAGCGGCTCGCAGGCCGACGCGAACCTCCTCCAGTTCGGCGTCGCCTTCGAGGGCGAGTACCGCCTCCTCAACGATCAGCTCGGCATCTACTTCAACGCCGGCTACGCGAGCGGCGACGCGGATCAGGAAGGCCTCAGCCAGGTCGGCGGCGGGCTCCAGCCTCAGCTCCGGACGGGCCGCGACGGCACCGTCGATCACACCTACAGCACGTTCTACTTCCACCCGAACTACCGGGTCGACCTGATCTTCTGGCGCAACGTGATGCGGCAGATCGGCGGCGCCTACTACTTCCGCCCGGGCCTGAGCTACGACTTCATCCGCACGAGCTTCGGCCAGCTCCTCGGCGCGCGCGCCGACCTCGTATGGAGCCGCGCGTCCGAGCCGGTGCAGGCGTGGGGCAACACGGACGACCTCGGGCTCGAGCTCGACGTCTCGGTCTACTACCGCTCCGAGGACGGCCCGGACATCCTCGACGGGTTCTACGCGGCGGCCTATTGGGGCATCTTCTTCCCGCTCAACGGGATCAACTTCCTCCCCGGCTCGCCGCAGGGCTCGGCCCGCACCACGCTGCCGAACGGGGGCGGGACGGTCGTCGACAACGACCAGGACGGCCTCGCCGATCTCGGCAACGCGATGACGTTCCGGCTGGTCCTCGGCGTCCAGTACTGACGACGTCGTCGACGCGCGGCGGGGAACGCGAGCCCACATGGCTCGTAGACTCGTCCGATGTCGTTCGCGCTCGCCCTCGGGATCGCTGGGTTCGTCGTGTGGTGGGCGGGCTATTACGCGGCCCTGTTCGTCGCGTGGAAAGCCGGCGTCCGCGGGGTCGGTCTGGTCGCGGCGGCCGCGCTCGGGATCTGCGGCTGCGGTGGGATTCCGATCCTCGCGTGGGCCTGGAACAAGGTCGAGAGCGCGACGTACGCCGCGATCAGCGAGGGCGACGAGACGTCGTTCGCGGTGGGTGCATTCAGCAAGTTTCGTGTCTTCGCGCTCGTCGCGATCGCGGGCATGGCGATGCAGATCATCGGCGGCTACGCGCTGCCCGACGACGACGGTGACGACTACGCGTACGCCGACGGCTACGACTCCTACGACTCCTACGACGACGCTGACGAGGAGGGCGCCTCCGACGATGCGTATGGAGGGCTCGGCTCCGATCGGGAGATGGACCCCGACCCGGCGTCGGACTCGGATTCGGAATCGGACTCGGACTCGGACTCGGACTCGGAATCGGACTCGGAATCGGACTCGGACTCGGACGCGGAATCGGAATCGGATTCGGACTCGGATTACTCGGACTCGGCGTCGGACTCGGAGCTCGAGTCGGTCGACGACGCGTTCGACGAGGTTGTTGGCCTCGTGATCGCGATCAGTCGCGACCGGCGCTACGCGCTCCTCCTCCCGACCGGTGCCTCGCGAGCGCGGTGGGTCGGGCGGGCGCGGGGGCGCTGGGCGGGCATCGCTCCATGGTCGCTCGTCGAGGTGACCGTGCACATCGATGAGGCGACGTGGATCGCGCGAGCCGTACGCCGGACGGACGGCGTCGCGCTCGATCGGCTGCCCCGTCCCACCGTGCTGCGGGACGCGCTCGACCGGCACGAGGGTGAGATGCTCGTCCTTCCCATGGTGCGGAGCGACGACGGCCGGAGCGTGACCCTCGGCGACGGCACACGCCTCGGGGTCTCCGGCCCGCGGCGCGCGCTCACCCGCGACACCGACTACACGGCGGTGCGCGGCTTCCTCGTCGGGACCCCGCCCGACGGGCGCGCGCCGTACTCGTTCGCGATCCCGCGGCCGACCGACGTGATCGAGTAGCCGCGCTCCGACCTCGCCGACTCGGATCGGTGGATCGACAACCGACGGTCGTGCTCAAGTCGCGCGGGACGTGATGGGAAGGCGGAGCTTCGAGGCGCCTCCATGGCTGGCGCGGCTCGCGCCGCTGGCCGCGGTGATCGCGCTGGCGGCCGTCTACTACGCGGCGCCGCTCCGCCAAGTCACGGACTCGCGATGCACGCTGATGATCAGCGAGTCGATCCTCACCCACGGCACGGTCGACCTCGGCTGGATCGACTGGGACCACCAGCGCGACGTCGAGGGCCTGCCGCCTACGCTCTATCGCGAGGGTCCACACGTCTTCCACTACTTCCCCGAGCCGAGCGCGTTCCTCTCCGTGCCGCTGGTGCTCGCGCTCCGGCTCGTCGGGATGCGCGCGATCGACGCGGCGGGGCAGGTCCACCTCGGGGTCGAGGAGGAGATGCAAGCCATCTTGGCGTCGCTCCTCACCGCGCTGACCGTGCTCGTGATCTACCGGACCGCGCGCCTCCGGATCGGGCGCGCGCCGAGCCTCGGCCTGGCCGTCGTGATGGCGCTCGGGACGCCGCTCCTGAGCACGCTCTCGCGCGCGCTGTGGTCGAGCACGTGGGCGGCGCTGCTCCTGAGCGTCGGGCTCTACGCGGCGCTCGCGCCGGGCCGACCTTCGCGACGCGCGATGATCGTGGGCAGCGCGGTGGCGCTCACCGTGTGCGTGCGACCGGGCTCGATCTTCTGTGCGGCGGCGGTGTTCGCGGTGATGGTCCTCGCGATGCGGCGTGAGCCCACGCGGGAGCCCACGCGGCTGCCCGGATGGGCGCTCGGTGGGATCGTCGCGCTGGGCTGGCTCGCGCTCTTCGTCGGGTTCTCCTGGGTCGCGCACGGATCGATCGTGCCCGGCTACTACGTGCCCGACCGGTTCGCGTTCGGCAGCGTGTTCCGCGTCGCGCTCCTCGGGACGCTGGTCTCACCGGGGCGCGGCCTGTTCGTGTTCTGTCCGTTCCTCGTGGTGGTCCTCGTGGCGCGAGGCCCCGCGCTCCTCCGCGGCGAGCGCGCGGCGCTCTTGCTCGGCCTCGGCGCGCACGTCCTGCTCGTCGCATCCTTCTGGCACTGGTGGGGCGGCCACTCGTACGGGCCGCGCCTCCACGCCGAGACGATGCCGCTCTGGGCGCTCCTCGCGGTCGACGTGATCCGAGGGCTCGAGCACCGCTCGCCGATCGGGCGCTTCGCGATCGTGAACCTCGGCGCGTCGCTCGGCTTGCTATCGATGCTGATCCACCTGCCCGGCGCGACGATGCGCGACACGTGGGCGTGGAACGCGCTGCCGCTCAGCGTCGACATCGCGAACGAGCGCCTCTGGGATCCCACGGACCTCCAGTTCCTCGCTGGCTTGCGGCCGCGCGAGCCCGCGCCGCCGCCGCCGGTCCAGCTCGAGGCGACCGTGCTCGCGGCGTACTGGGGTCATGGCCGTCATGCGTCGTGGTGGGATGCGCCGGGCAACGAGCCGATCGAGCCGGGTCAGCCGTTCGTGTGGCGCTTCGATCGCGCGTGCGGCGATCACCTCTCGCTCCTCGCCGACAACAACGATGTCTATCGCATGCGGGCGTACGACGGCGAGGTTCAGGTCGCCGACGTCGAGATCCCCATGCGCCCCTCCGAGGCGGGCGGGCTCATCGTGCGCGTCGCCGCGATCGAGTGGGCCTGCATGGACCGCATCGAGGTCGACGCGATCCGCGGCGACGACCGCTACAGCGTGGGAGGCATCGGCCTCTACATGAGCCTCCAACGCTGGCTCGAGGCGGAGGACCGCGACGCGCTCCCCGTCTACGCACCGTGATGCGGTTTCGAGGGTCCTTACCGGAAGGAGGAAAGGCCAGAAGGCGGGAAGGTGCGTCGGCGATGCCGCCGCGAAGCGGAATTCTACTTTCCCCTTCCTCCCTTCGCCCCTTCTCTCCTTCCGGTAAAAAAAGGTTGTCGAACCCATCAGCTTTCGAGGGTTCCTTTCCGGAAGGAGAGAAGGCTAGAAGGCGGGAAGGTGCGTCGGCGATTCCGCCGCGAAGGGGAATTCTACGTTCCCTTCCTCCCTTCGCCCTTTCTCTCCTTCCGGTAAAAAAGTTGTCGAACCCATCAGCCTTCGGACAGCGCGTCGGCGAGGGTCTTCACGCCGATCAGCTCCATGCCCTTCGGCGCGTCACCGTTGATCCGCGCGAGGTTGCCGGCCGGCAGGATCGCCCGGCGGAAGCCGAGCTTCTGTGCCTCGGCCAGCCGCTGCGCCGCGCGAGGCACCGCGCGGACCTCGCCGGCGAGGCCGACCTCGCCGAACACCACGAGCTCGCTCGCGGCCGCGCGCTCGCGGAAGCTGCTCACGATCGCGAGCGCCAGCGCGAGATCGACGGCGCGCTCCGCCACCCGGGCTCCACCCGCGACCGACGCGAAGACGTCATGGTCGAGCACGTGGACATCCGCCTTGCGGTCGAGCACGGCCAGGAGGATCGCGAGCCGGCTCGGATCCAACCCCGACGCTACCCGCCGCGCCGCGCCGTACGCCGCCGGGGCCACCAACGCCTGCACCTCGACCAGCAACGGTCGCGTTCCCTCGGCCGTCGGTAGCACGATCGATCCGGCCGACCGCTCGGGGCGTTCGGCGAGGAAGAGCTTGCTCGGGTCCGGCACCTCTTTGAGGCCGTCTTCGACCATCTCGAAGACGCCGACCTCGTGGGCGGGGCCGAAACGATTCTTGCTCGCTCGAACCAGCCGGAACGCGCCGGAGGAATCACCCTCGAAACCGAGCACCGTGTCGACGAGGTGCTCGAGCACCTTGGGTCCGGCCAGCGAGCCGTCCTTCGTGACGTGGCCGATCAGGAAGAGCGCGATCCCTCTCTGCTTGACGACCTCGATGAGGCGCGCAGCGACCGCGCGGATCTGCCCGACGCTCCCCGCGAACGAGTCGATCGCGGCGGCGCGGATCGTCTGGACGCTGTCGATCACCACGACCCGAGGCTCGAGGCTCGCGATCGACGCCTCCACGTCCTCGAGCTCGGTGGTGGCCTGGATCGCGACGTAGCGCTCGTCGATCCCGAGGCGGCGCGAGCGGCCCGCGACCTGCGCCGCGCTCTCCTCGCCGCTCACGTAGAGCCCCGGTCGCGCCTCGCTCGTCAACCCGGCGAGCGCCTGCATGAGGAGGGTGGACTTGCCGATCCCGGGGTCGCCGCCGAGCAGCACCACGCCGCCCGCCACCACGCCGCCGCCGAGCACCCGATCGAGCTCCCCGATCCCACACGGCGTGCGCTGTGCGGCCTCGAGATCGATCTCGGCGATCCGGAGCGCCCGGCTCGGGGCCCTCGCGACGGTGGGCGCCCCGCCGGCCGGCGCCGCGCGCAGGGTGTGCTCGCGCAGCGTGTTCCAGGCTCCGCAGGCGGAGCACTTGCCCATCCAGCGCGGGCTGTCTGCCCCGCAGTCCGAACACACGAACGCGGTCTTGGTCTTCTTGCTCACGAGGGTCTTGGTCATGGTCGGCGTCATCGAAGACGCGCGGCGTCGGTTGCGACTGACGCTCCCGGGCGACCGAGTATCGCTCCGTACCGGTCCCCGCAAGCACCCGACGGCCGACGTGGGACAGCGAGCCCATCCACGGGGAGGCGGCGAGACGGGGAGGTGGGGAGTGAATCGAGCGACGCTCGCTGTCAGGTGTCGACCAAGCCGCGATTCGCAACGCCGAAATGCGTCGGTGGACCGGCCGGCCACGATCGACCCTCTCTCCCTGTCTCCCCGCCTCCCTGTGTCCCTGTTTGCTCGAACGGACGGCACGGCGGTCTTCGCGCGCAGCGCGGCGCATGACGTACCCACCCTTGCCGTTTTCTTGCCTCTCTCGCTCGAGGTTGGGCACCACCGGCTGATGGACGCCTCACTCGAACACGACAAGCGCTACCGGCTCGACCTTCGAGTGCTCCGATTCCGCGGCGACAAGAAGCGCGACGAGCCCGCGCTCTTGGCCCGGGATCTCTTGGCGAAGGGACGCTCGGACGAGGCGCTGGAGCTCACCTCCGCCGCTCTCGAGGACGATCCGAGCGACACCGATCTGCTCCTCGTCCACGGGATCGCGCTCGCCAAGTCCGGACAGCTCGCGACGGCTCAGCTCGCGCTCACGCGCGCGGCGAAGGAGGACCCCGAGTGGGTCGAGCCATGGCGGCTGCTCGCGGAGGTGCTCTGGCAGCGTGGCAAGCACGCGCGCGCGCTCCAGGTCGCGCGGCGGGGTCTCGCCGTCGATCCGGGCGACGAGTCGCTCTCGCGGATCCAGAAGAGCGCGAGCCTCGAGCTGCGCGCGCGGAGCTACCTCTTCGCGCCGAACGACGAAGAGCCCGCCATGCTCGCGCAAGAGCTGTTGTCCGACAACCGGGCCGACCTCGCGTTCGAGGTCACGCGGACGGCGCTGCTCGAGGAGCTCGACGACGTGGATCTCCTCGTGGTGCACGCGCGCGCGGCGATCGCGATGAGAGACCTCGACGAAGCGATCAACGCGCTGTCGATGGCGACCTACGGCGCGGCGGACTGGCCGGAGGTGTGGAAGCTCCTCGCCACCGCGCACGAGCAGAAGGGCGAGCCGGATCGCGCGCGGCAGGCCGCGTTCGAGGGCCTCTGCAACAACCCTGGCGACGTCGAGCTGAAGCGGTTGCACGCGCGGCTCGAAGGGCAGGGGGAGACGCTCGTCACGATGTGATCAGCGCGGTGTGATCATGTACCGCCGCGCGAACGCATCTCGCGGCCCCGATCTATAGTCGGCCGGTCGATGGCCGCCCTCGTCATGCTCGGCGCGCTCGCGTGCTTCGCGCTCGGCTACCGCTTCTACGCGCGCTGGGTGGGTCGCCGTGTGTTCGGCGACGACGAGGCGATCACCACGCCCGCGCATCGGTTCGAGGACGGGCAGGACTTCGTCCCGACCGACCGGCACATCCTGTTCGGACATCACTTCACGTCGATCGCCGGCGCGGCGCCGATCGTCGGCCCTTGCGTCGCCGCGTTCTGGGGGTGGCTCCCCGCGCTCGTGTGGGTCGTCGTCGGCACCATCTTCATGGGCGCGGTGCACGACTTCGGCGTCCTCGTCGCGAGCGTGAAGCACGAGGGGCGATCGATCGCGGACCTCGCGTCGCGCGCGGTGGGGAGCGAGGGACGGATCCTCTTCCTCTGCTTCGTGCTGGTGCTCGTGTGGTTGGTGCTCGCGGTGTTCGCGATGGCGATCGCGGGGCTCTTCGTGTCCCAGCCGACCGCGGTGTTGCCGATCAACATCGAGATCGTGATCGCCGTCGCGATGGGGTGGCTCTTATATAAGCGCAAGGTTCGTGCGCTCGTCCCCTCGCTGATCGCGCTCGTGTTGCTCTACGTGTTCGTCTACCTCGGCACGCTCGCGCCGCTCGACGTGACCGCGCTCGGGCTCGACGCGAGCCAGGCCCGGAAGGCGTGGATCGTGTTCCTCTTCGCGTACTCCGCGGTGGCGAGCGTCCTGCCGGTGTGGCTGTTGCTGCAGCCTCGCGACTACATCAACGCGCACCAGCTGTTCGTCGGGCTCGGCGCGCTCTTCCTCGGGATCTTCGTCACCCACCCCGACCTCGAGGCGCCCGCGATCCGCACCGCGAGCGAGGGCGCCCCGCCGCTGTTTCCGCTCCTCTTCGTGACGATCGCGTGCGGGGCGATCAGCGGATTCCACGGGCTCGTCTCGAGCGGCACCTCGTCCAAGCAGCTGAGCTCGCTCACGGACGCGCGCTACGTCGGCTACGGCTCGATGCTCGGAGAGGGGAGCCTCGCGCTCGCGTCGACCCTCGCCGCGGTCGCGGGGATCGGCCTGGTCGGCGCGTGCGAGCTCCCCGCGCAAGGGGCGGTCGCCGATCTCAGCTGGGGCGTCTACTACGACACGTGGGCGCACGCGGGGACGAACGCGGTGAGCGCGTTCGTGCTCGGCGGCGGAGCGTTCCTCGAGGGCATCGGCGTGCCCACCACGCTGGCGCGCACGGTGATGGCGGTGCTCGTGATCTCGTTCGCGGCGACCACCCTCGACACGGCGACGCGCATCCAGCGGCTCATCGTCGGCGAGCTCGGCGACGCGGTCTCGGTCCCCGTCCTCAAGCGCCCGCTCGTCGGCACCGCGATCGCGATCATCCCCGCGTTGGTGCTCGCGTTCGTCGACGTGCCCGACGCGGCGACCGGCACGAGCCGCGAGGTCGGCTGGGTGTTGTGGCCGGTGTTCGGCGCGAGCAATCAGCTCCTCGCCGCGCTGAGCCTCATGGTGATCGCGTTCCTGTTCGCGAAGCAGAAGCGCCCGGTGTTGCCGCTCGTGTTGCCGATGCTGTTCGTGAGCGCGGTGGCGTGCGTGGCCCTCGTGCTGAACGTCCGCGACTTCGTCGCCGCGTCGAGCTGGCCGCCGGCGGTGGTGGCTGGGCTCATGCTCGTGCTCAGCGTCTTCATGATCGCGCTCGGGATCCGCGGGGTCGTGCGGTTGCGATCCTCGGGGTGAGCTCGTCCTTCACGGTGAGCCACGCGATCCGGGGAATCGCGCTTCGGAGCGGAGGTCCTAGACCCTCGCGACGGAGATCGCGACGGGTTGATCGACGCCCTCGAAAAATCTCGACCCTCGTCGCTCCTCGACGATACTCCGGCATCGCCTCGTCCTGCCGAGGGCCAATCTCGCGCCCGATCATCGACGCTGAACCCATCGCGATCTCCGTCGCGAGGGTCTAGTCGCGGAAGGAGCCGAGGAGCTGCTCCGCGAAGCCGGCGTGGTGGGGGCGGCGGGTGAGCTCGGCGCGGACGATGCCCTCGAGGTTCTTCTGCGCTTCGACGAGATCGTCGTTGACCAAGAGGTAGTCGAACGAGGCGTAGTGGCCGATCTCCTCGCGCGCCTTGGCGAACCGCTTCGCGATCACCTCGGGGGTGTCCTCCGCGCGCCGTTCGAGCCGGCGGTAGAGCTCGTCCATGCTCGGAGGCAGCACGAACACGCCGACGGCGTCGTCGCGCTTGGCGCGGATCTGCCGCGCGCCCTGGTAGTCGACGTCGAAGAGGATCCCGCGCTTGCCGTCGCTCTCGGCGCGCGCGATCTCGGCGAGCGAGGTGCCGTAGAGGTTTCCGTGCACGTCGGCCCACTCGAGGAACTCGCCGGCTGCGATCATCGCCTCGAAGCGCGGGCGGTCGATGAAGTGGTACTGCACGCCGTCTTGCTCCTTGCCGCGCGGCGGGCGCGAGGTGTGCGAGACGCTGAACGCGAGCCCGTCGAACGAGCTCATGAGGTGGCGCGTGAGCGTGGATTTCCCCGCGCCCGACGGCGAGCAGATGATCAGGAGAAGCACGGCCCGCGCAGATTATCAGCCGAGCCCGGGCGCCGGCACACCCAAGCGTCGGACGGGACTAGACCCTCGCGACGGAGACCGAGATGGGTTCAGCGTCGATGATCGGGCTCGAGATTGGCCCTCGGCGTGACGAGGCGATGCCGGAGTATCGTCGAGGAGCGACGAGGGTCGAGATCGGGTTCGAGGGCGTCGATCAACCCGTCGCGATCTCCGTCGCGAGGGACTAGAGGACGTTCTGGACTTGCTCGCGGAGGCGGGCGACCGCCGTCTTCATTTCGATCGCGATCCGCGCGAGCTCGGCGTCGCTCGACTTCTGCGACAGGGTGTTGACCTCCCGGCTCATCTCTTGGAACAGGAAGTCGAGCCGCTTGCCGTCGCTGCCGTCGGCGATCTCGGAGCGCGCTTGGGCGAGGTGGCTCTCGAGACGGGCGAGCTCCTCCGCCACGTCGGCGCGGTCCGCCACCAGCGCGACCTCGTGCTCGAGCCGACCCTCGTCGAGCAGGGTGGCGTCGGCGACCAGCGTCGCGATCCGCGCGCGCAGCTTGTCCGCATACTGGCGCGTGACCTCGGGGACGCGCGCGCGGGCCGCCGTGGTGCCCGCGTCGAGCGCGTCGAGGTGGCGGAGCATCTCCTCGGCCAACGCCGTGCCCTCGCGCGCGCGCATCGAACGCAGGCTCTCCGCCGCATCGCGCGCGGCGGCGCGGAGGGCGGTGCGCATCGCGTCGGGATCGATCGGCGCGGCGGCCACGAACAGGTTGGGCACCGTCGCGAGGAGCGAGAGCGGCACCGGCTCGTTCGGTCGCAGCTCGTCGCGGAGCTCACACAGCTGCTCGAACGCGGCGCGCGCGGCCGCGCGATCGAGGGTGGGGACCCCCGGGGTCGCGCGCTCCGCGCGAGCGGTGACCTCGACGCGACCGCGCACCACCGCGCGACGGAGCTGATCCTCCAGCTCACCCGCGTATGGCGCGAGCTCCGGGTCCAGCCGCAGTCGCGCGTCGAAGTAACGGTGATTGACGGACCGCAGGTCGACGATCACCACGCCCACGCCCTCGATCTCGGCGCGACCGGAACCTTGTCCGGTCATGCTGAGGATCGGGTCGGAGGCCATCGCGATCGACCTGGGCGCGATCGAAGGGGCGGCGATCAGGTGAGGCGCTTCTTGCGCTTCAGCTGATCCATCGCCTTCTGATACTCGATCTCGAAGCTCGCGGTGCCCTCTTGGAGATTCTTGATCTTCGAGCGCACCTCGGCGTCCAGCTCGCCCTCGACCTCGAGGTGGCTGCGCAAGATCTTCGTCATCTTCTTACGCAGCGTGATGTCGTCCGAGAACACCTCTTCCACGTTCGAGCTGTGGAAGAGCATCGTGAGCAGCTGATCCAGGATGTACGGGAGCATGTCCTCGCCCATCGCGAGCTGCCGCTCGCGCGCGACCCCGGACTTGATCTTGCCCAGCTGCGCGTAGGGCAGACCTCGGATCTCGAGGCGCGACTTCGCCTCCTCCACGACCTCGCGCTCCTGGCGGAGGTACTCCTTGAGCACCGACTCGAAGTCGAGGCGCACCTCGTTCTCGTCGGCGACGTCGATGTCGTTCTCGGAGCCGAGCGTACGGACCAGCTCCTCGGCGATGATCGGGACCTTACCGCTATAAAGACGCATGGGGCGGCGCACTCTAACCGCTGAGGTCGGCCGCGACCAGTCGCATCGGCGCCCGAGCCGAATCAGTCTTCGTCGGCGAGCCGGTGCTCCATCCGACTGATCAGCTCGCCCCAGCCTTCGCGGTCGATGATCCGCCCGAACTGCGTGCGGTAGTTCTGCACCATGCTGACGCCGTCGGTGCGTACGTCGACGACGCGGTAGTCGTTGCCCTCACGGCGGAGCGTGTACTCGATCTCGATCGGCGGCTGACGACGCTCGGTGCGCGATCGCGCGGTCGTGGTGACCACCGTGCTCTCGCCGCGGACGGTCTCGCCGTCGTACGTGATCTCGTAGTCGAGGATGCGCTCGAGGTTGCTCTGGTAGTTCCGCTCGACGAGCTGCCGGAGCAACGTCACGAAGCGTTCGCGCTCCGCCGGGCTCCGCGCCTCCCAGTGCTCGCTCAGCGCCGCGCGCGAGAGCGCCTCGAAGTCGAGGAGCCCGCTCAGGAGGCGGGTCAGCTCCTCCTGGCGCCGCTCGCGGGCCGCATCGGTCCGGGGCGACTCCCGCAGGATGCTGTTCACCTGCTCGTTCTTCTGCTCGAGGTAGCGACGGGCGGTGGCCTGCGCGTGCGATCGCGATCCGAGCACGGACACGAAGGCGACGACCACGAACGCGAGGAGATGACGGAACCGCATGATCCTCCGGAGGGCGAGCCTTGGACGAGGCGTCCGACTCGTTATTTCGAGGAGCGAGGGGCCTATAGCGGATGGGGGACGGGGGCGCTAACGACCCAGCCTCCACGACCCAGCCTCCACGACTCAGACCACTTCAAGCCGCGTGCCGGCACCGCGCTCGGGCGCCGAAGAGCGCTCGGTCACCGGTCGCACCGTGAACGTTCACAGGTAC
Organism: Sandaracinaceae bacterium; assembly: GCA_050186575.1. Taxonomy (GTDB): domain Bacteria; phylum Myxococcota_A; class Polyangia; order Polyangiales; family Sandaracinaceae; genus JAUHXR01. The sequence goes on along the minus strand of JBFWYI010000006.1, from coordinate 12,399 downwards.
CCGTGCACACCGAGGCACAGCGCACCGCACCGGATGTGCTCGTGCACCTCCTCGTGGACGTGCACGTGTCGCGTGCACGTCCACGTACACGAGCAGGTCGGCCGCGCATGTGGCCGGCCCGGTCGCCGCCCCGATCCGGGGTCGGAATCCTCCAACGGACCCGTGCTCGTCCCGATACACGTTCCCGCGACGCGGCGCCTCGCCTCAATCGCAGGGCGACTCCCACGCCTCGGTGACGCGGGTGCCACTCGTCCGCTCGAGCTCGGCGAGGGCCACGTTGAAGTCGTGGATCGCCTGGAGGTGGGCGTAGCGCGCGCCCAGGTAGGCCCGCGCGGCGTCGACCAGATCGCGCGGCTCGGTGGAGCCGACGTCGCGGCCCTGCATCGCCGCGATGAACCAGCGGCGCGACGAGGTCCGGCCGCGCCCCCAGCTCTCGACCTGCGCGTGCGCGGCGCTCGCCGCTTCGTAGGCGGCCGCGACCTCGAGGGAGATGCCGCGCAACGCCTCTTGCGATCGTTCGCGCGCGTCCTCCAGCAACGCAGATTGCCGATCCACACGGTACGCGTTGCCCCAGAGATCGAGCGACCATCGCAGCACGAGCCCGGCTTGGATCGAGGTGTAGTTCGCCTGATCGATCACGAACGGGTTCGTCTGATCGGTGATGCCCGGCGCGTAGGTCGTCCCGAACCGATAGGCGAGGGCGAGATCGGGGAAGTAGCCCGCCTCCGCGAAGTCGAGCGACGCCTGGCGCGCGCGGACCGCGGCCTCGAGCATGCGGACCTCGGGTCGGTCCTGACGCGCCGCGCGGACGTAGTGCGAGCGCGGTCGGAGCGTGATCTCCGCCGGCTCGATCGGGCACTCCGGGATCGTGAAGCGCTGGACGCCGGTGAGCGTCGCGAGCGCGGTGCGCGACATCGTCTCGAGCCGGTTCACGTCCGCCTCGCGCGCCTCGATCTCGGCCACCGCGGTCTCGAGCCGGTAACGATCCAGATCGCTCACCGACGAGTCGCCGTTCGCGAGCTGCTCGTCGAGGCGGCTCGCCGCGTCGCGGATCTGCGGGAGCGCCTCGTTGAGCATCTGCCGCAGATCGAGGCTGAGCTGATACGCGAAGTACGCGCGACGCACGTCGTGGAGGAGCTGCCCGCGCACCCGCTGGCGATCCGCGGCGGCGGCTCGGATGCCGGCCCGCGCGGCGTCGCGCACGGCGGGGAGCTTGCCGAACGTCCAGAGCGGGATCGCGCCCTCGATCGAGAAGCCGAGCACCGGCTGCCACGGGTTCTGGACCGGGAGCTGGGAGTCGGGGCTGAAGATCGGACTTCCGCGAACCTCGGGCGCGAGCCCGACCCCCGCCGTGATCGTCGACTGGAAGAACGGGGAGACCCACGCCTCGTCGAGCTGCGCCTGCGCGGCCCTCAGGCGCGCCCTCGCCGCGCGCACCCCGGGGTAGCTCCGCGTCGCGGCGCGGGTGAGCTGAGCGAGGTTCATCACCCGCGGCGGCGCCTCGTCCTCCCCCTCGGCTCGCTCGACCTCTCCCTCGCCGTCCGGTCGCTCCGCGCGCTCGTCCTCCTGCGCCGATCCCTGGCTCGCGCAGAGCGGCAGCATCAGCGCGCCCGAGAGGAGGGCAGAGGCGGTCAGCGCGAGCGGGCGACGCACGGGGCCGGTTGTAGCAGCCGGCCGGCCCTCATACAGCCACCGAAACGCCGGGGCCTCAGGGGGAGTGGAAGCCCGACCCCTGAGGGATGTCGCCCTTGTCGGTCATCGCGGTGAGCAGCTTGGCGGTGGCGCACGGGTTGCCGTCCACGCTCGCCTCGCCCTGGACCTTCCAGATGTTCGAGCGGCGCTGCACGACCTCGACCTCGAGCACCATCTTGTCGCCGGGCACGACCGGGCGACGGAACTTGGCTTCCTCCACACCGAGGAAGTACATCACCTTCTGCGCGCTGTCGTACGGATCCGACGCGTACGCCAGGACGCCCGTGAGCTGGACGAGCGCCTCGAGGATCAATCCGCCCGGGAGCATCGGCGCGCTCGGGAAGTGACCGGGGAAGAACGGCTCGTTGTAGGTGACGCACTTCACCGCGCGCGCGCTCTGACGCGGGGCGAGATCGATCACCCGATCGATGAGGATGAAGGGCGAGCGGTGCGGCAGGATCCGCAGGATGCGGTTGATGTCGAAGTCCATCCCGCCACGATGCTCCCACGCCGGCCCCCGGCAGGGAAGCTCCGAGCTTCGCGTCGAGGCTCAGCGCCGCTTCGTGCTGGCGCCGGACCCGGAGCTCCCGCCGCTGCTGCCGCTGCCCGCGCTCCGACCGCGCCGTGAGCTCGAGCCCCCGCTGCTCCCGCCGCCGCTCCCGCCTTCGCGGCCCTCGCCAGCGTTGTAGCGTTGGATCACGACGTCGGTGAGATCGAGGTTGGACGGGACCCAGACCACGCCACCCTCGTTGCGTTCGACGATGAGCGTGTACCCCTCGGCCTGCCCGAGCCGTCGGAGGATCGCCTCCATCCGCGCGATGATCTCGCGCGTGAGCTGCGCCTCCTTCTGCGCGAGCTCGCGCTGGTACTCCACGTACGTCGACTGCAGCTCGATGAACGCCTTCTGGTACTCCTCGACGCGCTTCTGGAGCGCCTCGCGGCTGAGCACGTTCTTCTGGCGCTCGATGTCTTCCTTGAGGGCCTTGAGCTCCTCCTGGCGCTTGTCGAGCTCCTGCTGGCGGCGCTTGAACAGCGTCTTCAGCCGCGCCTTGGCGCGCCGGCCGTCCTCGGTCTCGTTGAGGGCGCGCTGGAGGTCGACCACCGCGATGCGCGTCGCCTGGGCGTAGAGCTTCGGAGCGATCGTGCTGAGGAGCAGCGCGGCGACGAGGGTGATGGCGTGGCGAGAGATGCGCATGTGAAGTGTGCGGCGGGTTACCGCCTCCATGTGGGGGCGTCAAGGCCAACGGCCGTCCCGAGGGGGGACGGGCCGTCCGGGGGATGGTCATCGGACGGTCGGGGGACCGAACGATTCGATCGAAGCCCAAATGGGCTCGTACGTCGTCGAGGTCTCAGAAGAAATTGCCGATGGTGAACTGGAAGTCGATCTCTTGCTCGCCGAGGTCGGCGTGGCGATCGAGCGGGATCCCCCACTCGAAGCGGAGCGGGCCCAGCGGGCTGACCCACCGGATCCCGAAGCCCACGCTGGTGCGTAGGTCGAACGGGTTGAACGTGCAGGAGTCGTTCGACGACGTGCCCGCGAGGGCCGGCGGCGCCTCGCAGTAGGTCTGGTTGAAGTTCCACGCGTTGCCGCCATCGGTGAAGATGACGCCGCGGATCCCGACCTCCTGCACGATCGGGAACTCGACCTCGATGTTGTAGAAGAACTGCGCGTTGCCGCCGATCGGGAGGCCGCGCTGCGACGCGATCGCGTTGGCGTCGATCGTGCGCGGGATCCCGAGGCGCGGGCCGAGGCTGTTCAGCGGGAAGCCGCGGACGTTGAAGATGCCGCCGAGGAAGTAGCGCTCGTAGATCGGCACCCCGTCCGGCATGCGGCTCGTGATGAGGCCGCCGACGCCGCGGGCGCGGAACACGACGTTGTCGAAGATCGGGTAGTAGACGCGCGCGTCGAGGCTGTGGCGCACGTACGTGTTCGCCGGATCCGAGCCGAGGTACTGATCGCTGACCTCGAGGCTGTAGCTCGCGTAGAAGCCGTTCGTCGGGAAGAGCCGGTTGTCGCGCGCGTCCCAGGTCAGCGTGAGCTGGAGCGAGCTCGTGAGCCCTTCGCGGAACAGGTTGTCGAGCGGCAGCTGCTGATAGAGCAAGTTCGCTTGCCCGCTCGGGATCGTACCGAACAAGCCCGCCGTCGCGTTGCCGATCTGGATGTACTCCGCGCGGTACTGCGCGAAGAAGCGCAGACGATAGTCGCCGAGCGGGTGGCCGAGCGTGAGCGAGCCGCCGGTCGAGTCGCGCGAGAAGAAGCTCAGCTGGCGGACCGTCTTGAACAGATCGATGCCGAACGTCCACTGCGTGTCGAAGAAGTACGGCTCGAGGAACTGGACCTGGACGAGCTGTCGGATGCCCGAGATCTGGAGCTGGAGGCTCAGCGACTGGCCGAGGCCGAACAGGTTCTGTTGCTGGACCTGGCCCGTCAAGATGAAGTTCTCGATCGAGCTGAACCCGGCGCCGACCTGGAACGTGCCCGTCGCGCGCTCCGCGATCTCGATGTTCACGATGAGGCGGTCGGGCGCCGAGCCCTCCTCCTCGCTGAGCTCCACGCGCTCGAAGTAGCCGAGGGCCTGGATGCGCTGGCGCGTCGTCTCGGCCTGGGTCTGGCTGTAGAGCTCGCCCTCGATGAGCTGGACCTCACGGCGGATGACGCTGTCGCGCGTCTTCGTGTTGCCGCGGATCTGGATGCGCTCGACGCGTACGAGCGGGCCGCGCTGGATGACGATCGCCACGTGGACGACCCGCCGCTCCATGTCGAGGTCGGTCTCCGGGTTGATGTCGACCTGCGCGTAGCCCTCGTCGCGATAGCGCCGAGTGATGTTCATCAGGCTCTGCGCGATGCTCGTGCGGTTGAACCACTCGCCGGGGTTCGTCTGCACCATCTCTCGGAGCTCGCGGCGCCCGCCGATCGGCTCGACGCGCCGGCCGTCGGCGTCGACCTCGCGGACGACGAGGCGACCGATCCGGAACCGCGGCCCTTCGTCGATCGGGATCGTGATGTCGATGTAGCGGCGGTCCGGCGTCAGCTCGATCCGCGGCGTGCCGACCCGCATCGCGAGGTAGCCGCGGTCGTAGTAGTAGGCCTGGAGCCGGGTGGTGTCTTCTTCGAAGTGCTCGCGGTTGAAGCGGTCGTCGTTGGCGAGGAACGAGAAGAACCCCGTCTGGTGCGTCCGCATGATCCCGGCGAGCTCGCCGTCGGAGAGGTGTCGGTTGCCGACGTAGCGCACGCGCCGGACGGTGACGCGCTGACCCTCGTCGACGCGAAAGACGACGTCGACCTGGTTGTTCTCCATCGGCCGGAGCCGATAGGTCACGCGCGCGAGGAAGTAGCCTTCCTCGGCGTACTTGTCGCGGATCTTGGTGACCTGCTCGCGGACCTCGGGGACGCTGAGGATGCCGCCCTCTTGGAGGTCGATCTCCTCGGTCAGGTCGCTGTCCTCGATGTGATCGTTGCCCTCGAACGAGATGCGCCCGATGGCGGGGCGTTCCCGAAGGCGGAACACGAGGTCGATCCGACGGTCACCGCGGTCGTTCGCCTCGACGACGATGTCGTCGAAGAAGCCTTGGTTCCACAGCGCCCTCGCGTCGCGCGTGACGTCGGCGTCGCGGCAGGTGGAGCCGGCGCGGAGGTGGATCGTGCTCAGCACGTCCTCGTCGCTCACGCGTCGGTTGCCGCGGATCAGGATCCGACGGATGCGCCGGTCGTGGCAGAGCGTGCGGGGGACGTTGACCGCCTCCGCTTCTTCGGCGGGCTGGTAGTCGGGATCCTCGGCGGCGCCCGATCCCTCCTCTTCCTCTTCGTCGTCGCCCGACTCGCGCTCGCTGTCGTCCCCGCTCGGCAGGCTGCCCCCGAGCTGCGCGTGCGCGGACAGGGGGACCGCCGCTAACGGGAGCGCGATCACGAGCCAGAGGGAGTCGGGGAGGCGTCTCACGTGGGAGGCGATTCGGTCGTGGTCGGCGGAGTGGCCGGTGGAGCATCTCGTGGGCGGGCGCACTAACCGCGGACGTCGCGAATCATTCGCGGCCGGCGGTCCGAAGAACACGCCTCCTTAACCGGGCCCTCTGATGAGGTCAAGCGTGGCTGGCGGGAACCATGGGCCCCGCCGATCCCGCGTCGGTTTGGGGTCGATGGTCCCCACGCTCCGTCCCCGCACGAGGCTGACGCCGCCGGCACGTCGCTTGCGCACCCGCGGGGCCTACGACCCCGTCAGCCTGGAGGTCCTCGTGACTCCTTCGTCTTCCCGCTTGCTTTCGATCCTCCTCGCCCTCGCCACCACCGCCTGCGCCGCTCAGGGAGCGGGCCCCATGGAGGACGAGGCGCTCAAAGACGCGATCAGCGCGTACAGCTCCGGTCCCACGATCATCCGCGCCAACACCGAGGAGGAGCTGACCGAGCAGCTCCAGATCATGCTGGAGCGCAGCTACGCGGCGGAGTCCGAGCTAGAGGTCGCGTACTACGACTACCTCGAGCGCAACGGCGAGCCGGTCGTGATGATGGCGAGCTACTCCGAGACGGACGCGTGCGTCGCGAGCGCGGCGGCCAGCGGAGCGGCGGCCGGCGCGGTGATCGGCGAGCTCGTGGTCGACGCGTGTCGCGTCGTCGCGTGGCGCTTCTCCTGGTCCCCGTGGGGCTGGGCCACCGCGCTCGTCTGCGTCGCGATCGACAAGACGGATCTCGATCGCGTGATCGGCAGCGCGGTCGGCCGCGCGCTCGGCGGCGCGTTCGCGCAGTGCGCCGCGGTGCCCGAAGGCATCGTCGGTCAAGACGACGTGCCCGTCTTGGCGGAGGAGGGCGACGAGGTCGACGAGCGTCCCGTCGACGAGACGGCGAGCCTCCCGCACCCGCGGGTGATGGAGTGCACCAACGCCCAGATCGCCGACCTCTGCGGCCCGGGCCCGGGAGGTCGCCAGCTGATCGGCGAGATCTATCACTCCGCCGACGCGTGCGGCGCGCAGACGGACGAGCAGCGGCTCTACCAGTTCACGGACTGCGAAGCGGCGATCACGGGCATCTACGGCGAGCTCAGCCCGGACCCGAACACGCTGTGCTGGAACGCCGCGACGATCGCGGAGCGCGCGGCGCGTTGCCAGCGCGGGCGCGAGATCGGCGGCTACGGCTGCTTCGACGCGCCGAACGCCGGACACCAGACCGCGATCGACCGGGCGCGGGATCTCAACGTCAGCTGCCGCAACTTGCTGACCGCGCAGTGCCCCGAGACGGACTCCGACGCGTCGCGGTTCCGGCCGTCGGGGCACGACAATTACTACTGCCCGCAAGCGATGATGTGAGGCGCGCGTCGAGCTGACGTCGCGGCCTCAGGACGAGGCGGCTTTGTCGACCGCGTGCTCGCGCTCGGTCTCGCGCTCGTCGTCCTCTCGCGCGTCGTCCTGTCGCGCGTCGTCCTCTCGCGCGTCGTCCTCTCGCGCGTCGTCCTCGCGCAGTTCGCTTTCGCGCGCGTCCTCGTCGCGCTGTTCGTCCCCGCGCGTCTCGTGCGCGGGCTGATCGCCGCCGTCGGTCTCCGCCATCGGCGTGCGGCGCACGTCGGTCTCCACGCGGCCGTCTTGGAGGGAGACCTTGCGCGGCATGCTGTCGGCGAGGGCCTCGTTGTGCGTGACGATGAGGAACGTCGTCCCGTGACGTCGGTTGAGCTCGAAGAAGAGCCGGTGCACGGCGTCACTCGTCTTGCTATCGAGGTTGCCGGTCGGCTCGTCGGCGAGGACGAGCATCGGGTTCATCACGAGCGCGCGCGCGAGGGCGACGCGGGCCTGCTCGCCGCCGCTCAGCTCACCGGGGCGGTGGCTCAGGCGGTGGCTCAGGCCGACCTCGTCGAGGAGCTCCTTCGCCCGCGCGTGGAGCTTCCCGCGGTCCTCGCCGCGGATCATGCCGGGCATCATCACGTTCTCGATCGCGGTGAACTCGGGTAGGAGGTGATGCGCTTGGAACACGAAGCCGAGGCAGCGATTGCGGAACGCGGCGAGGCGCGAGGGCGAGTAGCGCGTGACGTCGTCGCCCTCGTACATGATCCGGCCCGAGGTCGGGAGGTCGAGCGTGCCCATGATGTGGAGCAGGGTGCTCTTCCCGGCGCCGGAGGGGCCGACGACCGAGAGCATCTCCCCGCGTTGGATCTCGAGGTCGATGCCGCGGAGGATGATGACCTCGCGCCCCTCGTGGAGGAACTTCTTGTGGACGTCGATCACCTTGACGAGCGGCGAGCCCGCGCGCGAATCAGCCATAGCGGAGCGCCTCCACCACCGTGAGGCGGCTGCCGATGATCGCGGGGTAGATCGTCGCCAACAAGCAGACGACCACCGCCGCGATCCAAATGGACGCGAACTCGACCGGATCGATGTGCACCGGCAACCGGTCGATGTAGTAGACCTCGGGGTTCAGGGCGATGCCGTAGTGCTCCATGATGAAGCACGTCAAGTAACCTAGCCCTAGTCCAACCGAGCTTCCTAGGAGTCCTATCATCAGGCCTTGGGCCATGAAGATGGCGACGACCTGTTCGCTCGTCGTGCCCATCGCCTTGAGGATGCCGACCTCCTTGCGCTTCTCCTGCACCATGAGGGTCAGCGTGCCCACGATGCAGAACGAGGCGACGAGGATCGCGATCCCGAGGGTGATGAACATCGCGAGCTTCTCGAGCTGGAGCGCGCCAAAGAGGTTGCGGTTCACCTCCTGCCAGCCGCGCACGCGGAGCTCGTCGCGACCGAGCGCTTCCTTGATCGAGTGTGCGATCTGCTCGGCGTCGTCGGTCTCGTCGACCTTCACCTCGATGCCGCTGATCGCCTGGCCGACGTTCAGGAAGCGCTGGCCCGCCTCGAGCGCGGTGTACGCCATCTTCATGTCGAACTCGTACATGCCGCTGTAGAAGATCCCGGCGATCCGGAACGGGCGGCTCCGCGGCATGGGGCCGGCCGGGCCGAGCTCGCCGAGCGGTGAGACGACGTTGACCTCGTCGCCGACGTGGAGGCGCAGCGTGCGCGCGAGCTCCTGGCCGACGATGAGGCCCGGCAGGACGTCCTCGACCGGCGCGTCCTCCCCGAGGTCGCTCCCCGGTCCCGCGTCCCCCGCCCGCAGCTCGGAGCCGGGCACCGCCGGCGCATCGAGGAGGAAGGCGTCGAGGTCGCGGCGGATCCGCTCGCGCTCCGCCTCTTCGTCGAGCGGTCCCTCGAGCGCCGGCGCCTCTGCGTCGTCGTCACCTTCCGAGTCGTCGTCACCCTCCGCGTCGTCACCCTCCGCGTCGTCACCCTCCGCGTCGTCGCTCGGCGCGTCGGGAGGATCGATCGACGGAACGAGCTCCGGGATCGGAGGAGGAGGAGGCGCGCTCTCGTCCAGCAGATCGGCGGCGTCGTCAAACACACTTCCGGTCTCGCCCGCGCCGAGGTCGCCGAAGTCGTCGATGTACTCGTCGGGATCCGGAGGCTCGAACAGCCCCCGCCCCATCTCCGACGGCCGCAACCGGAGGAGCTGCTCGGGGTGGCTGAGGTACTCGAGCTGACCGTGTCGCAGGTTGCGCGGCAGCTCGGTGACCTGACCGATCGTCTCCGGATCGATCCCGCGGAGCACCGCGCCGGCGAGGTTCGTCGCGCTCGTGATCATCACCTCGCCCTCCACGTAGGGAGTGGCCGCGACGACGTGGGGCTGGGCGCGCGCGCTCTCGAGCACCGGGGTCCAGCCCTCGAACGTGCCGCTCTGGCGATCGATCACGACGTGGGCGTTGTTGCCGAGGATCTTCCGCTTGAGGTCGTTGCGGAAGCCGCCCATCACGCTGAGCGTCGCGGTCATCATGCACGAGCTCACGGTCACCGCGCAGATCGCGAGGATGCCGATCGTGGTGAGGAAGCCGCTCTTGCGCGCTCGCAAGAGGCGCGCGGCGACGAGGAGGCGCACGTTCCCGAGCACGGGGAGCACGGCGCCGAACATGCGGATGCCCACGTTGCCCTCGATGGCATCGAGCACGAGCGGCAGGGATCGGAAGAGGAGGCGGATCGCCGCGACGGCGGTGACGGCGAGCCGGATCGCGGGGAGGGTCGATGCGGTGGGGTTCTCGACCGGCGGCGTGATCGGGAAGAGGAGGGTGACCGCGACGAACGCGATCACGAGGAGCGCGTCGAACACGTTCCAGAACGTCTCGCGGACCTTCTCGGGCAGGAGGAACCAGCACGAGATGGCCGCGCCCCACTCGACGCGCGCGGCGATCTCGCTGAGCGCGAGCCCGAGCACGAACACCGGGAACGTGCCTTGCGCGAGCGTGACGTTGACGGTCGCGTCCCAGAGCGCCGGCGTCTCGCCTACGGGCAGCGTGTTCGTACCGAGCGACAGCTCCGGGATGTCGAGCGCCGCGGGCTCGGTGAACGCGTACGCGACCACCGCGCCGAACGTGAGGGTCCCGATCGCGCGGACGATCGCGCTGATCGCGAGGGTGTAGCCGCGCGCCCGGCCCCGCGTGCCCGGCGCCACGCGGCCGAGCCGGACGAGCAAGAGGATCGCGAGCGCGAGGGTGGCGAGGCCGTCGAAGCCGAGGACCATCGGCGGGACGTGGGCGGGCTGCACGGTCCCCGAGGCCACCCCGTAGAACAGGAACGCCGCGCCCACACCGACGAGCCAGACGTAGCGGAGCGCGCTCCACGTCGCGAGGAGCCCGGCCGCCGCGCCGAGGTAGAGCTCGCGTCCGCGCTCGGGGCGACGCGGCGTCCCGCCGGACGGTGGGGCGCGCCAACCGGACTCGGATCGCGAGGGGAGGTCGGCCGTGCGGGCAGGGACCTCGGGGCCCGGCGCGGTCGGCGGCGCCTCGGGGGGCGCGCCGTCGCCGTCCGGGCCGGGCGGGGCGTCGCTCACGCACCCTCCGGGCGCATCAGCGGGAACAGCAGCACGTCTCGGATGGAAGTCTGGTTGCAGAGGGTCATGACGAGGCGATCGATCCCGATGCCGCAGCCAGCCGCGTGAGGCATGCCGTGCATCAGCGCGCGGATGTAGTCCTCGTCGAAGTCCATCGCCTCTTCGTCGCCGCGCGCGCGGTTGTCCAGCTGGGCGCGGAAGCGCGCCGCCTGATCGTCGGGGTCGTTGAGCTCGCTGAATCCGTTCGCGAGCTCGCGTCCTTCGACGAAGAGCTCGAACCGATCCGCGAGCTCGGGCTCGTCGTCGCGCACGCGCGCGAGGGGAGAGACCTCCTTCGGGAAGCCGGTGATGAACACGGGCCGGCTCTTCGTTCCGTCGGCCGAGCGCACCATCGCCTCGAGGCTCGGCTCGGCGAGGAGCTCGAAGAGGGTGTAGATGCGTTCACCTCGGGTCCGGCATCGCCCGAGGAGCTCGCGCGGGCCGTCGCCGAGCCGGCTGGACGCCGTCTCGCACGCGGCCGCAAGCCGGTTTGCGTCCTTCAGCGTCGCCGCGTCGAGGAGGCCGTCGAACGCGGTCGGCTTCATGTCCGCGCCACCGGCGAGGCGTCGCAGGATCGCGTCCTCCATCGAGAGCCGCTCGAACGGCTCGCCCAGGGTGACGGTGCGCTCCTTCGCCCAGCGGTCGCCGAAGCGCGCTTGGATCGCGGCGTCGGCCGCCTTGATCAGCGCCTCCGTGATCGCGATCTGATCGTCGCACGTCGCGTACGCGAGGTAGAACTCGAGCATCGTGAACTCGGGGTTGTGGCGCGTGCTCACCCCCTCGTTCCGGAAGTTGCGGCCGATCTCGTAGACGCGATCGAAGCCGCCGACGACGCAGCGCTTGAGGTAGAGCTCGGGCGCGACGCGGAGGTACAGCGGGATGTCGAGCGCGTTGTGGTGGGTGGTGAACGGCTTGGCCGTGGCGCCCCCGCGCATCGACTGGAGGAGCGGCGTCTCCACCTCGAGGAAGTCGCGCTCGTCGAGGAAGTGTCGGATCGCGCGGAGCGACAGCGCGCGCGCCACGAACACGTCCGCCACCTCGGGGTTCGCGAAGAGATCGACGTAGCGCTCGCGGTAGCGCTTCTCGACGTCCTTGAGCCCGTGGAACTTGCCGGGCGGCGGCATGAGCGCCTTGCCGAGATGGAGATAGGAACGGACGTGGACGGCCGCGTCGCCCTTCTTGGTGCCCATCAACGGACCGCGCACGAGCACGTGGTCGGCGAGATCGAGCGCCTCGAGCTGGGCGCGCTCCTCCGGCGAGAGGGCCTCGCCCTTGTTCGGGATGTACGCCTGCGCGCGACCGTCGGGCGTCTGGATGACGAGGAACGGACCTCGCTTGGCGACGACGCGCCCGTAGAGCGCCTCGAACGGCTCGTCGCCCGTGAGCTGGTCTTCCTGCGGGAGGCTCTTGCGCCGCGCCTCGTCGGCCGCGATCGCCACGACCTTCGCGCGCGACGCGCGGTCCTCGTCGGTCGCGCGGAAGTCGTTCGGGTAGGGCGCCCGGCCCGCGGCGCGCAGCGCGGCTGCGTTGGTGCGTCGGGCTTCCAACAGCTCGTCTTCGGTGGCCACGCGCGCTCCTCTTCGACGTCCAGGTCTCTCGTTCGATGTAGACGGTCGGTGCCGACGGTCGACTCGACTAGCTCGCCGGCGCCTCGGCGCCGCCGGCCGCGTCGAGCAGGTACGCCTCGATGAACTCATCGAGGTCGCCGCCCAGCACCGCGTTCACGTTGCTGATCTTGTGCTCGGTGCGCTCGTCCTTCACGAGCTGGTAGGGCTGCAGCGTATACGTCCGGATCTGCGAGCCGAAGTCGATCGCGCTCT
>JBFWYI010000005.1:0-229082 GCA_050186575.1 Sandaracinaceae bacterium | reverse complement strand
CACCTGCCACGTAGCGACGGCCGACCGAGGAGCCGGATGCGGTAGTCCCGCACGTCCGGATCTGTGGGAGCCCCGGGGGAGTGATCCCCCGGGGCCACCCGACCTCCTCGTCCTTGACCCGGCGCGCACCCGTCCGGCGGGCGGGGCAAGTCGACGGACGAAGCGCGACGCGAGGTCGCTCGGGTGGACGTCGCTCACGAGGTTGTCATGACGGATTCGAAGGCTGGCGAGGGTTCGGTGGGTGCGCGGGATGGAGCGGGCGGGCCGGTGAGGAGGAGCACGGGCTTCCGGGTGCTCGACGACTCGATCGCGCTGTGCGCGGAGGTGAGGGTGCTCGTCGCGTCGATCGCCAAGCACGATCGCAAGCTCGCGACGCAGCTCAACGACGCGACGAAGTCGGTGGTCGCGAACATCGCCGAGGGTCTGCATCGGAAGGGCGGGCACCAGCGCGAGCGCTTCGAGACCGCGTACGGATCGGTGCAGGAGGTGAAGGCGCACCTCCAGGTCGCGTGGGCGTTCCGCGTCCTCGATGGCGGCGAGCGCGCGCACCGTCTCGCCGACGGGATCGCCGCGCAGCTCTGGCGCTGTCAGCATCGGCGGCACTGAGCAGACCCGACGGGTCCCGGAGCGGCCGCGATGCCGCTCCGGGATCGTCGATCTGGATCACGCCCGACGCCGCGGACGACGATCACGGACCCGCGTGGGCTCGTGATCGTCGGTCGCCCTAGCGCCGGCTGCGCTTGAGCTTGATGAGCGTGGCACGGACGTGATGCACGCGGTCACGCGCGATCGGATCGACGTCGATGTAGCCGAGCGCTTCGGCGCAATCGAGGCACGCGAGGACCTCGTTGGCGGAGCCGAGCGCGGTGTCGTAGCGCGCGAGCTTGATACGGCCGTTGGCGTTCATGCCCTCCGCGATGTTGAGGTGGAAGGAGTGCGTCGCCTTGCGGAACTGCCGCGCGAGGTCGGGGTCCTTGCGCGCGACCGCCTCGAGCATCGGACGCAACCGCCGAACCGCGTCGACGGCGACGCTGTACACGCGGAGAGTGAAGAACCGGGAGTGAGAGTCGGAAGTGGACATGAAGCCTCCTTGGCTGGCCTCGGCGACGTGCCGGGCTCCGCCCCCCCCCCAGCGCCGCGCGCAGGCGTGTCAAGGTCCCGCGCGGAGCCGCGCACAGCTCGAGCCCAACCGAGCGATCGCCCCTCCCCGCAAGCACCCGAATCTCAAACGATCGCGAGCGAGCACGGCGAGCACGGGACCTTGACACGCCGAGCACGGCGCTACCTCCAACGAGCCCGGCACGTCAACCATGATTGACTAATTCAAAAGAGGCCGGCCCGCACCCCGTCCCCGTCGACCGGGGTTCAGACCGTCAACCGTCGACCGTCGACCGGCCCCCGTCGCCCAACCCCCGTCGCCCGTCGCCCATCCCCCGTCGCCCGTCACCGTCGACCATCGACCGTCGCCCAACCCCCGTCGCCCGTCGCCCATCGCCCGTCGCCCATCCCCCGTCGCTCATCCCCCGTCGCCCGTCGACCGTTCGTCGGAAGCGGAAATCGTCCGGCAGGAAGTGCCTCGAAGAACCAGCCTACCCGTACCCAACGACGAGAGCCCTCGCGAGCACGTACCACCCGTCGACCAGCACGAACAGCAGCAGCTTGAACGGCATGCTGATCTGGTTCGGGTTGAGCGTCTGCATCCCTAGCGACATCAGCACGTTGCTCACCACCACATCGACGACGAGGAACGGGAGGAACACCAGGAAGCCAATCTGGAACGCCTCCGACAGCTCGGTGACGAGGAACGCGGGCAGTAGCACGAGCAAGTCGCGTTCGCCGACCGCGTCGGGGTTCTGACCCTGGCGCGCCTCGCGTGCTAGCTCGAGGAAGAGCGTGCGCTCGCGCTCCGCCGCGTTGTGCTCGAGGAAGTCCTTCAGCGGCTCCGCGCCCGCGGTGAGCGCCTCGGTGAGCCGATCGAGATCCGACAGCGGATCCGTGCGATCGATGCTCGCCGCGGCCGGGCCCGCCGCGGCCGCGATGCGCTCGCCCACCGGCGCCATCACGTAGACCGTGAGCAGCGCGGACAGCGCGGTGATCACCGCGCCGCTCGGCACGTCGCCCGCTCCGAGCGCGTTCTTCAGGATCGAGAACACCACCGAGATCTTGACGAAGCTCGTCGCGACCATGAGGAACAACGGCACGATGGCGAGCGCCCCGACCGCCACCAGCGTGACGAGCGTCTGCGAGCTGCCGCCCTCCGTCTGCGCTGCCGCGCTCAGCGGCACGAAGGCGAGCGCGCCAGCGACGAGCGCGAAGACCCAGCGCCCGAGACTCGAGCGCGTCGGACGCCGGCGACGCCCGACGATCATCGCGCGCGCGCCAGGCGGAGCTCCGCACGGCGGAGCGCGTGGTCGAGCGGCGGGCGTCCGTCGCGGATCGCGTCGGTCAACACCGCGTGCGCGGTATCACGGAGCGCGTCGATCAGGCTCGTCGGATCGTCGAGGCCCATCACCGTGCGACCTATCCCTTCGATCACCGCGCCGGCGCTCGAGATGGCGTCCGGGACGAACAGTACGCCGCGCCGATGAAGCTCCTCGTGCGCCCTCCGATCGACGCAGATGTGGTTCGCGCCGCCACACACCGCCCACGCCCGGAGCTGCGAGACGTTGTCGGCGGTGATCACGTCACCCACCGCGCAGGGCGCGAGGAGATCGACGTCCTCGAACAGCACCGCGCTCGGCGACGTCACGGTCGCGCCGAGCTCCTCTGCGAGCGCCGCGGCGCGGGCCGCGTCCAGATCCGCGACGCGCACCTCGGCGCCCGCCTCGCGCAGCGCCCGCGCTACCGCCGAGCCGATGTCGCCGCAGCCCTGCACCGCCGCGCGCAGACCCGAGATGCCCGGGCGACCCTTCGCGTCCGCGCACGCCTCGGCGCAGCGCACCACGCCTCGCGCCACGCCGCCGGCGAGCCTCGTCGTGTCGGTGTGCACGTAGCGCGTCATGCGCGCCATCGCCGCGAGGTCCTCGCCGGTCGTGCCGAGGTCGCCCGCCGTCCGGAAGTCGCCGCGCACCGCGTCGACGTGACGACCGAGCTCCTCGAACGCCGCTTCGCGCGCGAGCCCCGGACGATCGACGACCACGATCTTCCCGCCGCCCGCGTCGAGCCCGGCGAGCGCGCACTTGTACGTCATCGCCCGCGCGAGCCGCGCCGCGTCGACCAGCGCGTCGTCCTCCTCGGCGTACGCGTGCGTTCGGACTCCGCCGGCGGCGGGCCCGAGCGCGGTGCTGTCGATCACCATGAACGCGAGCAGGCCGAGCGACGGAGACTCGATGCGCTCGATGCGCTCGGGATCACGACCCGCGAGGACCGCCTGCACTCGGTTGGACCACATCGCGGGAGGCTAGCAGGCGGAGCCCAAACGCTCGCGTTCTTCCAACAAGGGCCCCCCGCCCTTGCGGTTGCCCGCGGATCTCGCCACCCGAGCCCCGCGCGATCAACCGTCCGCGGCTCCGCGCGCGTGCTTCGAGGCGCCCGTGAGCAGCTCGGTCACCCGCCGATTGAACGCCGCCGGATCCTCGAGCGGGCTGCCTTCGGACACCCGCGCCGTCTCGTAGAGGAGCTGGATCCAGTCGTCGACGTGGAGCTGCTTGTCCGGATCCGAGAGCAGCGCGCGAAGATTCTCGATCACCGGGTGGTCCGGATTGAGCTCGAGGATCCGCTTCTGCACCGGCACGTCGCGTTGCGCGCTCCGGAGGAGGCGCTCGATGTGCGGTTGGACGCCGCCCTCGGGCACGACCAAGCACACCGCCGAGTCGGTGAGCCGGCGGCTCGTCCGCACCTCGCTCACGTGGTCTTGCAGGCGGATGCGGAACCGCTCGCGCAGCTCCGCGAGCTCCGCCTCGCGCTCCTCCGACGCCGCCTCCGTGCCCGCGTCGTCGGTGAGCTTGGCCGCGCTCGCATCGACGAGCGGCACTCCGTCGAAGTCGGTGAGCACCTCCGCCATGAACGGGTCGACGGGATCGGTGTAGTAGAGGACCTCGTAGCCCTTCTGCTTGATCGCCTCGATGTGCGGGCTCGCCTGCGCCTGCGCGAGAGACTCGGCGACGACGTAGTAGAGCTCCTTCTGGCCCTCCTTCATCGCCTCCTTCGCTTCGCTCAGCGAGCGCAGCCCGGTGCCACGCGAGCTCGAGAAGCGGAAGAGCGGCGCGAGCGAGTCCTTCAACGACGGGTCCTGATGCAGGCCCTCCTTGATCACCGAGCCGAACGTCGTCCAGAGCTCCGCGTACTCCTTCGGATCGTTCTCCGAGAGCTCCTTGAGCATCTCGATCGACTGCTTCTGCACGGTGTTCCGGATCACCCGCACGATCTTCGAGTCCTGCAGCAGCTCGCGGCTCACGTTGAGCGGCAGGTCGTCGCTGTCCACCACGCCGCGCACGAAGCGGAGCCAGCGCGGCAATATTTCTTGCGCTTCATCCATGATGAACACGCGCTTCACATAGAGCCGGACCCCGTGCGTCTCGTCGGGCATCCAGATCGTCATCGGCGCGCGGCGCGGCACGAACACCATGCCCGCGAACTCCTGCGTCCCTTCGATCTTGAAGTGACGCCAGCAGCGCGGCTTCTCGAAGTCGTGCGCGAGGTGGCGGTAGAGCTCGGCCGCCTTCTCGTCGTCGATCTCGCTCTTGGGCCGTTGCCAGAGCGCGCTCCCCGCGTTGATCTTCTCGAAGCCCTCGACGTAGCCGTCGCCCTCCTTCTTCGACGTGCGCAGCTCGATCGGGAAGCTCAGGTAGTCGCTGTAGCGCGAGACGAGCGTGCGCAGCGTCGCGGCGTCGAGGTACGTCGCCTCGTGCTCGGCCGCGAGGTGGAGGACGACCGACGTCCCGGCTACGTCGCGCTCGGCCGGCTCGATCGTGAAGCTGTGCTTCGCGTCGGAGCTCCACTTGAACGCGGCGTCCGACCCGGCGGCGCGGCTCACCACGTCGACGCGATCCGCGACGAGGAACGCGCTGTAGAAGCCGACGCCGAACTGACCGATGAGCGAGAGGTCGCCCGCCTCCTTGGCTTCGCGCAGCTTGTTCGCGAGCTCGCGCGTGCCGGAGCGAGCGATGGTGCCGAGGTTGTCCTTGAGCTCGGCCTCGCTCATGCCGATCCCGTTGTCCCAGATCGTCAGCGTGCCCGCGTCGCGGTCGGGGACGATGCGGATCTTGAGCCCGTCCTCCGGCATGTGCTCCGGGTGGCTCACCGCATCGAAACGGAGCTTGTCGAGCGCGTCCGCCGCGTTGGAGAGGAGCTCGCGGAGGAACACCTCTCGGTTGCTGTAGAGGGATTCGATGACGAGGCGGAGGACCTGCTCGACCTCGGCCTCGAACTTGTGCGTGACTGGCTCGGCCGTCATGACGGGCGGAAACTGGCCTCCACGCGCGCGGTGTCACGAGGAGCGCGCGCGCGGGGGGGTGGCCCGCGCGCGCGCTGGTAGGAGCATCGTGCTCTCGTCGAGGTGAGCCCGTGAGCGATCAGACGTCGGCGGGCGACGGCGTGCGGTACGGGCCCTCGCCTCGCGGGAGGTCCTCGGGCGGGGTCGGCTTGAGCCGCGTGCGGATGAGCGCGCCGAGCCCGAGACACGCTGCGACGGCGACCGCGATCTTGCCGACCACCGGGACGAGCGAGCAGAGGAAGAGGACGAGCACGCCCGCTCCGAGCTGAGCGATCTCGTTGCCGTTGAGCTTCGGCACCGGGAGCGCGGCGCCGAGCACGGTCGCGGCGGCGGCGAGACCCACGTAGGTCGCGACGGGCAGCGCGACGGCGGCGATCACGGCGGCGGGGATGCCGACGAGCGTGATGCACAGGACGACGATGCCGACGACCGCGGCGACGTAGCCGATCAGGCCGGTGCCCGCGGTCTTGAGCCCGTCGCGGATCATCGTCACCTGCATCGCGCCGAGGCGCTCGCGCCAGACGCCGATCATCAACAGGCCGAGCACGAACAAGAGGACGTGCGCCATCGCGCTCCGCGTCGCCTCGCGAAGCCACGCGGCGAAGCCCGACTCGCGCGGCTCGCGGTGGTGCGCGTGATGACGCGCGGGCGGGTGCGTCGCGGGGGGCGTCGGGCGAGTCTCCGCGGGGCGCGCCGCCGGCGCGGGATCGCGTTCGTCGTGGACGGTGCCGCCCATCGTCACGATGTCGCCGTGGACCTCCGCTCCGTCGCGCAGGATCACGTCGCCGCCGAACGAGACCGCGTCGCCGAGCACGACGCCTTCGACGAGGGTGTCCCCGCCGAACGACACCGCGTCGTGCACCGTGCGGCCAGCCGCGACGTGCACGCTCTCGCCGAAGGACACCGCGTCGTGGCCGCGATCTCCGTCGTCCGCGAGCGCGGCGGGCGGCGTCGGCGGGGTAGGGGGGATGGGCGCCGTCTGCGCGAGCCCCAGGCTCGGGATCGCGATCAGGGCGAGCGCCGACGAGAGCGCGACGATGCGCGCGCGGTTCATGGGAAGCGTCACGGTAGATCTCTCCTCGATGGCGCAGGCGACCCTCCGTCGCGCGCTCGAGAGGACCTACGGCACGGGGTCTCGGGCTATTTCAGCGGGCCCGACCGACGCGCAATCGCCGGCCCGCCTGGCTGTCCATCACGGTGCTCGCGGCGCCCATCCGCGCGACGCCGCCGCTCACCACGAACGCCATGAACTGCGCGCTGTCCGCGTCGACCGGCTCGACCGTGTCCGCGGCGACGATCACGAGGTTGCCGGCGAAGTTGTAGGCCTGCGGCAGGTACACCGCGACCTGCCCGGCGAGGCGAGGGTCCTCGAAGTGATCGCAGGTCACGAACCCGAAGACGCGGATCCCGTCTCCGAGCGTGATCATCACCGGCTTGTCGAACGAACGCTTGTCGCCCGCGAACGCGCTCAAGAGATCCTTGATCGACGTGTAGATGATGCTGACCACGGGGAGCTTCTTCATCCCCGCCTCGAGCATGAAGACCGCGCGCCGCCCGATCACGTTGTTGGTCAAGAGACCGAGCAAGAAGATGACGACCACCGTCGACGCGATGCCGAGGCCCGGCACGTCGACGGGGAACACCTGGTCGACCAGCGACAAGACCCACCACACCAACGCGATGGTGCCGGCGACCGGGACGAACACGAGGAGACCTTGGAAGAAGATGCGCGCGAGTGTCTTCATGGCGATGCTCCGTCGTACTCGAAACGGAACCTCCGCGCAGCTCGGCGCATGGCGAGGTATTCGGTCACAGTGTGGCGCGCGCGCGCGTACCTCCGAGCGTCCTCGTCCCGCAGGTCGTGTTGCTGCCCCCGATCCCCCGCGTCGTAGAGGCGCGCGAGATCGGCGAGCACGTCGTAGACGATCGTCTCGTCCTCGCGGATCAGCGCCGCCGACTGGACGTTTGGGCCGATCAGCTCGCTGAGCACCGCCCCGTCGAGGGCGCGCATCCACGGTCCGATGTCCTCGCGCACGGCGAGCTCGGCCCGCGCGCGCTCGGGGCCTCGACCGCGCAGCATCAGCCACGGCAACACGTAGACGAGCGAGGTCGGGGCGTCCGATCGGCGCGGCGCGACGACGGGCACGTGGAGGACGAGCGGCACGCGCACCTGCTCGTCGTACACGCTCGAGCTGTGGTGGATCGGACCGTGCTCGCCGAACGCCTCGCCGTGGTCCCCTGCGAACACGACGATCGTGCGATCCAGATCGATCGCGTCGAGGACGCGACCGAGCGCGGCGTCCATCTGGCGCAGCTCCTGGTCGTAGCGCTCGAGCGGCGTCTCGTGCGGGGCGCGCGGATCGTGCACGCGATAGTCGTCGTGCGGGCTCACGAAGAAGACGAGCCCGAGCCAGCGCTCGCCCTCGTGCGACGCGATCGTCCGGACGGCGCGCTCGGCGATGGCGTCGTCGACCCTCGCGTCGCTCGGCGCGCCGCGCACCTCGGGGACGAGCACGCGCTCGTCGAACCCGCGCGCGAGGCCGTCCGCGTGCTCGCTCATCGATCCCTCGAGATCGTGTCCGATCCAGAACGTGCGACGGCCCGCCGCGCGCAGCGCCTCGGCCGCGCTCGCTCGCTCGGTCGCACGCAGGCGCCCGCGCCAGTGGCGCTCCTCGATGTCGAGCGGGCTCGACGACACCGGCGCCATCGAGAAGAGCGCGCCGAGCGAGGGGAACGTGCAGCTCGATGGCGCATACGCGCGGGTGAGCACGACGCTCTCTCGTCCGAGCGCGGCGAGCCGCGGCGTGGGGCCATCGCGTCGGGTGAGCGACGTGCGATCGGCGCGCGTCGCGTCCGACAGGATCAGGAGGACGTCGTAGTCGTCGAGCGCGAACGCGACGTCGGGGAGGCCGGACTCGCGCGCGAACCGCGCGTCCGCGTCCGGATCCGGCGCGGGCCTGGCGGCCGGATCGGGGAGCGCGGTGGGGAACAGCCAGTCTCGTTCGGTGCGGAGACGGCGTGCCGCGTTGTCGGCCCGCCCCAGCTCGGTGTGCGCGCTGGTGAGCGGTCGCACCTCGCGCGGGTCGATCGCGAGCGACGCGCAGGCGAGGATCGCGGCGAGCGCGAGCGCGACGAGCGGGACGACGCGCGCGCGCAGCGCGAGGAGGACGGCGCCGATGCCGAGCGCCACGCTGACGAACGCGAGCTCGAGGACCGCCTCGTGGAGCGTCGGATAGAGGCCGACGTAGACGCGGTACTGAAGGGGGACCAGCGCGAGCCCGCCCAGCGCCGCGACGCCGCCGAGCACCGCGCGCGTCGGCGCGGGTAGCGCGAGCGCGGGGAGCATCGCGAGCGCGGCGAGCAGGATGCCCCATCCGAGCATCGCGAGCGTGGCGGGCACGCTCCACGCGAACGGTCCGTATCGGAGGAGACCCTCGCGCGCGAGCGCGGCCAGTCCGATCCCGATCCCGATCGAGGCCGCCCGCGCCCACCTCCGTCGGCTCGTCGGGAGCGACGGCGTCGCGGCGGCCAACCCGAGCGCCACCGCGACGAGCAGCGCGGGACCGACGAAGGTGCGCGCCGCGCTCAGCACGAGCTCGAGCTCGCCGCGCGCGATGCGGTCGGACGCGAGCCCCGGCACGCGAACGAGCTCGAGCGTCGCGATCGCGATCCCGGCGAGGATCGGTGCGCTCAGGCTCGCGGTCCCCCGCGTGACGATCATGGCGCGGTCCACGCGCAACGACTATTGCTCGAGCCAGCCGGGGCGGAGGTCGCTGGGTAGCGGGAGCGTCTCGAGGCCGAACGAGACAGCCATCACGCGCGGAGCATCGCAGAGTACGCCGTGCGCTCACAATCGCTGCGGGGCTCGACCGCGTCCGGAGCCGTCGCCCGTCTTCCTTCCCCCGTCCTCCTTCCCCCGTCCTTCCTTCCCCCGTCCTCCTTCCCCCGTCCTCCTTCCCCCGTCCTCCTTCCCCCGTCCTCCTTCCCCCGTCCTCCTTCCCCCGTCCTCCTTCCCCCGTTCCCGTCCTCCGCACCCGGCAGAGACCCTTGCCGGCACAGAGCCTTCGGACTACGTCCCCGCTCCGTGTTGCGCCGGTACGCCGTCGGGGTCTTGCTCGCCAACCTCGCGGTCATCGCGTGGGGCGCGTTCGTGCGCGCGACGGGATCCGGCGCAGGCTGCGGGGCGCACTGGCCGCTCTGCAACGGCGAGGTGGTGCCGCGCGACCCGAGCGTCGAGACGCTGATCGAGCTCACCCATCGCGCGACGAGCGGCGTCGCGCTCCTCTTGGTGATCGGCCTGGTCGCCCTCGCGTTCACCGCGCGACCGAAGCGCCACCCGATGCGCGCGGCGAGCGTGCTCTCGCTCGTGTTCATCCTCCTCGAGGCGGCCGTCGGCGCCGGCCTCGTCCTCTTCGAGTATGTCGCGCACGACGAGTCCGTGGCGCGCGTCTATTGGATGGGCGCCCACCTCGTCAACACGTTTCTCCTGATCGGGGCGCTCACGCTCGCGGTGGTGTACGCGCCGGAGAAGGTCGCGCGCCCACGCTGGGATCCCGTGGGCTGGCCGATCGTGATCGGCGCGCTCGCGCTCCTCGTCGTCGGGGTGAGCGGCGCGGTCACCGCGCTCGGCGACACGCTCTTTCCCTCGGGCAGCCTCGGCGAGGGCATCGCGCGCGACTTCGAGGCGACGGCCCACTTCCTCGTGCGCCTGCGCGTGTGGCACCCGATCACCGCCGCGATCAGCGCCGTCGTGATCCTCGTGGCCGCGACGGTCACCGCGATGCGCCGCCCCGACGCGCGCGGGGCCGCGCAGGTGGTCGTCGTCCTGGTGTGCGCACAGATCGCGGGCGGCTTCGTGAACCTCGCGCTCCTCGCGCCGGTGTGGATGCAGCTCGTCCATCTCTTGCTCGCGGATCTGACGTGGGCGGCGGTGGTCGTGCTCGGCGCGCGCACGTTCGCGGACAGCTCCGAGAGCGCCGCCATCGAGCCGGTGCCCGTCGGTCACTCGCAGTAGGCGCCGACGGGCGTGTCCTCGCGGCACGCCTGTCTGCACGCGCCGCAGTCGCGCATCCGGATCACGCCGCGATCGCACCACCGCGCGATCGCGCCGTCGCAGCGGCCTCGCGCCGTGATGCCCTCACACGGATCGCTCCCATCCAGGCAGCGGTAGCCCGACGCCGCCGGGTCCCAACCGCACGCGCCGCTGCACGTGTCGCGCGCGAGCCCGCCGCCCTCGCAATAGAGGGCGCTCCCCGCTTCGCAGCGCCCCTCGGCCGTCACGTCGCCGCACGGCTCGGGACCCGGCCCCGGCGTCGGGCCGATCCGCGACTCGATCCAGTCGCGATAGAGATCGACGCGCGTGAAGCTCGCGACGTAGGTGCACGTGCCGTCCCCGCCGTGCACCGCGCCCACGCTGCGCGCCGAGCCGTCGCTCGCCACCGCCATCAGCGGTCCGCCGGAGTCGCCGCGACAGACGCCTCGATCACCGTGGCCATCGACCACGATGCCATCGCCCTCGAGGTCGGAGATCTCGTTCGTCACGAACTCGCGCTCGTTGAACCCGCCGTCCTCCTGCTGGCCGTAGCCGCCCGCCTCCACCGTCCTACCGACCCACGACGCGTCGACGTCCTCGTAGGTGATCGGGACAGGTTCGATCTCGGCAAGGCGCGTGGACACGTCGACCTCGAGCTCGAGCAGGGTGAGATCGCCACCGCTCGGCTCGTGATGGGCGGCGACCGCATCGATACAGATGCGCGGGTCTCGGGCCTGCCGATCGAAGCACGCGGTGCTCCCGGCGCGGAGCATGCAGTGCCGCGCGGAGAGCACCCAGCGCGGCGCGACGAGCAGCCCGCTGCACCCGTTGAACGATGCGACCGCGAGCACCTGACCCGCGCGGAGCGGGAGGTGGCTCGGCGAGGGCGTCCCGTAGTAGACGGCGCTGCTCGCTCCGCGCAGATCACCACACTCGTCGCCCCCGCTCGGCGTCCCCGCGTCGAGCCCGATCGGCGCGACGCCGCCCGCGTCTCGACGCGCCGCGTCGAAGGACACCTCGGGTCGCGACGAGCCGGGCGCGTCGAGCCACAGATCGCCGACGCACCCCGCGGCGAGGAGCGAGGTGAACACGAGGGGAACAACGGAACGGACCATCGCGCGTCGGCGCTACGCACCCGGCGTGCCGTCGCCACCCAGCGTGCGAGCGGCGCGCACGTGTGTCCTCTCGAGTGACGGGCCTCGCCCCCGTGTCTCCCGTGAGGCGCCGTCCGGGCGGGCGACGGATCGCGCCGCCGCCGCGTCCGACCCGGCTCGCTCCCCCGTTTCGGACCGATTTCGGGGCCTCCGCGGCCCCCTCGGATTGCCAGCGGGATCCGCTCGTGGTTCCTTATCCGGCATGAGCGTAGAGGCCGACATCGAGCGGATCGTGAACGAGCATGCGGTCGTCCTGTTCATGAAGGGCACGCGCGGTGCCCCGCAATGCGGCTTCTCCGCGCGCGTCTGCGACATCCTCGACGAGTACCTCGAGGACTACGCGACGGTGAACGTCCTCGCCGACCCGCGGATCCGCGAAGGCATCAAGACGTTCTCCAACTGGCCGACGATCCCGCAGCTCTACGTGCAAGCGAAGTTCGTCGGCGGCTCGGACATCATCCACGAGATGACGAAGACCGGCGAGCTCGCGCAGGTGCTCGGCACCGAGCGCATCGAGATGGCGCCGCCCGAGGTCGAGCTCACCAAGCCGGCCGAGGCCGCGTTCCTGCGCTTCTGGGAGGTCGAGGGCGACAGCGAGGAGCCGGTGGTGCGCCTCACGATCGGCTCGAACTGGGAGCCGCTCCTCGATCTCGATCAGGTGCGTCCCGGCGACGTCGTGATCGACATGGGCGAGCTCGATCTCGTGATGACGCGGAGCAGCGCGCGGCGCGCGAACGGCGCGCGGATCGACTTCGTCGAGCGCGGCGGCCAGGCCGGCTTCAAGGTCGACCTCCCGAGCAAGCCGGCGATGGTGAACCAGCTCACGGTCGACGAGCTCAAGAGCTGGATGGACGAGGGCAAGCCGCACCTGTTGATCGACGTCCGCACCGACGCGGAGCGCGCGACCGCGAAGATCGAGCCGAGCGTCATGCTCGACGACGCATTCCGTCAGCAGCTCGAGGAGCTGGACCGCGCGCAGACGATCGTCTTCTACTGCCATCGCGGCAGCCGCTCGCAGCACGCCGCGCAACACGCGTTGGCGATGGGCTTCACCGACGTGCACAACATGCAGGGCGGCATCGAGGCCTGGTCGATGCATATCGACCCGGACGTCCCGCGCTACTGAGCGATCGCAACAACCCTTGCCCCTGCCCCTGCCCCTGCCCCTGCCCCTGCCCCTGCCGCTGCCCCGACCGCCCCGACCGCCCCGACCGCCGACCGCCCGACTGCTCCTGCCCCGACTTCTGCCCTCGGATCGCGATCGGACGCGAGAGCGACATGTGGCAGAGTGACCGCGCCGTGTTCCTCCTCCAGAGCGATCTCCCCGGTGGCTACGGCGTCGCGCTCCTGCAGACGCTCGTCGCGCTCGCGGCGGTGTCGATCCTCGCGTGGACGGTGCTGCGCTGGGCGCAGAAGCGCGGCGTGCTCGTCTCTGGCCAGCGCGTCAAAGTGCTGGAGCGCGTGACGCTCGACGCGCGCCGCTCGCTCTACCTCGTCCAGCTCGGTGATCGCGTGCTTCTGCTCGGCGGCGGCGATGGCGCGGCACCCGCGGTGCTCGCCGAGATGAGCCTGGACGAGCTCCCGCCCCCGCCGGAGCGCGCCGCCACATTCGGTGCGATGCTCGAGAAGCTTCGCAACAAGCCCGACGCTCCCGCGCGCGAAGAATGACGATCGCGTTCGTCGTGGCGATGGCCGTCGCGGTGGGGATCCTCCTCTTCGCGAGCAAGACCGAGCGGAAGTGGCTCGAGCGGATCGCGAAGCCGACCGCGGCCGCGATCTTCCTCGCCGCCGCGCTCGCGTCCGGGGCGCTCGGGACGGCCTACGGCATCGCGCTCTTCGTCGGGCTGTGCTTCGCCGCGCTCGGCGACGTGCTGCTCTTGAGCGAGGACAAGAAGATGTTCCTCGCCGGGCTCGTCGTGTTCCTCATCGGCCACCTCGGCTACGCGATCGCGTTCGCGATGCGCGGCGTGGCCACGAGCTGGATGCTCCTCTCGGTCCCCGCCCTCGGCGTCGCGATCGTCCCGATCCTGCGTTGGTTGTGGCCGCACGTGGACGCGAAGATGCGGCTCCCGGTGATCGCATACGTCGCCGTCATCACGAGCATGGTCGCGTTCGCGGTCGGCACCTACGGACGCGCCCCGGATCTCCGGGTGCTCCTCGGCGCGATCGGTTTCTTCCTCAGCGACCTCGCGGTGGCGAGACAACGTTTCGTGCAGAAGTCGTTCCTCAACCGCGCCTGGGGGCTGCCGCTCTACTTCTTCGCGCAGCTCGCGCTCGCGCTCTCGGTCGCCTGAGCCGTCGACCGATCCGTCAGCGCCACCCGCAGGCTGTGTGCGCGGTGTCGAGCGCGGCATAGAGCGCGTCGAAGTCGGACGCCTGCTCGGGGAGGAGCGTGCGATCGATTCGGCGCAGGCGCGGCTCCATGCCCGCGCTGTTCGACGACCACGACCGGCCGATCTCGCCGAGCGTGGTGCGCAAGGTGTCGATGCGATCCTGGCGGCGGCCCGAGCCGCCGGCCTCCTCGCCGAACTCCGCCTCGTACTCGAGGAGGTACCACGTCGCGTTGGCGCCGTTCTCGAGGCGGAGCGTGCGCAAGCCGGCGTGCGCGCGAGCCCAGCGGCAGCGCGCTGCGTCGACCTCGACGAACGCGCTGATCGCGTCGAACGCGCGCGCCGCCGCGTCGAGGTCTTCGCCCGCGTAGCGGCGCCGCTCGGCGTCGCGGCCGAGCCCGATCTCGATCGTGTGCGGGTGCGCGATGCGACGCCGGATCGCGTCGCCGAGCGCTGCGTCGACGGACTCCACGTACGCGGCGACCGGCTCGAGCGCGCTCTGCCGCTGCCGTCGCAGATCGTGGACCTGCTGTGCGTCGTCCTCTTCGGGGCCGCCCGTCGTCGCGTCGCGCCTGCGCTCGCCCATCTCGTACTCCCACCACGCGCGCTCGAACGCGACGACCGCGCGCGGGTGCGCCGCGAGCACGGCAGCGCGATCGGGAGGCGCGTCGCTCCGCGGCGCCGGCAGCTGTACCATGGCGAGCCGCGGGTACCGATCGCCGATCATCGCGGTGGGCGCGCGCCCGAGCACCCGCAGCTCCGAGATGCAGATCTCTCGCCACGACGCGTTCGTGCCCGGCTGCGTCTCGTCGACGGTGACGCGGTACACTCCGCTCGCGCCCGCGACCGAGATCCGCTGCATCTCCCGGCTCTCCGGATCGAGCGGGTAGACGCCGACCTCGGCGCCGTCGCGCGTGACCCGGACCCGCGTGACACGATGGTTTCCGGTGAACAGATCGGCGCGCGCCGTGCGATGCGTGAACCCGGACGTCATCTCGAGCCCGGTCACCTGCGCCCCGGTCGGGATCCTCACCTCGATCCACGCGCCGACGAGATCGTCGCTGCGCGAGTTCCACGCGGTCTCGAGATCGCCGTCGACGAGGGCCGCGATCTGCGATGCGCGATCGCGGTACGCGCTCGAGACCGCGAGGTCGGTCGCCACGTGCTCGAGGAGATCGAGCTCCTCGCTCATCGGTTCGTCGGGGTCGGTCTCCGCTCGCGCCTCGGCTCCTTCGGGGTCCGGCGGCGGGGTGGTCTCGCGCTCCGGGCTCGGCGCGGGATGCGGGTCGGGCGAGGACGCCCCCGACCCGGAGCCGTTGTCGCACGCGACGACCAGACCCGCGAGAGCCAACCCGACGACGATGCGCATGGGGGATACGATGCCATGACCGTCGTTCCACTCGCTCGACGGACTCGCGCGCGAAAGGCAGCGCGTCGATCGCGCCGGTGGAGTCGACAGTCTCCGCCCGATCTCGCGACGCGGACCTGGTCCGCGGCGCTCCGGATGTTCCGCCGCCACGAGGGTGGGCGCCGCCGCTCCGGCACGCAGGTTGCGATGCGTCGTGGCTCGAAGGGGTGAGCACCACATGTCGACGGTCTCGAACGTTCGTTCCCTGACGATGCTCGCGCTCGCGGGATGCACCGCCGCAGGCCCAGCGGTTCCGCCGCACGACGCGGGGCCGCCCGCCCGTGACGCGAGCTCGACGGCGGTGGACGCAGGTCCGGCGGCGATCGACGCGTTCGTTCCCGACGCGTCGTGCGCGGACGTGCACCTCGAGGCGCAGACCTCACAGCGCCCGATCGACATCATCATCTGGGTGGACGACGGAGGCTCGTTCGACTCCGCTCGGCGTAAGGTCTCGAGCTCGATCAGCGACAACCTCGTTGCGATCCTCGAGGCGGCCGGCGTCGACTATCAGGTCATCCTCCTGAGCGCGAACACGTCGATCGGACCGCCGCTCTCCGAGTCCGCGGAGCGCTACTTCCACGTGCCGGGCGGCTACTCGGCGGGCGGCGGCGGGTACGTGTTCTTCAGCGACGCAAGCTACCTCTCGCGCTACCTCGACCGACTGCGGCCCGACGCGTTCAAAGTCTTCCTGAGCGCGACCGATTGCGAGAGCGAGGCGGGCTCGTTCGCGGCGTTCGAGGACGCGCTCGCGATGAACGGCGCTGGCGCCTTCGTCGTCGGTGACGAACGCAACTTCGTCTACAACATGATCGGCAACGTCGCGCTCGGAGCTCCGCCGACCACTCCGTGGAGCTCCGGCGATCCGCCGGCAGGCCGCGGGAGCTATGGCGGCTTCACGTCCTGTCAGAATACCCAGGAAGGCGCGATCACGACGGGCGGACTCCGCCTCGGCGTCGCCGCGCCCGACTACGACGCGCTCTTCCAGGCGATCGCCGACGAGTCGATCACGCAAGCGAGCGTGCCGTGCTCACTCGAAGTGCCGGAGGGCCCAGACATCTCGCTCGACATCCCCCGCGCCCAGCTCCGCTACCAGCCCGGCGGTGGCGGAGAGCCAATCGGCTACGACTACGTGGAGAGCATGGACGCGTGCGCCGACGGCGGCTTCTACCTCGCCGGCGACCACCTCGAGCTCTGCCCGAGCACCTGCGAGACGATCCGCGCGGACCCCGACGCGATGGTCGACTTCTCGTTCCCGTGCGGGCTTATCTGACTCGAGCGTCGAGCGTCCGTTCGCACCCTTCGCTTGGATCCAACTCAGGTCGGGGCGCGTCGCGTGGATGGTGCGCTCCGGAGCCCCCGCTCCGCGCGCGTCATCCGTCGACCGTGATCCGTCGACCGTCATCCGTCGACCGTCGACCGTCGACCGTCATCCGTCATCCGTCGACCGTCACCCATCGACCGTCCCCGCGATGGTGGCCGAGCAGCTAGACCGTCGTCCGTTCGTGTACGTGGACGTGCACGAGTACGTGCACGTGCACGAGGACGTGCACGACACGCTGACGTCGCCGTCACCCATGTTCCGGTTGCACAGCCCGTGACCGTCGACATCATTCGTCGACCGCGACCGTCGCCCTTCATCCGCGACCGTCACCCGTCACCCGTCACCCGTCGACCGTCGACCGTCGACCGTCGACCGTCGACCGTCGACCGTCACCCGTCGACCGTCGACCGTCACCCGCGATCCGCAGAACCTCAGTCTTCGTCTCGCGCCGCCACGATCGGCGCCGTCTTCTTGGGATCCACCGACCGCTCGAGGATCTGCGCGACGTCGAGCTGCTTGACGCTCTCCTCGCGCTCGTGCGCCTTGATGCCGTCGCTCAGCATCGTCATGCAGAACGGACACGCGGAGGCGATCGCGTCGGCGCCGGTGTCGAGGAGCTGGAGGGTGCGCTTGTTGTTGACGCGCTGCGGCTCCTTGCCGTGCTGCGGCTCCTCTTCTTCCTTCCACATCTGCGCGCCGCCGGCTCCGCAGCAGAGCCCGCGCTCGCGGTTCCAATACTCCGGCTCGGTGAGGGTCACGCCGGGGATCGCCTCGAGGATCTCGCGGGGCGCGTCGTAGACGTCGTTGTAGCGGCCGAGGTAGCAGCTGTCGTGGTAGCTCACCTTGAGCGAGACGCGTTGCTTCGGCTCGAGGCGTCCCTCGTCGATCAGGTCGCGCAACATCTCGGTGTGGTGCTTCACCTGGTAGCTACCGCCGAACGCCCCGTACTCGTTCGCGAGCGTGTTGAAGCAGTGCGGACACGCGGTGACGACCGTCTTGTTCGACGCGCCGTGACCGTTGAGCGCTTCGACGTTCTGCTGCGCGAGCATCTGGAAGAGGAGCTCGTTGCCGGCGCGCCGCGCCGGGTCGCCCGTGCACGTCGCGTCGCCGCCCATGATGGCGAAGTCGACGCCCGCGTGGTGCATGAGGCTCGCGAACGAACGTGCGACCTTCTTCGCCTGGTCGTCGTAGTTCGCCGCGCAGCCGACCCAGTAGAGCACCTCGGCCTTCGGGCGGTCCCCGACCAGCGGGACCTCGAAGTCGAGCTCGCTCGCCCAGTTGCCGCGGTCCATCGCCGGCAGGTTCCAGGGGTTCCCGTTCGTCTCGAGCGCGTTGAACATCTTGCCGAGGTCGCGCGGGTACTTGTCCTTGTCCATGTACTCCGACCGCCGCATCCCGACGATCTTGTCGACGTACGAGATGTTGACGGGGCACTGCTCCTCGCAGGCGCGGCACGTCGTGCACGCCCAGATCACGGCCGGGTCGATGAGGTCGCCGATCAGCTCGACGTCCTCGAGGCTGCGCCGGTAGCCGTCGGGCGGCCTGCCGTGTACCTCGAGCTCTTCGCCGTCCTTCGGCCGGGTGTCGGGGCGCTCGATGCCGCCGGTGTCGATGTAGAGCGGCTCCACGTCGTAGAGGTGGTCGCGTAGCGCGAGCGTGAGGTGCTTCGGCGAGAGCTGCTTGTCGGTCGTGTACGCGGGGCAGTTGTCGCTGCACCGTCCACACTCCGTGCACGTGTAGAGGTCGAGGATGTGCTTCCACGTGAGGTCGGCGGGCATCTTGATCCCCGTCGCCTCGCCGCGCTCGAGCTTGCCCTCGATGTCCGTGACGTCGGGCAGCTTGCCCGGCTCGCCGGTGTCGCCCGCGAAGATGTTCGGGAGCACCGTGATGACGTGGAAGTGCTTGCTGTACGGGAGCAGGTTCGCGAACGCGAGCACCCACACCGCGTGGTACCAGAAGCCGAGGTGCTGGAGGAACGCGGTAGTCCCGCTGCTCGTCCGCACCACGCCCATGCCCATCAGCGAGCCGAACGGCTCGAACCAGCTCCACGCGACGCTGTTCTCTCCGGTCGCGTGCGCCTCGCGTGCGAGCGTGCCGCCGACGTAGAGGTAATCGGCGAGCATCATCGTGATGATGATGAAGAGGATCAAAAGGCCTTCGAACCCGAACGACATCCGACGCGGCTTGGGGCCGACGCGCAGGTACACGAAGTAGCCGGCGCCGACGATGGCGGCGAACGCGGCGAGCTCCTTGGTCACCGAGTAGATCCAACCGATCGGCGACGTGCGCGAGAGCAGGCCCCAGAAGTCGAACGACGGATCGTACCCGCGGACCCAGAGCAACACGCTGTTCACGAGCAGCACGTTGAACGCAACGAAGATTCCGATGTGCGCGAGGCCGGCGAGTCGATAGCGCTCGTTTTTCGGCATCTTCTCTTGCACGAGCGCGTAGCGCAGCACGAGGTCGATGCGCTCGCGGATGCCGGAGAAGGAGTCCAACGAGAAGCGCGGTTCGGGCGCGCCGACCAGGAGCAGCCGCCACCTTCGCGTGAGCGAGTAGGCGAGGGCGCCCCCGAAGAACAGGAACACGAGCGTCATCGCGATAGGGCTCATCGAAACCTCGGGCGAAAGGGCATGCGTCCGCGAGGGACGTAGGTCCAAAGGGGTCGGGCGGCGTACTACCCCAGCCAGGCCATCACGGCCACCGGGGGTCGCTCGTTACAGCGTCGGCGGGGGAGGACGCCTACTTCGGGAGCTTCGCGTCGAAGAACGCGCGCAGCTTGATCAGGTTCTTCTCTTCGCGCGCGAACGACGGCGACTGATAGCTGCCCGAGAAGCCGCGCACGTCGGAGAGGAGCTCATCCTGGATGGCGCTGTCGCTGAGGATGTCCGCCACCGCGCGCCCGCGCGCCGCGCCCTTGCGCAGGCCCTTCACGTATGACTCGAGACGATCGTAGTCGGTGCCGAGGAACTCGCGGATCAGCTCGCAGTCGTTGGCGAGCGTCGCGATGTCGTTCATCGCGTCCGAGGCCGAGTCGTCTTGCGCCGCGAGATCGGCGGCGACGCGGAGCACGAACGCGTCGTCGAGGTAGCCGATGTCGTCGATCCCGTCGGGGATCAGATCGAGCGACTTGAAGAGATAGTTGAGCCCGCCGGCGACCGCCTCGCGGGCATCCTTGCCGACGCCCTCGGCGGCGAGGACCGCCGCGAGCTTCTCGGCGTCATCGCCGAGGCTGCGGAGCCACGTGGGGAAGGTGTCGAGGAACTTGGCCTGCCCGGCTTCGTTGTGGTGGTCGCTCATTGAGCTCGTGCTCCCTAGGGCGCGGTAGAAGGGTCTCGGTCGCACCCGGCGGCGCGACGGTCGGCATCCTACTGATTCCGTACCGGGCGTACAACGCCCACCCCGCCGACGTCCGCCGTCGCTGTCAGCGCGGCCCCGGGCTGCTATCGTCCGCGCCATGTCGAGCGAGCCCCTCCCGATGCGCCGTTGGCGCACGACCCTCCGCGCGATGCTGCTCGGCGTCGCGCTCTCGGCGTGGTTTGCCGCACCCCTCGCGTCCGCACAGGACGACGAGGAGACGCCGCCGCCGGCCGGCGAGGACGCGGAGGCGCCGCCGCAGCAAGCGATCGCAGCCCCTCGGATGGAGCGCCCCGCGCCGCCGCGCACGCTCGATCCGCCGCCGCCCGCGCCGATCATGGTGGTGGCCCGCGCGGAAGGCCGTGGCATCTCCGACGATCGCGTCACCGCCGTCTCGTCCGCGTTGGTGCAGGCGCTCGCCGCGCCGGCCGGTCGCCGCGAGGTGCACGCGCTCGGCGCTGCGCCGGTCCTCGAGCGCTTCGCCGCGTGCTCGGACGACGCGTGCTACGGCGGTGTGCTCGCCGAGGCGGGGGCCGCGGCCGGCGTGTTCGCGACCCTCACGCGCCGCGGCTCGCGCCACACGCTGAGCATCCAGCTGCGCGATCCGGTGAGCGGCACGGTGCGCGGCGAGCCGATCGAGACGCCGATCACCGCGACGCAGGAGCCGAGCGAGGCGTTGCTCCCGGTGCTCGACGCGATCGTCGCCCAGATGCCCTCGCCGCCGCCGCCCGACCCGACGATCCTCGTGACCGTCAACCTCGATGGCGCGGCTGTCTCGATCGACGGCATCTCGATCGGCAACTCGCCGGTCGCGCCGGTCACCGTAGCGAGCGGGTTCCACGAGGTGTCGGTCACGCTCGACGGCTACGCCGCGCAGCAGCGCCGCACCCAGGTCGCGCCGGGCGACAGCGGACGGGTGGACGTCACGCTGCACTCCCTCACGCCGGAGACGGTCGCCGCGCAGGGTGGCGGAGGCCAGCGCGATGACAACGCGGTGTTCGAGCGACCGATCACCGAGGAGTGGTGGTTCTGGACGCTGATCGGCGCGGGTGCGCTGCTCGTGATCGGCGGCATCATCGTGATCGGGATCGTCGCCGGCTCGAGCGGCCCGCAGGATACGTCGCTGCCGCGCACCGGCGTGCCGCTGCCGATGATCGAAGGAGGGATGTTCTGATGCGTCGCACCATCGCGCTCCTCTTCGCGTCCACGCTCGCCGCGAGCGCGCTCGTCGGGTGCGGCGGCGACGAGATCCCGCCGCCCCAGCCGTTCACCCTCGGCATCCGCTTCATCGCGATCGATCCCACCATCATCTCGCTGCTCAACATCAACATCACGCCCCAGGGCACCGACGAGCACTTCATGCAGCTCGTCGCGCCGCTGACGTTCGACGAGAACGGGACGATCAGCGACAGCGGGCCGATCACGTACGACGTCGCGACCGACGGCACGCTGGAGATCGACGTCCAAGGCGCGCACGTCGCGTCGCGCTCGCTCGACAACGGGGATGGCACGTCCACGTTCGACTTCGAGATGTGGAGCGCGGTGCTCGCGTGCAACGACGAGGGACGTGACTGCGAGATCAGCCAAGACTCGCAGTCGCGTACCCCGGCGCCGCTCGTCACCGTGGTCGCGGAGCGCGCCGGCGAGGTGATCGGCGACGAGCGTCTCTTCCTCACCCAGTGGCCGCTGCCGCTCACGATGGAGGGCGCGCGCGCCACCATCGAGGTCAACTGTCGCCCGGCCGCGGTCACCCGCTGCCGGCCCTGATCCCGCGTCGGGCACGCATTGCGTGAGTGCGAGCAGCTCGGCGCGCGGACGGCTCCGGCGGGTCGGTCCGTCGCGCTCCTCGCCGCGCTGGGCACCCTCGTGGGCTGCGGCGGGATCGGCGGCGGCTATCCGATCACGCGGACGGTCGGTGGGCACGCGCGCGCGGGCGTGTACATCCCGCCGGAGTCCTACGAGCACTTCATCCGCGGCGAGCTCGCGGTGGCGTCGGGCGACCTGCGCGCAGCGGCGCGCGAGTACGAGGCGGCGCGGTCGGGCAGCGCGGGGGACCCATACCTCGTGGCGCGTCTCGCCGACGTGCGGGACCGGCTCGGACAAGAACAACAGGCGTTGTCGCTCCTCGACGAGGCGGAGGCGCGCGACCACGAGAGCGAGCCGGTGCTCCTCGCGCGCGGCGCGATCGCCGAGCGGCACGAGCGGTGGGATGACGCGGAGAGCGCCTACGAGCGCGCCTCGGCCGGGGCGCCGGAGTCGGACGCGCCGGTGTTGGCCCTCGCCGAGCTGCTGCGTCGCCGAGCGCGGGCGGAGGAAGCGGACGCGGTCCTCGAGCGCTACGCGGTGCACGCGCGCGGTCCCGGTGCGGCGCGGGCTCGCCTCGCGCTCGCGATCGAGAGCGGGGATCCGCACGCCGCGATGGAGGCGGTGCGCGCGCTCCTCGAGGTCGCGCCGGCGCGGGCGGACGAGGTGCGCGAGGCGGCTCGGGTCGCGCTCGCGCACGACCGACCCGAGATCGCGGCGCGCCTCTTGGCCGCGCTCCCCGACGACGAGACGAACCGCGAGCTCCGCTTGGACGCGCTGATCGCGGCGCGCCGCTACGACGACGCGGCGACGCTGCTCGGCGGATGGATGCCCGAGGGACCGGAAGAGCTCTTGCGGGTCGCGGATGGGTACCTCGCGATCGGTGATCCCGCCCGCGCGCGCGACCTGGCGGAGGTCGCGGCCCGCGGGGAGGGCGGCCCGCGCGCGCAGCTCGCGATCGGCCGAGCGCTCGCCGCGATGGGGGATCGGGGTCGAGCGGCCACGGTGCTGTCAGCGATCGGACCGGGTACCGGGGCGTGGCCCGACGCGCCGATCGCGTTGGCCGACGTGCTGCGCGATGCCGGTCTGCCCGCGCGCGCCGCCGAGGTCCTCGCGCGCGCGAGGACGCGTGGCGACGACCCGCGGCTGGCGCGCGCGCTCGCGTCGGCGCGCGAGGCGGATGGAGATGTGGAAGGTGCGTTGCAGGCGCTCGCGGGTGAGGCCTTCGCGGTCGATCGCGCGGGCGCGTTGGATCGCGCGGGCCGGTTCGCGGACAGCGCTCGGCTCTGGGTCACCATCGATCCCGAGCCGGACGATCCCGAGCCGGGCGATCCCGAGCCGGACGGCCTCGACGCGCGTGCCCGCGCGAGGGCACGCGCCGAGCGCGCGGCGGCGGCGGGGCAGCGCGACGAAGCCGTTCGAGTGATGCGCGCGTGGGTGGAGCGCGCACCCGAGGATGCGGCCGCGCGAGCGAGGCTCGAGCAGCTCCTCGGGCGCGAGCCACCGCCCTCGTGAGGGCGTGGCGGCTCAGGCTTGGATCCAGGCGCGCGCCTTGGGGAGATCCTCGAAGAACTTCATCTCGCCGGAGAAGAACGGCTTGGACAACTGGGTGCCCCACTCCTCCAGCTTCTTCTCGCCCACGATCGCGACCTTCGAGAAGTCGTCGTGGTGCTTGAGGTCGTAGCGGAGGTCCTCGACGAGGGCCCGCGGCGTCCAGCCTCGGAAGTCCTCGAGCTGGACCAAGAGCCGCAGGTCGCCGCTCTCTGCGGCGGCCTCGAGTTGGGGGACGACGCGGTCGTAGTCGGCGCGCTCGAGGGTCCCCGCCGCCCGCATCTCGACGAGCCGGCCATCGCGGTTGGTGATCGTCAGCATGTTCGCTCCTTTCGTTGGAGACGCTGTCTGCGTGCAGGGATCGCTCCAGCGCGTGGGAACGCAATCGCGTCTCGTCGCGTTGGCGACGCTCGCCTCAGGCGGGACCGATCGCCCGTGACGATCGTGCGGCCCGTAGCCGCGACTCAGCTCGGCAGGTCGAACGCCTGGCGGAGCTGGGGCTCGAGCGACTGCCACTGCTGCGGCGTCATGAAGTGCCAGCCGATCACGCGCAGGCCCTGTTCGTCGCGGTTGCGCGTCATCACCACGAGCACGTGCCCGGTCGCGCACGTGAATCGCACGAGGTGGATCGCGCGCACCCGATCGCGCCACGCCTGGTAGGTCGGATCGTTGTCGGCGAGGTCGGTGTGGATGTGGCCGAGGATCCCCGCGTTGTAGCTGACGATGACGTCGCCCTCGCGGCACGTGCCGATCTGTCCGCGGGCGAGGCTCGCGCTCATCTCATTCAGGCGCTGGCCGTCGTTGTCCGCGAACTGACCGACGAGGTTGCCGATCATCCCGAGGCCCATCTGGTTCAGCCCGCTCGCCGCCACGCGCTGGGCGACGCGCGCCGCCATCATGTTCGTGTCGCTCGAGAGCGCCGCCGCCGGATCGTCGAGGTCGCCGATCAGGCCGAGGTAGAGCGCGTGCGCGAGCTGATCGTATTGGCGGTCCGCCTCCGTGCTCTCTACCGTCATGCCCGCGATCAGCGTCTCTGCGCCACGCCGACCTTGGAGATCGACGACCTGCGCGAGCGCGTTCGGGTTCCCCGCCGACGCGGCCAACGCGCCTTGCGCGTTCGCGATCCAGTTCAGCTCGTTCTGGCTGACGTCGAACTGGAACCACGTGTGGGAGCACCCGACCGACAGCGCGAGGAGCGCCAAGCCGATCGTCCAACGCGTGATGTCCCCCCGGATCATCGTCAGAAGTCGCCGAACAGGTCGGCGATGTGGACCTCGAGCGCCGAAGCGATCTTGTAGAGCGAGCTGATCGATGCGCTCGACTCCGCGCGCTCGATCTGGCTGAGCAGCGAGACCGACAGGCCGGTGCGTCGGGACATCTGCTTGAGCGTCAGCGTGCGGCCCTTGCGAAGGCCCCGGATCGTCTCGCCGATGAACCGATGCAGGTTCTCTTCCGGCGTCCGGACGAGGCCCTTCTTCTTCATCACCCGGTCGAGCACCTCGCGGAACTCTTCGGGGTTGAAAGGCTTCTTGAGGTAGTCGACCGCGTCGAGCTTGATCGACTGCACCGCCGTCTCGAGCGACGGGAACCCGGTGAAGATCACGACGGCGACGTCGGAGTCGATCTTCCGGAGCCGGGTCAGGAGCTCGATGCCGTCCATCTTGGGCATCATCAGGTCGAGAACGACGAGGTGATACCCGCCTTTCTTCACTTCTTCTTCGACCTGCGTCGGATCCGTCTCGGTCGTGACGTCGAAGCCGTCCGTCGCGAGGAACGTCTCCATGTAGTCGCAGATCGCCGGATCGTCGTCGACGACGAGGACTCGGATGGCGGGTATCGGCTTGGCCATGGCTCCCTTCGCCTCGTCGTCGCCGGTCGTAGTGTCAGCCCCCACGCGGGGGGCTCTCACGAAACGACCCGTCGATTCACCGGGTCAGTCGGGGCGAGAGGATTCGAACCTCCGACCTCATGGTCCCGAACCATGCGCGCTACCAGACTGCGCTACGCCCCGAAAAGCCGGCGGACCTTAGCTGGTCCCCCCATGGAGTCAAGCGGCATTTCCGCTGAGAGCGGACGGACCCCGGGCGCGCGTCAGGCGGGCCCGCGGCGCCAGAGGATCGTCTGGTAGCCGTCCATCGGCTCGCCGAGCCAGGGCCCGATCGCGTCGAGCTCACCGCCGATCGCCTCCGCGAGCGCGGCGCCCTCCGCGCGGGTGCCCGAGCACGTCGCGACGAGGAGGACACCGCCGGGTCGGACCAGGCGTTTTGCGTTCTCCGCGAGCGCGCGCTGGAGCTCGCCGAGCCGCGCGGGATCGTCCTCGCGCAGACGCAGCATGAGCTCGGGCCGGCGACGCACCGTGCCGAGGCCGGTGCACGGCGCGTCGAGGAGCACGCGGTCGAACCCGCCCTCGGGCAGGCCACCGAGGCCGCGGGTCAAGTCCACGGCGTGGGTGCGGACGCGCGCGGGATCGATCCCCAAGCGCGCGCGCTCGACCTCGAGGGCGGCGAGCTTCTCTTCGTAGAGGTCGACGGCGTCGATGGATCCGCGCTCGCCGACGTCGGCCGCGAGCGAGAGCGTCTTCGTCCCGTGCCCACAGCAGAGGTCCGCGATCCGCTCGCCGGGCTCCGCCCCGAGCTGCTGCGCGACGCGCTGCGAACCGAGCTCCTGCACCGCCAACGTGCCTTCCGCGTATCCAGGGAGCGCCCGCGGATCGCCGGCGCCGCGCGCGAGGATCGCGCCGGGGACGAGCGCGCTCGCCTCGAACGTCGCGTCGGGGCGCGCCGCGCGGAGCGCCTCGAGCGCGGCCCCGGGATCGCCGCGCGTCACCCTTAGACCGAGCGGCGGTGGTCCGTCGCTCGTGAGCAGCGCCTCCGCCCGCTCCGAGCCGAGGCCGTCGGCGAGCGCGCGCTCGATCCAGGTGGGCGCGTGCACGCGGCGCGGAGGGGTCGGATGATCCGGGCGCTCGGCCGCGATCTTGCGGAGCACCGCGTTCGCGACGCCGGCGAGCCGCGGACCGCGATCCTCCTTGACGACGCGGACCGTCTCCGACACGGCGGCATGGGGCGGTACGCGCTCGAGGTGGAGGAGCTGATACGCGCCGCCGCGGAGCGCGGCGCGGAGCCACGGGTCGGTCTTCGAAGGGCGCGAGAGATGCCGATCGAGGCGCGCGTCGATCGACGGCAGCGCGCGCAGCGTGCCGTACACGATCTCGGTCGCGAGGCCGGTGTCGGACGCGCCGAGCCCCGCGCGGCTCAGCTCTCCGTCGAGGGCGGGCGCCGCATACGCGCCGTCCTCCGCGACCCGCAAGAGGACGCGCGTCGCCACGCGTCGCGCGGTGGGTCGGGGGCCCCTCTGCTCGCCTCGCTCGCGACGCCGCTCGCGCCGCGGTGGCTTGTCTTCGCTCACGTCGCCCCGAAGCTCTCGACGATGCGCGGCCATAGCCGCTCGAGGTCGTTGATGAACGCGAGCGCCATGAGGGCGCAGAGCAACAACAGCCCCACCAGCGACGCGACGCCGCGCACGCGCGCGCCGAGCGGACGCCGGGAGACCGACTCGTAGAGGAAGAACAACAAGTGGCCCCCGTCGAGCATCGGGATCGGAAACAGGTTGATGAGGCCGAGGTTCACGCTGAGGAACGCCATGAGGCTCAGGTAGTTGAGCGGGCCCTCGCGCGCCGCCGCCTCGGTCGCCTCGTACACGCTGAAGAGCCCGCCGATCGCGTTCATCGGGAGGCGGAACTGGATCAGTCGCACGACCGTCGTCACCGTCATCTCGACGAGCTCACCGGTCATGCGCATCGACTGGCTGATCGCGTAGGCGATCGGCGCGGGGTTCGGGATCGGCGGGTCCAGCACGGTCGGGCGCCAGTGGCTCAGCGTGGCGACGACGCGATCACTGTCGCGATCGATCACGTGGATGCGCTGATCGTTCTCGTCGCCGCTGCTCGAGCGCGCGCCGCGCAGCCGATAGTGGCGGGTGACGAGCTGATCGCCGCGCCGCCATACGAGCTCGTGCACGCGGCCGCGCGTGGCCTCGACGTCCTCGACGAACGTCGCCCACAGCCGGAGCGGCCGTCGATCCACGCTGACCAGACGATCGCCGGGCCGGAGCGCCGGATCGCGGCTGCTCGTCGGCGCGGTGACCTGGCTGACATAGAGGTCCACCGGCTCGATCCCCGCGCGCACGAGGCCGCTACCCGGTCCGGGCTCGGGCGTGAGCGTCGCCACGTGCGGCTCGTACACCTCGAGCTCGAGGAGACCGCCGAGCGCGTTCTCCACGCGCGTCGGCCGCAGATACGTGAGCGGCAACATCGTGCCGCCGTTGTCCTCGATCGCGTCCGCGAGATCGATCCAGCGCTCGATCGGTCGCCCCGACGCGGCGACGATCCGATCGAACGTGCGGAGGCGCGCGGCGGCGGCGGGGCTGCTCGGCGACATCACGCCGATCACCGCGAGCGGGTGGTGCGGCTTGATGCCGATGCGGCCGACCTCCTCGACGAGATCGAGCGGGCGGTGCGCGTGCGCGAGGAACGGCGTGACCGACACGGTGCGCCGCTCGCCGCGCCGCTCGATCACGAGCTCCACCGGCTCTTCGGGGTGCGCGTGGATGATCCGGCCGAGCTCGTAGAACGTGGTGACGTCCTCGCCTGCAGCGCGCAAGACGCGATCCCCCGGCTCGAGCAGCCCGTCGGCGGGGCGATCGGGGAACACCGTCCCGATCACGGCCGGCGTCATCTGGCTGTCGCCGAGGAACACCACGAAGTAGAGGACGAGCGGGAACGCGAGGTTCATCGCGGGCCCCGCGAACACGATGATCACCCGGCGCCAGAGCGGCTGGCTGGAGAACGAGCGCGCCTGCTCGCTCGGCGGCACGGCGTCCCCGCTGTTCTCGCCGAGCATCTTCACGTACCCGCCGAGCGGGAACGCCGCGATCACGTACTCCGTGTCGCCGCGCCGAAAGCCCGCGATCTTCGGTCCGAAGCCGAGACTGAACTTCAAGACGCGGACGCCGAACGCCTTCGCGAAGATGAAGTGACCGAGCTCGTGGACGAAGATGAGCACGCCCACGAGCACGATGAAGTAGAGGGCTTCCATGACGAGGCGCCCCGACGGGTCGGGCTGACCTCAATAGTCCGAATCGCCACCGCCGTCACGCGGGGTCACGCTCACGCGGTTGCCGCCCGCGCGCTTCGCGTCGTACATCGCGCGATCGGCGGCGGCGAACAGCGCCTTGGGCTCCCGACCGTCGGAGGGGAACGCGCTCACCCCGCACGAGACACGGACGACGAGCGCATCGCCTTCGTAGTGGACGGCGCGCGCCTCGAGGTCCGCGCGCACCCGCTCGGCGAACGCGTGCGTCACGGCGTGATCCGCGTTCGGGATCGCGGCCGCGAATTCGTCGCCGCCGAGCCGACAGGCCAGCGCGTGCTCGTGGAGCGCGCGACCGAGCGTGCGGCCGACCTCCCCGATCGCGTGCGCGCCCGCGAGGTGTCCGAGCCGATCGTTGATCGTCTTGAGACCGTCCACGTCGAGCACGGCGAGCCCCACCGGCTCGCCTCGGCGCGCGGCGGCCTGGAGCATGCTCGCGAAGCGCTCGTCGAACTGCCGGCGCGTCGAGAGCCCCGTCAGCTCGTCGGTGTTGAGCCGCTCGAGGATCGCGCGGTCGTACGCCTGCTCGATCGGGCCGTGCACCTCGAAGCGCAGGACCACGTTGCCGAGCGTGATCCGATCGTCGGTGGTGAGCGCGGCGCTCGTGGCGACCGGACGATCATTGAGGTGGGTCGGATCGATCGGGAGGAGCTCCCAGCGCTCCGCATCGCCCTTCGACGGCGCGAGCCGCGCGTGATGCCATGAGACCGACGGATCGGAGAGCATCAGATCGCTCTCCGGATCGCGTCCGACCAACGCGGGTTGCTCGAGCCGGATCCGTTGGCCGACCTGCGCGCCATTGAGCACCACGAGCACGGGCTGCGGACGGCCGTCGACGCCGATCGGCTCCGCGACCTCGGGCATGGTCTTTCGATGGCGGGGGGGCCGCTGGGACACGCGCGACGATCGTACAGGAGGCGTCGGCGGCTCGCGATTTTCGGGAGCGCCGGTCCCAGCGGCGGGGAGCGGTCGGGGCGCGGAGCGCGCACGAGCGAGCGTCGGATCCGTGGCGATGTCGGGTACGTGGACGACCACGAGTACGTGGACGACCACGAGTACCTGCACGTGCACGAGGACGAATCCTCTGACGTGGGCGCGGAGGGTGAAGTGGACCGTCGACGAGCGACGGGCATGCGCTTGCTCTTGGCGGAGCCCGCGCGCACCCTCCGTCGCCGAACGCGATGTCCGCGGGTGACGGCAAGAGGAGAGGCGCGGGCAAGGCCGATCGGTTCGCGGTCGGCCCGTTCGGGCTGGGGAGCGCGGGCCTGACGGCGGCGCTCGTGGGGTTGGTCGCGCTGCCGCCCTTCGCGCTGGTCCTCAGCGTGCGACCCGCGGACTTCGGGCGCGCGGCGGGGCTCTACGAGGCATTGAGCCTCTCACTCGGGACGACCGCGATCACCGTGGGGCTCCTCCTCGTGCTCGGCGTCCCCACCGCGTGGGTCCTCTCGCGCCGCGACGACGCGCTCGGCCGCGGGCTCGAGCTCGCGATGCAGCTCCCTGCGGTGACGCCGCCGGCCGTCGCCGGCGTCGCGCTCCTCGCCGCGTTCGGTCGCAGCGCGCCGTGGGCCGACCTCCTCGTTGCATGGAACGTGCAAATACCGTTTACGCGCTCGGCGGTGGTCCTCGCGCAGCTGTTCGTGGCGAGCCCGTTCTTCGTCCTGCCGTTGGCCGAGGCGTTCCGCGAGATCGACGCCGAGCTTTTGTGGACGGCGCGGAGCCTCGGCGCGACGCCGGGGCGCGTGTTCCTGCGCGTGGCGTTGCCGCTCGTCGGCCCGACGCTGATCGCCTCGCTCGCGATGGCGTGGGCGCGCGCGCTCGGCGAGTTCGGCGCCACGCTGATGTTCGCGGGCAACCTCGAGGGCGTCACGCGCACGTTGCCGATCGCGATCTACGGCGCGATGGAGAGCGACCTCGGCGCGGCCCGCGCGCTCGCGATCGTGTTGATGGCGGTCGCGCTCGCGGTCTTCCTGGCCCTCAAAGGATTGGGCGCGCGCTGGCGTGCCCGGCGGACCGCGTGAGCCTCGAGGTCGACATCGGGCTCCGGCTCGGCGACTTCGAGCTCGAGGTCGCGTTCGAGGCGGCGGGCGTCACCGTGATCATGGGCCCCAACGGGGCGGGCAAGACCACGTTGCTCCGCGCGATCCTCGGCGCGTATGCGCCCGATCGCGGGCGCGTCGTCCTCGATCGACGCGCGCTCTACGACGCGGGGGTCGTCGATCTGCCGCCCGAGGAGCGCCGCGTCGCGTACGTGCCCGAGGGATACGGGCTGTTCCCGCACCTCAGCGCGCGGGGCAACGTGGAGTTCGCGATCCGCGAGCGCGCGGTGCGCGAGCCGCGGGCGATGGGCCTGTTGCGTCAGCTCGGGGTCGCCGAGCACGCCGATCGGATGCCCGCGCAGCTCTCGGCCGGGCAACGCCAACGGGTCGCGCTCGCGCGCGCGGTGGCGGCGGAGCCGCAGCTCCTCTTGCTCGACGAACCGCTCTCCGCCCTCGATCCGACCGCGCGCCCGCGGGTGCGCGAGTTCATCGCCGAGTGGCTCGAGCGCTACGGATTCCGCGCCCTCATCGTCTCGCACGATCCCGCCGACGCGGCGGCGTTCGCCGATCAGATGCTCGTGCTCGACGGCGGCCGGGTGCTCCAGCGCGGCTCGGTCGACGACATCACCGTGCGCCCCGTCAACGAGTTCGTGGCCGCGCTCGCGCCCGGCTTGATCGAGCGCCGCGTCGGCACGGTGCCGCCGCCCTCGTTCGTCTCCGAGGACGAGTGAGCCGATCGGCGGGGCTGCGGCGTCGTTCCCCCCGATGACCCACGCAAGAGGCCTTCTCGCGCCGATCCTCGGTGCCACCCTCGGCATCCTCACCGCGCTCGCCCCGCTCGCGGCGAGAGCGTCGGACGACGACTATCACTGCCGCGAGGTTCGACCCGGTCACCTCGAATGCGACGACATGGTGGTCCAGGGCCGCCCGCAGACGCCGGGCGGCTTCTACGTCCTCCATCGATCCGCGCTCGGCTGGGAGGCGACCGATCTCCGCCGCTCCTTCCGCCGCGAGATCGTCCGCAGCACCGGCGAACGACCGTTCTAGACCTCGACCTCGACGGGGCGACCGTCCGTCGTGTCGTCTCGATCCGAGGTGCGACCAAACGTCCGCCGGACGATGCCGGGCCGCCGACTCACGTTGAAGCCACGGCGTCCGCTGTGCCATAACGGCGCGCAGATGAGCGGCGAGGCGACGATGGAGCGAG
Organism: Sandaracinaceae bacterium; assembly: GCA_050186575.1. GTDB lineage: Bacteria > Myxococcota_A > Polyangia > Polyangiales > Sandaracinaceae > JAUHXR01. The sequence continues at coordinate 197,302 of JBFWYI010000005.1, read as the reverse complement.
CCCGGGTGGAGGCCGCCCTGACCGATGGACGCCAGCTGGCCGTCGAGGTGTGGGGCGACGACGCCGAGTCGTCCGCCCAGCGCGCGCTCGCGGCGGCGCATCGCGAGCTCACGCGCGAGAGGGACGACGATCCCATCGGCGAGGTCGAGTCCTACGCCGGGATCGTCGGCGGCAGCTCCGCGATGAAGGCGCTGTTCAAGATGCTCGACCGCATCAAGAACAGCGATGCGACCGTGCTGGTGCTCGGCGAGAACGGCACCGGCAAGGAGCTCGTCGCGCGCGCGATCCACAACCAGTCTCGCCGTGGCAACAAGGCGTTCGTCGCTACGAACTGCAGCGCGTTCAACGATAACCTCCTCGAGAGCGAGCTGTTCGGACACCGGCGCGGCGCGTTCACCGGCGCGGTGGCAGACAAGCCGGGCCTCTTCTCGGTGGCCGACGGCGGCACGTTCTTCATGGACGAGGTGGGCGACATGTCGCCCGCGCTCCAGGTCAAGCTCCTTCGCGTGCTCCAGGAGGGCGTGTTCATGCCGGTCGGCGGCACCGAGACGCGCAAGGTCGACGTGCGCATCATCGCGGCGACGAACCGCGACCTCACGCAGATGGTGAAGGACGCGATGTTCCGCGAGGACCTCTACTACCGGCTCCACGTCGTGAGCCTGAAGGTCCCGCCGCTGCGCGACCGGGTGACGGACATCCCGCTCCTCGTCGGTCACTTCCTCAAGCGCCTCGGCCGGCGTGACGGGCGCGAGAAGGTGCTCACTCCGCGCGCCCTCGAGCAGCTCGAGACGCACGAGTGGCCTGGCAACGTGCGCGAGCTCGAGAACGAGATGGAGCGCGTGTGGGTGTTGAGCGGCGACGATCCCGTGATCGACGTCGATCTCTTGAGCCCGAGCGTGAGGAAGCAGCGCCGCGGCGCGAGCGTGCCGCCCCCGCCGCGCGTGGAGGCGCGCGTCGCCGAGCCGCTCGGTTCCACCCTGCCCGAAGCGGTGGAGGCGCTCGAGCGCCGGATGATCGTCGACGAGCTCAAGAAGAACCGTGGCAACAAGACGCGCACCGCGGAGGCGCTCGGTATCAGTCGGCGCAACTTGATTCGCAAGGTCCAAGGCTACGGGCTCGAGGAGCTCGGACGCGGCGGAGACGACGATTGAGCCGGCCGAGATGAGCGGGCTCGTGATGATCGCGGAGGGCGATCCGTTCAACCTCCGGCTGCTCGAGGAGCTCTGCGAGGAGGCCGGGTTCGATGTGGTCACCGCGCCCGACGCGGAGTCGGCGCTCCAGGTCATCGCGCGACATCGGCCGGCGCTCATCGTGCTCGACATGGCGCTCCGGACGGCGGACGGAACGGAGGTGCTCGAGGTGCTCCAGTCGGAGCCGGCCCTCGCCGCGGTCCCCGTCTTGCTCTGCACCGCGCAGGACGACGAGGACGAACGGCGGCGCGGCCTCGAGCTCGGCGCGATCGACTTCCTCACCCGTCCTTACCGCGTGTTCGAGGTGGAGCGCCGCATCCGCAACCTCCTGCGCCTCGCGGCGGCGGAGCGCGAAGCGAAGAGCATCCGCGATTCGATCGAGCCGACGCCGAGCGGCGAGATGGACCTCGTCACGCACGTCGGCACCGAGGCGCAGCTCCGCATCACGCTCGAGTACGAGGCGACGCGGGCGGCGCGCTACGGTCACGCGCTGAGCTGTCTGGTGGTGCGCATCGCGAACCTACAGCAGGTGCTCGAGCGCGGGGGCGAGGAGACCGCGCACGGCCTCATCGTCCAGGTCGCGGCGAGCCTCCGGGCGGCGATCCGGAGCATCGATCACGCGTTCCGGAGCGACCGCGACGAGTTCACGCTCATCCTGCCGGAGACGACGCTCGCGCAGGCGGAGGTCGTCATCCAGCGCCTCCGCGACGCACACGCGCAACGGACGCTGACGGGCCCCGCGATCGAGCCGCGACCCGTCGTCCAGCTCGGCGGCTCCGAGCTCGCGAGCGGTCGCGCCGACGGAGACGCGCTGTTCCGAGCGGCGCGCGCCGCGTTGACCGAGCTGCCGTCGTCCTGACGTAGCGCGCGCGGGGCGTGAGGGTGAGCTCGCCGCGGCGTCGCTCACGAGCGCTGGGGAGCGCGCTCCCGCCCCGATGGCGGTCTGGCGAGCGGTAGGGCGCGCCGGGAGGATTTCGGGATCGGAATCGGACTCGGAATCGGACTAATCGGACTCGGAATCAGACTCGGACTCGGAATCGGACTCGGAATCGGAAACGGAAACGGAAACGGAAACGGACACGGAAACGGACACGGAATCGGACACGGACACGGAATCGGACACGGACTCGGACTCGGACTACTCGGACTCGGACTCGGAATCGGACACGGAATCGGACACGGAATCGGAAACGGAATCGGACACGGAATCGGAAACGGAAACGGAATCGGACACGGAATCGGAATCGGAAACGGAAACGGAATCGGACACGGAATCGGACACGGACTCGGACACGGACACGGAATCGGACACGGAATCGGACACGGAATCGGACACGGAATCGGACACGGACTCGGAATCGGAATCGGCCGTCGCAACCTGCGTTGCGTCCGCCTAGCGCTGGCCGCTCATGGACACGTCCTCCCCCAGCTCGCGAGGAGCGGGCGGACCTCCGTGATCGACGGGTGGTCGGGGACGAGCCGGCAGAAGCGTTGGTAGTCGCGGATGGCGGCCTCGCGATTGCCCGCGGCCTCGTAACAGTCGCCGCGACGGCGGAGCGCGATGGCCGAGGCGCCGCTCTGGATCGCTTCGTCGAGGATCTGCACGCAACGTTGCGGGTCGCCCGCGCGCTGCGCGGCGCGCGCCTGGTCCAGCGGGTTCGTCGACGGGGGAGGCGTCTCCGTGTGGCCTCCCGATGGGTTGCTTCCCGATCCACCGAACCCCGGGAGCACCGGGTTCGTCGACGCGCCTTGTCCGTTCTGGTCCTGCGTCTCCGTGCTCCGCCGGCGACGCCGACCGGTCGGACGCGCCGTCGGCTCCTCGGTCTCCTCTTCGTCCGCGGTGTCGTCCGCATCCTCGTCCGGATCGGACGTCTGTACGTCGGGCGCCGGATCCTGACCCTCGGGGATCGCATCCGGCGTCTCATCGGTCGCCCCGTCGGCGTGCGTCGCGCCGTTCGTCGCGGGATCGGTCACCGCGCTCGGCGTCTCCGTCGCGCTCGGATCGCGGTCGTCCTTCATGCTCTGGAGCGCGAGCACCACCGCGCCCGCGCTCGCCGCGCCGGCGAGCAGCGCGCCGACCACGAGGGCGACCCTCGCCCCGAGGGAAGGCTCGACGCGCGGCGGCGGACCCGCGTGCGATGGTGCGGAGGGAAGGAACGTTCCGGGCAACGACACCTCGATGAGCGACGTCCGCGGTACGGAGCGCTCGGGCGGCGGCGGACGGTTCGTCGTCGGGATCGACGCCGGCGGATCGAACGCCTCGGACTCGCGCGTGAGCGGGAGCTCCTTGGGCGGGGTGAGCGGCTCGTCCGGCGAGCGCGTCGGCGGCAGCTTCTTGCCCGGCACGGTGTTCGCGCCGGTCGGCACCGCCTCGCGCAGTCCGCTGAACGTCCCGATCTGGAGCTTGCCCGCGACGCCGTCCGCGGCGGCCGGCTCGGCGGGCGGACGCACCGCCGGCGCCAGCGCGGTCGCCGCGTCACCCCGCACCTCGCTCCCGAGCGCGCGCGTCGGCATCCCGCGTCGCTGTTGCCGCTGCGCGACCCCCGTGCCGCCAGCTGCGTCGATGAACGCGCGCGCGAGATCCATCGACGTCTCGTACCGCGCCGCGCGCGTCTTCGACATCGCGCGCATCACCACCTCTTCGACCGCGGGCGACACGTCCGGCTGCGCGGCGGTCAGCGGGACCACCTTGCCGTTCAGGATCGCGACGATCAGATCGGTCGGCGTCGACGCGAGGAAAGGCGGCTTGCCTGCGAGCGCCTCGTACAGGATCACGCCGAGCGCGTACACGTCGACCCGCCCGTCCACGTCGGGCTCCGCGCCGAGCTGCTCCGGGCTCATGTAGCGCGGCGTCCCGAGGATCTCGCCGGTCTGGGTCAGCTTCGACTCGCCGTAGACCTTCGAGATCCCGAAGTCGAGGAGCTTGACCTGGAGCCCCATGTCCGTAGGGCAGAGAAAGATGTTGTCGGGCTTGAGGTCGCGATGGATGATCCCTTGGCGGTGCGCCGCGTGGAGCCCCGCGCACGTGCCCGCCACGATCGGCGTCAGCTCCGCCGCCTCGAGCGGCCCGCGCCGCATCCGCGCGCCCAGCGTCTCGCCTTCGAGCAGCTCCATCACGAGGAACACCGTCCCGTCGTCGAGCTCGCCGTACGACTCGACGCTCACGATGGCCGGGTTGTCGAGGCTGCTCAGCAGCTGACCCTCGCGCTTGGTGCGCTCCGCCGCCTCCCGGTTGGCCGCGATCTCCGGATGGAGGACCTTCACCGCCACCCGCCGCTCGCCCGGCGCCTCTCGGGCGCGATAGACCTGCGCCATCCCGCCTTCGCCGAGCATCTCTTCGATGACGTAGCGACCCGCGATGGTCGCGCCGATCGGCACGGCGAGCTCGGGGCGCCGCGCGGCGTGCCTCACGTGCGCCTCGTTCGGGGCATGCAACGCATCATGCGCGGTCTATGCCGCGTTCCCCGGCGTCGCCTCGCGCTGTGTCGCCTCGCGCTATGTCGCCAGTGGCCCACCCCCGCGCCGAGCCGGCTCAGCTGGTCGCGGCGTACTGCATCCCGACCTTCACGATCCAGACGAAGATCGAGAGGAGGGAGAGGCCGATCGCGATCTTCTCCGCGTGCAGCCGGTCGAGCGTGTCGACGACGGGGAGGCGCCGGATGAGGCCGTAGAGAGCCAGCGGGATCATCGCGGCGGTGCACAGGAAGAGGAGGATACCGAACGGATTCGCGCCGAAGGCAGCGAACATGTCGAGGCGGACCATGTTCGCGAACGACGTCGTGAGCCCGCACCCCGGGCACGGGTACCCCGTGTAGACGAGGAACCCGCACGGCGGCAGCCCGAGCTGGGTGTGCGTCCCGTGCCCCGCCGGCGACGGCGTCAGCCACGCCGCGGTCGCGAGCACCGCGGTCGGGATCGAGAATAGGACCGCCCACGTCAGCATCGACGTCCAGTCGCCGAGCCCGACGAGATCGTCGCCGAACACCGGCCCGCGCGACGCGTTCGCGGCAGGGGCGGGCGTGGGAGCGCGGGGGATCGACTCGTCCACGCAGGAACTCAAACGCACGGCAGGCACCGCGTCAAGCGGAGGGTCCGATCGCCCTTCGTCGGAGGGACCCCAACGGGGACGCGGAGCGCGGCGGACCGGATGTGTTGCACCCAGACCAGCTCAAGCGTCGTCGAGCTCTTCCAGCTCTTCATCGATGCGGCGATCGAGATCGTCGCGCGTGGCCGGGCCCATCGGCTCCGCGATCGCGTGCCTCTCGCCGGTCGTGCGCCCCCGCGCTCCCGGTCTCCAGCGCGATCGCCGAACGGCGAGCACGATCATGACGAGCGACGCGAGGAGAGCCCCGACGACGATCGCGGGGACCATTCGCGTTGGATCGACCGAGCCGAGCGGCACGGTGCGGACGCGCTCCCCGTAGCGCGCGGCGATGTCGTTCTCGATCGCCTCCGCGCTCTCCCCGGCGCGCGCGCGTCGTTCGATCTCCGCTCTCAGCTCGGATGCCAGCGGGGAGTCGTGCACGTCCAGGGTTTGAACCCAGCAGCACGGTGCGAGCAGGCGCGCCTCGATCATACGAGCGCTGGCGGCGTGATCGGCGTGATCGGCGTCGCGGCCCGATCCGTCGCACGCCGTGGCGAAGAGCAGCACGCCCAGCAGTCCTCGAACGGCCGCCGTCGTCGCTCCAAGAGCAGGGGTCACTCGCGTTCTCTTCGATCGAGGCGGCGAAGACTCCGGTTGAACACGAAGGTCCCGAACGGGAGGAGTGAAGCGAGCAGGGCGGCACCCCAGCGCGAAGGCGGCCAGCGGAGCTCCAACGACGTGCGGAAGAGCGCGACGACGAAGGCGAGGAACAGCACACCGTGAACCGTGCCCACCACGCGGACCGCCTCGGGCATCTCGAGGAGATGCTTGAGCGGCATCGCGATGAACAGGAGGGCCAGGTACGCGAGGCCCTCGAGAGCGCCGAGCCAGCGCAATGTCCGGAGCGCGGTCACAGAACGTCGCTCCACCGCGGACGAAGGACCATGACCCCGACCGTGAGGAGGAGCGGGACCACCGCGCCCGCGCACGCGCGAACGAGGTGGACTGGCCTCGAGACGCTCCACACGAGGCACAGCAGCGAGGCGAGTGACAGCACGAGCCCGAGGACGATCCACAGCTCGCCGAACGAGGTGCCCGATACGGAAGCGAGCGCGAGCCCGCTGGACCAGACAACGAGCATTGCCGGTGACGCAATCCGATGGACCGAGCGGCGTTGAAGCGACGGCTCGGTCGCCGTGAACCGTCCGACGAGCCCTCCCGCGTAGCCGAGCACGGCGGTGAGCTTCACGAACCGGAGGACCAAGTAGATCGTCACGAGAGCTCCCGGAGACGTTCGCTCTCCCGCGACGCGCGGGAGAACCGTGCGTCCAGCACGAACCACGCTCCGATCACGGCATCGAGGATGAGGCAGCCGAACGAGGAGGTCTCCATGAAGGGCCAGATCGGATCGCCGAACAGGTGGTGGACGAGATCCCATGCGGAGTGCATGAACCACGCGACGCCGATCATTCGGTAGGAGCTCAGGCCTCGATACGCCACGTAGCTGCCGACGGCGGCGAACGGGAGCTCCCACAGGCCGAGCCCGCCGCTGATGTACGCGCCCATCGCGCCGCCGACCAGCACGGCGTTGAAGTGTCGGCGCGCCGGATCGCGGAAGCGCGACATCACGGCGATGAACGCGAGGCCCGCGAGCGCGGGGCCGATCCATTCCATCGGGCTCGTGGGGAAGGGCCGGTGCATTGCCGGACCTTAGGAGTTGGCGTAGCTCATCGCCATGGCAAGAAAGACAAAGTTCGACGGATCCCTGCCATCCGTCGAGCGGCCGCGACGGGTCGTGCTCCTCGCGTTCGACGGGGTCGTGCTGGGTGACCTCGCGATCCCGCTGGAGGTCTTCGGCCGTGCTCACGATCGTCACGGAGAGCCGGCGTACGAGCTGCGGGTCTGCGCGGAGACGCGACGCGTTCGGATCGACCACCTGGTGCTCGAGGTGCCGCATCGGCTCGCGGCGCTCCGCACGGCCGACACGGTCGTCGTCCCCGGCATCGATCGGCTCGACCTCGAACCGTCGCGCCCCGTGCTCCGGGCGTTGTCGGCGGCGGCGCGGCGCGGGGTGCGGGTGGCCTCGGTGTGCACCGGCTCGTTCATCCTGGCGGCCGCCGGCGTGCTGGACGGTCGCCGCGCCACGACCCACTGGTTGGCTGCAAACGAGCTTGCGCGCCGACATCCGCAGGTGCGCGTCGACCCGCGCGTGCTCTACGTCGACGAAGGGGACGTCCTCACCTCGGCCGGAGCGGCCGCCGCGTTCGACCTCTGTCTCCACATGGTGCGGCTCGACCTCGGCGCCGAAGCGGCGGCTCGAGCGGCGCGCGCGTGCGTCATGCCCCTCGAGCGCGCAGGCGGGCAGGCGCAATTCATTTCGCATCCTACGCCTCGGCTCGAGTCGTCGCTCGGGGCGGTCATCGCCTGGGCGGAGCGGCATCTCGCGGCGGACCTGTCGATCTCCGCCCTCGCGCGCAAGGCGGGGATGAGCGAGCGAACGTTCTGTCGACGCTTCCGGGAAGCGGTCGGTACGACGCCGGCGGCGTGGGTCGCACGCGCGCGGGTCCGCCGAGCGCAGCATCTCCTCGAGACGACCGATTGGTCCGTCGATCGCGTCGCCGCGGAGGCGGGGTTCGGAAGCGGCACGGTCCTTCGCGAGACGTTCGCTCGCATCGCACGCACGACGCCGCGGGCCCACCGGCGCATGTTCGGCCAGGCGAGCGCCACCTCGTGACCGTCGCCGGGCCCGCGCTCAGATCATCCTCGCCACCATGCGATCGACCATCTCGTGCGACGCGAGCGTGGGCAGCGTCCAGTTCGTCAGCCGGTTCGGCGTGAACACGTAGCGCGCCCGTGGGCGCCGCACCTCGAAGAGCTTCCGGATGAACTGCCCGATCGCGTCCTCCGTCGCCGCGCCCGCCTCTGACGTCCTCATGAGCTCGCTGAGGTTGGCCATCGAGCGCTCGTAGGGCGTCCCCTCGTACATACGCGGGAGATGCTTGCGCCAGAGCGCGGATCGGATCGCTCCCGGCCCGAGGATGATCACCCGTACGCCGGTTCCTCGGAGCTCGCGGCGAAGGCTGTGCGAGTAGCCCTCGATCGCGTGCTTCGTCGCGGCGTACGCCGAGAGCAGCGGCAGGGCGAGCACGCCGCCGATCGAGCTGACGTTGACGATTCGCCCCTCGTGCTCGCCGGCCTCCGGGGCGGTGCCGAGCACCGGCAAGAGCGCCTTCGTGACCGCCATCAAACCGAAGACATTCGTCTCGAACAGAGCGCGTATGTCCTCCATCGGCTGCAGCTCCGCGGGCGCGATGAGCTCGATCGCGGCGTTGTTGACCAGCCCGTCGAGCCAGCCGTTCTCGGAGATTCGTGCCACGTGCGCGGGAAGCGCAGCCACGTCGTCGGGCCGCGTCACATCGCAGAGCACGGGATGCACTCCGCTCCCGAGCTCCTGCGTGAGGCGCTCCGCGTCCTCGGCCGAACGTACGGTCGCGATGACGCGGTACCCGGCGGCGGAGAGCGCCTTGGTGGCCCCGTAGCCCACGCCGGTGCTCGTGCCCGTAATCAGAATTGTCTTATCCATCCATGCTCCCGATCCTGCCGCGGGTGCGGCTCCGATCACGATCGCCGTCACGATCGATTGCGAGCCGTCCGTCGATTCGACGTTCTCTTGGCGAAGCGCGCCGCGAGGAGCTGCGTCCGCTGCTCGAGCACCTCGGCGCTCGGTCGGTCGGTGAACTGTCCATCGAGCGCCAGGACGAACACCTCTGCGCTCTCCTCGTCCCCGAGCACGGTCGCCACGCAATCGCACATCATCTTGCGGTAGTGGGCCTCGCTCTCCGGCGTGAATCGCTCGCAGACCTCATGGAACTCCCCGCCCATGGTCGCCTTCGCCATCTCTGCCCACGGTTCGATCGCCAGGAGCCGGCACACTCGCATCAGCCGATCGGCGGCGCTGCCGCGTCCCTCCGCCGCCTCCCGTGCGGCGGGGTGCCGGGCGATCAACCAGTCCTCGAACACCGCCGTGAGGATCTCTTCCTTCCCCGCAAACATCCGATAGAGCAGCGTTCGCGACAGGCCCGCGCGCCTCGCGATGTCCTCGAGGGACGTCTTCGCGAACCCAAAGTTCAGGAAACACCAGCGCGCCGCGACCAGGACCCGCGCCCGGCGTTCGACGACGTCCTGCTCGGTATGCGGCGCCGGCACCCGGACGTCTTGACAGGCGGGACACCATTTGTCAACACGTGCCTCCGAACCCGCCGCCCCCGCACGTGCTCGGCGATCCCGTATGCACCTCGCTTCGCGTCCGCTAGCTTCGCGGCTGGAGGACACATGCACAAAGATCGTTGGCGGGGTCTGGCGGTTGCGATGATCACCCTGGGGGTTGTCGGGTTGCTCGCGTGCAACGCGGACCGCGAGATGCTGTATGACGCCGGACGGGCGTTGATGGACGCTTCGAGCGACGCGGCCCAGGCACAAGACACCTGCTCGTCCTGGGAGGTGCGGGAAGTGAACGTGCTCGACTCGGAGACCGCGACAGCGATGGACCCGGGTTGGGAGCCGTTCTCTGTGACTCGAAACGGGGCCTTTCTGTCCATCGCGCTGCGCCGTTGCGTGATGTAGGACGGCGAAGGATCGGCCCGAGCGAGAGGATCGGCCGAGGTACCCGACCCGGGGGAGAACCGTCCAGAGGTACTCGACCCGGGGGAGAACCGTCCGTACGAGGTACCCGACCCGGGGGAGAACCGTCCACCCGGGGGAGAACCGTCCCCCGGGGGAGAACCGTCCGAGGTACTCCACCCGGGGGAGAACCGTCCGAGGTACTCGACCGGGGCGATGGGGGAGAACCGTCCGAGGTACTCGACCGGGGCGAGTGTCCGGTGCGTCTTCGTGAGGTTGTTCTGCCACTCCAGCGGCGCCGTCCCTTCCCCGACACCCGGGGCGACGGCGGTGTGAAGCACCTCGACGCGCGCGCCAGCTCACATTCTGCAGTCAACTCGGAGTGCAGAATACACACCGACGGCTGCGCCGGTCTCGAACGCCCCGAGGTCGCCTCGCGTCTGTGCTCAGGCAGGTGGGTCGGAGCCCCGAGGGCGACCGCGGCGACGGTCGCGGAGCTGAACGGTGCGCGAGGCGGCGTTCGGACCCGCGCGCTCTTCGTCGGTCGGCGACTGGAATCGATGGCGAACGCGCGCCTTGCCTCGTCGCCGACGCTTGCGCGGCTTCTCGTCCTCGCTCGACTCCGCGCTCGGCTCCCCAGTCCGGGAGCTACCCGCCGAGCGTGCGGCGGTCGGCGTTTCGACATCGAGCAACTCGTCTTCGACGATGTCGCTCGCCTCCTCGCGGAACGCAGCGCGCACCGGTTCGACCAGCGTCTCCATCGCGGTCGCCTGCACGCCGGTCTTGAGCTCCGCGATCACGTCATCGAGCGTGGGGCCGTCGGCGGTGACGAGCGCGTCCTCGTGCTGCGCGGCGACCGGCGCGCCGTGCTGCACCTTCATCAAGTACGTGCCGTGCGGCATCGGCACGTCCTCGCCGGCGCGTCGGCGCAGACGCGCATCTCGGTACTCCGCGCGGAACCCACGCACCTCGAGCGAAGCCTGGATCTGCATCGTGCGACGCGTGAGCCCCGACGCGCCGATCTTGAACGTCGGCACTCGCTGACCGCCGCTCTCGCGCATCGTGCGTGGCTCGTTCCACGGATGGATGCGCGTGACGGCCTTCGCGCCCATCACCGGTCGGCCCTTGCGCGCGACGCGCAGCTCGCGAACCGCGTACTCGGTCCCGCGTCGCATGTGGTGCACGAGCTTGTCGAGGTCGCCACCGGCGGCGCGATAGAGCAGCGGCGGCGCTGTGAACACGAGCGGGAGCGACGGCTCGCTGCGCTTCGGGTCGTAGTAGACGTCGGGCCGAGCGACTTCGATCGGGCCGGTCTTCCAGAGGCCGAAGTCGAACGTCCAGCCCGGCATCTCCTCGGGCGAGCGCACGAGCCCGGCCGCGACCGGGTTCACGACGCTGTAGATCAGCTGCGCGACCTGCGCCTCGACATCCAGCAAGCGCATCGTGTGTGTGGGCCGGTCGTCCCAGAGCTGGCGCGGCTCGTCGTAGCGCTCGCGCGCGAGGAGCGCGTTCAGCGACTTGCTGAACTGGCCATGCAGGATGCGCTTGAAGTCCGGGAGCCGATCGTTCGGGGCGGTGATGTCGGTGTGGTGGTGTGTGATCACCCGCGTGCTCTGGTGGATCTCCACCCCCGTCTCGCGCTGCGCGAGCGCGAGCGCATAGAGCCAGAGCTGCGCCACGAGCGGATGCCACTCCCCGAGGAAGGCCTTGCGCAGGTTCGTGCGGCGGCACAGCGCCACGGTGGCGCCGCGCACCACGATCGCGGGTGCGGTCACGCCGCATGTGCACAGCAAGACGCGATCCGGAGCGTTGTTGCGTCATTGGTGCCGCCAAGGGTGGCGGGGCGTGGCGATCCGCCGGCCGCCGCCAGGCGGCCCGCCGGGGTCAGACTGGGCTGACTTTCGCGTACCTCGGACCGATCTCCCCGGGGGACGGGGACCGATCTCCCCGGGGGACGGACCGATCTCCCCGGGGGACCGGACCGATCTCCCCGGGGGACCGAGGACCGATCTCCCCGGGTGACCGCGGACCGATCTCCCCGGGTGACCGCGTTGTCGGGTGATCGGGCTCGCCAAGGGTGGTGGATCGCGGCGATCCGCCGGCCGCCGCCAGGCGGCAGCCGGGTCAGACTGGGCTGACTTTCGCGTACCTCGGACCGATACCCCCCGGGACGGACGGGGACCGATACCCCCCGGGACGGAGGACGGCGATCCGCCGGCCGCCGCCAGGTCAGACTGGGCTGACTTTCGCGTACCTCGGACCGATACCCCCCGGACCGATACCCCCCGGGACGGACGGACCGATACCCCCCGGGACGGACGGGGACCGATACCCCCCGGGACGGACGGGGACCGATACCCCCCGGGACGGACGGCACCTCACCGTCGCTCCGCCCGCGGCACGCGATCCGGTGCGCGGCAAGATACAGGTCTCCGCCGAGCTCGCGCAGCGAGGAGCTCGGCCCCGCGGCGCCTCGGAGACGCAACGCTCATTGTGATCTACCAAACGCGACGCCGACGGCGGAGCGGGTCGCGTCGACCACCTCGACGTGACGGCGTCCGTTGGCACGCGCGTATCGCGCGCGCCGCCGCGAGGTCGCGCTCGCCGCGCTCGCGCGGGTCACCAGAAGGACGCGGGCTCGTAGTTGTCGCGCACCACCTCCGCCACCGCCCACGCTCCGTCCTCGTACGACACCGAGACGCGCACGGTGGGCGACTCGATCCCCGTGACGGAGCACGAGAGCTCGTGGGTGTCGCGGGGAAGGAAGTTGTCGATGGGGTTACCGCCCACGAGCTCCTCACGAGGCTCGGGGCAGCTCGCGGTGGTCACGCCGACGAGGCCGGTCCCACGAAGCTCGCGTTCGAACGCGTCCAGCGCGTGGCCGGCGCGGTACGACGGCGCGGTCAGCTCGTAGGCAGACGAATGGTCGCCCGCACCCGCATGGCGGAGAAACGCTTCGGCCACGCCATTGGCGCCACCGTCGTGCACCGTGCGCGAGACGTAGCTCCCGGAGAGACAGCAACACGGCGAAACGAACAGGAGCAGCCCGCAGCCAATGCCGAGGAGCTTGAGGGGACGCTTCGAAGTCGAGGACGCCATCCGACGCGGGTACACCGCCCCGGCCACGGACGACCATGGTCATTTGGGGATGTCCTCGCGCCGCGAACCGTCGGCGGCGACTCGAGGCGAGCGCGGCGACGGCTCTCCGCTCGTGCGTCGGGGCGACCGGTCTACGGGGCGATGTGTCTCGCGAGGTACTTGGCGAAGCGTTCCCGCAAAGCGTCTTCCCGCAAGCCGAAGTCTTCGAGCCGGTAGCGATGCTTACCGAAGCGGTGCTGCCCGTGGCTCTCGAGCATCTGGCGCATGCGGCGCTCCGCTTCGTCGGTCAGCTCCTCGCCGAGCGCCTCGTAGATCCGCACGATCTGTTGCATGGGGTCGGCCACCAGGTCGCCATAGGCGACATCGATGAACGCATCCGGATGCCGCGTCCGCGCGTCCATCGCGCGATCGACCATGCGGGCGACCTTCCTGCCCCAGTCTCGGCCGATCTCGTGCGGGTCGACGTCGTCGCTGAACACGCCGCGGCCGTGCGCGATCATCGAGCAGAAGGACGCGACGGTGGTGACGGGATCGCGGTGCGTCCACACGACGCGCGCGCCGGGGAAGACCGCAAACAGATCGTCCAGCCACTCGAGGTGATGAGGCGTCTTGAGGACCCATCGCTTGCCCTCGCCGCGCTGGCGCGAGAGCAATCGCAAGAGGCGGCGCAGGGTGTCGTACGCAGGGCGCTGGTCCTGCTGCTCGATCCACGCGGCGTAGGTCGGGACGCGCAGCGTGGCCTCGGGGACGGTGCTGCGGAACGACTGGTCGAGCAGCAACACGTCTTCCTCCGGCGCGTGGGCTTGCACCGGGTGGACGGCGAAGAAGTCGGGGGCGAGGAACTGGAGCGCTCGCTCGGCGCGCTCGGCCGCCACGATGCGCGGCTCACGGCCGAGGCTCCATCCGCCGAGCGGGGTCGGGGTGAGCGCCTCCCACGATGCGAGCCAGCGGCGGTTCGGGTCCGCGCTCAAGAGGCGATGCAAGAGCGTGGTGCCCGTGCGCTGGAGCCCCGTGATCACGACGGGCGGCGCGAGCGTATCGGCGCCGAGCGATCGGCTGGCGTCCGCCGCGCGCAGGCGGTTCGCGAGGACGCCCGTCAGTCGCTCGACGGTGATCGCGCGACCGACCGGGCTGAGGCGCGCCTCGTCCTCGATCGAACGCAAGAGCACGTCGAGCGGCTCGCGGAAGTCGTCGGGCCCGAAGTCCCGGAGGCCCGTCCGCTTCGATGCGGCGTCGAGCAGCGTCTCGGCGCGCAGCGACCCGTCGCGCGTCAACGACGGTTGCAACGATCCCAGCCTCGACAACACGCGATTCGCGATGGCGATGGCGCGTGGGCGATAGGGGTGCCGATAGTCGGTCGAGGTCTCGCGCATCACGAGAGCGAGGCGACGTCGGCGAGCTTGACCACGCGGCACCGGGGCTGCGGGTGCTGCTTCGCGCGGACCCAGCGGAAGCACATGGTGCCGCGGTCGTGGCCCACCGTGGTGAGCCAGTTCGGGACGCCCGGATCGTCGTGCGCGACGACGATGCGGACCGAGCCGTCGTCTCGGTACGTCGCGGTCTTGCTGTTCACGTGGATGCGGAAGTAGCGGAAGTCGAGCGACTCCATCCAGTGGTTGTTGACCTGGAAGTTCCAGTGGTCGAGCGGCTCGGGCGGCGTCGCGTCGATCACGAGCGCCTCGTCGGGGCCGAGCTCCCAGTACGAGTGGTAGTAGACGATGTTCGGATCGCCGCCCGCCATGTTGGAGCGCGCACGATCGAACTCCGGCAGCTCGTTCTTGTGCGCGCGGAAGCCGTCCGCCCACGCGCCGAACATGTGCGCCGCGAAGAACACGAGGTTTGCGCTCGTGGTGAGGCCGACGTCGACGCTCTTCGGCGTGACGGGGCTCGGATCCTTCGCCAGGCTCGACCCATCGCTCGCGATGCGCTCGATGTGGATCTCGGCGAGGCGCTCGCTCTTCGGGTCGAGCCGGGTCTGCCGCACGATCAGCGTGCCGGTCTCCGGCTTCATGGGGAGCCAGTTCGCCGCGCCGTCGGGGCGCTCGACGCTGATGATCATCTCGAAGCTTCCGTCGGCGCCGAAGCGCATCTCGTTCGCCTCGATGAAGCCCGACGGCGGCATGCCCGCGCCCTGGCCGTAGTGACCGATCTGCGTGCCGAAGCTCAGGTAGTGGACGCTCCCGCGGTTGCCCCACACCCGGTAGCGATGCGCGCCGCTGATCGCCGCGTTCTGATAGAAGTTGTCCGGGTTGTCGGAGCCCATCTTCGCGGTCTCGTGCACGACACGTTGCAGCACGGGCGCGAGCGGGTCGTTGTGCTCGACGAAGGTCTGGAGCGCGGCGCGCGTGATCCGCGACAGGTAACGGAAGCCCTCGGCGCGATCGAACGCGCTCTTCGGCGCGGCGTCGCTGAGGATGACCTCACCGGCCTCCTTGAGGCGATCGCAGAACTCGCTCCACGTGGTCCCGTCGAGGATCCGCTCCACGTGCTCCTGATCGTCGTCGTCGTCGTGCATCGTTGGCCTTCTCTCTTACGCGGCGCAGAACCTGCCGGATCGTAACGGCGCTGCCAAGCCTCGACTTCGGCGGGTCAGCCGGCCGACGGCGCGAGCGCGCGCTCGATGAGGCGGCGGCTCTCCTCGGTGAGCGCGCGTCCGTTCTCGGGGTCGAGGCACCGCTCGTGGGGCGGCTTCTCTTCCCAGCGGTGGTAGTAGAGACCGGTGCGGCCCTCGAGATCGCGCGCGCACGCCAAGTAGACGACCGGCTCGGCGCCGATCTTCGGGTCGACGAAGAAGACGCGCATGATCGGCGCGAGCACGAGCTGGCCGAGCTTGGGCGCCTCGCGCGCGATGTCGGTGCGGACGGGACCCGGGCACATCGAGTGGAACGCGATGCCCTCGCCCTCGAGCTCCTTCGCCATGTGCACGGACCACGTGGTGAGGAGCATCTTGCTGTAGCTGTAGCGCTCGAGGACCCCGCGCATGCCGTACTCGTCGGCGTGGCCGAGCGCGCTCAAGTCCATCGGGGCGCTCGAGCGGTGCGACTCGCTCGACACCGTGACGACGCGCGAGCCCTCACCGAGCGCGCCGCGACGCACGAGCTCGTCGACGAGGAGGACGTTGGCGAGATAGTTCACGCCGTTCTGGATCTCGAAGCCCTGCGCCGTCGCGCGCGATCGGGGGGGCACGACCCCAGCGTTCAGCACGAGCGCCCGGATCGGTCTGTCGCTCACCCGCTCGGCGAGCTCGCGCACCGATCGGAGATCCGCGAGGTCGACGTGCTCGCAGCGCGCCTCGCCACCGCGCTCACGGATCGTGCGGCGCGCGTGCGCGGCCGGCGTCCGCCCCGCGAGGATCACCTCGGCGCCGCGCTCCGCGAGGCCGACCGCGATCGCCTCGCCGAGCCCGCGGTTCGCCCCGGTCACCAACGCGACGCCATCGCACCGGTCGGCGTCGGTCAGCTTGCTGCCGGAGGTACCGCGGGCGCGCTGTACCAACGCATAGAACGTTGCGCGAAATGGATCGTCGTAGTCGGCCACGGAGGAGCCGTACCGTACTCGAAGCCGAATCGGGGAGACAGACGCGCGGCTACGGCGTGCAGACGTCGAGCTCGAGCTCCGGGTCCACCGCCGCTCCCGCCTCGCGCGTCGCCACGATCACGACGCCCGTCGCCCGCGTCTGGAGCGTGAGGGCGTCACCCCCGCGCATCTGGAAGTCGGACCAGAGCTCGCGCGTGTCGAGCTCGATGGTGAGCGGCGACTCCACGGTCATGTAGTCGAGCGCGCCCACCGCCACGCCCCCGACGTCGGCGGGGACTCCGCTCGCACCGTCCGCGTCCCACATGCGACTCGACGCGTTGGCCCGGCGCCGGCACCAGTCGGCCCCCGCGTAGTCCATCTGCGGCTGGCCCGAGGCCCCGGTGGATCCCTCGTCCCAGTCGGACCGCGCGGGAAAGACGTCGACGTGGCCGGGCGTCGTCGCCGGGCACGTGCCGCGGCAGAAGGACGCGCGATTGAAGATCAGCCGCGCCCCGATCACGCGACCCTCGGAGATGGCCGCCGTCACCGTCGACGGCAGCCGGAAGCGGAACATCCCGTGGCCGATCCCGAGCTGGAGGTACTCGTAGAAGCCCTGATGGTTGGCGGCGAGGCACTCGGCGGTGGAGAGCACGGTGTCCGCCGCGACCGCGATCCGCATCGCCGTCGTCGTGCACGTGGGGGCGTCGGGTGGACCGCCGTCGGACGCGCCGCTGTCCGCGAGCCCGGCGTCGATCCCCCCGGCGTCGGGGCGCCCTGCGTCCCGCCCGGCATCGTCACGCGACGCGTCGACGCCGCCACCCCCATCCCTTCGCCGCGGCAGCTCGCAGAGGTTGTCGACGCAGAGCTGATCGGGGGGGCAGTCCGCCGTGTCGTCGCACGCGAACCTCCCCGACGGGATCGTCGCCTTGCACCCCGCCGCGAGCACGAAGGGGAGCGCGAGCGGTACCATCGCAACTCGTCGCGACACGCGCATCAGAACGACCCCCGCAACGAGACACCCCCGGGGCCGACCGCGACCTCCGCGCTCCCCGAGTCGGTCGCGAGCAGCACGATCCCGACGCCGAGCCCCACCGCGCCGACCGCGAGCGCAAGAGCACCGGCGATCGAGAGCGGCTCGGAGCGCTCGTAGGCGTCGCGCACCGACGACCACGCGCTGTTCATCGGCGCGTTCTCCACGCTCGCCACGTCGGCCGCCGCGACCGCCAGCATCACCACGCCCGCGATCGCCACCGCTCCGCCGGCGACCGTCAACACGATCGCCGCCACGTTCGGCCCCGCGCTCGGCCCTGCGCTCGCGCCTCCGTCGGCCTCCGAGCTCTCGAGGATCTCGATCCGACGCTCGACGTCGAGGCGGTTCGGCGCCTCCGGATACGCGGCGAGGTAGCGACGGAACGCATCGAGCGCGTCGGCGTCGTGGCGGAGCCGGTCGTGCATCATGCCGATGTTGTAGAGCAGCTCGGGGCGCTCGCTCAGCTCGTACGATCGCTGGAAGTGCATCAGCGCGTCCTCGTAGCGCGCCTCCTGCATCGCCGCGCGCGCCTCGCCGAATTCGGCGCGCGCCTCTTCGTCGTCGTGCGCCTCTTCATCGCCCACGTCCTGTGCACGCGCGAGCGGTGCCACGAGGAGCATCGCGGTCGCAGCGAGAGCGCCGATCGTCGCACGCGAGAGCATGTCCGGCGTTCATGGTGCAACGGGCACCGAATGTCAGCCAGTAACGTGAAGTATGCTCGGGCGATGGCCCGACGCGTGTTCGTCTCCGAGATCGAGATCGAGGCCCCGCGTACCCTCGTGTGGGACGTGCTCGTCGACCTCGCGAGCTATCCGCGCTGGAACCCGTTCACGCTCGAGGTGCGCTCGAGCCTCGAGATCGGCGCGCCGGTGGACATGAAGGTGCGGATGCTGCGCGCAGGCGGGATCGTGGTCTCGCAGCGCGAGATGCTGCGCGCGCTGGAGGCGCCGGAGCTGATCGTCTGGGGCATGTCGATGCTCGGGGGCGGCGTGCGCGCGGAGCGGAGGCAGACGCTGACCGAGCTCGACGATCGCACGACGCGTTACCGGACCGAGGACGTGATCGAGGGGCCGCTCGGCGCGCTCGTGTTCGCGACGTTCGGCCCCTCGGTGCAGGCGGGGTTCGACGAGATGGCGCGCGCGCTCGAGGGCGAGGTGCTGCGCCGACTCGCGAGCGACGCTACCGGCGACGGCGCACGAGGCTGAGCGCGACGGCGAGCCCGAAGAGACCGGCCCACATCGGACCGCGCCGCGACGGGCTCACGCTGCAACCGCCGCCCGAGTCGGGATCGAACGGTTGGGGCGCGCGCTCGTCGAGGAAGCCCTCCGCGTCGACGAGGCGGCCGTGATCGCAGCTCACCGAGACCTGATCCGACGCGCCGTTCGTGGCGAACACGTCCTCGTCGGTGCTGCACACGGTGACCGCGTCGGAGTAGTGCCCGGCGAGGTCGCGCGCGCGGACCTCCGCGCACCAATCGTTCTCGGTGAGGAGGCGGCTGAACGTGCTCGCGAAGCTCCCGTCTGGCGCCATGCCGACACTGAGCACGCCTTCGGTGATCTGATCGCGGAAGATCGCTTGCAGTCCGGCCGTGCCGCCGCCGATGCACACGGTGTCCGCCGGTCCGCAGCTCGACGTCTCCGGCCCGCTGGTGCGAAACATCTGAGCGGTGAGCGTCGGGGGAGGCGGCACCGCCTCGCCGAGCGGACCTGCGCCGGTGGTGAACGTCATCAACGTCCCTTGCTCGTGGTCGCTCGCCCAGTCGATCTGGTACGCGGTGTTCGGCCGGAGCTCCGCCGAGAGGTGGACCGCGAAGTAGGTGTCGGCGAACGGGATCGCCGAGCCCGACAACGAGTCGAACAGCGGTCCGACGGTCGCGGTGAGATCGGGATCGGCTCCGCCCGCGACGGTCAACGTGACGGTCGAGAGATCGACGCCGGTCGACTGCCCCCATGGGATCACATCGGTGGGCACGTCGGTCGCGCCGTCGACGGGCTCACCGGCGAACAGCATCAACGCCTGCGAGCACGCGGCGGCGTGGGGAGCGCGCGCCGACGAGCCGACGAGCGCGAGGCCGAGGATCGAACCAGCCAGGAGCCAACGAGAGTGTCGCTTCATGCGCGGGGCCCTCTACAGAACGTGGACCATCCCCGATTTCGGGGCTCGCGTGAGGGGAGAGCTCCGCCCGGCCCAACGTGGCACGCGAGGACGGACACGCGCGGTCGCACCTCAGCTCTCACGGCTCGCCATCGACGACGGGGAGCCGCCGACGCGGCGCGAGCCGGTCGGGGGTACGGCCGTTCGGGCGCGCGCCGGAGAGCACGTGTCCGATCGCGGGGAGCACGTCGAAGCGGCCGTTCATCAACATGTTGATCTCGACCGAGCCGCAGAAGCCGCAGCCCTCGCACTCCACCTTCGGCAAGCGCTCGAGCGCCCACGCGATGCCGTGCTCACGACAGTTGGGGATGGGCTCGCCGTACGGGATGCGGTCGCACGGCACCACGTTGCCGTTCGGCTCGACCATGACGAGCGCCTCGCCCGCGTAGCACTTGAGCCCGCCGATGTTCGGCCAGCCGCGGACGTGACGGAGCCCGCCGAGGCTGTTGCGGAGGACGCCGGGCTCGCGCCGCTTCAGCTCGATCAACGAGTCGATCATCTCGCGGAAGCGCGCGCGGTCGGGGAGCAACGACGACGTCTCGTCGCTCGCGTGCGTCATCGCCATCACCGGTTGGATGGCGACGAACGTCCCGTGACGGCGCGCGAAGTCGACGACGAAGGGGACGCTCTCGAGGTTGTCCTTCGTCACCGTCATCGCGAACGAGTACTTGATGCCCAGCTCGCGCAGGACCTCGATGCCGCCCTCGAGCTCGGCGAAGCTCGTCTTGCGTCGTCGGATCGCGTCGTGGACGTCGGGCGGTCCGTCGATCGAGAGCTTCACGAGCTCGAGACGGCGGAGGTCGTCCTTGCGCTTGTCGAAGAGGAACCCGGTGCTGTTGAGCTCGACGCCGATCCCCGCGTCCGCGGTGGCCTCGATGATCGTGCCGAGATCCTTGCGGAGCATCGGCTCGCCGCCCGAATAGCTGATCCGCGTGGTCCCGAGCTTCGCGAGGTCACGGACGATGCGCACCACCTCGTGGGTCGCCATCTCCTCGGTGGGCGTGCTCCAGAACGCGCAGTACTGGCACCGGCTGTGACAACGATTGTTGAGATTGATGCGGACCGCGACCGGGATCGGCCGACCGGTCACCCGGACCGTCGCGAAGCGCGCGACCGAGAGCGCTTTCGAGAGGAGCCTCACGCGCTGCACTCTCCGCCCGTCTCGGGTCGCTCCGTCACGGACGCATCCTATCAGTCCGCCAAAGCGCGTACGAATCGGTACGTCAGCAGCGTCCCCGCAAGGGCGGAGAGCACGTGCTCGGCGAAGGAGAACAGCAACGTGGCCGCGAGGAGCGTGCCGCCGGAGCTCGCCGCGCCGAACGAGACGAGGACGAGCGCCTCGCGGGTGCCGATCCCCATCAGGGTCAGCGGGACCTTCGCGCCGATGACGACGAGGGGGAACGTCGCGAGGATGGCGACGGGCGCGAACGGACCGCCCACCGCGCGGAGGAGCACTTGGAAGATCGCGAGCTCGATCGCGACGGCCACGAACGAGTGGAGGCCCGCGTAGAGGAGCCGACCGACCGCGATCCGATCGAGGCCTTCGCCGAGCGCGCGATCGATGCGCTCGAGCCGCTTCGGCACGAGGCGCCGGAGCAGCGCGGCGAGGCGCGGGACGGCGAGGCCTCCCGCGAGCGTGAGCACGAACCCCGCGACCGACACCGCGCCCTGCCAAGGCTCGGCGCGCTCCGCGAGCGTCCATCCCAGCGCGGCGAGCCCGAACAGCGAGACGAGCTTCATCCAGAGGAGGGCGAGGACCGCCGCGGTGCTGCGGGGGACGTTCGCGCCCTCTTTCTTCACGAGGTAGGCGACGCGGCTCACGTTGCCGGTCGCCGCCGGGAGGACCGCGTGGATCGCGAGGTTGCCCACCGTGGCGGCGAGGGCGCCGCGAAAGGACACCGGCGTCCCGAACGCGGACAGCGCGGCGCGCAGGAGCTCGGCCGACTGCACCGTGTTGAAGAACAGCGCGAGCGCGCACGCGACGACGACGAGCACGAGATCGGCGGACGCGAACGCGTCGAGCAGCCGAGCGACCTCGACCTCGCGGACGACCAGCGCGATCACGACGAGGGTGATCGCGGCCGGGACGATCACCTTCATCGCGCGGCGCACGCGCGAGCCCGTGCTCACGGCCGCACCCACTCGTGCTTCGCGGCGCGGACGGCGTCGATCACGCGCGCGGTGTGCGCGGGCGCGAGCTCCGCGTCGCACGGCAGCAGCACCGCGTGCGCGGCGATCCATGCGCTGACGCTCGTCCCGCCGCCCCGCTCGCGCGCGAAGAGATCGCTCATCGGCGAGCGCAGCGCGCCGACGCCGCGGCGATGGAGGTGCGCGATCGCGCGGGCGGGATCGCTCGCGTAGACGGCGAGCATCAGCTCCGCGCTGGTGCGGCCGGGACGTGCGGCGGTGAAGCGCGCGACGTCGCCGCAGGCCTCGCGCACCCGGTCGGCGTGGGCTCGGCGGCGCGCGGCGCGATCGTCGAGACCGTCGAGCTGCGCGAGCGCGAGGCGCGCCTGATACGCGCTGAAGCCGGGCCGCGCGTCGTCGGCGCCGCGCTTGAGCGCCGGGCGGATCCACCGCTTGTAGAGCCGCTTGGGATCGAGCCGCGCGTCGGTCGCCGCGCGCGCGATGGGGTGGGTGATCGCGTCGTAGGCGGGCGTGCGCGTGAGCGCGCCGAGCATCGCGTGCGAGAGCGCCTTCGTGACGTTGGCGCGGGCCGGCTCGCGCGCGAGCGCGGCCGCGAGGGTCCGCGCGACGTTCGGGTCCTTGCTCCACGCGACCCCGCCGCCGTGGGCCTGCACGATCTTGAACGGTGCAAAGCTCGTGAACGCTCCCGCGCCGAACGATCCGACCCGCGCGTCCCCGAAGCGCGCGCCGAGCGCGTGCGCTGCGTCCTCGATCACGGCGATGCGCGAGCTCGCCGCGCGCTCGATCAGCACGTCGAGATCGGCGGGGTGCCCGTAGAGGTGGGTCGCGATCACCGCCACGGTGTCGTTCGAGATCGGGAGCCCGTCCGGATCGAGGTTCCCGTCGTCGGCGCGCACGTCGGCGAGCACCGGGCGGTGTCCCGCGAGGACCACCGCGTCGTAGACGGACGCGTCGGTGTACGCGGGCACGATCACCTCGCCTCTGCGATCGGTGCACCGAGAGAGCAGCGCGCCGAGCGCGTCTCGCCCTCGACCGGCGACGCGCGCGTTCGGCGCGAGGCCGCTCGCGTGGAGCGCTCGCTCGAGCGACGCGACCGGATCGCCGTCACCGCGATCGAACAGCCGCCGGAGATCGCCGCCGCCGCGCGGCACCATCACCGGCACCGCCCGCGTCCGGATCACG
This sequence comes from Sandaracinaceae bacterium, assembly GCA_050186575.1. GTDB lineage: Bacteria > Myxococcota_A > Polyangia > Polyangiales > Sandaracinaceae > JAUHXR01. The sequence goes on along the minus strand of JBFWYI010000005.1, from coordinate 174,279 downwards.
CGCGCCTCGCGCGCGAGGCGTAGTTGCGCGTCGCGAGGTTCCAGCAGGCGCGCGGGTCGAGCGCGAACACGAGGTTCTTCTCGATGTTGTGCGCGGCCCAGCACTGCGCGCCCTCGCAGTCGATCGGACGCAGCCGCGCGAACGCCTCGCGCATCCCGAGCTCCGCCGCGTTCGGCGCGTCCTCGGCGCGCGGATCGAGGACGGTGCGCGAGCACGGGTAGAGCCGACCGTCGACCTCCATCCGACACGTGATGCGGCCCGCGTGGCAGCGCATCGGCGCGCCCTCGGGGAAGCCCTCGAGGTGCTCGAGGGCGGGCGTCGAGTTCCACACCCACGGACGCCAGCGCGGATCCTCCCGCATGCGGCGGATGATCTCGCGATAACGCGCGAGCTCGGGGCGCTCCGGGTTGGGCTCGCTCGAGCCGATCACGTGCATCGCGCCGGGCTGGACGATGAGGAACGTGTCGTAGCGGCGCGCGAGATCGATCAAGAAATCCACGTGGTCGAGGCTCTTCTCGAAGAGCGCGAACGAGAACGCGAAGCGCTTGTTCGCCGCGGCGAGCGCCTCGACGCCCTCGACCATGTGCGCGAACGCGCCAGGGCCGCGGTAGCCGTCGTGCACCTCGGGGGATCCGTCGACGCTGACCACGAACGCGTCGGTGCGGGCGATGACCTCGGGCCGGCGCGCGAGGAGGATCCCGTTCGTGTTGATGGTGCGGCGCAGCCCGCGCTCCCCCGCGCGATCGAGCAGCTCCGGCAGGTCTTTGCGGACGAGCGGCTCGCCGCCGGTGAAGTGGAGGCGGAGGCACCCCATCTCACCGAGCTCGTCGATGAGCCGGAGCCCCGTCGCGGTGGGGAGCCCGTCGGGGCCGCTGTGCCGGCTGCAGAACGGGCAACGCGCGTTGCACCGCATCGTGATCGACCAGCCGACGCCGAGCAGCGCGCGCGGACCTCCGAGCGCCGCGCCCGCGAAGCGCGCCGCCCCGCCGACCACGCGGAGCCCGCGCCGGAGCTCAGCCCTCGCCGACATGTGCGTCCTGCCGCGCCGAGCGCCACGCCACCGCCGCGAGCATCCCATAGAGCACCGTCTGGAAGAACCCCATCGCGCTGCTCTCGGGCTCGCTGCGGAGGCTCTCCTCACCGAGCCGCCACGCGAGCGGGCGCAGCGAATCGAACACCACCGTCGCGATGCACGCGAGCACGAGCCCCACCGACTCCCTCCGCGTGGGCGAGACCGGCGCGAGGGCAAGACGGAGGCGCGGGACGAGACCAAGCACCGAGTACACGCCGAGCGGGGCGGCGATCCAGAACATCGCCGAGCCGACGAGCGACGTCGCGTGCCCCGCGTTGTGGAGGTTCGGGACGCCGAGCATCTCCCGCAGGGCCATGCCCCCGAGATCGAGGTGATAGACGAGGCCGTAGTCCGTCTCCTCGAGGAGGAGCCATGCGAGGTAGACGACCATGAACGCCGCGAGCGGGCGCGCGGCGCCGCGGACCACGAGCGCCGCCTGCGCGAAGAGGCCGATCGCGACGAGGAGGACGAGGTGGCTCGCGTGCTCGACCGCGCCCTCTTTGTGGAACGCCCAACGCACCAGCTCGGGCGCGATCGACACGGCCGACAGGTAGCCCACGACCGAGCCGGCCAGCGCGAGGAGGAAGGGGTGACGCCACACCCCCGGCGCAATCCTACGTCTCAACGTTCGTTGCGTGCGTTCGTCGACCGAGGCCACCGCGTCTCCCTCGCGCAGGCTACACCGGGATCAGCGCTCCACCGTATCGCCCTCGGCGCCCCGCACGTGGCTTCGACGCATCCGACGGACCGGCGTGCCGGCTCGATGGCCGAAGCGCGCGCATCGGAGCGCTCCCCGATCGGCGTTGGAGGAACGCTGCCGACGACGGAGGCCGGAACGCGCTACGCTCGCGCGCATGGGGTCGCCTCAGATGTTCGCGTGCCCGGATTGCGGGGCCCGCTTCGGACCGTTCGGGGTCGCGCCGTTCGATCCCCACGCCGAGAAGAACCAGGCTTGGCTCGCGTGCCGCCGCTGCAAGCAACCGTTCATGCAGCTGATGGGGAAGGGCGATCGCGCTCGCTGCACGCGGTGCGACACGAGCGATGAGACGGTGCCGTTGCGGGCCTGTCCCTCGTGTGAGAGCGAGAAGGCCACGTGGGTACCGGTGCTCTGAGCTCGCTGCCGACGTGGCGGATCATCTCTCGCGCTCGTTGACGCGGCTCGGGAGCTCCGATCGCTCGCTCACGGACCGCAGACGCGTCCGCCGCCGATCGGCGGGATGACGAGATCGACCACCGTCTCCGTGAGGCGCGTGACGCCGTCGCCGCGCAGCACTACACGCATCAAGTAATGTTGCGCAACGTCGGTCTGCTGCTCGGTGAGGTTCTGGAGCACGAGCCGGAACTCCACGCGGGTGCCCGGCCGCACGTTCACCCAGCGATCGCCGAGGTTGGTCGCGCCGTCCGACGGCGTGGCCCGCTCCGCCACGATGCCGGTGACGAACATGGTGGCGTCGAGCGCGTCGCCCTCGATGTCCTCGAGCACGACGTCGACGTCGATCGGCACGTCGGTCACCAGCGTGCGGACCGCGAGGTTCACGGACTGACTGAGGAGCTCGCCGGTGCGCCCGATGTCGAGGACGACGGGGGTGCCGTCGGTGCTCACCGCGCCGGTGTCGCGCGCGTACGCCTCCAGATCGGGCCGCCCCGTCTCGCCCATGTCGCCCGAGTTGAGGCCGAGCACCTTGGCGCCGATCGCGTTGAGCGCGGCGACCGCCTCTTCGTAGGTGTGCGGCGTCGGCATCACCGTGCGCGGCATGTAGGGGTTCGAGCGGCGCGGTCCGTTGTGGGTCGGCGCGTCGGTGAACACCACGAAGATCGGCAGCGAGCGCTCGCGGAAGCACGCGTAGCCGACCGTCCCGGCCGGGCAGCTCGAAGGCGGCACGAAGCGACCGTGACCCTGCCCCGTCGCCGAGAGGTAGAGCGCCTCGGTCAGCGCCTCGGGCGTGTCGCCTCCCGACTGGAGCGTCAGGGTGCTCACCGCGCCGAGCACGCGGTCGACGTTCGACGAGTCCGTCGACATCTGCACGAGCCGATAGACCTCGTCGCCCATCGAGCCGTAGCCCCACTCCGGTGCGTCGAAGTCGGCGAAGCGCCCGACGCTCAGGCGCACGTCGGGGATCTCGGCGACGAGACCGGGGATGATCTCGCTCGTCAGGGTGTCGCGGATGCGGAGGATCTCCTCCTCCATGCTGCCGGTCACGTCGACGAGCAGGTAGATGTCGGCGCTCTGGATCTGGGCCAGGAACTCGACTTGCAATTCTTCAGGCGGCGCGTTGAGCGGCAGCTCGATGCAGCGATCCGGAGGAGGACCCGCGTCGGATTGCCCCGCGTCGGTCCCCGCGTCGATCCTGTCGGGGACCAAGAGCGGGCTCTTCGATCCGCACGCGCCGAGCACGAGGGAAAGAGCGAGGGCGAGCAGCGACCGGACAGGGCTCACGCGAGGGTCCTCCTCGGCTCAGGATGACCCACCCCGAGCCGTCGGTCAGGTCGCGAGCAAACGCTGAGCCACCGCGGGCGCGGGCGCCGCCATCGCCGGGTCGGCCTCGGGCCCGGCCTGGGGCCGCGCGCGTCGTGCGAGCTGCGCCTGGACGCCCTCGTGGACCTCGCGGGTCAGCCCGAAGCGCCGGAACACGAACAGCGCCGCGAGCACGAGCACGGTCGGCGGCACCGCGAAGAGCGCGCGCAGCCCGAGGATCGTGTCGGCGTCCTGCGCTGCGCCCTCGCGGTAGCCGATCAGCGTGAGACCGACGCCGACGCCGGCCGCCGCGGCGGCGAACGCGCACTTGCGTACGAGCGCAGCGAAGCCGGCGAACAACCCCTCGCGGCGCTGCCCGTGCTCGAGCTCGTCGACGTCGACGACGTCCGCGCTGAGCGCGTAGAGCAGCATCCAGAACCCGACGTTCGCCGCGCCGCTGAACGCCATCACGAGGAGGAGGAGCCAGAGCTGCCCGGGCGTTACGAAGAAGACGGTGACGAACGTGACGCTGGAGAGGGCGAGGCCGACGCGGAACGCGAACGGCTTGCCCCTGGTGCGCGCGAGCCAGGTCCAGAAGGGGTAGCTCAGTACGGCGCCAAGGACGTTGACGACGAACGCGCCGAGGTGGACGGCGGGATCGCTCTCGCCCATCACGTGGGTGAGCACGTAGAGGATGAGCGACTGGACGAACGCGAGGCCGAGCGCGGCGAGGCTCGAGGCGACGAGCAGCGTCATGAACGCACGGTTCGCGCGGAGCTCGCGGAGCGAGTCGAAGAGCGGCTTCTCCGCCGGGACGACCCGCTGATCCTCACGCGTTCCGCGGTAGCAGACGAGCACCGCGAGGATCGCGGCCGCTCCGCCGATCGCGGCGGCGATCTGGAAGGCGTGGCCCGCCTCGCTGGCGCCCTCTTCGGTGTCGGCGCCGAGCGCGAGCAGCAGCACGATCGGGAGGAGCAGCCCCGCGAGGTCGCCGAAGTTGCCGAGCATCTCGCGCGCGGCCGCGAGGCGCGTGCGCTCGTGCGGCGTCTTGGCCATCTCCGGCAGGAGGCTGAGCGCCGGCACCTGGACGACCGTCTGCGCGGTGAACAGCGCGAGCAGCACGACGCAAAAGTAGATCCCGAGCGCCGCGCCGTGGAGCTGGGCGGGCGGCGAGAAGAGGAGCCAGAACGAGAGCCCGACCGGCACCGCGCCGAGCAGCAGATACGGTCGACGACGCCCCGCGCGCCAGCGCGTGCGATCGGAGATGCGACCCATCCACACGTCGCTCACCGCGTCCCAGAGCGTGGCCACCGTGAGCCCGAGGCTGACCCACAGCGCCTCCAGGCCGACCACGTCCGTGTAGAACATGAAGAGGTGCACGCCGAGGCACGTGCCGATCACGTTCTGCGCGAAGCCCGACAGGCCGAACGCCGCGAGCCGCCCGACTCCATCGCTCTGCATCACGGGCGCGCCTCCATGTCCCAGTCGATCGAGATGCCGCCGAGGATCGTGAACGAGTCGGCGCGCGTGACGTGATCGGTGTAGTACCCGCCGCGCACGAACACGCCGAGCGAGTCGATGGCGGGGTCGATCCCGCGGAGGTCCAGCGCGACGATCGGACCGAGCTGGTGGCCGACGTACCCGGAGGAAGGAACGAACCGTGCGTTGTCGTAGAGCCCTGCGACGAGCGCGATGTCGCGCCCGAGCTCGATCTCGACGAGGAGGTGCGCGTCGTTGAGCACGAGCCACTCGGCGCGCGCCGCGACGAGGTCGTACTGCATCGAATAGTAGAAGGGCGCCTCGCCCATCCGCGTGTAGTTGACCGTCGCGCAGTCGACGAGGATCAGGCGCGCGCCGTCGCCGAGCGGGATCGCGCCCTGCAGCTGCGCGCCGTACCGCATGCTCCACCCCGTCGCGCTACCGCCTCGGTCGGCGCCGAGCGCCTGCGAGTGGACGTCGCCGTCGTATCCGTCGAGCCCGTAGTAGCCCGCGCCGTCCATCCCGATCGCCCACATCGCGTCGGCGGTGAACTCCGCGCGGAGCACGAGGAACGAGAGCGGGCTCACCTCGAGGTAGCCGCCCTGGATCGCGAACACCGGGGACGCGTAGCTGACCGCCCCCGCCTCGGCGTGGGCACCGTCGAAGAACAGGTCGTCCTGATCGCCGAGCGCCGCGCGCGCACCGGCGCGCAACGTGTGCTGTGCCCCCATGGGGTTGAGGAGCAGGACGAGCTCTTCGTGCGCGACCGGATGCGCCTGGGCGGCGGCCGGCGAGGCCGCGAGCCAGGCGGCGGCGAGGATCGAGGTGCGAAGCGCGGGGCTCACGCCGCCGGACACAGCACGGGCGGTGCCACGCGAGCCGACCCCATGAAACCGGGGCCGGCGCGGAGTCGCGGGACGGCGCGCGTGCAACCCGCCGCCCCTCGTGGGAGGGAAGCTGCACACGCGCGGACGGCTCCCTGGCGGACGCCGCGGTTACGGACACAAACCCCGCACCTGCGGGTAGTACACGCGGAAGCGCCGGCGCGGCGTGGTCTGTCGACCCATCCAGATGAGGAGCGCGCCCGCCGCGTGGCGCGGGACGGTGTTGCACGTCGAGAGCCGACCCGCGCCGTTGCGCCACGGGAACATGCAATCGAACGCGTAGGTCGCGTAGCGCAGCTCCGAGGGGATCTCGCGCGTGAAGATGTAGAACATCATGTGGTATTGACTGAGCGACGCGTAGCGACAGTAGCGTCGATGCTGGTCCGGCTTGAGCGTCGCTTGGTCCCGCTTGAGCTCGATCGGGATGCCGTTGTTCGCGGTGGAGTCGGAGCCGAGCACGAAGTCGATGCCCGACGCGTTGAAGCCGACGAGCCCTGGGATCGGCGGCTTGCCGCGGCTGCGACACGTCGCCCAGCCCGTGGTGACCTCGGCGAACACCCCGCCGGAGAACACGTTGCGACGTGGAGCCTGGCCACAGGTATTGACATCGACCTGGAACTTCACGTCCCACGCATTGTTCGTGACCCACTGCCGCGGGCCCGCGTAGCCGTTGCAGAACACGTGACGTCGAAGCAGCCGGTCGGCGGCGGCCTCCGCGGCGTCGATGGGGATGAACCCGAACACCGCCGACTGCACGCGCTGGAGCATCGCGCCGAGGAGCATGTTGACGACCCAACGCCCGACCAGGCTCGCGATCCGGCGCGTGGTGAAGCAGCGTGCGGCCTGCGTCCCAGCTTGGTTCATGGAGCGCAGGTTGCCTTGGATCGACATGCTGACCTGGATGCCCGCGATCGAGAACGTACCTTGCGGATCGACTCGGTTGACCGGATCGCCGAGCGCGAACAGGTAGCGATGGAGGCTCCGCGGATCGCGCGGGTCCGCGGGCGCGGTGTCCGGCGAGAGGAACATCCCGAGCGCGGGCGAGTACCAACGCGAGCGCAGGTAGACGAGCCCGCCGCGCGTGACCTCGCCGTCGAAGCGCTGGAGGAGGTCCGCGGGCAGGTCATCGCTGCGCGAGACTCCGTGCGCGTCGTAGCGCGCGCTGCCGAGCATCGCGCCGTCCGGACCGGCGACGCCCCGGACGGTGCCGTGGACGCCGCCGAGGATCGCGCGCGCGTCGGTGGCCGAGGCGTCCGCGCTGAGGCCCTCGGGGCCGTACACGAGCGCGCGGGGCGCGCCGTCACCATAGACCGCAAGACACTGTGACAGGCTGGTGAGGCCCCGCGGCGCGGCGAGGCAGCGGCGTACCCCGTCGGGTCCGCGCGACTCGAGCAGGAGACCGTCCCCGTCGTACACGTTGTCGAACCGCTCGCCGCTCGGGTTCTCGATGCGGACGAGACGGTCGGCCTCGTCCCACGTGTACCGCGCGGTCCCCTCCGGGCCCGTCGAGCCCGTCAGGTTGCCGCGCCCGTCGTAGGTGAACGTCCGCATCCCCGTGGGCGTCGACTCGCCGAGCAGCCGCCCGTCGCGATCGAAGGTCCGCGTCGTCGTTCCGCTCGCGTCGATCGTGCGGATGCGGTTGCCGACGAGGTCGTACTCGTGGCGCGTGGTCGCGATCACGGCGCCGGACGCGTCGAGCTCGTCCACGCGGACGACGTGGCCCATCGGGTCGTACGCGTACGCCCAGCCACCGTCGAGACCGCTCGCACGCACGATGCGCGAGGCTCCGTCGTACTCGTACTCGACGCGATCGAGCCTCGTGCCGTCGGAGCGCAGGTGCTCGATGAGCGTCGGCTGCCCGGTCGGGCGGTACGCGTAGCGCGACACGATCCCGTTGGGGCGGTGGATGATCGTCGGACGGTCGGCGTCGTCGTACTCGTAGGTGGTGTGACCGCCGCTCGGATCGACCAGCTCGGTGATCCGGTCGAGCGCGTCCCACGTGTAGGTCGTGCGCAGCGTTTGCCCTTGCACGACCGCGAGCACCTCGGTCACGCGCCCCTGCGCGTCTCGCACGAGCGCGCCTCGGGCGCCGTCCTCGCGGATGACGGACCGCAAGTTTCCATCCGGCCCCCACCCGTACGTCGCGGTCCCCGCCGGAGAGCGAGTCCTCACGGGCCGGCCCGTCGCGTCGACCGAGGTCGCGAGCTCGAGCGCGCCGCCGTAGGTGCGCACCACCTCGTCGCCGACCGGCGCGCTGACGACGGTCGTGTCGTCGGGGCGCACGATGGTCCCGTCGATCGGGTCGAAGCTCGTGCGTCGGCCCTCCGGCGTGACGAGCTCGAGCAGCGCGTCGCCCTCCCAGCCGTAGCGCCACTCCGCGTTCGCCGCGTCGAGGATCCCCGCCACGTTCCCCGCCTCGTAGACGAACGTGGTCCCGCCGCCGCCCGGGTCTGCCACATGGATCAATCGGCCTTGCGCGTCGTGGTCGTACGTCCACTCCTCACCGGTCTCGTCGCGCACGTACGTGATCGGCACCTCCTCCTCGTCGATGTCGACGTGGGTGAAGCGCGGGTCGTAGCGCAGCCGACGCTCGCCCCGCGGCGTCACCACGCGCGAAGGCAGCCCGGTCTCCGGATCGTACTCCGCGATCGTCTCCCCCTGATCCGGCGCGACCGTACGGATCACGCGACCTTGCTCGTCGTACCCGTACGTCGTGCGCCGGCCCCAGGGATCGACCGCGGCGAGCACGCGGCCCTCCTCGTCGCGCTCGTACGCCATCGCATGACCCTCGGTGTCGGTGCGCTCCCTGACCTCGCCGCCCGGGTCGTACGCGATCTCGGTGACACCCTCGGGGGTCTCCTCGCGCGCGACGTTCCCGTTCAGGTCGTAGCGCACGCGGCGGTAGCTTCCGTCCGCGCCGCGCAACAGGATGAGCCGCCCGCCCGAGTCGTACTGGCGCTGCTCCACCGTCTCGCCGTCGCGCACCACCCGCGTGACGTCGCCGCTCGGGTTGCGCTCGATCTCGAGCATCGAGCCCGGCGCGTGGAAGCCGGCGAGCTCGCCGTCGAATCGATAGTCGTATTGCGCCGCGTCGTCGCCTCGACCCACCTCGACGACGTGGCCTTCGACGTCCTCGACCCACCACGTGCTCGTGCCGTCCTCGTCGGTGACCTCACCTCGCAGGCCGTCCGCGCTCCGCGTCGCGCTGAGCGTGTGACCGCCCTCCGCCTCCTCGCGGTCGATGCGCCCTTCGTCGTCGTAGTGGTAGCGCGTGGTGTCCCCGAGCCCGCGCGTGATCGAGTCCACCCGTCCGTCGGCGTCGTAGGTCACCGCCTGGATCGTCTGGCCGCCCGGTCCGACGATCGCCCGAGGGAGGCCCTCGCCGTCGTTCTCGACGCGGAACTCGCGTCCGTTCGTGTCGGTCACGCGCACCGGGAGACCGTCCATCGAGTACGCGGCCGACCATTCTCGGCCCCGATCGCGTGATCGGATGAGGTTGCCGACTCCGTCGTAGTCATAGGTGCTCGTGCGCCCCGTGGGGTCGGTGCGCTCGCGCAACCTCCCTTCCGCGTCGTGCGTCATCGTGGTCATGCCGCCCATCGGGTCGCGCATCCAATCGACGTCCCCGCGCGCGTCGTAGTGGTACGTGACCGTCGCGCCGGTCGCGTCGAGCACCGTCATCGTCGACGCCGCGTCGTCGTAGCGATAGACGAGGATGCGGCCCTCGGGGAACACGCGACGGATGACCCGACCTTCGCGATCGAAGTCGACTCGCGTGAGCCCGAGGCCATCGGGGAGCGTCCATTCGGTCAGCCGCCGGCCGACCCACGTGAACGACGCGACCTGCGCCTCCGGATACGTCACCTCGAGCAGGCGCCCCTCCGCGTCGTAGCGGTACGACACGGACCGCATGTAGAGGACGTCGCGGATCTCCACGATGCGATCCCCGTCGTCGCGGCGGAACGTGACGCGCGGATCACCGTCCACGAAGACGCCGTCGCGGGTGAGCCGCACGCCGGGACCCGGACCCCCGCTCCCACCCGCGCCGCTCAGGATCGTTCCGTCGCGCGCCACCTCGAAGCGCTCCCCCAGCTCGGTGGTGATCCGATACGCGGGCGGGTCGTACGGCACCGCGTCGGGGAACAACCAGAGGCGCGTGTCGTCGGGGCCGATGTTGACCGCGCTGAGGTACTGCGTGCCGTACGGACGTCCGTCGGGGTGGATCGTCTCGACGGACACGCCGGGTGGCGCGGCCCAGTCGGGCACGACCGAGTTGTTGTCGATCGGGCTCTCGAAGTACGGCGCGAAGTCGATCACGTACACACGGTCTCCGCTCGCGTCGGGCACGGTGAGGGTGAGCGCGTGCGAGCTCGTCTCGTCGATGTAGCGACCGAAGACGCCCCCCGAGACCATCCAGTCGGAGTGCAGCGGCGCGCCCGGGGTGAAGCTCGGCTCCGCGTTCGCCGCCGCCTCGAGATCCGTCTCGAGCGACCACCCGACGCCGAGCTCCTCCTCGTGCTCGCGCCGGCTGTCGTAGACGCGCCGCAGCTCGAGGCGCTGACCCTCGACGCGCGTGACGAGGTCGACCATCTCGAGCCCGTACATGCCCGGGTGGTTGCGGCTCGCGACGCTCACCGTGCGCTCCGCCACCGACTCGTCGAGCTCGGCGTCCCACGCGACGAGGCGCACCCGCGCCGCCTCGTCGAGGAGCCCGCGCGGGTCGAGTGACGCAAGCAAACCTGCATCGACCGGATCGATCCCCGTCGCGATCACGTCACACGAGTCGATCCGATCCGCGGGCTGACATACCTCGACTCGCCATCCCGCGAGCTCGGGCGCGCTCACCGAGCCGGTGACCTCGGCCGCCTCTTCGATCACGGCGCCGTCGATCGGACGGTCGAGATGGACCGCGGGCCCGACCCCGTCGCTCCCCGTACCGACGGCGACGCTGAAGCGCTGGCTCGCGCTCGCGCCATCGGGGTCCCGCACCTCGAGGATCGCGCGATAGACACCGCGCGCCGCGGCGCGGAAGCGGACATGGCCGGCCGGGTCGACGGTCATCCCCTCGGGGCGTTCGCTCAGCGACCACCTGAGCTCGTCCCCGTCGTCGTCGATCGCCACCGCGTCATAGACGAGCTCGGTGCCGAGCGGCGCCCCGCGCGGGGGCACGCTCTCGATGATGGGAGGAACGTTGACGCGCGTGACCTCGATGCTGGCGCGCTGTTGAACGCGCGCGCCGTGCGGATCCGACGCCTCGATGACGAGGTCGTAGTGGCCGGCGGCACGCTGTCCGACCGCCCAATACACGGCGCCGGTGTCGCGAGCGACCTCGAGCCCCTCGGGTCCCTCGATCTTCGCGTAGGTGAGGATCTCGAAGTCGGGGTCCTCGGCGAGCGCGCCGTAGAGATACGTGTCGCCCTCGGCGACGGTGGTCGGCGGGGTGGTGATGAACGCGGGAGCGGAGTTGCCTTCCGGCCCGGGGACGGCGCCATCGGGGGCGCCGGCGTCGGCGTCGGGCGCAGACGCGTCGTCGGTCGTGTCGGTCCCCGCGCAGGCGGCGAGGACGAGGATCGCGAAGGCGGAGGCACGGAGCGTCGGGGGGGCGTGCATGTGCTCCGGGTGAGCAGGACCGATGCCAGGCTTCGGCCCACGGCCACTCCCGACGAGATCCTGAGACTGAGACCAGCGGGCTCAGCCTCGCCGTCTCGGCGCGGGACCTCGTCGCGGGTTGGTGATAGGGAGCGTGCTGCATGCGGACCGAAATTCAGGGCTGAGGGTGCGCGCCTTCCTCGAGTCGATCCTCGCGCGCGTGCTCCCCGGGCTCGGGTGGCGGCCGCTCTACCTCTCTGCGACCGCGACGTGGTTGATGGTGCTCTACCACCACCACGGCGCGCCCGACGACGCGCCGGTGTGGTTCATCGAGGGCTCACAGAGGCTTCTCGGCATCGAGCTCGTCGAGCTGCACCAACACCTCTGGGCGCACGCGTCGGCGGTGGTGCTGTTGATGCTCGTACCCCTCGCGCTGTGTTGGTTCGCGGAGGGATGGTCGCCGCGCGAGCTCGGCTTCTCGGTGAAGAAGGCGGGACCGGAGCTGCTCATCGTGCTCGGGCTGTGGCTCGTGATGATCCCGATCGTGTGGGTCGTGTCCTCGCAGCCCGCGTTCAGCGCGACGTACCCGCGCCTGCGCGCGGCGGAGCACAGCTTCACGATGTGGGCTCTCTTCGAGGGGTTCTACGTCGTGAAGTGGATCGCGTGGGAGTTCTTCTTCCGCGGCTTCATGCTGTTCGGCTTCCAGCGCGACTTCATGTCGCGCGCCGTGCTCGTCTCGACCATTCCCTTTGCGTTGATGCACTACGGCAAGCCCGAGCTCGAGATGGCGTCCGCGGTGATCGCGGGCATTGTGCTCTGTCTCATCGCGCTGCGGAGCCGCAGCATCTGGCCCGGCGTGCTGCTCCACTGGCTGGTCGCGAGCACGATGGACTTCATGGCGTCGGACTTCTGGCGATGAGCGCGCGCCGCGCGATGCTGATCGGGCTGGACTGCGCGCCGCCCGCGCTCGTGTTCGAGCGGCTGCGCGACCGGCTCCCCGTCCTCCGGCGCCTGATGCGCGAGGGCGCGTGGGGGCCGCTCCGGAGCGTGGTCCCGCCGATCACCGTGCCGGCCTGGACGTGCATGCTGAGCGGGCGCGATCCCGGTGAGCTCGGGCTCTACGGCTTCCGCAACCGCGTACCCGGCACGAGCGAGCTCCGCGTGGCGCGGGACGAGCCCCACCCCACGCCGAAGGTGTGGGACGTGGCTTCCGCGGCCGGCAAGACCTCATGCGTGATGTATGTCCCGACCGCATCGCCTCCGCGCGCGCTCGACGGCGTGCACGTGGGCGGCTTCCTCCACGAGGGCGACGGCTGGGTGTGGCCGCCTGAGCTCGCGACGGAGCTCGAGGCGCGGTTCGGCGCCCACACGCCCGACGTCGACTCCGCCGCGCGTGAGGATCCGGGAGCGCTCCTCGACGCGCTCTACGAGAGCACCGCGCGGCGGTTCCGCGTGGCCCGGGCGCTCTACGAGGAGCGCGCGCCCGATCTGTTCGCGATGGTGGAGATGGGACCCGACCGCCTCCACCACGGGATGTTCGCCCACCTCGATCCTGCGCACCCCGCGCACGACCCGCGCTGGGCCGCGGAGGCCGCCGACTACTATGCGTTCCTCGACGCCGAGGTCGGCGCGCTGATCGATCGCGCGCCCGAGGACACGGTCGTGATCGTGGCGAGCGATCACGGCGCGCGCGCCAAGCGCGGATCGGTCCGCCTGAACGAGTGGCTGCGCCGTGAAGGGTGGCTCGCGCTCGACGCGGACGGCGCGATCGATCCCGCGCGCACCCGCGCGTGGAGCACCGGCGGCTACTACGCGCGCGTGTTCTTCAACGTGGCGGGGCGCGACCAGGGAGGCGCGGTCGCGGCGGACGCGCTGGACGCGGAGGTCGATCGCTTGGTGCGCGAGCTCGGTCGGATCGGCGTGCCGCTCCGCGCGCATCGACCGCGCGAGCTCTATCGCGACGTGCGCGGCGCGGCGCCCGAGCTGCTCGTCGTGCTCGACGACCTCGCGCTGAGCGCGAGCGGCGAGCTCGGGGAAGGACCGATCGTGCGCGAGGAGCCGAACGACGTCGGCTGCGTCCACGACTGGGACGGGATCTTCCTCGCGCGCGGCCTCGGCGCGCGCGGGCGGATCGACGATCTCGTGATCCACGACGTGGGTGCGACGCTCCTCGGCGCGCTCGGCGTGCGAGCGCCCGAAGGCTGGCTCGGACGCGATCTCGCTCGATCGCGCGGTGGGTCACTCCGAGCCGGCGACGCAGCAGTCGAATAGCGCGATGAAGCACGTCTCATAGACAGCGACGCCCACCGTGCTGGCGCGCGGGTGGATGAGCGCCGCCCAGTGTCCGCTCGACTGGCGCCAACCCGAGACCGCGTCGGCCCCGTCGCGGAACCCGGGGCCGGCCGCGATCTCGTTGACCGTCCAGCGCTCTTGCGGGAAGCCGCACGCCATCGCGCGATCCCAGGGCCAGCTTCCGTCGGAGCCGACGTGACCGCACGAACCGTTGCCTCCGACATCGAGCGCGTGTCGGCGCGCCGCGCACATGAGCTCGGGATCCGGCGTCACCGGGCTCTGCCCGTTCGCGACCCGTGCGTCGTTGAGCGCGTCGAGGAGGTCGCGCTCGGCGGGCGTGAGGTCGCTGCCCGGCCCGGCGTCGACTTCGCGCACCGGCGGCCCGGCGTCGTCGCCTTGCGGTCGAGCGGCGTCCCCCCGCGTCCCCGCATCGCGCAGGGGCGGCGCGCCGGCCTCGACGCGCGGCGGGGGGCGCACGCCCGCGTCGCTCATCCGACCCGCTCGCTCGACCGAAAGGTCACCGAGGCACCCGATCGAGAGGAGCGCGAGGCACGTGAGACTGAGTCGACGGACCACCGCGCGGCACTGAGCAAGCGATGTGCCGCGTGGCTCGCGCGGTGGCGCGGGCCCGGATGTTTCCAGGGGAGTGACACCCGAGCGCGCCGCGCCGCCCCGCCCTCACGAGCACGCGGTGGCGGGTGGACCCGACCGCGGCGCGCCGTAAAGATCCGCGTCGTGGATCGCGCCCCACTCACCGTCCGGTCCAGGATCGACGCGCGCGGGCGGGCGCACGGCGCGACGCTCCTCGCGCACCTGCGGACCGACGCGCGCGCGGTGGCCATTTGCACCACGGAGTCGTCACGCGCGCGCGGGGTGCCGCGGCCCGACCTCGACCCGTGGATCGCCGGGCGTGCTTCGCAACGGGAGTTGCGATGAGCGCGCGCGCGCTGGTGATCGGCCTCGACGGCGCGGACGTGGACGTGATCCATCGGATCGGGCGCGAGCGCCTGCCCGCGCTGTTCACGTTGATGGAGCGCGGCGCGTGGGCGCGGCTCGAGAGTGTGCAGCCGCCGGCCACGCTGCCGAACTGGACGACGTTCCTCACCGGCGTCGATCCCGGCCGGCACGGCGTGTTCGACTTCACGGTGCGCGACGGCTACCGCGTCTCGTTCCGCGCCGGCACCGTGCGCGAGGCGCCGACGATCGCGGCGCGCCTCGACGCGCTCGGGATGCGATGCGCGTGCGTCGGCTTCCCCGGCACGTGGCCCCCCGAGCGCTTGAAGCACGGCGTCTTCGTGAGCGGGTGGGACTCGCCGGTCGCGTTCGAAGCGGACGCGTCGTTCGTCGAGCCGCGCTCGCTCTACCGCGAGATCCTCGAGCGGCATGGATCCATGCGCTTCGATGACGTCGACGAGCTCCACGCGGACGCGCCCGGTTGGCACGACGCGCTGCCCGCCGCGCTGGAGGAGCGCATCGCGCGAAAGACCGCGCTCGCGAGCTGGCTCCTCGACGATCGCGACTGGGATCTGTTCGCGTTCTACTTCGGCGAGAGCGACACCGCGTCGCATCACCTCTGGGCGCACTTCGACGAGCGCTCGCCGCGCCATCCCGGCGGCGAAGGCGAAGCGCGCGACGGCGTGCCGCGCGTCTACGCCGCGCTCGATCGTGCGGTGGCCGAGCTCGTGGCGCGCGCCGGATCCGACGCCGAGATCACGATCGTGAGCGACCACGGCTCGGGTGGCGCGTCCGACAAGGTCCTCTACGTGAACCGCGCGCTCGCCGGCGCCGGCTTGCTCGCGTTCGCGCCGCCGAGCCCCGCGCACCTCGCCACCGGTCCGATGAAGGACCTCGCGCTCCGCGCGCTCGGACCGCGCGCCCGCCAGCTCGCGTTCGGCCTCGCCTCGCGCGCGCTCCCCGGCTGGCTCGAGTCGCGCGCCCGCTTCGGCGCGATCGACATGGCGAAGACGCGCGCGTTCAGCGATGAGCTCAACTACTTCCCGTCGGTCCACCTCAACGTCCGCGGCCGCGAGCCGCTCGGGATCGTCGCGTTGCGCGAGCTGGATCGATGCATCGACGAGGTGAAGGCGGCGCTCTTCGCGCTGCGCGATCCGTGGAGCGGTGCGCCGGTGGTCC
This sequence comes from Sandaracinaceae bacterium, assembly GCA_050186575.1. GTDB lineage: Bacteria > Myxococcota_A > Polyangia > Polyangiales > Sandaracinaceae > JAUHXR01. The sequence continues at coordinate 158,375 of JBFWYI010000005.1, read as the reverse complement.
GCCGCGTGTGGCGCCGCGAGGAGCTCTTCGAAGGACCGTTCGTGCACCGCGCGCCAGACCTCTTGCTCGAGCTCCATCTCGACGACGGCTACAGCTACAACCTCATGCCCACCGCGTCCGCGCCCGTCGGCCACGGCGCGTGGCGCAAGCTCGAGCCCGCCGAGCACCTCGGGCGCAAAGGGCGGAGCCTCGCGGGCAGCCACCGCGCGCGCGGCCTGCTCGTGATGGCGGGACCGCGCGTGCGGGCGGCGGGCGAGATCCACGCGCGGATGGCGGACGCGACGGTCACCGCGCTCGCGCGGATCGACGTGGCGCCGAGCGTGGCGATGGGCGGGCGGGTGCTGCGCGAAGCGGTCGCGCGCACCTCTCGGGCTCCGCGGCCGGTCGGGAGGGCCGATGTAGACACAGCACGTCCCGCTGACGACTCGAGGCTCGAGGCTCGCTTGCGCGCGCTCGGATACGTCGACTGACTCTACCGCGGCGACGCGAGCGAGCCGGTGATCGTGAACGCGCCGAAGCGGCCCTCGGCATCGTCGGCGAGCGTGGACATCCCGGTCGAGGCGTCGACGGAGAACGCCGGATCCCCATCGCTGCTCGTCGTCATGCCCTCGCCCGCGCGCAGGCTCGATCCAGCTCCCGCGCACGGGCACACGCTGCCCGCCGTCCTGCCCGCTGCGGGTATGCTCGGCGCCATGGGCGTGCTCCACGTCGCCGCGATGCCGTTCCCCTCCGTGCAAGGGACGCAAGCTGCCGTGCGCATGATGGTGGACGCCGAGCACGCCGCGGGCCTCCGACCGGAGCTCTGCACGTACGCGCACGGAGGCTACGAGCTCGAGCCGCCGTGGCCGGTGCATCGCGTGGCCGATCTCGTACGCGATCGTTCGCTCGCCAGCGGTCCATCGTGGCGCAAGGTGGTGGCCGACGCGCAGCTCGTGATCGAGACGCGACGCCTCGCGACGCGGATGCAGCCCGCCTACGTCGTGGCGCACCACGTCGAGGCGGCGGCCGCCGCGCTCGCGGCGCGCGTCGGTCCGCTCGTCTTCTTCGCGCACACGGCGCTCGGGCCCGAGCTGCCGACCTACCTGCCGGCGCGCGCGGCCGGGCTCGCGGCTCGAGCCGGCGAAGCGCTCGACGTGACGCTGACGCAGCGCGCGGATCGCGCGGCCGCGGTGTGCCCTGCCCTCGCGGAGCGCCTGAGCGCGCGCGCGGCGCGGGACGTCAGGTACGTGCCGATCCCGTGGCCGGTCGCGTCTCCGACCGACGTCGAAGAACGCGCCAAGGCGCGCGCGCGGCTCGCGCTCGACCCCGCCGACGCGGTGATCCTGTACGCAGGAAACCTCGATGCGTACCAAGGGCTCGACGTGCTCCCTCGCGCGTTCGCGGCGCTCCACCACCGACGACCGGACGCGCGCCTCGTGATCGCGACGCGCGCGGATCGCGACGCGATCGAGCGCGCGCTGTTCGAGGCGTCGATCGCCGCGAGCGTGACGTTCGCGCCGATCGACGACGAGCCGGACCGACGCATGGCTCACGCCGCGTGCGACGTCGCGTGGGTGCCGCGCGGCGCTGAAGGTGGGCTGCCGATGAAGCTCCTCGACGCGCTCGCGCGCGGGGTTCCGACCGTCGTCACGCGCCGCGCCACCGGCGGCCTCGACCTCGGCGACGCCGCGCTCGTCACCGCCGACGACGATCCCGACGCGCTCGCCGCCGCCACGCTGACCCTCCTCGAAGGTCGCGGGGAAGCGCGCGCGATCGGAGCGCGCGGCGCGGCGTACGTTCGCGAGCATCACTCCGCCGCGCGCTACCTCGACGCGATGCGCGGCCTCTCGGCCGGGCTCTGACCGCCCGCGGCGAACGCGCTACGCTCGTCGTCATGCCTCGCCTCGCGCTTCTCTTCGTCGCGATCCTCGCGTCCCTACCGAGCGCGCTCGCGCGCGCCCAAGCCCCGAGCGCGACGGTCGAGGCGGCAGACGCGGACGCGACCACCGCGGAGCCTGCGACACCGCCGATGGTGATCGACCGCCGGCTCACCGAGGCCGCCGCGCCGAGCTCGACCCTCGATGCCGCGAACCTCGCCCCAGCGCGCGTCGTGCGGCTCGAGCCGGTCGCGCGGAGCGTCGTCACGCCGGAGCCCGCACCGCGCGAAGGCCTCGACGACGGATGGATCCTCGGGCTCAGCCTCGGGGTCGGCTCGGTCGTGCTCGCCGTGCTCATCTCGGTGGTCGTGCTGTCGTTCCCGCAGCAGCTCGAGATGCCACAGGCGGTGCCGACCGTGCCGCCCCCCATCGAGCTCTGAGCGCGCGATCCGCCGCGCCGTCGCGAGACGTCGGGACACGGGCGGACGTTTGCGCATATCCTGTACGCATGCGCTCGGGGGAGCCGGTGGGCCGTCCGGCCGCGACCGCGGCCGCACGCACGATGAAGTGGCGATGCGCGCTGAGCCTCGCGTTCGCGCTGAGCGGCTGTGACGCCGAGGGTCGGATCCAGCTCGTCGTCGACACCGACCTCCAGCCGGGCACCGAGGTCGACGCGATCGACATCGCGGCGAGCAGCGCGACGACGTTCACCGCGATGAGCCACTCCGTGATCGCGAGCGAGGCCTCGCTCCCGGTCAGCGTGCTGCTCGTCATGCGGGGCGACGAGACCACACCGGTGTTCGTCCGAGTCGTAGCGGTGTCGCCCGAGCACCTGACGCTGGTACGGCGCGAAGCGCAGCTCGTCGTGCCTCGAGGACGGACGGCGCGGCTCGACATCCGATTGACCCGGAGCTGCGCGGCCGACGATTCCTGCACCGAGGGCGAGCGCACGTGCGTCGAAGGCGCGTGCGTCGATCCCTTCGTCGACTCGAGCGCGCTCCCCGACGGCGATCCGGACGCCGAGCCGATGCGCCTGATCGACGGGCCCTCGCCGGCCGACGCGGGCGGTATGGACGCGGGAGGGGCGTGCGCGGAGGGCGCGGCGTGCGAGGCGAGCGCCGGGTGTCAACGAGGCGTGACACAGTGCATCGATGGCGTGGCGACGTGCTCGGTGATCGACACGATGCCCGCCGGGACCGAGTGTGGCGACGGACGCCGCTGCGACGCGGAGGGGCAGTGCGGCTTCTGATCGCGGCGCTCTCGGTGGGGGCCGTCTCGCTCGTCGGTCCGACGGCTCGGGCGCAGTCCGCGGACCCCACGGAGGACGCCGAGACGGAGGCCGCCCCGACGCCCGAAGAGATCGAGGCGCGCGCGCTCTTCGATCGCGGCCGGGAGCTCGCCGATCTGCGTCGCTTCAGCGAAGCCGCCGACGCGTTCACGCGGTCGGTCGCGCTCGTCGATCGATCGTCCGCGCGGTTCAACCTCGCGGTCTGCTTCTACGCGCTCAATCGGTACGTCGAAGCGGAGGCCGAGCTCACGCGCTACCTCGCGGCGGCCGATCGCGCGTCCGAGGGCGCGTCCTACGACGACGCCGAGCGCATGCTGGCGCACGCGCGCAGCGCGATCGGCGAGCTCACCATCGAGGTCGAGCCCAGCGACGCGCGCGTCATGGTGGACGGCGTCGCCGTCGCGACGGGCCCGCGGCGCTCCGTCGCGGTCAACCCGGGCCCGCACGTGGTGCGCGTCGAGGCGGAGGGATACGCGCCGCAGCTCGCGACCGTCGTGACCTCGGCCGGCGAGCGGTCGGCGCACGTCGCGCACCTCGCGAGCACGCGACGGCCCGCGACGCTCGAGGTGCGCGCGGGCGAGGCGCCGATCGCGATCGACGGGCGCCCGGTGGGCATCGGCGACGCGCGGGTCGCGCTCGACGCGGGGCATCACTCGGTGGTGGTCGGCGAGGGCGGGAACATCACGCAACGCGACGTGCTCCTCGACTGGAACCAGGACCTCCGCCTCGAGCTGGTCGTGCCGCCGGCTCGCGGCGCGATCGACGAGGCGATCGTGATCGCGAGCCTCGTCGGCGCGGCGGCGGTCGTGGTTGGCGCGCTCATCGCGCTCGTGGCGGTCGTGGTCGATCGAGAGACCGAGGCCTCCACGATCGTGCTCTTGCCCGCGCCGAGCGCGCTCGCGATCGAGCTCTGATGGCGAGCCCCGCGCACGCGCGCACGAACGACGCCGAGCTGACGCCGGGGGCGCGGGTGGCGGAGCGCTTCGTCGTCACCGGGCTCCTCGGCCGAGGCGGGATGGGCGCGGTCTACGAGGCGCACGACGAGCGCATCGATCGCATGGTCGCGCTCAAGGTGCTGACGCTCGAGGGCGAGACCGCCAAGCGACGCTTCGCGGCCGAAGCGCGCGCGGCGAGCCGGATCTCGAGCCGACACGTCGCCGCGCTCCACGACTTCGGCAGCGACGAAGCGCACGGCGTGTCGTACTTGGTGCTCGAGCGCCTCGATGGACGGACGCTCGAGCAGACGCTGGCCCACCACGGGCGCCTCGAGGTGCGGATCGCGGTCGCGATCGCCAAAGAGATCGCCGAAGCGCTCGCCGCCGCGCACGCGGCGGGGGTGGTCCACCGCGACCTCAAGCCGGGCAACGTGTGGATGCTCGCGGACGGCGGCGTGAAGGTGATCGACTTCGGGATCGCGCGCCTCGAGGGCGGACCGGAGGCCGGCCCCTCCATCACGGGGCCCGGAAAGATCCTCGGGACGCCGCGCTACATGGCGCCGGAGGCGGTCCGCGGATCGGAGGTGACGTCGTCGGCCGATCTCTACGCGCTCGGGATCGTGCTCTTCGAGATGATCACCGGCACCGTCCCGTTCGACGATCCGGTGCCGACGGTGATCTGCGCGCAGCACCTCCACGAGCCGGTGCCGCGGATGAGCGAGCGCGCGCCGGACGTCGACGTCCCGCCCTCGATCGAGGGGCTGGTGGACGCGCTGCTCGAGAAGGATCCGCGCAGGCGCCCGGTGAACGCGCTCGAGGTCGCGGCGCAGCTGCGCGGGATGACCGACGTGGACGAGCCGGTGCGCGTGCCCGCGGCCGACGGGACGACCGCGACGAGCGCGCCGACCGCCGCCGTGTCGGGACCCATCCCGCTCGTCACCGCGCCTCGGGCTGCGCTGCGTGGACGGACCGCGATCGTGATCGGCGCGCTGGCGCTGGCGTCCGGCGCGATCGCGGCGATCGCATGGCCGGCGTCCGACGAGCCCGCGGTCGCGACGGAGCTCCGAGCGCCGAGCGCACCTGCGATCGAGCCACCTTCCGCCGAGCCCGTGGTGGCCGTCGAGACCGTGAGGGACGACGCGCGACTGGACGACGCGTTGCTGGGCGACGCGTTGCTGGACGACCCGTTGCTGGACGACTCGGTGATGGACGACTCGGTGATGGACGACTCGGTGCCGGCTGCCGCGCGGTCCGAAACCGTCATGCTCTGGATCGACGTCCGTCCACCGATCGCCGAGACGTTCCTCGACGGCGAGCCGATCGACGGACCGGCGCGGGTACCCGCGGACGGACGCACGCACGTTCTGGAAGCGCGCGCGCGCGGCTACGTCACGCGACGCGTCGAGCTTCCCGCGGATCGCGATCGCACCGTGGCGGTGAACCTCGCGCGGCGGAGCACGCGCCGCGAGGTTCCGAGCCTCCAGCGCGAGTGGTAGCGCTCAGCCCGCATCGCTCGACGTCGCATCGCTCGATGTCGCATCGCTCGATGTCGCATCGCTCAGCGCACGATCGATCGCGTCGGCGAGGCGCGTCAACGTCGAGTGCGCACGGAACTCTCGTGCGTCCCACCACGCGTGATCGTCGTGCTCGTCCGATCGCTCGACCTCCCCCGCGATCCAGCTCGCGCGATACACGATCACGATCATCGGCGCCTCACCGCGACGCGCCGCGTACGCGTCGATCGGCCGCTCCTCGAGCACGACGTCGAGTCCGGTCTCCTCGCGCGCCTCGCGCCGCGCCGCGTCGATCGGATCCTCGCCCCGATCGATCCGACCGGACACCGTCTCCCACAAGCCCGCGCCGACCTTGTGCGCGGCGCGCCGCATCGCGAGCACCTTGCCCTCGCGCACCACGAGCACCGAGACCGCGGCGACGAAACCGTCCATCCGCGCATTGTCGATCCGAACGCGACGCGCGGAGTCAACTGATCGGCGCGTGTGCGAAAGTTTGAGATCCTCCGCGCTCGCCTCCTACCATCATGCTCACGAACGCGGCTCGCCTCGCTCCGTGAGCCGAGGTCGGACGACGCCGGGGCGCACGATGCGCGCTTCGGTGCTCGCACCGGTGCGCCGCGTGACGCTTGGAGGAGCTCGAACCGATGCGTCTCATCCCGTTCCTTGCCGACGCCCCTTCGTCCCCCCTGCCCGCACCGCGCGATCGACACGAGGAGGACCTCGCGACGCTCCTCCTCGGCGAAGCGGGCGCCCCGCTGCCGCTCCCCGGGATCGGGGATCTGCTCAGCGGCGTGCTCGCCCTCGCGGACGGTAAGCGCGACAAGGCGCTCCTCCCGCTCGGGACTACCCCCGCCGAGCTCGTGCTCGTGCGCTCGGGTCACGACGCGCTCGTGAGCTACTACCTCTTGCGGGACACCCCCGTCGTGGTCGTCCTCGATCGCCGGATCCCGTTCGCCGCGCTGCTCACCGCGTGCGCCCGCGCAGGCCGAGCGCTGGGCAAGTCCGATCCGGACCCGGTCTCGCGCGACGTGACGCTCGGCCTCGCCGAGCGCGCATCACAAACGAAGCTGTCGGCGGCTCGCGCGAAGAACCCTCACGTGATCCGCCGCGGTGGCGCCCAAGAGCGCCCGGCCGCCGGCGTGCCGCTCGCGTTTGGCTTCGAGGCCGCGATCCCGTCGGCCGCGGAGTGGCGGCGCAACCTCGGCGCGCACTCCGATACTCACGCGCTCCTCTTCGGTGGCGAGCTGTTCCTCTTTACGCGCGGTCGCCGGATCTTCGTGCTGAAGGGCCCGATCATGCTCGCGATCACGCGCATGGTCGCCGCCGCGCGCGCGATCGTGGAGGCCCACGAGGACGCTCGCCCCGCCAACGTGCGGCTGCGCGCGGCCACGTTCACCGTGGGCATGCGCCTCCGCGCGACTGGCCCCGAGCCCGTGCAGCTCACGCTCGGCGCCGACGGAGTCGACAAGGTCACGGTGCCCGCGCTCTCCATCAAGCAAGCGATCTTGCCGATCCTCCGGCTCGCCTCCGACGCGATCCGCGCGCTCGTGTCGGTCGATCGCGCGCAGGCGCGCAACCTCCGCGTCACCTCGCTGCGCGACGAGGTCCGCCGCCTCCGCCGTCGTGTCCGCGGCGATGGCGCGGGCCGCGCGCAAAAGGCGGTGGTCCACGACGACCCCGAGTCGCTGCGCGCGACGCTCGCGCTCGACCGCTCGTCCGAGAAGGGCGAGCTCACCCCCGCGCCGCGCTCGCTCCGCTTCGACGTCCGATGGGAGAGCGAGGTCGAGGGCCTCGACGCCTCGTCCACGTTCCTCTGCGGCGACAGCCTCGTCGTCGCGACCCCGCGCTTCGTCGTCGCGATGGCGCGCGACGATGGCTCGGTCCTCTGGGCTCGCGACTCCGCGGCGTCGGTGTCGTTCATGACCGGCACCGTGCTCGCGCGCCTCGCGAGTGACGGCGAGCTCACGCTGACGAACGTGCTCGACGGCGACACGTTCGCGACCGTCGAGCTCGCGCCGCGCACCGCTGGACCGCCGGCCGGCATCCTCGCGGGTGGCGGCGGCATCCCGCCGATCGCGGTCGTCAGCGAGGGCGCGGATCGCCTCTCCGCGATCGATCTGCGCAACGGCGAGCGCCGCTGGTGCTTCACCGCGCAGGCGGCGGGCGCGTTCTCCCTCGTCCGCGTCGGGCGCATGCTCCTCGTCACGAGCGGCGACGGCTCGCTCAGCGCGCTCGACGTGGCCCACGGCGAGCTCCTCTGGCGCTTCGCCGCGCCGCGCAAGGTCCGGCTGCCTCCGGTGGTGAGCGGGGACGTCGTCCTCGTAGCGACGGGCGGTGGACGCTCGCACGCAACGTTGCATGGCGTCGATCTGTTCAGCGGGCGTGAGCTCTGGTCCCGCGAGCTCGGCGCGGCGCCGCTCACCGGACCGATCGAGGCGGACGGCCTCGGCGTGATCGCGCTCGGCGGCCGCGATGGAGCCTCGCTCGGCGCGTTCGATCCGAAGGACGGGCGGCTGCGCTGGATGATGCCGGACCCCGGCGTCGGCTCGGGGGGGAGCTGCCTCGCCGTCGACCGCCTGCTCGTCGTCAACGGCGCCAATGGCAGCGTGAGCGCGCTCAGCCTCGAGGACGGACAGCCGCGCTGGGAGCGGACGCTCGCGCACCCGGTCGCCGACGACGTCCCGCGTCGCCTCGAGCCGATCCTGCGCGGCGGCGCGCTGTTCGTCCCCTCGGCGAGCGTCCACGTGCTGCGCCCCGTCGACGGAACGCCGATCGGGACGCCGGTCCCGTGCGAGCTCGTCCCCGACTGGACGCGCGTCGATGAGCGCGGGTGGATCTATGTCGCCGAGGAGAGCGGCCACCTCGCGGCGCTCGCGCCTCGACCGCACCTCTCGCTCGTGCGCTGATCGAGACCTTCGAAAACGAAGCGGCGGACCTCCAAAAACGAAGCGGCGGACCTCGCATCGCGAGGCCCGCCGTCTCTCATGAACCGACCGCCAGAGCGCTCGCTCGGTGGCTGACTCAGTTCCCTGCGTTGGCCGTGTAGTGCAGCGTGTACGCGCCGCGGCCCGCGCCGTCGAAGCTGTTCGCGCGGATCGTGTACGTGCCGCTCGCCGTCGTCGTGTAGCTGAAGCGGCTGTTGGTGCCCTCGCCACCGTCGTCGTCCTGCACGAGCGAGCTGCCGTCGGGCCCGATGAGCCAGACGTACGCGTCGAACGCGGTGCTCTGCAGGTCACCGGTGATCGTCCAGCCCTCGCCGGCGTCGAAGGTGAACTCATCGTACGGCGAGTTGTCGTCCGGAACGCGGGGGTCGCTGTCCGTCAGCTCACCGTTGACCGTCTGATCGACCGGCTCGGGGTCGGAGCAGCCCGCGAAGCAGAGCGCGAGGCCGAGAGAGATGATGAGCGAACCGAGCTTCTTCATGAGTCCTCCGTCAGGTGCACGCGGGCGTGCTGCTCCAGTGGCCGAGGGAGTATACCGATTTCGTCTCTGAGATCTTCCCCGATCTTCGCCCGGGAATTCCCGTGCGGTTTCGGGTGATTGGATGCTCCAACGCAGCGGCGTATGCTTCGGCCGTGAGCGGATCAGAGAGCGATGGAGCGCGGCCGTTCGGCCTCCGGATCTTCGGCTTCCCGCTGCGGATCAGCCCGATGTTCTGGCTCGTCTCGGTGATGCTCGGGATGCCCGCGAACGCGACGGAGTACAGCCGCGAGCTGTTCGTACAGGTCTCGGTCTGGGTCGTGATCGTGTTTGTGTCGGTGCTCTGGCACGAGCTCGGGCACGCGTTCGCGATGAAGCGTTATGGCTACGCGCCGACCATCGAGCTCTACGGGATGGGCGGGCGGACGGCGTGGGGCGAAGGACCGCCGAACCCGTCGGCGTGGAAGCGCGTGGTGGTGAGCGTGGCCGGGCCCGGCGCGGGCTTCATCCTCGGAGGGATCGTCGCGGGCATCCGCGCGGCGGCCGGTCCCATCGCGAACCCCGCGCTCGGCGAGGCGCTCGAGAACCTGATGTGGGTCAACCTCGGGTGGGGCGCGCTGAACCTCATCCCGATGCTGCCGTGGGACGGCGGCCTCGCGCTGTGGGGCCTCCTCGATCTCGCGACGAAGGGACGCGGCCGCAAGCCGGCGGCGATCTTCACGATCGTGCTCGCGGTGGGCCTCGGCATCGCGCTGCTCGCGGCCCGCCTGTGGTGGCCCGCGCTGCTGTGCGGGCTCTCGATCTCGGTCGCGGTGCGCATCCTCCGGTCCCCGACGCCGAGCCAGGTCGACACGAAGCTTGCGCCCTCCGATGCGCTCATCCGCGCGCGCGAGATGCTCGAGAAGGCGGGACCGCCCGAGACGCTCGCGGTGGCGATCCTGCTCTCGCGAGGGAGCGACGGCTGGCGCGCCCTCGGCGCCGACCTGGCGGATCGGATCGGGCCGGCCCTCGAGACGCCGGCCGAGCGCGCGACCGCGGAAGAGCTCGCCGCGTGGGCGTACCTCCTGGGAGGGGACCGCGAGCGTGCGCTGGCGACCGTCGATCGTCTCTCCGAGCGCTACGAGCCATCGTTGCTGCTCGCGATGCTGAGCGATCTCTTGCGCGGTCACTTCGATCGGGTGATCGCGGCGGCCCCCGACGCGCCCGAGGCCGAGCGCGAGGCGGCACAGCGGATCGCCGCGTACGCGCACGCGGCGCTGTCTCACCCCGATCGCGCGCTCGACGCGACGCACCACGACCGGGAGCTCGCCGCCATGATCGACGCCGCGCTGTTCGCCGACGGCCGCTTCGATCAGGCGGCCCACCTCGCCGCGCTGTTGTTCGAGCGGTTCGGGCAACCGACCGACGCCTACAACACCGCGTGCTCGCACGCGCGCGCCGGCCGACCGGAAGAGGGCCTCGCGTGGCTGGAGCGCGCGATCGACGCGGGCTACACCGACGCGGCCCAGCTCGACGCGGACGACGATCTCGCGAGCGTGCGCGCGCTGGCCGCGTTCGCACCGCTGCGAAGCCGCCTCTCGGTCTGAGCCATCGGTCCCATCGGGACGGAGCACCGGTTCAGTGCCGATCCGGAGCGCCGTTCACGTTGCGCGGAGGAGGTTCGACCCCGATGCGCGTTCAGCTCACCGTCGTGGGGCTCTCGGCCCTGTTGCTCGCCTGCGGAGGCGCCGAGATCTCGGTGACGGGCCACGACCCGGTCCCCGATCCGCACCGCGTCAGCGGTCAACAAGCCATGCGGCTCGTCCTGAACGGCGCGCTGCTCGTCGACGTCAGCGACCGGATCGAATACTACGGCCGGCACGTGCAAGGCGCGTTCAACATCCCGTGGGACGAGCTCGAGGAACGCACCCACGAGATCCCACGCGATCGTCCGGTCATCGTGTACTCGCGCGATGGTCGACACGCGGCGGAGTCCGATCTCTTCTTGCGCTCGCGCGGCTTCGACGTCCACCTCCTCGGCCGCTTCGAGAACTGGGGCAGCTAGTACGTGCGCTCAACGAAGGCGCTGGTGGCGTAGGCTCGGGAGCGCGGCGCGCACGCGCTCGACGGACTCCGGATCGAGCCACGCGCTCGCGACGCCCTCGCCCTCCGGCGCCTCGGCCAGGACGACGCCCCACGGATCGACGATCAGCGCGTGACCGTACGAGTACCGCTTGCCGAAGTGGTGCCCGGTCTGCGCCGCAGCTAGCACGTAACATTGCGCCTCGATCGCGCGGGCGCGCAGGAGCACGTGCCAGTGATCCTTGCCGGTGGTCGCGGTGAACGCGGCCGGGATGGCGAGCGCGATCGCGCCGCCGTCGGTGAGGCGCCGATAGAGCTCGGGGAACCGGAGGTCGTAGCAGACGCTGAGCCCGAGCTTGCCGAACGGCGCGTCGGTCACCACGACGTCGGCGCCGGGCTCGACCGTCTCGGACTCCATCAGCTTGGTGCCGTCGGGGAGGTCCACGTCGAACAGATGGATCTTCCGATAGACCGCGCGCACCTCGCCGCCCGCGTCGACGTGCACGCACGCGTTCTTGACCTTGTGCGTACCGCTGCTGCCCCGCTCCCAGAAGCCGCCGAGCACGAGCTCCACGCTCCGCTCCTTCGCTAGCTTCTTCATCCGCTCGAGGATCGGACCGCCCTCGGGGAGCGCCTCCGCGATCTCGAGCTTCCCGTTCTCGGGCCCGAGGAACGCGAAGCACTCCGGCAACACCACGAGGCTCGCGCGATCGTCGGCCGCGAGATGCACGCAGCGCTCGGCCGCGCGCAGGTTCGTCTCGACGTCGTCCGTCGAGGTCATCTGGACCACCGCTACCTTCGTTCGCATCGACGCTCCACTTACCTAGGGCCGCCGAGCCGTTCGGCGAGAGCCGCCAGCTCCGCGCGCTCATCGGGATCCTCGACCGTGTCGAGCAAGCCTCGCAGTCGCTCCGCCGCGCCGGCACGATCGCCATCGACCTCGTAGCGCTCGAAGAACTGCGCGACGAGGCTCGCCGCTTCGACGTCCGTCGCCTCTCGCCGCGCGTGACGCTCCAGCACCGCGAGCCCGCGCTCTGGGTGACCGAGCTCGGCCTCCGCGCGGGCGTACCAGAACAGCGCGCCGGCCTCGTGCTCACCGTGAGGGAAGCGCGTCGCGAGCTCGCGCCAGATCGGTCGGGCCGCCGCCGGGTCCTCCTCCACGCGATGCCGATAGCGGCCCAGGATGAACAGCGCCTCGGCGGCCGACGGTCCTTCCATGAACGCGGTCTCCTCGAGGAGCGCGAGCCCGTCCTCGGGATAGCCGTGGGTCAACAGCCCATCGCCGAGCGCGAACGCGGCCGCCGGATCGTCGGGGTCGGCCTCGTGCGCGGCGCGCAGCGCGGGGAGCGGATCCTCGGCCGCGACGGCGGTCCGCGCCTCGTGTATCCACTCGTCGTGCGACTCGTATCCGTCGACGCGGCCGACCAGCGTGCCGTCGCCGGTCAGCACGAGCACGGCGGGGAGCGACAAGACGACGTACCGCTCGACGAGCGGGCGGTTCGCGCGATCGTCGAAGTCGAGCCGGAGCGGGACGAGGCCCTCGGTGAGCGCCGCGCCTTCGACGGTGGAGAGGATCTCCGCGTCGAGCTGGCGGCAGTACGTGCACCACTCCGCCTCGAACTTGAGGAACACCAACGCGTCGCGCTCGCGCGCCTCGGTGAGCGCCGCGTCGAAGCCGTGATCCGTCCACGCGACTCCGTCCGCGCGCGCGGTCGACGTGGAGCCGGACGGCCCGAGCGCGCCGATCGCGACCGCCGCGCCTGCGGCGAGCCCGAGCGTCCCCACGATCGCCAGCGCGCGCCTCCGCATGCGTCGATGGTCGCGCAGCCTGTCGGAGCGCGCAATCGATCCACGAGCGAACGTCATCGCTCGCGCGCCTCCGATCGAAGGGACCGCCACGGCGAGCGCGCGAGCGCCGATCGGTGATCACTCGACGTGGAAGAACCACGCGTACGTCGCGTCGCGCACCGCGGCGGGAGGCTCGCCGTAGACCACGCGGACCTCGAGCGCCGCCTCGCGCCACGCGAGGTCCACCCGCCACGGCACCGCGACGTCGGTGGCGACCGGCGCGCAGCCGGTCGCCTGACCCTCCTGCGCGGTGCGGCGCTCGCGGACGGTTCCGCCGCCGGTCTGGAGCGATCCGCAGCGCCACTCGCCGTCGCTCCGCTCGCACACCGCGGCGTGCCACTCGATCGCGCCGCGCACCGTGCCACACTCGTCGACCGGCTCGCCTTGCCAACGAACCGTGCGGATCTCGATCTCCGGCGCGCCACCCGGGATCACGTCGCGAAGCGCGAACGCCTCGATGCCCATCTCGCCGAGCATCCCGTGCCCCTGATGGATCGCCTCGGCGACCTCGCCGAGCTCGCGCCATCCCTCGCGCTCTCGCACCGCGATGCGGATCGACTCCGGGCTGTTGCCCTCGTCCTGGACGACGCGGAGGAGCGCCGCCCCCACTCCGCGCTCCCCGATCCGACGGATCACGCGGCACGTGGGTGGGCCCGCCTCGAACGTCTCGGCGCGGACGATCCGCCGGCACAGCGCGGGCAGGGACGGCTCCGCGTCCTCCGCGTGCGCGACCCCGCAGCAGAGGACCGCGAGGAACGCTGCCCACTCGAACGGACGCGACATCGGGCCGACGACGGCTCGGACGCGAACGGCTATTCCGCGGGCCTCCCGGGCCGTCCCGGGAAGGGGACGGCGAGCGGCAGAGTATGATCGCCCCGGTGGAGAGGTTTTTTTGTACGCTTCGAGCGGGCCGTTGAATCCCATCTGGGGCGGCCCGTCGAATCGGCGCAAAACTGTCGCCAGCGGGGGGGCTCCCTCGTGAGCGGAGCCAGGAGCGAGGGGAGATCCGAAAGATGACGAAACCGACGAAGGGGACGCTGACCGACGAAGACATCCACGTCGAGCGCAGCATCGGGCGCCGGGGCGCGATCGGGATCATCGGGGCGTCGTTCGCCACCGCAGCCGCGGTCATGGCGAGCGCACCCGAGACGGCCGAAGCCCAGGGCTGCAGCGACAGCGACGGCGGGCGCTACGCCGATCCGGCGGGACGCGGACGGCGTTGCGGCGGCGGCGGCGGCAGCGGATGCAGCGACAGCGACGGCGGACGTTACGCGGATGCGGCCGGACACGGCCGCCGCTGCGGTGGGGGAAGACGCGGATGCAGCGACAGCGACGGCGGACGCTACGCCGACGGAGCCGGACACGGTCGCCGCTGCGGCCGGAGCTGCAGCGACAGCGACGGCGGGCGCTACGCGGATCCGGCGGGCCAGGGCCGCCGCTGCTGAGCTGACCCTCGCTCGGTTCGACATCGAAGCCCTCGGGAGCACGCCTCCCGGGGGCTTCGTCCGTTCAGGGCGCGCAGCGATCCTCGAAGTAGACCTGATTGTCCGCGCCGGAGGTGGTCACGACGATCAGAATGGTGTCGCCCCGCGTTACGGCCTCGATCCCGTTCCACGCGTCGAGCATCGTCATGCTGATCGAGGGGTCGTCGACGAGCGCGACGATGATCTCCTTCTGCCACCGGTGGACCGTCGCGACCGCCATGCTCGCGTCGACCACGTCCATGAGCTTGTCGCGCAACAGACTCTCGGCGGCCGTCGCCGTGAGCGCGCCCGAGGGCATGCACAACCCGCTGAACGAGAATCCGCGCGTGACGCTCACGCCGATCTGCAGACCATCGATGCGCGAGAGGAAGTCGGTCTTCGCGGGCGGGTTCGGGCTCATGTACATGACCTCGTTCTCCGTCGCGATGAGGCTCGCGCCCTCGCACTGCTCGAGGATCTCGAACGCGAGCGCCTCCGAGTAGCGCGAGCTCCCACCCGCGTTCGGCTCGGCGAGGATGCGCCGAGCACCGACTCCCAACCGCATGGCCTCGATCCCGCCCGCCGGGACCACGATGGTCTCTTCGAACACGAACGCGCTCGGCGAGGTGAGCTCGTCGTCGAGCACGCCGCACGCGCCGCCGATCGTTCCGAACGGGGTCCCCGCGTCCTCGCCGAGGGCCGCATCGAGCTCGCCGCCTCCGTCCGCCGACCCCGCATCGACGCGGATGCCCGCGTCGACGTCGTCTCCCGCGTCGACGAGCCCACCGGCATCTCGCGCGCCCGAGTCCATCGCGCCGGCGTCGGTGCCCGCGCCGTCGTCACAACCGAAGAGAGCGAGCGCGAAGACGAGCGCGATCCGCCGAGCTGACATCCGCCGATGCTACCAGCTGCCCGCCGCACGGGAGAGCCGCGACACCGAGCCGTGTCTCAGAAGCTGAACCGACGGATCGAGACGTTCATCAAGAGGCCGATGCCGACCATCGACGTCAGCACGCTCGAGCCGCCGTAGCTGAAGAGCGGCAGCGTGACGCCGACGACCGGAGCGAGGCCGCTGACCATCGCGAGGTTGATCACGGTGTGCCAGAAGAAGAACGCGCTGACGCCGACCGCGACGACCGCGCCGAAGCGATCCTTCGCCTGCGACGCGATCTTCAGGCCCCACAAGATGACGAACACGTAGAGGAAGAAGAGCAGCGCGACGCCGACGAAGCCCTGCTCCTCGGCCCACACGGGGAACGGGAAGTCGGTGTGCTGGTCGGGCAAGAACCGATGCTGGTTCTGCGTCCCCTGCATGAACCCCTTGCCGAATAGGCCGCCCGATCCGATCGCGACGATCGACTGGTGCGCGTGCCACCCGCTGGTCTGGATGTCCGCCTCGGGGTTGAGGAACGCGGTGAGCCGCGTCTGCTGGTACGGCTTGAGGAGGTAGCTCCACGTGAGCGGCGCGCTGACGATCGCGGCGAGGACGAGCGTGAGCAGCGAGCGCAGCTTCAGGTTCGTCAGGAGCATGATCGAGCCGAAGATGAACGCGAGCATCAGCGCGGTGCCGAGGTCCGGTTGCAAGAGGATGAGCGTCATCGGGAGCGCGAGGATGAGCCCCGGGATCACGAGGTCCTTGAGCGTGCGCCCCTCGGTCTTCGGATCGTTATGGAGGTACTTCGCGAGCGCGACGATGAGAATGAGCTTCATCAGCTCGCTCGGCTGGAGCGAGAAGCTGAACACGCGGATCCAACGCTGCGATCCGCGGATCTCGGGGGCGAGGAGGAACACGAGCACGAGCAGCACGATCCCGACGCCGTACGCCCAGAAGCCGAAGCGCTCGTAGTGGCGATAGTCGATCGCGACGACGAGCACCGCGGCGCCCGCGCCGAGGGTCAGCCAGTAGATTTGCTGGATGTAGAGCTCGCTGAGCGCCGCCGTCGTCGCGCTCGTCGCGCTGTAGAGGTTGGTGACCCCGATCACCGCGATGGTGGCCACGGTGACGAACAGCGGCCAATCGAAGTTGTCGCGGAGACCCTTACCGAGGAGCGTGGCCATGTCAGTGCGCCCTCGCGTATCGGTTGGCCGGGGGCACCTCGGGGCTCGCGCTCGCGGTGGTCGCGCGCGCGCTGAGGTACTCGTTGAGCACGCTGATGGCGATCGGCGCCGCGTTCGTGCCGCCGCCGCCGCCGTGCTCGACGAGGACCACGATGGCCACCTCCGGCGACTCGGCCGGCGCGTAGCCCGCAAACCACGCGTGCGCGCGCGAGCTGTACGTACCGCGACTCGGATCGCCGGGGCGCACGCGCGCCGAGACCTGCGCGGTGCCCGTCTTGCCGGAGATCGAGAGGTGTCCGCCCGCGTTCGTGAACGCCTCGTACGCGGTGCCGGTCTGGTCGTTCACCGCGCCGTAGAGGCCGTCGAGGACGCGCTGGAGGTGATCCGGCTCGACGTGGATCTGCCGCCGCACGCGCGGTGGGAAGCTCTCGACGATCGATCCGTCGGGCGCGCTCACGCGCTCGACGATCTGCGGCACGTAGAGCGTCCCGCCGTTGGAGATCGCCGCGTACGCCATCGCGATCTGGACGAGGTTGGCGCGCGTGTCGCCCTGACCGATCGCGGTGTTGAGCGTGTAGCCGAGGAGGAACCGTCGCCCGGTGCGCTCGTAGAAGCTGCGAGTCGGCACGAAGCCCGCCGCCTCCGCGTTGATGCCGATGCCGGTGCGGCGGCCGATCCCGAACAGCCCCGCCGTCCGCGCGAGGCGGTCTTGGCCGACGTGCTGGGCGAGATCATAGAAATACACGTTGCACGACTGCACGAGCGCCTCGCGGAGGTTCACCTCGCCGTGCGAGTTCGTGCAGTGGAACTCGCGTCCGCCAACCACGAGCTTGCCCGTGCACTCGACGCGCGCCTCGGGATCGAGCACGCCGCCTTCCAGCGCGGCGAGCGCGGCGAACGGCTTGAACGTCGAGCCGGGGAACCACGACTCGTAGATCGTCTTGTCGATGAGCGGGCGGAACGGATCGTCGCGGAGCTCGGCGTACTGCGTGTGGCTGAGCCCGCGCGTGAACATCGAGAGGTCATAGGCGGGCTTGCTGTAGAGCGCGAGCACCGCGCCCGTCCGCACGTCGACCACCACCGCGGCGCCGGACGGACGACCGACGAACGCGCGGTCGATGATCCGCATGAGATCCATGTCGAGCGTCAGCCCGAGATCGCGCCCCGGCACCGGCTCGCGCCGCGTCGGGCCCTCGCCCTGGACGATCGCGCCCTGGATCTCGCGGCCGCGGACGTCGACGCTCACCCGCCGGAAGCCGCGCCGGCCGCGCAGGTAGCTCTCCCACGCGCGCTCGAGCCCGGTGCGCCCGATCCGGTCGCCGAGGTGATAGCCGGCGGCACGGAGCCGCTCGAGCTCCTCGCCGTTCATCTCATTGAGGTAGCCGATCGCGTGCGCGCCGAGCGTGCCGTACGGATACGTTCGGATCGGCTCCGCGACGAGCTGCATGCACGGCAGGCGCACGGGGCTCTCGCGCCGACCGGTGCGCGCGCAGAGGTCCTGCTGGTACGTCTCGAGGGCGGCCAGCTGATCGCGCGAGATGTCGACGTGCACGCGGATCTGATGGGCGCGCCGATCCGCGGGCACCGAGTCGATCCGCTCGGCCATGCGGGCGCGCTCCTCCGCGCTCAGACCCATCAGCTCGCCGATGCGCCCGAGGTCGCCGTCCGCGAGGTACTGCGGGATGAGGTACATGTTGTACGCCGCACGGTTCGTTGCGACGATCCGCCCGTTCACGTCCCGGATCACCCCGCGCGTCGCGGGCAGGGTCACCGTGCGGGTCACGTTCTCGCGCGCGATCGCGAGGTAGCGGTCGTACTCGACGAGCTGGAGCTGGATCATCCGACCGAGCAGCACCGCGAACGTGAGCACGACGACGAGCGCCATCCACTTGTAGCGCTTCTTGAACTCGCCGACCTCGCGACGGACGCTGAGGAGCGTCATGACGGCGCGACCTCCTCACGGCCGCGCACGAGGAGCGCGTCGATGCGGCGGATCAGCACGAAGAGCGGCGAGGCGAACGCGCCGGTCACCGCGGCGCCGAGCACGAGCGCGACCACCGTGTCGGTGACCGACTCGAGGGGGAACGGCGCCGGCGGCTCGAAGATGGCGCGCAACGCGATGACCGCACCGCCGGCCGCGAGCGCGAACGCGAACGTGATCACCGACTGGAGCAGCGGGCCGCGCATGAACAGGTTGAGGCCGGCGCCGCGCGCGATGAGGAAGCTCGCGACCATGACGAACGTGGCGAGCCCCATCGGGCTGCCGCAGAACGAGTCGAGCAGGTAGCCGAGCACGAACGAGAGCGCGGCGCCGCGCACGACGGGGATGTCGTTGGCCACGCCGAGGTAGATCACGATCGGCAGGACGAGGTTCGGCGCCCAGTCGTTGAGCGGGAACAGCACGCCGACGGCGGCCTGCGAGACCAGCAGCAAGAGCCCGAGCACGACGTAGGCGACGCTGCGCATGGTCCTCGGCTCAGAGCTCCTCGCCCGGTTGCTCCGGCTCACCCGCCGGCGACAGCGAGCCGGTGCGCGAGCCTTCGGTGAGCACGAGCACTTCGTCCAAGCTCGAGAAGTTGACGGCCGGGGTGACCTCCGCCTCCTGATAGAGACCGAACTCGCGCCGCACGATGCGGGTGATCCGACCGACGAGGATCGACGCAGGGAAGCGCTGACCGAGGCCCGAGGTGTGGACGAGATCGCCCACCCGCACGTCGTCCTCCCGGCGGAGGTACTGGATGTGCGACAGGTAGCGATCGTCCTCGCCGGTGCCGCGCAGCATCCCGCGCGCGCCGGTGCGCTGCACGATGACGTCGACCGCGCTCGTCTGATCGACGGTGAGCAGCACGTCGGCGTAGCGCTCCTCCGCGCGCGTGATCTGTCCGACGAGCCCCTCGCTCGTGATGACGGGCATCCCGTTGCGCACGCGGTCGCGCTGCCCGCGGTCGAGCTGGATGCGCGTCACGCGGAAGAAGCGCGACACGTCGCGACCGATCACCTGCGCGCCGATCAGCTCCCCGCCGATCCGCTCGCGCAGCGAGAGCAGCGAGCGGAGCCGTCGGTTCTCGAGCGCCTCGTAGCGCAGGCGCCGGTTCTCCTCGGTGAGCCGCGCGTTCTCGGAGCGGATGCGATCGTTCTCCGACTTCACGTCGACGAGATAGACGTAGTCCTGCCAGACGCCGCTGAACCAACGCGCGGTCGAGGTGGCCGCCACCTGGATCGGCGCGCTGATCGTGAGGAGCCCGCGATCGAGCGCGTTCGTCTGCTCCTCCGGCGCCTTGAGGTTGGCGTTGAGGAAGAAGAACGGGATCGCCAGCAGCGCCACGCAGATCGCCGCGTCACGAAATCGCTTGAATGAGCTCATGACGAACCCTCGGGGGCCTTCCAACCGAGCACGGCTCGGCGTCGATTCCGCTCCCGGACCACTGGGCGTAGATCACCCCGAGCGCCGCGGCAACTGGACGTAGCGTGTCCGATACGGGTCCGGGCCGGGGAAACCGGTGGAAATCGCCGGCCTCGGGTCTCGGTGTATGCTCGTCGGGCCGCCGCCGCTGGGTGAGTCGCGCGGTGGCGGGAGCAGTGGGATGAACCGAATGCGATGGTCGGCGGTGGCGCTCGGCGCGGCGGTGGCGATGACCGGGTGCGACGGCGGACCGCCTCCGGCTCCCCCGAGGCAGGACGGCGGGCTCGGGATGGACGCGGGCGCGACGGACCCCGACGCGGGTGCCGACGCGGCCACCGACGCCGCCACCGATGCGGCCGCCGACGCGGCCACGGTAGCGGAGGGTCCACGCGTACGCTGCGTCTACCCCGTGACCGGCGCGATGATCACCGCGACGCCGGGCAGCATGCAGCACGTGACGCTCCTGGTCGCGGATCCCGGAGGGGTCACGAGCGCGACGGTGAACGGGAGCGCGGTGACGCCCGACGCGGACGGCGTCGTGGAGCTCGACGTGACCACCCGCTTCGGCATCAACAACGTCGCCATCCAGGCCGAGAACGCGGCCGGCGGCACGACCGAGGAGGTGTGCAGCTTCCTCGTGAGCGCCACGTGGCAATCGGGATCGGCGACGATCGAAGACTCGCTCTCGATGAAGCTGAACCCCACCGGCATCGACGACGGCGTCGCGACCGACGGGCTCGACTCGCTCAACGACATCTTCGCTGGCGCGCTCACCGGCGGGCTGCTGCAAGAGACGATCGACACGCGCTTCACCACCGGCGGCGCAGACATCAAGACGCTCGAATGCGATCGATTCTTCGGTCCGACCTGCCTGATCTCGACCGAGATCGTGTACATGGGCAACACACCTTCCTCGACCTACTCGAGCACGTTGACGCCCATCGCGGGTGGCCTCCACTTCCACGGCACCTCGAGCTCCGTGCGCTTCGACGTGACGGTGATGGGGAGCGAGCTCATCACGACGACGAACTGGACCGCGATCCCGCCCACGTTCGGGCCGAGCGTGCCGCTGAGCTCGACCGGCACGATCACGATCCATGACATCGTCATCGACGCCGACTTCGCGATCTCGACCGACGCGAGCGGCGCGCTCGTCGCCGCGGTGACCGGAACGCCCGTCGTGAGCACGGGCGCGGTCGACGCGGTCTTCCCGATGCTCGACATGACGCCGATCGTCGCGCTGCCGGCGTACGGACTGAACGGTTCGTCGCTCCAGGTGCTGGCCGAGGACGCGGTCGAGGATCACCTCGACGCGGGCGGGGGTACCGCGCTCGCCGCGAGCATCAGCAGCTTCATCGCGACGGGCCTCGGCGATCTGTTGGACACGCTGCTCGCGACCGTCGCGGTGCGGACGCTCCCGCCTTCGTTCCAGGTCCCGACCCTCGCCGGGGGGACCACGAACTTTGCGTTCGACGCGAGCTACTCCGCGGTGACCGCCGACGCGAGCGGGCTCTCCTTCACCCTGAGCTCGAGCTACACGGTGGTCCCTCCGACCGGCGCGCCCGCGTCGTTGGGCGTTGCGCTCGACACGGTGGCGCTCTCGTCGGTCAGCGGCTCCATGCCCGTCGGGAGCGCGGTCTCCGAGCGGGTGGTGAACACGGTGCTCCACAACGAGTGGCTCACCGGCGGTCTCAACGGCATCGTCGCCCCCGACATGATCGTCGCTCCCGACATGATCGTCGCCCCCGACATGATCGTCGCCCCCGACATGATCGTCGCTCCCGACATGATGATGCTGAACATGGCGCTCCCCCCGGTCGCGCAGGCGCGCGGCGCCGGTAGCCTCACCGTGATGATCGGCGGCGCCTCCCTCACGATCCCGCCGAGTCCCGGCGTGCCGGGCTTCGAGGACGGCATGCTCGTTCGCTTCGCCGCCACGGCCACGATGAACGTCGCGATGAGCGGCTCCGATCCCGAGTGGGGGTCGATCACCCTGACCGAGCTCGCGATGGGCACCGATACGACGCTCGACGCGTCGACGCGCAGCAACGTCTACGCGCTGTGCGCGCTCATGGCGTTCCACATGATGGAGTTCGGAATGAACGACGGCGGGCCTACCCTCCCGCTCGCGTCGCTCGAGACGACTACCGAGCTCGCAACCTACGGGTTCACCGCGGGCCAAGTGCTCGGCACCGTGGCTCCGATGGTGAGCCCCGGCGTCGGCCAGCTCGCGGCGGTCGGCGCGTTCGGGATCGTCGCGCCCGACATGTGAAACGAAGGGACCGCGTCCGAGAGGAGCGCGGCTACGGCATCGCGGGCGGGGCGAGCGTCATCGGCGAAACCACCGTCGGCGTCGGCAGCTCCCACGGCTCGTCGGCGCCTTGCACGAGCACGTGCCGGAGGTCGCGGATGCGAACCGAGGCCTCGATCATGATCGGCACGTCATTGCCCTCGGCGCGCAGACCGATCTTCACGCCGGTCAGCGCCGGGATCAGGTCGGGCATGTACATGAGCGAGCGCGCGTCGAGCGACGACTGGTTCTCGAAGTACACGATCTGGTTCGGGTTGGGCGCGCCGTTGACCACCGTCGCGAGGTCGACCGCGATCTCGTCGATCTCGTCCTCACGGATCGTGCCCTGGATCCGCTCGCCCGGTCCGATGTCGTACGCGCGCTCCCAGCCGGAGAAGTCCGCCACGAGCTCTTCGTCGATGATCTGCGCGCCGGGCGCGTACTCGTTGAACTCGTTGATGCCGTTGAGCGTCACCGCGACGGATGCGCCCGAGTCGCCGAGGTTCGACAGCGTGAAGTCGACCTGGATCTCGATGTCGTGGCGCCGCACGAACGGGAGTGAGGCATAGGGAACCTGCAGGCTCCCCACGTCCGCCATGTCGGCGAGCTCGTCGTCGGTCGGCTCGCGGAAGTCGAACACCACGCGCTGCTCGATGATGTAGATCGAGCCGTCCTCGCTCTCGATGTACGCGGGAGTCGTGCTGTCCAGCGCGAACGCCCACACGCCTTCGCTCTGCTCGCCAGGACCGAAGTACCGCGTGTCCGCGAGACAACCGCTCAGGCCCATGACAGCGACGGGGAGCAACGCGAGGGTGGCCTTGGTGAAGCGCATCTCGACCTCCGGCCTCCGATGGTACCTCAGGTGTACGAAGCGTTCACGCCTCCCTTCGGAGTCCGCATTCTGTGCTATGCGTCCCGCCGATGGCGCGCGCCCCGGGCCTCTACATCCTGGACTTCGACGGGACCTTCACCGACGTCGAGCGGGAGGCGATCCCGTTCTTGGCCGCGTACCGCCGAGGGCTCGTCGAGATCCTGGACGTCGGGCCGCTCGACGCGGTGTGGGACCGCGCGCTCGCGCACGTTCGGCGAGCCCCCGACGAGCACGGCTTCGTCTACGAGTCTAAGATCGTTGCCCCCTCGCACGCCGATCCGTACATCCTCGCGACGTCGGTCGCGCACCGCGTCCTCGAGGAGCTCTCGCTGAGCCACCGCGCACCCGAGCTCGAGCCGCTGTTCGGGCGCGCGTACGCCGAGTCCGACACGGTCTTCCGACCCGACGCGGGCGAGGTGCTCGAGGCGGTGCTCGGGCGCGGCGCGCCCGTCTACGTGGTCAGCAACTCCCACACCGGCAGCGTGCGCAAGAAGCTCGAGCTGCTCGATCGCACCGCGCTCGCTCGGCTCGAGGTGATCGGAGACGCGAAGAAGTTCCACCTCACGGCGCCCGAGCCATCCGACGCCGCGTTCGAGGCGGTGCCCGAGACGCTCGACGTCGCCGGTCTGAGCCGACCGATCTATCTGCGCCGTGGCCGCTACTACGAGCGCCTCCGCGCGATCTGGCAGGCGACCGGCACCGGGCCGTCGGACACGCTGGTGTGCGGGGACATCTTCGAGCTCGACCTCGCGCTGCCGGCGGCCCTCGGGGCGGACGTCCACCTCGTCGGGCGCTCCAGCACGCCGGCGTGGGAGCAAGACGCCGTGCGGAGCAGAGGCGGCTCGTTCTCCCTCGCGCTGTCGGGCCTCCTCAGCCGTTGAGCGCGCGGAAGCGGAGCGGGTCGGCGACGTTCTTCACCTCCGCCGTGCGCTCCGGGCCGAAGTCGGCGTCGCGGTCGAGCACGCGGACGAGGGAGTCCATGCAGAGGATCTCGCCGGCCGTGGCCACGCCCTGGAGGCGCGCCGCCGCGTTCATGCCCGAGCTGAACGCGGTGTAGTTCTCGTCCGGCCCGAACAGCCCGACCGAGACCGGGCAGTGGTTGATGCCGATCGCCACGTCGAGAGGGATCGCGCTGTCTCGGAGCTCGGGGATCTGTGGATCGTTCGTCAGGGCGCGGGTGAGCTCGCGGATCTTCCGCGCCGCGCCGATCGCTCCCTCGCAGCGCTGCCTCGCGGTGCTCTCGAAGAACGGCGGGCCGAACAGGCCGATCACGCAGTCGCCGACCATCTTGTCGAACACGCCGCCGTGCTCCCAGAGCGCGCCGACCACGCGGTCCGACCAGGTATCGATGAGCCGACCGATCGCGTCGGGCCGGCGGAGCACGCGCTCGCTGATCCGCGTGAAGCCCGCGATGTCGCAGTAGAGGATCGCGATCTCGTGATCGCGCGGGGTCAGGTACCGATCGCGGTAGCCCTCCTCACGCAACAGGCGCTCGCAGACGACCGGTGAGAACATCCGCGACAGGTCGCGCCACTCGCGGTTGAAGTCGACGATGCGCTGACGCAGGTAGTCCGCGAAGCGATCGAGGAGCTCGCGGTCGTAGGTGTGGAACTCACCTTGCGCGCTGGTCACGATGATGCGCCCGACCACGCGCGCGGACCTCACGCCCGTGATGAGCACCTCCTCCCGGTAGCGCTGGATGCCGAAGCGCGCGCGCAGCTCGGCGTCGTCGCCGTCGAGGAACGCCTGCGCCTGACCGTGGAGGAACCGATGGAGCGACGCGTCGCGCTGGTGCTCCGAGGAGTGGGCGAGCGCGCCATCCTTGTAGACCACGTAGCGGAGCCCGCCGAGCTCCATCGGGTCCTCGTGGCGGAACATCAGCACGAGATCCGAGAAACCTACGTTGCGTCGTACGATCTCGATGGCGCGCGAGATCCCCTCGTCGAGCACCGGCTCCTTGAGCGCGTCGCTGATGGCGCGGATCACCTCGAACTGCCGGCGAGCGTGCGCGATCGCCGCGAGGTGGTTGTCGAGGAGCTCGGAGAAGCGCGCGAGCAACGCGGGCCCGTCCGCCGGCGCGGGCTTCGTCTTGTCGAAGAACGCGAACGCGCGCCCGATCGTCTCGCCGGCGACGTCGAGGCGATGCGCGAGGACGACGCGCGGGCCGAGCTCGAGACGCTCCCGGGCCGAGGTGCGCGCGAGCAAGCCCGCGTCGAGCGCGGCGGCGCCGAACGAGAACGTCCGCTCGCTCAGCGACTCGTCGAACGTCCGGACCGCGGCGCCCGTCGCACCCAGGCGCTCGGCCAATGTCTCGAGCAGATCCGGCATCACGCGCTCGAGCGGCTCGCGTCGTTGGAGCCCGTGCTCGAGGCGCTCGTCGACCGCGTCGCCCAACGTCTCGAGGCGCTCCGCGCACGCCACGAGGCGTTCGAGCTCGTCTAGAGTCCGCGAGCCAGCCGTCATCGTGCGTGAGCTTACCAGCCAACCGGCGCGGCTCGGACGGCTGCCTCGTTTCGAGACACCACATCAACGTTCTCGGCGTCATGCCGTTGACGCTGGAGGTGCAACGACTCCTCCTCGCCCTCGCGAGCCTCGTCGTGCTCGCGAGCCCCGCGCGCGCCGACGACGACCCTTGGCGCCACCGCGTCGAGGTCGCGGTGGGCGGCGGGATGAGCTTTCAGTCGGCGGCTCCCGAGCGGTTCGACATGGGCATCGGCGGTCAGCTGAACGGGCGCGCGATGCTCGATCTGATCCATGTGCGCTTCGACGCGCGCTACCTGATGCTCGATCCGTCGCGCCCCGATCTGTTCGAGCTGCGCGGCGACGGCCGCCTCTTGTTCATCACGATCCACGACCTCACGTGGCGGCGGACGTCGACCGGCGAGCTGCTTCGCCTCTTCGCGGGGCTCGGCGGCGAGTTCGATCTGCCGGAGCACTCCGGCTACATGACGCTCAACGTCGGCTTCGCGATGACGCGGCTCGGCGGCTTCGAGCAGGTCGCGCGCGACTTCACGGAGGCGTATGGCGCGTTCGCCGGCGTCACCACGCGGCTCCACATCGGGCCGGTGCGCGACGAGCTGCGCGTCGCGGTGCACGCGATGATGGCGCCGCCGGAGCTGACGCTCGCGCTCGCGTTGGATCCGGACTCGATCTTCGATCAGCTCGTGCCGGGCGTGACCGCGTCGAACCGGATCTACCTCGAGGTGCTGAGCGAGAGCGTGATCAGCTGTGGCCCCGAGCTGTTCGTCTCGTTCGAGCAGCTCGTCGAGGGCCTCGTGATGCAGGGCACGCTCGGGGTGAGCGGGACGCTCGCGATCTGACGCTACTCGATCGTGAGGCGACCGTGGATCGCTTGGTCCGCGCGGTAGCTGCCGACCCAGACGTCGTACTGGCCTTCGAGCGGGTGCTCGACGAGGAGCGCGGGGTTCACGCCGCCACCGCTGTCGTCGTCACAGAGCCAGCGATCGTCCGGGGTGTGGACGACGAGCGTCGTGTCGCCGGCCGCGCGCACCGCAATCCGCATGGACGGCGGCGGATCGGTGAGGCGGACGATCGCGTCGGGCCGGAGCATCACGCTGCCGCGACAGCTCGGCGCGGTCTCGAGCGAGCGCACGTCGAAGCTCCCGCCGCTCGTGATCTCGATCGTCACCGGATCGCTCATCGACGTCATGGACACCGAGCGGAACGTGGCACGGGTGCCGCCGGTCAAGAGGCGCGGCGCGCTCGGCTCGTCCTGCGCGAACGCGACCGTCGCGCCGAGGGAGAGGACGACGACCATGATCGAGGCGCGCTCGCGAGGCGTCATGACGCGTGCAGGATAGCAACGTCGGCGCCGCGTCGCCTTGCGTGCGGCTGGCTTCGCGCTCCACTGCGACGGATGAAGGCCGACGCGCGAGTGAGCGCATGAGAGCGGGCGCATGAGCGGCCTCGTGGTCCAAGCCCGCGCGCCGCGCGCGGCGCACACGCTCGACGCGCTGCGCGCGCGCATCGAGGGGCTCGATGGAGATCCTCCGCCGCGCTTCGAGATCCACGACGGTCGGCTCTACGCGACGCTGCACCCGTTCGCCGAGGCGATGGAGCTCGCGATCGAGGGCGACCGGGTCGCGATCCGCGCGCACACGGGGAGCGCCGGCCCCGGCTACCACGATCACGTCTGCCGCGTGCTCCGCGGGCTCGCGCTCGACGCGATGATCGTCGAGGACCCGACCGGGTATTTCGCGAGCGGCGATCGCGGCGCGCTCGAGGAGGAGCTGCTCGATCGGGTGAGCGCGAGCGCCGCGCACATCGTCGAGCTCGCGAGCGGAGGCGCGCACGGGTTTGCGATCGGGCTCCCCGACGCGCATCGGTTCCAGCACGACGGCCTCGTCGCGACGGCGATGGGCCCGCGGACGGAGGCGTGGCTGCGTGGGCTCGCCGACGACCCCGCGGCGGGGCGCGACGTGTACGTGTGGTGGAGCCCCGAGCGCGACGCGGCGTACTACCGCGGGCTCGCGCTGAGCGCGATGTGGTGCGAGGTGCGGTGGCGCGCGCCGATGGACGACGAGGAGCGCGAGCTGCTCGATCGCGTCGCGACGTGGGTCGAGCGCGCGCACGGGCTCGACCCGGAGATCGACCTTCCATGGTCTGAGCAAGCGGAGTTGCTCGGCCTCCTCGACGAGTCGTCGCTCCGCGCGACGCGCGCGCAGCTGAAGGCGCAGGCCGCGCCGCCGCGCACGCCGATCGGGTATCGACGCCGACCGGTGCGGGTGCGGCTGAGCGGAGGCTGGAGCATCGAGATCGACGGGGCGTGCGCGGAGCGCTGGGACGAGCGAGGCGTGTTCGTCGCGCACGACGAGCGGCGCTCGCTCCACGTGAGCACCTGCGTGGTGACCGACACCTCCGGCCGACCGAGCCCGGACGCGGCGGCGACGTTGGAGGCCCTGCCCGCGCTCGAGGGCGACGAGGTGCTCGCGTTCGAAGCCGGCCCGATGCGCGGGCTCGCCGCGATCGGCCGCGCCGAAGACGAGGGGATCGAGCTGCTCCGCGTCGAGGCGTACGCGGCCGTGGGCGCGCACGCCGCGATCGGCACGCTCGTGTCGAAGGACACCGACGATCGGGACTGGGCGCTCGAGGCGTGGGCCTCGCTGCGGCGCTGAGAGCTCGGAATCGGATTCGGATTCGGATTCGGATTCGGATTCGGAATCGGATTCGGATTCGGATTCGGAATCGGAATCGGATTCGGAATCGGATTCGGAATCGGATTCGGAATCGGATTCGGATTCGGATTCGGAATCGGACACGGAATCGGACTACTCGGACACGGACTCGGACTCGGACTTCGTCGCGTTGGCGTCGGCCTCCGAACCGGCGCCTCGAGCTGGGGTACGCTCGGCGGATGATGCGACCCACGCGGGTGCTCGCCCTCGCCCTCTCGCTCGTCGCGTGCGACGACGGCGCCTCGGACACCGACGCCGGCTTCGATGCGGGCCGTACCGCCACCGACGCGGGAGCGCGGGATGCGGCGCGCGCGGATTCGGGAGGCGTCGATGCGGCGACCGATCCCGACGCGGGGACGCCCGACGCCGGGCCGCCGCCGTGCCCGACCGGTGCGCTCTGCGAGTCGTTCGACGACTACACCGAGACGGCGATCACCGACGGCCAGACGTTCGGACCGTGGCGCGCGACGGTCCGCGATCCGGGCGCCGCCATGGACCTCGACGGCACGCACACGACCTCGGGCGCCCACGCGCTCCACGTACGCATCGAGCAAGGGGTGACGGCCGGCGGGCGCCTCTTCGCGCGCGACGCGGTGCCGCTGATCGCGGCGCACCCGACCCACCTCTACGGCCGGATGCAGATGTACGTCGACCCGGGCGGCACGAGCGTGCACTGGACGTTCTTCGGCGAGCAGGGTCCGGCCGACTCCACGTCGCCCGCCGCCGGCCGTCCCGCGTCGTACATCATGAGCGCGCTCCTGAGCTCGGGGATGAACCGGTTCAGCTTCGTGGACGGACTCTCGGGCGGCGCCAACTATCAGGACTGTTGGAACCGCAGCTCCGCCGACATCGAGGTCGGCCGATGGATGTGCGTCACGTTCGAGATGGACAGCGTCGCGCGCCACCTCGTGATGGGCCTCGACGGGACCCAGATCGCGCAGGTCGACGAGACCGGACAAGGCTGCGTGTCGCCGACGCCCGGCACCTCGCCGTGGTACGGGCCCGAGGTGGACGCGATCTTCGTGGGCGCGTGGAGCTTCCACGACATGGACGCGCCGCTCGAGGTGTGGATCGACGACCTCGTGGTCGACACCTCGCCCGTCGCCTGTCCCTGAGACGATGCGCTCTCACTTGTCGCCACACGCGGCGGGGAGGTCGCCGGACCCGAGGTGCTCGAGGGCGGCGCGCCAACCGTCGCGCATGCGTCGGCATCGGTCGGCGGCGTCGCGCATCTCCGAAGCCTCGCGCGGCCCGACGCAGGCGCTCGCGGCCACCACGTTCGGGATCGCGTCGGCGTAGGCGCGGCAGCAGAGCTCGGCGCGCCCGCAGTCGGAGTCCGGATCGAGCATCGCGATCGGCTCGCGCTCCTCCGGGCTCGGGCTCGGCGCATCGGACGAAGGCGCGCTCGTCGGCTCGACGGACGCCGCGCGCGACTCCCCGCACCCCGGCGCGGCGACGCCGAGGGCGAGCACGACCGCGACCACGCTCGGCCCACGCAGACGCTCGACGCGCGTCGCTCGCACACCTCGACTGTACCGCCGAGCGCGCCGCCGCGCCGTCGGCTATGGTCGCGGCCCATGACGGAACAGCGCATCGAAGCCGGCAAGGTCGTGAGCATCGACTACGTGCTCAAGGATCCCGACGGCAACACCTTGGACCAGTCGAAGGACGGTCACCCGCTCGTGTACCTCCACGGCGCCCACAACATCGTGCCGGGTCTCGAAGAGGCGCTCGTCGGCAAGACCACCGGCGACGCGGTGAGCGTGCGCGTCCCTCCCGAGAAGGGCTATGGCCCGAAGCGCGGCCTCAAGACGCAGCGGATCCTGCGCTCGAAGTTCCCCCCGGAGGCACAGATCGAGAAGGGCACGCGCTTCCTGATGAACGGGCCCGACGGAAGACCCTTTCCGATCTACGTCAGCAAGGTGATGGGCAAAGAGGTCCATGTGACCCCCGAGCACCCGCTCGCCGGGGTGACGCTGTGCTTCGACGTGAAGGTCGGCGAGGTGCGCGACGCGACCGACGAAGAGCGGTCCCACGGGCACGTCCACGGTCCGGACGGGCACCATCACGGCGACGACGAGGGTCACGACCACGATCATGATCACGACCACGATCATGACCATGACCATGACCATGACCATGACCATGACCACGACCACGACCACGACGAAGACGAGTAGGGCGGCGCTCGGGTACGTGGACGAGGACGGGTACGTGCACGTGCACGAGGACGTGTACGTGCACCGAGGCGCCCGGGGTCGTCAGCGCCTTGCCGGGTGCGGCTGCTCGCTCAGCTGCCGGTGCCGAAGATGAACGGGAAGTTGACGTCGACCTCGCCGCCGTCGGGCTGATCGAACCGCCAGCGTCGGACTTGGCGGACGATGCAGCCTTCGACGCCCGCGTTGTGCATCGTGCTGCTGCCCACCCGCGCGCTCGAGACGCTGCCGTTGCGCGCGATGCGCCACGCGATCTCGATGCGGCCGGCCAGGTTGGGCTGACGCTGCAGCTCGTTCTCGTAGCAGTAGCGGACGGCCGCCTGGTTGCGGCGCACCACGCGCATGATCTGCTCGGGCGAGAGGTAGCCGCTCACGCGCGGCGCCGCCGTCGTCATCCGGACGCGGACCTCGCGCGCGGGACGACCGGACGCGCCGGGTCCGCCGCTGCCGCGACCTCCGCCCGCGCCGCGACCCGCGCCGACCCCCGTGCCGCCGCTGCCCGCGCCGAACAGCGTGCCACGGCCGGTGCCTCCGCCGCCCGATCCCGAGCCGCGCAGCCCGAGGCCGCCCGAGCCCTGACCCATCACCGTCGTCATCGCGCCGGTGCCGCCCAAGAGATCGGCGATGCTCGGTCCCTCGAGCGCCGCCTCGAGCGCGCTCGCTTCGCCGTCGCCGCCGCGGATCGCGCCGAGCAAACCGAGATGCGAGACGCGCTCGGCGACCGCGCCGCCGGTGATCTCGCCTTCGATCTCCGTGTCCTCTTGCTCCGCGTCCTCTCGACCGACGCGGCCTTCCTCTTCCTCGGCCGCTTCGCCGCCCGCCTCTTCGCGATCGTTGAGGCCCGGGTCCTCCGTGTCGGTGCCGCCGGTGTCCTCCTCGAGCAGATCCTCGGGCGGCGGCGTCACCATGAACTGCCGGATCAGATCCGTCGGCAGCTCGAGCGAGCCGACCGGCGGCGCCTCCTGGAGCGCGAGGAACATCAGGACGAAGAACGCGGCGTGGAGGAACACGCTGAGCATGAAGCTCATCACGCGCGCGGGGTTCGCGAAGAACGCCGGGATGCCGCGGCCGATGCGCCGCGCGCTGCCGACCATCTGGAAGAACACCGCCGCCTGGCCGAGCATCACGACGCCGAAGTCGTTGGGGCCGAGCCGCACCGGCTGACCCGTGGTCTTGAGCTCGTGGACCTCGCGGCGCGCGCCGCCGAGCCACACCGAGCCGGCGTGGAGCGCGGAGAGGTCGAGCTCGTAGCCGCCGTTGCCGATCGGACGCAGCAACGTGAGTTGCGCATCGTCGGTGGTCACGCCGCCGGGGAGGGGCAACGTGTCGGCGTCGGCGTATCCGAGCGTCACGGCGCGCGGCGAATCGAGGGTCTCCTCGGCTTGGATGGTGCCCCCGAAGACGAGGGCGACGCGGAGACGGCGGGCGTTCGCGGCGACGGCCATGACTACGACAACCTCATCGGAAGGCCTTTCCTTGGGCCGAACGCTGGAGCTCGGGGATGAACGAGCGGTGCGGGAGGCGCGGACGGTCGAACTCCGCGCGCAATCGATTGAGGAAGTAGAGGAGCTGCGGGGACTTGAGCCGACCCGCGAGGTCGAGGCCGCTGAAGCGGAACACCTTCACCTTCTCTCCGCCTTCGGTGCGCAGATCGGAGTCGACGTCCTGATCGAGATCCTCTTCGCCCTCGACCCCATCGAAGATCTCGGCCTCGTTCCGCGCGCCGCTGGCTTGGTCCTGACCGACCGCGCGGCTCGAGGTTCCGAGCAAGAACAGCGGCGAGCAGAGGAGCGCGCTCATCAGAGAGAGGAGGACGAGGCGCGGGACGCGCGGGCGAGACACCGAACGACTCATGACTCCCCTCCTCCGCCGGCGGCGGACGCGCCGGGCGCCTCGATCTCGCGCATGTACCGCTCAGCCATCTCGCGGTGCTCCCCGGAAGAGGGTGCCACACGGAGGAACCTCTCGAACAGGGAGCGGGCCTCTTGGCGCTGATCGAGGAACTCCGCGAGGAGCACTCCGAGGTTGAAGAGCGCCGCGGGATGATTGGGGTTCTCGTCGAGCACCGCCTCGTATTGGCGACGCGCGCCGCGGTGATCGCCGCGGCCGCGCAGCGCCACGCCGAGCGCGACGCGGACGTCCGGATCGTCCGGAGCGTGCTCGAGCGCGGCGCGATACTCGGTCTCCGCGCCCTCGAAGTCGCCCGCGTGCAGGAGCACCGAGCCCTGGTTCATGTGCGCGGCGGCGAAGCTCGGATCGATGCCGATCGCCTGCGCGAACTCTTCGAACGCGGGCTGGGTGTCGCCGCGCGCGAGGTGGAGCAAGCCCATCTCGTTGTGGAGCGCCGCGCTCTCTGCGTCGATGTCCATCGCCTTGCGGAAGACGAGCTGCGCGACGTCGTACTGCTCGCGCGCGCGATAGATGCGACCGATCTCGGCCAGCGCGAGCACGTTGCGCGGCTCGCGGATCAACACCTCGCGCGCCTGCGCGAGCGCGGCGTCGTGGTTGCCGCGCTGGCGCTCCACGGCGGTGAGCGCGAGGCGCGTCGGCACGTGATCGGGGTGCGCGCTGACGTAGTCGTTGAGGAGCGACGCGGCCTGGTCCGCTTCGCCGATGGAGTAGCGGGCCTCCGCGAGACCGACCAACACCTCGCCCGCGGCGGGCTGGATCCGGCGCGCCTGCTCGAAGCGATCGATGGCCTCGCGCAGCTCGCCGCGGTTCCGATGGATGACGCCGAGGTTGTAGTGCGCCTCCCACACGTTGGGATCGATCTCGAGCGCGGCGAGGAAGTGCTCGCGCGCGCGGTCCTCACGCGCCCGGCCACCGCGAGCGAGGAGGCGCGCGCCGGACTGGTACTCGCGCACGGCGCGGGGATCCACGGGCGGCAGATCGGCGGGGTTGGCCGCGTCGCCGGTCGTGCTGCCGCACGCGACGAGGACCGGCGCCGCCATCACGAGGGCCAGCGCGAGCCTGATGGACACCGCAATGTTCATGGACGACGCCTCCGGCTCCGACGACGCCCGGTGCGACGCGGCGGCGGGTTGGCCGGCTCGGCCTCGGCCGGCT
This sequence comes from Sandaracinaceae bacterium, assembly GCA_050186575.1. Lineage (GTDB taxonomy): Bacteria > Myxococcota_A > Polyangia > Polyangiales > Sandaracinaceae > JAUHXR01. The sequence goes on along the minus strand of JBFWYI010000005.1, from coordinate 124,891 downwards.
CGTCATCGTCCGTGTCGTCGCTCGCGCTCGGCGCGCTGCCCCCGCCCACCGCGGTCGTCGGCGCGGCGCCGCTCCCCGTCGTCGCCGGCACCGGACGCTGCGGCTCGGCGGGCTGCTCGTTCTCCGGATCGAGCGAGCCGCGACGCAGGCCCTCGAGCGGGCGCGGCTGCGCGATCGGCGCGGCGTCACGGATGTCGCCGCCCATCTCGCGGATCGGCGGGTACTCGACGTCGTTCAGGCGGGTGAGCCCCTCGCGCAGCTGCGCGGTCCAGCGGTTGAAGATGCGCAGCTCGATCGCGCGCCGATAGCCGCCCTCGAACGCCTCGAGCGCGCGCTCCTCGATCGGGATGACGAAGCCCTGGAGCTGATCGAAGTACGCCTGCTCCTCTTCCTCGCTGAGCCCTTCGGGGGTCGGCGCGTTGCGGAGGCCCTCGGCGTAGAGCTCGTAGCTCCGACCGATCTGGAAGAGCGCGGCCGTCACCCACTCGGCCACGCCGAACGAGACGACGTCGGCGAACGCCTCGCCGGCGCGGCGCAGCAGCTCGCTCTTGCGCTCGAGGCGCTGGCGCAGGCCGTCCATCGACCCCGCAATTTGAATCGACTCGTACTCGCGGAGGATCGCCTCGGCCTGACGGTAGCGGGCCTGCGCGCCGAAGTAGAGGCCTTCCGGTGCGAGCTGGTTGCGGCGGCGACGCGCGGTGCGGACCGCCGCCTCGAGCGCTTGGTCGGCGCCACGGTTGTCGCCGGCGCGGGTGAGCACCTCGGCGAGCCGCGCGTTCGCTTCGACCTCGCGGTTCACGTTGTGCGTGCTGCGGATGAACCGCCGGTAGACCTGCGCCGCGTCGTTCCAGCTCTCCGCGCCCTCGTGCGCGCGCCCGATGAGGAACGTGACCTGGTCCACCTCCTCGTGGCGCGGGAAGCGCTCGACGAAGCGATTCCCGTTGCGCACCGCCGCGCCGTAGTCGCCCGCGGTGAGCCGGAGCAAGGTCGCGTTGTAGAGCGCGTCGGCGCTCTGTTCGCCGTTCGGGAAGTGCTCGCCGTACGCCTCGTAGAAGCGCGCGGCGTCGGAGAACTGCGCGATCGACTCGTACATCTGCGCGCCCGTCCACGCGCCTTGCGCACCGACCGGCGTGCCGGGGTGATGCTCGATGAGCTGGTCGTACGCCGACGCCGCGCCGGCGAGGTTGCCCGCCGCCTGATACTCGGAGCCCGCGTTGAAGTAGGCGTTCGGCGCGCGCTCGTCGCGCGGGAACTCGCGCGCCGCCCGCAGGTACGCGTCGGCCGCTTCCTCGTGCTCGCCGCGGCCCGCGAGCTGCTCGCCGTTCGAGAACACCGCCCACACGATCAGCTCGTCGAGGCGGCGCTGCGACTCCGCGGTCGCGAACGCGGGCGAGTCCTTGAGCCGCCGCGCCCACGTCTCGATGTTCGCGAAGTCCTGCGCTTGGCGGAAGCTCTCGAGGATGCGCTCGCCCGCGGTGACCGAGTACGGGCTGTTCGGGAAGCGCTCGAGCAGCTGACCGAACAGACGCACCGCCGGGTCGTACACGCCGCGGTCGTAGTAGAGCTGACCTTGGCGGAAGAGGATCTCCGGGAGGTCCGGATCGTCCGGATAGAGCTCGACGTAGAGCTCGATCGCGGTCGAGAACTGACGGTCGTTCTCCGTCTCCCCCGTGCACGGATCTTCGGCCGGCGGCCCACCCTCGGCGTCACCGCCGGGCGTCGGAGCCGCCCCATCGGGCGCCGCGTTCGGGGTGGGGTTGGTCCCGTTCGGAGCGGGCGCGGCGGCCGGCGCCGGGGTCGGTCGCGTCGCGCCGCGGCTGCCGCCGCATCGGCTGAGCTGCGACTCGCGCACACGCTCGAACGCGCCGATCGCGTTGTAGAGCGCGTCGCGCGTGTACTGCCCAGTGCGGTTCTGCTGCGCCGCCTCGAGGTAGATGCGACCCGCCTCGGGGTAGCGCTCGAGGCGATGGAAGAGGATCTCCGCGCGGTAGAAGCGCAGGTTGTACGACTCCTCGCTGTCGCCGAAGTGCTCGAGGTAGATGCCGTAGAGCCGCTCGGCGCGCTCGAACAACGTCTGTTGCGTCTCGCGCTGCGCGAGATCGTGCCAGCGCATCGCGCGGACGCGGAGCGCGCGCTCGACCATCGTGTTCGTCTCGGCGACGAGCTCGGGATCGCTCTGTTGGCCGACCCACTCCGCGTCGCCGGTGTAGCGATCGGCGAGCTGCTCGAGGGCCTCCACCGCCGCGTCGCTCTCGCCGAGGCTCGCGCGGCCGCGCGCGATCGCGAGCTGCCAACGCGGCGCGCGCTCGTCCGACGCGTTGCGCTCGAGGAGCAGGGAGTACGCCTCGATGCCGTGCTCCCAGCGATCCTGCTCGTAGAAACGCGACGCGAGCCGCACGAGCACGCGGTCCGCGTAGCGCTCGCCGCCGATCTCCTCGAGGAACGTGAAGAGATCGCGCGCGGTGTTGCTCTCGTCCTCGGTGAAGACCTGGATGAGGTACTCGAGCGCTTCGTTCTGCAGCTCGCGCAGCCGCGATCGCTGCTCCGCGCTCACGTGCTGCGCGCTCGTACCGCGGCCGAGGTCGAGCACCTGACGGAAGCGCGTCGCCGCCTCGGTGGTGCGGTTCATCCGCCAGAGGCACCACGCGCTCTTGAACAGCGCGAGCCCGTAAAGCTCGCTGTCGCGGTACGGGAGCACCATCTCGTAGCGCGCGAGCGCGGCGGGGAAGTCCGCCTCCGCGAACGCCGCCTCGGCGTGCGCCATGTGCGCGTCGGGGACGAACCGGCTGTTCGGGAACTCGTCGAGGATCCGCCGATAGAGCTCGAGCGCGACGTCGGGGCGCCCCGCCTCCGCCATCGCGAACGCCTTCATGTAGAGGACGAGGTCGTAGCGATCGAAGTCGCGGTGGCGCTCGAGGATCCGATCGTAGAGCTGGTTGCTCACCGTGTAGTCGGGCGAAGGCGGCTCGCCGCGGTTCTCCTCGGGGACCTGCTGCCACGCGTCGAACGCGGTGAGATAGTCGGCGCGCGCTTGCTCCCAGCGCAGCTCGGCGAGGCGCAGGAGCGCGTCGGGCATCTCCGCCGCCGACTCGGGCTCCTCGCGGATGAACTCTTCGAGCAGGTTGATCGCGGTGGAGCGCCGCGTGAGGAGGAGCTGCTCGCGCTCTCGCAACAGCTGCTCGAGCTGCGCGTCCTGGAACTCGCGCGCGGCCGCACCTTGGGCGTCCGGGCGCTCGCGCAGGTACAAGCGATCCTCGAGGCTGTCGGATCCTCCCGTCCGCGCGCCGCCGCCGCTCGAGCCGCGACCGCTCGAGCCGCCGCCGTCGTCGTCGCTCCCGACCGAGATGCGACGCTCCTCGGCCGGGCGCTGGAAGCGTCCCTCGGCCGTCGCGCCGCGGCCGCCCTGCGCGGCGACCGGCAGCGGCGTGAGCGCGAGCGCGAGGACCACGCCGGCGCGACGAGCGATCGTGCTCCAGCTCGCGCGGGCGCCGCTCATGCGACCGGACCCGCGATCACTGGCCCTCCTCGCCGTCGAGCTCGGCCTCGGCTTCGGCCTCGTCTTGCCGCGCATCGTCCTGCCGCGCATCGTCGCCAGTGTCGTCTCCGAGGTCGTCCTCGTCGAGACCCTCCTCGTCGGCGGCGTCTTCCTCGAACTCGTCCTGCCAGTACTCGCCCTCGAACGGCCAGTACTCCTCGTCGTCGCGCAAGAGGCCCTGCACCGACAACGGATCTTGCAACTCGGGAGGGAACCGACCCGCCGCGAGGCTCTCGATCTGGATCTCGATGCGGCGCTTGCTCCCCATCACCGCGTCGATCCGACCGATCCGCGAGCGCCGCAAAAGGCCACCGAGATCGTGGCGGAGCCGGCGCAGGCTGCGGAGCGCGCGCTCGTTCGCCGCCACCACCATCCGTCCGCGCACGTCGGCGACGCGCGAGCCGAACGCGTTCGCCGCGCGACGATCGCGCGAGAGCATCCCCTCGATGCCGCCGCGATCCGCGCTCGCGACGGGCTGCGCGTCGGCCGAGGATCGCTCCGCCGCGCCGACCCGCGCCTCGAGCTCACCCACGCGGCGTCCGAGCCCGGCCAGCTCCTGCTCGAGCGGCGCGAGCTGCGACGCCTGCGCGCCCGCCTGGCGCATCGCGTCGATCTGCTCGTCGAGCGCGCGCAGCACCGCGCGCGCGCCCTCGAGATCGCTGCGCAGCGCGTCGGCCTCGTCGATCGGCGCGATCTCGGCGTCGGCCGGCCGCGGGCTGTCCGAGCCTTCGAGCCGCGCCGCGAGCGCGCCGAGCTGATCGGGCACCTGGCCCGAGCGCGCCGCCTCCGCGTCGAGCGTGCGGACCTCGCTCCAGATCTGGAAGAAGTTGGGATCGACGGTGAGGAGCGAGAGCAACAAAGCGTGCACGTCGACGGGGAGCTCGCCGCCCTCGCCCGGCGCCTCGCCCTCGGTCGCGGGCAGCGGTTCGTCGTTCTCCGCCGCGAGCAGCTCCTCGAACAGGCGCGACTGGCGCGACTCGCTCGAGAGGATGCGATCGATCTCGTGCACGACCGGGGTGAAGCGCGACTGGAAGCCGCGGAACATCTCGTCGGCGTCCTCGAAGTCGCAGCGCGCGAGGTGGATGTAGCCGCGGAGCACCGCCGCCTCGTGGACGTACGGCGAGTCGGGGAAGCGCGCCTCGAGCTGATCGAGCAGATCCGACGCGGTGTCGTGATCGTCGCCCTCGTACATCGCCCACGCGGCCTCGAAGAGCGCCTCGGAGACGCGCGCGGAGTCCTGCGGGACCTGGAAGTAGTAGTAGAACGCGTCGTCCGGCCGCCGCGCCTCGTGCGCGATGCGACCGAGCGCGAGCCAGGTGAGGTCACGGATCTCGAAGTACCGGCGATCGACGAAGAACGTGAACGAGTCGGTGTCGGGCGTGGTCGCGATCGCGCAGAAGTGACCCTCGGCGTCCTCGAGGCGACCCGCCTGCGTCGCGATCACGCCCTGGAGGTAGCGCGCGTTCGCATAGAAGCGGCTCTGGCGGCCGACCTGCTCGAAGAAGCGGCTCGCGCCCTCCCAGTCCTGCACGTCGTAGCGCTCGCGCCCTTCTAGATAGAGAAACTCGTTGGCGCTGTCGGGGGCGAGCGATTCGGCGGGAGCGACGGCGGAGAGGCGCTGGATCGCGCCGGTGAGATCCGCGCCGGCCAGCGCGACGTCGACGGCGCGGCGATACGCGGGGCCGAAGTAAGGGTCGTCGGGTCCGCGCTCGAGGATCCGCTCGAGGTAGCGCCACGCGCTCCTCAGCGCGCCCATCCGATAGAGCGCGCCGGCGAGCATGAACTCGGCCTGGCGATACTCGTCGAGGCTGTCGAAGTCGCGGAAGCGCGGGCTCTCGACCGCCTCGTACAAGACGCGTTGCGCTTCTTCGAAGCGGTCGTCGAGGTAGAGGCGCTCGCCCTCGCGGATCATGTCGCGGAGCTGGCTCTCGCTGCCGCTCTCCCGCGAGAGCAGCCGACGCTGGACCATCGCGTCGTAGTAGTCGCTGAGCGCGGTGCCCTCGCGCTCCGTCGAGGACGACGCGCTGCCCGCCGCCCCATCTCCCGGCGGGGGCGTCGCGCCGCCGGCCTCCTGCGCGGAGGCGGTCAGCGGGGCGAGCGCGACGCCCAACAACGCCAGAGAGGCCACGAGGCGGCCGAGCGACGAACGCGAGCGGGGCTGCGGCACGCGCGGCATGGGAATCAGTTGGGGAGGTTCCTCGCCGCGACGCGCATGCGCGTGCGCACCTCGTAGCGACCCTCGCCGCCCGACGGGAAGCTGCTCGCCATGTCGGATCCGTCCTCGAGGACCAGCGTGACCTCGTTGAGGCGCTCGCGGACCACTTGGAAGCGGAAGCTCTCTTCGAGCGTGTACCGATACGCGTCGTTCTCGCGCTGGCGCTGCTCGAGCTCCAACCGCAAGACGTGTGGACCCGGCGCGAGCGCGCCCTCGAAGAGGCGCGCGCCATCGCTACCGCCCTCGATCGGTCCGTCGCGCTGATAGACGGGCGCGCCGTCGAGGCGGACCACGATGCGCGCGATGGTCACGCGGTCGCCGGTGCGATCCTCGACGTCCACCGTGATGCGCGTGCGGAACAGCTCCGAGCCGAGCGCGTGCACGCGCATGCGCGCTTGGACGAGGTCGTCCATCAACGCGACGTAGTCCGCGCGGATCGGCGAGATGTCCGGCGGCGCGGGGCCCGGGTCGTACTCCGCCGTCGGCTGCTCGCTCGGCTCACCGCCACCCGGCACGTCCTCGCCGTCCTCGATCTGCGCGCCGGGACCGCCGCCCGCCGTTCCCATCGCCGGCGCCCCTGCGGCGCCGGTCGCGGGGCGCACGCCGCCCGAGGCCGGCGCCGTCCCCGCCGCGTTCGGGAGCGGACGCGCGCCGGTCGTCCCCGCCGCGTTCGGGTTGGGGGTGCCCGCGTTGGGCGCGGGGCTCGCGAACGGATCCTCGTCCGGGACCGGCTCCTCTTCGGTGCCCGCGTCCGGCGTCTGGGTCTGCGTCTGCGCCGACGAGGAGCCGCGACGACCGCGTCGCCGTCGCTGCGCGCTCGCGTCCGACGCGGCCCCGAGCACGAGGCCGAGCGTGAGGAGCATCGCGACGAGCGGGACGATCTTGCGTGTCATGACGTCTCTCTTTGCCTCGCGCCTATGAGCGGGAGCGAGCGGCGGGCTAAGGAGTGAAGGGGATGAACACGGAGAGCCCGAGCGTCGCGGTCAGGTTGTTCACGATCGTGCTCTCCCCGAGCAGCTCCTGCTGGAGCACCTGATCGCGAATGTCGAAGCGGATCGAGAACCACTGATCGAAAAAGAACTTGATGCCGAGCCCGGCGCTCAGGGTGAGGCCGCGCGAGGTCGTATTGTCGGTCAAACCTCCGCCGATCGCGAGGTTGAAGTCGAAGCGACCGATCCCGTCGCCGAACCATCGGAGCTTGCCGTAGGCGAGCGTCCAGAGGAGGTGGGCCTGATAGACGTAGACCGGCGCGTCGATGTTGATCAGCGTGATGCCGCGGTCCTCTTCGATGATCCGCACGAGCTCGGAGCTCTGCTGCGAGTAGGCGAAGCTCGCCTCGAGCGCGAGGTCCTCGGTGACGTGGAACGTGTACGCACCCTGGACGAGGTACGACGCGCTCAGGAGGTCCGCCGCGTAGACGCCGCCCATGATCGACAGCTCGTGGCGCAGCGCCTTCTGGAACAGGCGCTCGCGCACCCCGCGATAGCGCCGGCGCGCGTTGAGCTCGTCGCGGATCGCTTCGTCGATGCACTGGGCCTCGGCGCGCTGCGGAGCGGCTTCGGCGAGCGCGATCCACGTCGTCCCCGCCAAGCACAACGCGGCGATCCCGGCCTGGATCGTCGCAGCGCACGGCAGCCGGGCTTCCATCACGGCTGTGGTACCTGCGCACGTCGCAAAGTGTCAACGAGTACCGACGCGGCGGCCGGTTTCGGAGGCCTCTGGTATCGTGCTCGGATGGGCGAGCGCACCACCTTCTGCCGCATCTGCGAGGCGGCGTGCGGGCTGTCGGTGCTCGACGGACCCGACGGGATCAAGCTCGCGCCGGACCGCGCGCATCCGGTCTCGCGCGGCTACGTCTGCGCGAAGGGGACGCGGTTCGCCGAGGTGGCGCGGAGCCCCGCGCGGCGGATCCACGCGACGCGCGGCGCAGAGACGGCGTCGATGAACGCCGCGCTCGACGACGCGGCGAGCCGGATCGGCGCGGTGGTCGAGCGCCACGGACCGCACGCCGTCGGGCTCTACCTGGGCAACCCGCTCGCGTTCAACGCGCTCGGGCAGGTCACCGCGATGTACCTCGCGCGCGCGATCGGCACGCGGAACGTCTACAGCGCGGGGAGCCAGGACTGCACCAACAAGTTCACCGCGGCGGAGCTCCTCTACGGCACGCCGGTGATCCACCCGATCCCGGACTTCGCACGCGCGCGCACCGCGGTGCTGTTCGGCACGAACCCGCTGGTGAGCCAGTCGAGCTTCGTCCACCTCGAGGGCGGCGCGACCACGTTCGATCGGATGCGCGAGCGGGGCGCGCGGATCGTGTGGGTCGACGTGCGCGAGACGGAGAGCGCGCAGCGCTGGGGCGAGCTCGTCCGGGTGCGACCGGGGAGCGACGTCTGGTTGATCCTCGCTCTCCTCGCGCGCGCGGCGCGGGGAGCCACGTTCGACGATCCGCGGGTGACGGGGCTCGCGTCGCTGCTCGCGCTCGCCGAGCGCGCGAGCGAACAGGCGAGCGCGCGGACGGGGCTGAGCGAGCGCGCGATCGACGAGCTGCTCGACGCGATCCGGGAGGGACCGACCGCGCTCCACATGTCGGTCGGGGTCAACCAGGGACCGTTCGGCACGCTGAGCTACGTCGCGCTCCAGGCGCTCTCGTACGTGACGGGAAACTACGACGTCGAGGGCGGCGTGCTCTTCAGTGAAGCGGCGATCGCGGGGGCGCGCTTCGCCCGGTCGGTGGGCTTGTTCACCTCGGACGCGAAGAGCCGCATCGGCGGGTTCGGGCTCTCGCTCGAGACGCTGCCGGCCGGGATCCTCGCCGAGGAGATCCTCACGCCCGGTCCCGATCGGATCCGCGCGATGATCGTGGTGGCCGGCGATCCTCTGCGATCGATCCCCGGCTCGCCGCGGCTCGAAGAGGCGTTCGCCTCGCTCGAGACGATCGTGTCGCTCGATCTGTTCGAGAGCGCGACGACCCGTCGATCGCACGTCTTCTTGCCGTGCACGAGCTGGCTCGAGCGGAGCGACTTCGCGCTGCCGGGGTTGCCGCTCACGTCGCACGATCTCTTGCCGGCCAGCCATCCCGTGATGCCGGCGCCGGGCGACGCGCGGCCCGAGCACGAGCTGCTCGCCGAGCTGAGCCTGCGGATCGGAAGACCCGTCTACGGGAGCGCGCTCGTCGCGAAGGCGTTCGCGCGCCCGGGCCTCGCGACAGGGATGTTGTCATCGGCGCTCCGCCTCGTCGGCGCGCTCCAGCCCGATCCCGCGCGGCGCACGCGTGGGATCCCGCTGCCCATCCCGCGCCCCGGCCGCTTCCTCGGGCGGGGGCCGATGACGGAGGGCGGCGCGGTGCGCTTCTTCGACCCGCGCCTCGCCCAGGAAGGCGAGCGCCTGATGTCGAGCCCGCCGCCGCGCGACGGTCTCGCGCTCGTCGGTCGCCGACGCCGCATCGGACACAACTCGTGGCTCCACGCGGGCGCGCGCTTCGCCGACGAGCGCGACGCGCCGGACGAGGCGGTCGCGTCGGTCCACCCCGACGACGCGCGGCGGGTGGGCCTGACGGACGGCGCGCCCGCGACGATCCGAACGTCGCAAGGATCGCTGACACTCCGGGTCCGCTTCGACGAGCGGGTCGCGGCGGGCACGGTGGTCGTCCCGCACGGCGTGTGGCGCGGCAACGTGAACGCGCTCTTGCCGTACGGGGTGGAGCACATGGAGCCGCTGAGCGGGATGCTCCACATGACGGGCGTGCCGGTGGAGCTCCTGCGGGTCGAAGCGGAGCGCACCGCGCACGACGCCGCGCTGACGTGAGCGTCGCGGCGCTGGAGCGCGTCATCGGACCTGCGCCTCTACGTCGACGAGCGCGGGTACCGCACACCGTGTACGTCGACGTGCACGAGGACGTACGAGGTCGCGTGCGCGCCCGGGCGGCGCGTGACACGCCTGTCTCCCGGAGACTGCGATGCGCGTCCTCTTCGTCGGCAACAGCTACACGTTCTACAACGACATGTCCGGGCAGGTCGCGCGCCTCGCCGAAGGCGACGACGGCGCGCCGAGCCTCGAGACGGATCGCGTGGCGGAGGGCGGCGCGTCGCTGCGTCACCACTTCGAGGCGAGCGGCGCGCGCGCGCGGATCGAGGAGGGTGGATGGACGCACGTCGTCCTGCAGGAGCGGAGCACCGGGTCGCTCCACTCCGCAGCCGAGTTTCATGACTACGTCGGGCGCCTCGCGAAGGTCGCGGCGCGGACCGGCGCCCTGGTCCTGCTCTACGAGACGTGGGCGCGGCAGGCGAAGAGCGACGCGTACCGCGCGCGCTGGTCGGGCGGATCGCCGCCCGAGATGATGCGGCGGATCCGCGCGGAGTACGCCGAGGCCGGCGCCGCGCTCGGCGCGCGGGTGGTGCCGGTGGGCACGGCGTGGGAGCGCGCGCTCGCGGAGCGTCCGCAGATCGTCTTGCACGATACCGATCTGCACCACGCGTCGCCGCTCGGCAGCCACCTCGCGGCCGCGGTGTTCTACGTCGCGCTCACCGGTCGCGATCCGCGCGGCTCGACGTTCGCGGCGCCCGGGGTGAACGAGGACGACGCGACGTTCCTGCGGCGCATCGCGTTCGAGGTCACCGGCTCACAGCTGCGCGACTAGGCTCAGCGCGATGGCCACGCGGTAGAGCTCGGGCTCGCCGGCGTGCACGAGCGCGGAGGTCGCGAGCGCGTCGGCGATCCAGACGTCGCCGTCGAGGCGCACGCCGAGGCGGATCCCGCTGGGGGTGGGCAGCAGCACGGCGCCGTACGCGCCCGCCATCGCGCCGGCGACCGCCACCTCGTCGTTCTCGGTGCGGTGCTGCGCCGCGCTCACGCAGCCCTGGACGCCCAACATGAGCTGCGTCGCATAGAGCTCGCCGCCCGTGAGAGACAGCGCGCCGTCGAGGCAGCCGAGGCCGAACGGGACGAAGCGCTCGCGCGACTCCTCGAAGCTCCCGCCGCCGAGGCTCATCGAGAGCCGCAGGATTCCGAGGCGCACGCCGCCCGACGCGCGCGCCATCGCGCCGGCCATCGAGCGTTGGACGCCGAGGTCGAAGAGCATCAGCGGACCGACCTCGAGCGTGAGGTACGGCCCGTCGTCGTCGCGGGCGGCCGGTCGCTCGTCCGGATCGGCGACCGGATCGAGGACGGGCGGTCGCGCGACCTCGGGGGCGGCGAGGCTCTCGCGCGGCCGCTCGACCGGTGCCGCCGGCCGCTCGGCCGCGATCGCCTCGTCGAGCTCGTCCATCAGGCTCGTCGCGACCATCGCGAGGCTCCGCGGATCGAGCTCGCCGAGCGACATCCCGAGCGGGGTGACGCGGCTCGCCCCGCTCGCCACGTGCGTCACGCGCAGCTGCGTCTCGTCCGTGTCGATGCGGAGCTCGATCGCGTACTGGCTGAGATCGCGTCCGATCGCGCCGTTCTCGAACGCGAGCGCCATCCGCAGCGGCTCGGAGAGCGGGGCGTCCTCGGCGGGCGCGGCGGTGGGCTGCGCGCGAGCCGCCGCCGGCGCGATCGTCGCGATCGCGAGCGCCAACACGGGGATGCGGGATCGGGCCCTCACCGTCGGGTATGTGCGCGCCCGAGCACACATCGTTGCACACGCGGACGATCCAGCTCCGCCTGACGCTTCCCTCCGCGTCTGTTGGCTCCGTGTTCGGTCTCCTGGGTGTCGGCGCCCTCGCCGCCGCGGCAGCGTCGAAGCGTTGCTCCGATCGAGAGCGGATGGGTCCCGAGGAGCTCAGGGGGCGGCGCCGGGGACGCGACGGAGGGCCTCGCGGTTGTCGGGGTCGAGCTCGAGCGCGCGGCGATACGCGCGCTCGGCGCCCTGACGGTCTCCCGCCATGCTGCGCGCGTCCCCGAGCAGCACGTGGTACTCGGGGCGGCGGCGACGCAACTGCACCGCGCGCTCCGCTCGCTCGAGGGCGCCGCTCGGATCTCCGGCCGCCATGCGCTCGCGGGCGAGCCCCGCCACCGCATGAGGGTTTGCGTCGTAGAGCGCGATCGCCGCCTCGAACGCCGCGCGCGCGGCGCGCCAGTCGCCCGACCGCTCCGCCGCCTCGCCCTCCGCCACCAGCGCGTCGGAGCGCTCGCGCGGATCGCCGCTCTCGTCGGTCGCGGTCCCGTCCGCCGCGCCGCCCGCCGTCACCGCGTCCGCCGTCACCGCGTCCGCCGTCACCCCGTCCGCCGTCGCCCCGTCCGCCGTCGCCCCGTCCGCCGTCACCCCGTTCGCCGTCACCCCGTCCGCCGTCGCACCGTCCGCCGTCACCCCGTTCGCCGTCACCCCGTCCGCCGTCGCCCCGTTCGCCGTCTGGTCCGACGTCGGCAGCGCGACCGCGGCGTTCGGCGCCGCCTCCTGCGCAGTCGCAACGGTCGTTGCGGGGACCGCCGGCTCGGGCGACGACGACGCGCTCGGTTGGACCGACGCGAGCGCCGTCGCGTACGGCTCGGGCTCGATCTCCGAGAGCGCGATCCACGCCGCCACGCCCATCGCCCCGACCAGGATCACCGCGACGAGGCCCACGAGCGCCCACGTGACCCCCGACGAGCTCTCGGCGGACGACGCCGAGGCGGGCGTCACCACGGCGGGCGCCGGCGGCGCGGTCACCGGCGCGTAGCGCTGCGGACCGGACGGCTCGCGCTCGGGCACCGCGGCGACGGGCCGCGTGAGCGCGGCGTTCGGCGGCGGCGGAGGCGGAGGCGGAGGCTCCGCGGGCTCCGGCTCTTCGACGAGCGCGTCGGGCGGGAGCGTCAGCTCCTCCATCAGCTCGCGCTCGACCGCGAGCGCGTCGCGCGGCGCGGTCTCGTCGAGGTCCGGATCGAACGTGCCCAGCGCCCGCGCGCCGGAGCTCGGCGGCGCCGGCAACACGCCGGACGGCAAGCGCACCGGCGCGTCGGGCGTCGGGACGACCCCGAGCACCGGGATCGCGACGCCGGGGCTCGACGGACGCCGCTCGAGGGTCTGCGGATCGTCGTCCCACGTGAGCTGATCGACGGCGACCCGCGGTCCCTCCCGCGACGCGTCCTTCGCCGCCGCCGTCTCCTTCGCGATCTCGTCGACGAAGCGCTCGACCGCGCCGAGCACCCGTTCGCCCGAGCCGAGATCCATCCGCACGCGTCGGCTCCCCGGCGCGCCGGTGCGCTCGGCGAGGCGCTCCCCCACCGCGTCGAGGAACGAGCCGAGCTCGAGCCAGCCGAGCCGATCCGATCCGCCGTCGAGCCCCTCGACGATCGCGCGAGAGAGATCGTCGATCCCCTCGCACGCGGGCACCACCGTCGCGCCGAGCCGCACCGCCGCGAGCCGCGCCGCCGCCGCGCTCTCCGGGAGCACCACGTGGACGCGCGCGTTCTTCGGCGCCCGCTCGAGCGCGGCCGCGCCTCCGTCGATCGCCGACGGGCCGAGCAACACGATGTGCTCCACCGCGAGCACGTGGAGCCCGTGCGCGCTCGCCGGCGTCACGTCGAGGCCGAGCCGCCCGAGCGCGCGCGCGAGCTCGCCGTCCTCGTCGCCGACGACCGCGATCTTCGGGCGGGGACCCATGCCGGGAGTAGTAGAGCGGGGGTCGGGTGGGTTCACGGCGAATCTCGAAGTCACGGCGCCGACGATCCTCGAAGGTCCGAGGCGCAGCGCCACGGGCTCGCCCGCGTCCTCGTATACGTGCACGAGCACGTGTACGTGCACGTCCACGAGGACGTCGACGAGCCTGCCGGCGACCGCCCTCTCTGTTCCACGACGATACTCCCTGGCGCGCTCCTCCGCTCAACAGAGATAGCGCTCGCCTCCGTCGCACAGGATCGTCACCACGCGCCCGGACTTCATCCGCTTGGCGACCTCGACCGCCGCGTGGACGTTCGCGCCCGACGACGGCCCGAGGAGCAGCCCCTCCTCCCGGGCGAGCCGACGCGTCATCCGATCCGCCGCGAGGTCGGTCACCGTGATCACCTCGTCGAGCAGCTCTCGCGCGAGCACCGGCGGCACGAAGCCCGCGCCGAGCCCTTGGATCCCGTGGAGCCCCGGCTTGCCGCCGCTCAGCACCGCGCTCGCGCGCGGCTCGACGCCGATGATCCGCACGTCCGCGTTGCGCTCCTTCAGCACCCGCGCGACCCCGCTGATCGTCCCGCCCGTGCCGACGCCCGTCACGAACGCGTCCACCTCGCCGCTCGTCGCGCGCCAGATCTCCTCGGCCGTCGTCTCCGCGTGGCTTCTCGGGTTCGCCGGGTTCTCGAACTGGCTCGGCATGAACGCGCCCTCGGTCTCCTCGAGGATCCGCGACGCGCGCTCGACCGCGCCGGCCATGCCCTCGGTCGCGGGCGTCAATACGACCTCCGCACCATAGGCGCGCAGGATCTGCCGCCGGCTCATGCTCATGTCCTCGGGCATCACGAGCACGCAGCGATAGCCGAGCACCGAGCTGATCGCGGCGAGGCTGATCCCGGTGTTCCCGCTCGTCGCCTCGATCAGCGTCGCGCCCTTCTCGATCGCGCCGCTCGCCTCGGCCGCGCGGATCATGTAGAGCGCCGGCCGATCCTTGACCGAGCCGGCCGCGTTGTTGCGCTCGAGCTTGCCGCACACCTCGGCGCCGCGCGACGGCGAGAGCCGCCCGAGCCGCACGAGCGGCGTGTGTCCGATCAGATCGATCAGACCGTCGTAGATTCGATCGTCCACGGCGCGCAGCGTAGTACACGCGCTCCGAAGTTCGACCCGTGTTCTTGGCCACGCCTCACGCGTCGATGACGACGATCGACACGATGTTGGCCAACGGGAAGCTCAAGCTCTGATCGTTCTCGAGATCGCGGCCCAAGAGCGCGACGTCGTTGCCTCGCACGAGGATGCGCTCGGGCAGCATCTGGACCGTGCGATCGCCCTGCGCCTTGCTGCGGACGCGCAACCACACCGGGCGCTCTCGCTCCGCTGCGTTCCTGAACGCTCGCTCCACCTCACGCGGGCCCTGCACATCGGGCATGCGCGGAGCGGCTCGCCCAGGGCGCTCCAGCGCACGACCGCCCGCTTCGAGCGCCTCGACCTCCTCGAGCAGCTCATCGAAGTCGAAGTCGGAGTCGTCGGCGTCGAGCTCGAGCCCGAGCTCGGCGAGATCGGCAGGAGCGGCACGCTCGAGCGCACGCACCAACGCCCGGCCGGCCGGAGTCGGCTTCTGCTTCGTAGACAGGTTGACCGACCGCTCGATCAGCGCGTCGAAGGAGTGACTCGCCTCGAGCGCGCGGCTCCGCAGCGGACGGCGCAGCGTCAGCCAGGCTCCAAACGAGAGCGGAGAGGCGGTCGCGATCTCTCTCGCGGTTCGGGCGCTCACGGGATCGAGTCCCGCACACCACTTCTCGAACGCCGGCCACGCGTCCTTCCACAGGGTGAGCGTCACGCGCGCGAGCGTCGCGGTGGACGGAGACCGCGACTCCGTGAGCGCCTCCAGCCGCTCGATCGGCGACGACGCTTCCCCCGCATCCGGGGGCCCTCGTCGGACGAGCTGCTCGAGCCCGGCCTCGATGTTCGTGCGGCGCGCCTCCGCAAGACGACGTGCGAGCTCGGGATCGGGCTTCGGTAGGCTGTCGAGATCCATGGGCGCCGGGGGCTCCTCGTAGCCGCGCTCGGGAGCCAGCTCGTCGCCCGACGATCGTTCGGCGATCCCCGCCTTGAGGAGCCGGGCGGTCGGGTCCGAGCGCTCGTCTCCCTCGACGAGCAGGAGCGTCGGGCTGGGCCGGGCGATCACCCGCGCGCCGAGCGTAGACGCCGCGGTCTCGGCCACGTCGGGGGCCGAGAGCTCGACGGCCCACACGCGCCGCACCTCCATCGTGCGCGTACGCCGCGCCCAGTCCCGTACGGAGTGCGTCACGTTGTCGGCGAGGGCATGGCGGCCGACCCGCGCGAGCGCGTCGAGGATCGCGTCCTCGCCGATGCCTTTCGTCGACGCCGCGGCGACCGACTGCGGGGTCAGCTTCAGCGTCACGACGCGATCGATCCGCACCGGCTCGGCCGCGAGCGCGAGGACGACGGCGAGCTCGGGATCGGCGGCCGGCCCCAGCATGACCTCGAAGCTCGGCGTGACGTGGCCGTCCCCGGTCCGGGGATCGCCGAGGCGGCGCAGCCGGACGTACTCCGCGCCGTCGTGGGTCGCCCGGACGACGCCGGTCATCGCCCCGATCTCGCTGCGCGCCTCCTGCTCGTCCTCGTGCGGCGTGGGGGCGTAGTAGGCGAACGCCGGCCAGGCCTCGGTCCGGGTCGCGGCGCGGACGAGCGCCTCCACCGCGATCCAGTCGGGCGTCGCGGCCAAGGCGCCGCGCGCTCGCGTCGCATCGAGCTCGTCGTCGAGCACGAGCTCCCCGCGCGCGATCCGTCGGAGCGCGTCGACGGACGGGGTGACGAGCTCCGCGCGACTCGTCACGAGCACGCCCGCCGACACCGCCCGGTCGAACAGCTCCTCGAGCTCGAGCGCGCCGATCCCGATCTGAGGCGCGAGGCGCTTCAGCGAGGTGCGGTTGGCCACTCCCGAGCGATTCGCCTTGACACGCGCGTGCACGCACGACGCGAGCCGTACGACCAGGTCACGCCGTCTCATCCGTTCGGCGAGCTCGTCGTCGGACGGTGGATCCCCGGAAGTCTCGTTGGCGGGCTCGAGCGACGCTGGGGAGAGGCGGACCGCGGGGAGCGAGACGCCGTCCACCAGGGGGACGATCGCGGCGGCGTTCGGCTTCAGCAGCCTCACGCAGTTCTGCTGACCGCGTCCGTCGGGCGATAGCGTGGTCACCTGGAGCGCGAGCCCCTCCATCACGAGCCACGTGGTGGCCTTCTCCACCGCCAGCCCTGGGGCGCCGAGCCGGTCCTCCAGCGTCGCCGCCACCTCGGACGCCGCCACCATCCCCGAGCGCTCCACCAAGACCTCGAGCACGGCGAGCGAGAGCGGTGGCGCGCGACGCAGCGCCTCGAGGCTCGCCTCGACGTCCTCCACCCGTCGGAGGTACGCGTCGTACGACGGATACCCGAGGTCCCCGACCGCTCCGGCGAGACCTTCGACGGCCCGCGGATCGACGGCGAGCGGGATCGGCCGGTCAGTGGAGGACGCGCTCCTCTTGACGACCATCGTCGCTCCAGTCTTCGATGAAGTATCGATAACCTTGTTCCGTCAAGAACAGTTGCCGATGGAGCGCGTGCTCCTGCTCGACGGTGTCGCGCGTCACCAGCGTGTAGAACGTCGCCCCGCCGGGCTTGGGCCGGAGCACGCGACCGAGGCGCTGCGCCTCCTCCTGGCGCGATCCCATCGTCCCCGACAGCTGGATCAGCACGTTCGCGTCGGGGAGATCGATCGCGAAGTTGCCCACCCGCGAGAGCACGAGGCGACGGATCTCGCCGCGCCGGAACGCCTCGTACGCCTTCACGCGCTCGCCGTGCGGGGTCTCGCCGGTCACCACCGGGGCGTTCAGCAACGCGCCGGCCGCGCGCAACGGCTCGAGGTAGGTGCCGAGCACGAGCAGTCGGTCGCCCACGTGACGCTCGGCGATCGTGCGGAGCGCGGACAGCTTGGCCGGGTTCTCGCCCGCGATGCGCGGCTGCTCCCGCGGCTCGGCGTGCGCGTAGGGGAGCTTCAGCGAGTCGGGCAGCTCGAAGCGCACCTCGAAGCACGTCGCGGCGGCGATGTGTCCGCTCTTCTCGAGGACGCGCCACGGGACCTCGAAGCGCTTCGGCCCGATGAGCGCGAACACGTCACCTTGACGCCCGTCCTCACGCACCAGCGTGGCGGTGAGACCGAGCCGACGTCGCGCCTGCAGCTCCGCGGTGAGGCGGAAGATCCGCGCGGGCAAGAGATGCACCTCGTCGTAGACGACGAGCCCCCACGGCTCCTGTGCGAGCCGGTCGAAGTGGGTGAACTTCGTCGGCCCCGTGCCGCCGCGCTGCGCGAGCATCGTGTAGGTGGTCACCGTGACCGGCGCAACGACCTTGTCTTTCTTCTTGGTGCCCCCGTACACGCCGACCTGGTCTTCGGACAGCGACGTCTTGGCGATCATCTCGCGCCGCCACTGCTCCGCCGCCTCGCGCCCGCTCGTCAGCACCAGCGTGCGGGTCCCCAGCTCCGCCACCGCCATGAGCGCGACCACCGTCTTGCCGGCCCCGCACGGCAGCACGATCACGCCGTGCGCGCCCGCCGCCGAGAACGCGTGCACCGCGTCGCGCTGGTAGGGGTACGGCGTGAACACGTCGCGGCGGATGGCGACCTCGAGCGGCTCGCCTTCCACGAGGCCGGCGCGGTCGTCGACCGGATAGCCGATCTCGAGCAGCACCTGCTTCACGTAGCCGCGATGGATCACGTCGAGGAGGAACCCGTCCGGGCACGGCGACAGGATCTCGGCCGCCTTCTTCTCCCCCGCGAGCCGCTCGCGCACGAACGGCTCGCGCACCGCGAGGCGCAGCCGGCTCGGGTCGCTGGGGTGATCGTGCAGCGAGCAAACCCCGTAGCGAGCCATCCGATCGCGGATCTCGTGCATGACGAGGCTCGGCACCTCGTAGCGGGAGATCGCGGTGAGGCCCTCGATGATCTCGTCGGCCCCAAGACCCGCCGACGCGGCGTTCCAGAGCGCGAGGTCGCCCAAGCGGTAGGTGTGCACGTGCTCGGGCGACTTCTCGAGCTCGGCGAACCGCGCGAGCACCTCGCGCGCTTCCTCGTAGCGGGGATGATCGACCTCGAGGAGCACCGAGCGGTCGCTCTGCACGATCGCGGGGCGCTCTCGGTCGGACGCCGCGGAGTCGGACACGGCGAAGCCATATCGCTCCGCGTAGGTGCCGTCCAGACGAGCGGCTACTGGAAGTTCTGCACCGCCCACACCTGCCCGGACGGTGTGGTGTAGAAGCCGCACGCGACGCGGCTGTGCGCGGGGTTCGTCATGTTGATGTAGTGGCCGTGCTCGCTGAACGGCTCGCCGGGGCCCTCGTCCCACATCGCTTGCAAGCAGCCGCTGATCACTTGCGCTTCGCTGCCCCACCCCGGGCACTCGTTCTGACCGCGGCCGGACGGTGAGCAGATGCGATCGGAGAAGCCGCCGTGCGCGCGCATCATCTCGGAGTCGTACTGCGCCTGCTGGTCGCCGCAGCTCTCGCCCTCGTTCCAGCGCTCGAGCGGCGGGAGGCACTGGCACTCCGCGCGCAGCTGGTTGATGCGGTTCACGCAGTCTTGGACGACGTCGCCCGTGCTCGGCAAGACGGCTGGACGGCACCCCGCGACCGGCGCACCGAGCGGTCCGCCCGCGCACATCTCCGGCAGCATCCCCGCGTCGGTCCCGCTGGAGCCGCCCGCGTCGGTCCCCGAGCTGCCTCCGCCGTCGCGCCGCGCGCCTCCGTCCCCGCCGGAGCTCGGGCCGTCATCGCAGCCGCCGACGAGGAGGAGGATCGCGAGCACACCCGACCACCGCGTACGTCGCATGCCCTCGAGCGTACCGGAGACTCGTGACGCGCGCGCGATCGCTCGATCCCGCGAGGCCGCCCTCCCCCCGACCCCCTCCCCGTGGGAGGGGGGAGCGTGCTCCCCCCTGGACGTGGAGGAGATCAGATCGTGATCGAGGCGCGGAGCGCTCGCGATACGGGTGGCTCGCGAGATTCGCGCGCGGCTCGTGCACCTCCTCGTGGACGTGCACGTGTCACGTGCACGTCCACGTACGTCCACGTGCACGAGCACGAGGACGTCGGACACCGCGCATCTCGCCGACCCGTTCCTAGACCCTCGCGACGGCGATCGCGACGGGTTGATCGACGCCCTCGAACCCGATCTCGACCCTCGTCGCTCCTCGACGATACTCCGGCATCGCCTCGTCCCGCCGAGGGCCAATCTCGCGCCCGATCATCGACGCTGAACCCATCGCGATCTCCGTCGCGAGGGTCTAGCCGGATCCGATCCGATGCGTGGCGAGTCCTCGCCCGGGCCAAGGCCCCCGTTTGATCGCGTTTCACCAGCGAATCCGGGGGTCCGACGCGATCGACGGCTAGCTTGGTCCTCACACGCTTGGAGGACCGTATGAGCTATCCCGCTGCCACGAACGTCAGGCCTCGCCGTATCGCCACGCTCCGCCTCGGCGCGATCGCTGCGCTCTTCTCGGCCGCCTGCACCACCGGCACGCCGCCTCCCGAGGGCGACGCCGGCGCGCCCGAGCTCCGCGACGCCACCGTCGACGCGGGTGACCTCGACGCGGGCGCCCCGCGCTGCAGCGCGCGCTGCGGCCGCGGCTGCTGCGAGGCGAACGAGGAGTGCGTGGCCGCCGAGTGCGTCCCGCGCTGCGAGCTCCGGTGCGGCGACACCTGCTGCGGCGGCGATCAGCTCTGCGTCGGCGGGGCGTGCTTCACCCCGACCGAGCCGTGCACCTCGCACCACGACTGCGCGGACGACCAAGTGTGCGAGCCGCTCGTCGGCCTCTGCGTCCCGCTGCCGGACGGCGCGAGCTGCCGCTACGTCCCCGAGCCCGGCGTCTTTCAGCCGAGCGTCGAGTGGCAGGCGAGCGTCGGTCACGTCTCCACCCTCCCGCTCGTCATCCGCACGCACGACGACGACGGCGACGGCCGCATCGGCGCGAGCGACGTCCCGGACGTCGTCGTGATCTCGCACGACAGCGAGGCCGCCAGCCCGTTCCAGCCGACGGCGAGCGGTCGCCTCGCGGTGCTCTCCGGGCGCGACGGCTCGGTGATCGGCCGCGGGCCCGAGGGCATTCGCTTCGTGCCGTGGGCGCCGCCCGCCGCGGCGGACATCGACGGCGACGGCGCGCCCGAGATCTTCGCGCTCACCGCGACCGAGCCGGCCTGCGACTACCTCGCGCTCTGCACCGCCGACTCCGAGTGCGCGGACCGGCTCGTGTGCACGGACATCAACTTTCCCCGCAACGTGTGTTGCAGCGACGGACCCGCCGTCGCGCTCGGCGGACCGCTCGGCGTGCGCGTCAGCGCGTTCGGCGCCGACGACACCGGCAACCCCGTCGGCCGGCTGTTGTGGACCTCGACCGTCGCGGTGCGCGACAACGCGCAGAGCTCGATCACGATCGCGGACCTCGAGGGCGATGGCGAGCCCGAGGTCGTCACGAACCACTTCGCGCTCGACGCGCGCACCGGCGAGCGGCGCTGGTCCAGCGGCGCGCTGATCCCCGCGCGCGATCGACACCCCGACGCGACCCTGCCCTCCCGCTACCCGGATCTTCTGATCGCGATGGACCTCGACGGCGATGGCGGACAAGAAGTCTATCGGAGCGACACCTCCGTCGACGCGACCGGCCACACGCGCTGGCTCTCGTCGGTGGTGCCGCGTGGCCACGCGGCGCCGGGCGAGCTGCTCTCGTCGCACCCGGGGCCCGAGCTCTTCGTCGACAACGGCTACCTCGCGGCGCTGCTCGATCCGGCGACCGGCGCGGTGCTCGCGGGCCCGTACCGCCACGAGCCGGACGACGGCTTCGAGTACGTCGACGGCGCGCAGGCGGGGCCGCCGGTCGTGGCGGACTTCGACGGCGACGGAGACACCGAGGTCGCGATCTACACGCAACACGGGATCGACGTGTACGACTGGGAGCACGACGCGACGAACCCGGTGCGCTGGCGCGACGCGCGCTCGACCGACTTCGGCTCGACCGCCCTCGCGGTGTTCGACTTCGACGCCGACGGCCGCTCGGAGATCCTCGTCGTCGAGGACCACGGCGTGCGCGCGCTCGGCGTGCGCGACGGGATGACGCAGCTGATCGTCCTCTGGTCCGAGGCGGTCGAGATCGACACCGTGTTCCAGTTCCCCGTCGTCGCCGACGTCGATCTCGACGGCAACGCGGAGCTGGTGGTGACCACGAGCGAAGGCATCCGCGTCTACGGCGACACCCTCGACAACTGGGTGCCCACGCGCACCATCCTCAACCAGCACGCGTACTACATCGACAACGTCAACGAAGATGGCTCCGTGCCACGCACCCCGCTCGCGAGCACCGCGACGCACGGCCTCTTCCGCGCCCAGCGCCTCGCCGATCCGGACGCGATCACGCTGGCGCCCGACCTCGTCATCGACGGCATGGCCTCGGACACCCTCGAGTGCCCCGCGAGCTCGATCGTCTACGTGCGCGTTCGCAACCGAGGTGGACAGGGCGTCCCGAGCGGCATCACGGTTCGCGTCTACGCGGGAGCGGACGACGCGCCCGGCGCCGAGCTCGGCGAGACGCACACGCGGGGGCGCTTGCTCAGCGGCCAGGCGGAGTGGGTCGAGGTCGAGGTGGCGCCCGGGTTCGGCGACGGCGAGTTCGAGGTCGACGTCCACGCGCGCGTCGATCCGGAGGGCGACTTCGGGATGCACCGCGAGTGCGACGAGGCGAACAACGTCTCGATGACGCTCCGCTTGGTCTGCCCCGAGATCATCTGAGCGCTCACTCCACGAGCACGCGGCCGCCGAGCGCGTAGCCATCCTCCGTCGTGGTGAGGAGCGCGTACGGCGGCTCGTCGCCCAGCGCGGCGCGGAGGTTGCGCGCGGCGGCGCGGAGGCGACCGTCGTGACGCAGCGGGTGGTACTCGCTCGGCGCCCACACATCGAGCACGAGCTCCTCTTTGCTCGCCCGGCCGCCGCGTCGGGCGAGCGACGCGAGGAGCGCCCACAAGGACGGCGTGTGGCCGAGCTCGACGTCCTTCTCACCGCCGTCGGTCGCGAGCCACGCGCGCTTCTCTTCGAGCGCGATGCCCCACCGCGCGCCGTCACGATCACCGTCCCCGTGACGAGAGAGCCGCCGCGCGCCCGACACGCCGCGCGCCGACAACGCCTCGAGCACCGCGCGATCGATCGCGTCGAGCGGCGCGCTCTCGCCGAGGAAGCCCTTCGCCCGGCGCGCCCCCATCGAGCGCGCGTGCGGGACGTCGAGCTCGCTCACCAACCCCCGCGCGGTCGGCCGATCTGAGGCCGCCCAGCGCGCGAACCGCGCGTCCTCGCGGAGCCGCGTCGCCCCGATCGTCTCCGCGAGCGCCGCGCACCGCTCCGCCGCGTCGCGCGCGCTCGCGCGATCGCCGAGCCGGAGCGCCGCGTCGGCGATCGCGAGCTCCGCCTCCGCCTCGAGCACCCGGTAGCGCCACCGGCTCGCCTCGTCGCGCGCGCGCTCGGCCATCACGCGGCCGTCGGTCGGGTCGCGCACGATCGCGGCCTCGGCCCGCGCGAGGAGCGTGAGGATGAGCGCGCGAGGGTGCGCGCCGTCCTCCGGATCGGGCAGCTCGATGGGCGCTCCGAAGCGCGCGTGCGCCCGCGCGATCGCCGGCTCGAGGATCGAGCGCGCGACCGGATCGCGGCTCTCCACGCTCTCGGGGAGGAGCGAGCGATCCGCGCTCGCCCACGCGGCCATGCAGCGATAGTACGCCGTGTTGACGAGCAGCCCGCCCGCGTTCATCCGCGTGGCGACCGCCTCCAGCTCGCGCAGCTCCGCCGCCGCGTCCTCGACCTCGCCGCTCACGAGGCGCAGCTCGAGGAGATAACCGACCGCGCTCGCGCCGAGGAACGTGTGCCGGCTCTCCACCCGGAGCACCGCCGTGAAGTCCCGTCGCGCCCGCGACAAGTCTCCGCTCTGCGTACACGCCGAGCCGCGCACGAGCCGGAGCCGCCGCTGATCGCCCGACGCCGGCACCGCCGGCCCCTCCGGCAGCGCGTCGATCGCGCGCCCTGCGAGCCGCAGATCGCCGACCCGATACGCCGTCTGCAGCGAGAGCCGCAGCACGAGATCGCGGCCCTTCGGCGCGAGCTCCGTCGCGCGCGTGAGCAGCTCCTCGATCCGGCTCCGGGCCGCGTCGCGATCGAGCGCCCCGCTCGCGTTGCCCGTCAACACGACGAGCGCGTCGCGGCGACACGCGTGCTCGTCGGTCGGCGGGTCCGTCCCCTCGAACATCCCCTCGAGCACCGCGAGCGCGCGCCGCATCGCGCCCTGTTGTGACAGACACAAGGCCTCGAGCAGCCGCGCCTCCGCCGCGAGCTTCGGATCGTCGGCCTCGTCGGCCAGCTCGCGCGCGGACGCCTCCGCCGCCGCGAGCTCCCCGCGCGCCCACAGCACGCGCGTGTAGATGAACCGATCGGCCGGCGTCCCTCCCACCGGCTCCGTCACCTCGCGCAGCATCGCCGGGTCCGCCGTGCTCGCCGCGCAGCGCAGCCGCTCGAGCTCGAGCGCCGGCTCCGGCGACGTCCCGAGCGCGCGCCACAGCTCCGCGTCGAGCCCCGCCTCCGCGATCGCCGCGCGGCGTCGCGCGAGGATCGCGACGGCCGACGCCACGTCGCCGCGCAGCGTCGCGAGCCGCACCGCGGCCACCGCGCCTGCCTCGCCGTCCGCCTCGAGCCGCGCCATCAGCGCGCGCGCCTCCTCGTCGCTCGCGCGCGTCCCCGTCCGCGCCGCGTCGACCACCCGCACCCCGAGCCCGCCGAGCTCCAGCACCCCGCGTCGGATCAACCGCGCGATCGAGCGCGCCCCCTCGCGCGCGAGCGCCTCCGCGACCGACACCGGCACCCCGCCCGCCAGCTCGGCGATGCTCTCGGTCCCCTCCCAGTCGCCCACCCCGTCGGGCTCGCGCGATCCGAGCAGCGCCGCGCGCAGCCGACCGGGCGAGCCGTGCGCCTCCTTCACCGATCGCTCGCGCGCGTGCGCGTCGAGGTCCGCCGCCACCGCGTCGGCGAGCTTCGTCATCTCCGCCTTGGACATCGCGGAGACGTTCAGCGAGACCGCCGCACCCTCCGGCGCCTCGCGCGACAGCACGAGCCAGCGCGCGCGCCGCGCGTACGCGTCCGCGCCGGCGAGCAGGGCCATCACCGACCCGGCCGACGCGTTCGTCGCGTCGTCGATCACGACGAGCAGCTCCGCCTCGTCCGCCATGTCGAGCGCGAGCGCGAGGTCGCCGGCCGGGTCCGTCCCGCCGGTCGCGCTCACCCGGAGCACCTGCGCGAGCGCCTGCGCCGCGATCGTCCGCGCATCGCCCGGCCGCGGCGACGGCTCGATCGAGATCAGCACGGCATCTTGCGCACTCTCCCGCCGCGCGACCCAGGCCCGCGCGAGCGCCGACTTGCCGATCCCCGGCAGCCCCACGACGAGCGCCGCGCGCCCTCCGTCGAGCGCGCGATCGAGCGCCGCGAGCTCCGCGTCCCGACCGACGAACGGATGCGGCGGGTTCGGCACGCGCAGCGTCAGCGGGATCGTGGCTCGCCCCACCCCGCCAGCATACCCGGCTCCGCTCGGCGTTCGTCTCGGCGCATACGGCGAGCGGCGGTTCATCTTCGCGCCGATGGCGGGCAACGGTTCGGCGTTCGTCGGTGCGCCTGCGGCGGCGACCGGGAGAGGAGGAGACGGCGAGACGAGGAGAGTGCGCCGGCTGCGCCGCCGCGGCAGAGAGAGATCGAGGTACGTTCGTCTCCGCGCCGGGAACGGGCGGCGCTTCGGCGTCTCGCCGGCGCGCCTGCCGAGGGAGGACGAGGAGACGGAGACGAGGGCAGCGCGCGCAATCTTCCTCGCTCGCTCCCGCGTCGGCACGGCCGACGCACCTCCTCCTCTCCAGCTCTCCCTGTCTCCCCTTCGCTGCCGCAGGCGCCGCGACGAACGACGACGCCGCGCCGGCCTCGACGCGGTCGCCGGTCAGGGTCGCTCGCCCTCGTTCGCCGCCTCTTCCTCGTCTGGCAAGGCACCTTGCGTCTCTTCTTCCGTGTCCGCCTCGACGGTGTCCGCCTCGACGGTGTCCGCCTCGACGGTGTCCGCCTCGACGGTGTCTGTCTCGATCGCGTCTGTGTCGACGGTGTCCGCCTCGGCGCTATCCGCGTCGACCGTGTCCGGGACGCGATCGAGCTCGACGCCTCGCGACGTGAACGCGATGTAGCCCGTCCGCATCACCGTCTCGGTGAGCAGCGGGTGCGCGTCCGACGGGCCCTCCCAGTACACGAGGAAGTTCGCGCCCGAGCCGCCCGTCTCGTCCTGCGTCGCGACCGAGAACTCGGCCGACTCGAGCGGCGCGAGCGTGCGCGGCGCGCGGAGGTAACGGCGCACGAGATGGCCCGACGTGTCGAAGTAGTCGACGTGCGTCAGCGTCACGTCCGTCGCGGGCTCCACGTTGCGCACGCTCAGCGTGATCGAGAAGAGCGCGAGGTCGTGCGCCTCGCGCGTCCCGAGCTGCGAGTACGCCGGCACGTAGACGTAGCGCGTGCGGACCTCGCCGCGTGGCGGCGACGGCGTCGGCGGCTCGACCACGGGCGCAGACGGCGGCGGAGGCTCCGCGACCGGATCCGGACACCCCGTGAGGCAGAGGGCGAGGAGAGCGACGAGCGCGCGGGCGGCTGGCACGCGCGGAAGCTGCGCCATCGGAGCGCTCCGAGCCAGCCGAGCCCGCTCGGCGAAGGCCCGGGTCTCTGCGCCCGGTCGGCCGAGACACCGGGACCGCCGACGCGTGACACCCGACGCGCGTCCGCGAGACAGTGCGCGCCGTCCGCATCGCGCGCGCGTGGCCCGGAACGTGCCATGTCCGATCGAACCCACGGCAACCCAGGAGACATGGACATGACCCTCGCAAGAAAGATCGCGTTGATCCTCTCGGCCTCGTTCCTCATCGGCCTCTGCCTCGCCTGCGGCAGCTCGGGCTCCACCTCCACGGAGGTCACCGTCGACGAGACCGCGGACGAGCCCGCCGCCGACGGCCTCACCGAAGTCCCGAACAGCCACGGCCTCCGCGCGCGGGTCCCGGCCGGCGCCGTCCCCAACGGCATCGGCGGCGCGGCCGGCTTCCACAGCGACGACAACTCGTTCTCGATGATGCTCTTCGAGGACGCCGCCGCGACGATCGAGGCCGCGCGCGAGACCGCTCAGATGCTCGGCTCCGTCCGCACCGTGCGCGACGAGGCCACCGCCGACGGCTTCATCCTCGTCTACGAAGCGCGCACCCTCGACGACCAGATGCAGCCGACCGAGACGGCGATCTACCAGGTCAACGTGAAGCGCAACATCGGCAGCACCGCGTACAGCTGCTCGGGCAGCGCGAGCACCGAGGCGCAGGCCACCGCGATCGTCGACGCGTGCCAGAGCGTCACCGGCGGGTGAGCGGCGGAGCGGGCGTGACCCAGCTCAGGTCGCCGACGTTGCAGTCTCGGTTGCGATCGACTATCGCGTTGACATGGGTGCGCGCCACGCCCGCACAATTCTTTTGCTCGTCGTCGCGTCGGGCTGCGTCGTGTCGGGCTGCGCGGCGCACCACGGTGCGGAACCCGACGACGACGACACGGGTTCGTCGGACGGCGGCGTTCCGAGCACGCCCGTCGATGCCGGCTGCACCGCACAACTCGACGTGCCGACGCAATGCCACGTGCGCTGGGCCCGCGCGATCGGAGCCGACTCGGACCTCGTCGGGATCGATGATCTCGTGATGGGTGAAGACGGGAGCCCGTTCGCCCTCATGCGCGTGGCCTCGGAATCGCACGTGCAGATCGACGGCGGGTCGTTCGGCGGGGGTGGCTATAGGGTCCTGCTCGCTTTTGCGCCGGACGGAACGTTCCGAT
Source organism: Sandaracinaceae bacterium (assembly GCA_050186575.1). Lineage (GTDB taxonomy): Bacteria > Myxococcota_A > Polyangia > Polyangiales > Sandaracinaceae > JAUHXR01. Next base: position 97,629 of record JBFWYI010000005.1, on the reverse strand, counting down.
GGGCTCAAGAGGGCTTGGTCGAGTTTCCTCTGGCGGTGAGCGAGGAGGAGCTCCTCATGGTGCGATTCGGGTCCCCCGGCTTCATTCTCGACCACCGCGACCCGATGGGTGGAGGCTTGCGTCACCAGGAGCCGCTTCCGGATGGCGTGCTCCTTCGGACCATCGCGCTCGGGGCATGCGAGAACGGATGCGCGCTGCGGGAGCTGCGTGTGTTCACGTGGTCGGATCACGTCGACCTCGGAGAGCTGGGCGCGTTGGACGAGCCACACGGCTTGACGCTGCTCATGCTCGAGGACGGCACGCCGCGATGGCACTGGTCGGCGCCGATGGACGAAGGCTTCGGGATCACGGCCGTCGTGCCGTCGAGCGGCGTCGCCTCAGACGGATCGGTGACCGTCTCGTTCGGGATCCTCCATGATCCGCCCGACCACTCGGTGTGCCTCGGCGCGGCAGGGTGCTTTCCGCGCTCCGGGTCGGTTCTGCTCCGCTTCGACCCCGACGGGGAGCTGGTCCGAGCGCGCACGTTCGTCGATCGGATCTGGTCGATCGCCCTGACCGCGGACGGCGGTGCCATCGTCGGCGCTGCCGGCGCCGGACCCGAACGCGTCGACGCCTCGTTCGACACCGTCTGGCAGAACGAGGACCTGGGTGGCTATGTGAGTCGACTCGTGGTCGACCGCACGACCGGTCTCGTGCGTGCGGCGGTCGGCGTGCCGAGCACGCCGCTCGATCTCCTCGGCACGACCGTCGTGGACTGCATCGAGGCCTACCCATGGAGCGCGTCATCCAGCGTGTTCGTCGCGCTGGATGACGAGACAGGACGCTTGGTCTCGACGCACGGCGCGTTCCGAGGCCGAGCCCGGCGAGCGCTCCCGCATCCCGAGGGAGGAATGCTCGTCGCGATTGCCGCTGAAGGTTCCACTACCAGCGAGCTGGAGATCTGCGGCGAGACGTTCCGCCCGGAGAGCCGCGGGTCCGTGCTCGCGGCGGTGATCGCCCACATCGAGTAGTGGCCGAGTCTCCGCCCCGGTCGGCACCGTCGCCGGTCGGCACCGTCGCGCCGGGCTTGGCGTTGGGGAATCCGCCTCGCCACGACATCTGCAGAGCTGGAAGACAGCTTCCACGCGAAGAGGACGCGCGGGTGCGGCAGCACGTTGGCGGAGGCGACGGGCTGGATCCTCCCCGCACGTCGGAGGTCACCGAGCCAGCATCCGTTCACATGCAGAACATCGCGCCCGCGGCCATCCCGCTGCACCTCCGCGCGGTCGACGTGGTGCACTGGGCGTCGGAAGCACAGATGGGCTGACATCGGGAGGTGATGGTTCCCACGACGCAGACGAGCCCCCTCTCGCACGCGGTCGGGTCTTCGAAGCACAGCTGTCCCGCAGCGACGCCCCCTTCGGGGTTGCAGAACGTGTGCTCGCGCCCGGCGGCCGTGTCGTTGAGCCAGTAACACCCGCCGCTCCCGCAGTTCTGCCCGCGGAGATCGCATTGAGAGAGGGGGAGGCAGTACCCCGCGCAGCCAACGCCGGAGATGCCATCGATGAGCGCGCACCCCTCCCCGGATCCGCAGTCCGCGTCCTCGTCGCAGAACCGCCGGCACACCCCGACGCTGCTCGTCGTGCCTCGCGGACAGAAGAGCCCGGCTGCGCACTCCGCGCTCGTCGAGCAGCTGCCGCCCACGGGTCGGCTCCCGGCGCGCCCGCAGGCCCAACGGGCGTCCGAGGCCGAGTAGCCACAACCGCAAGCGGTGTCGTAGAGCGGATGGCACGATCCGGAGACCATACAGGCGCGGCCCGCATCCGAGCCCGCATCGGATCCGGCATCGCTAGGTCCCGCGTCGGGCGCGGCGCCCCCGTCGACGCCGGCCGCGAGCCTGCAACCGGGCTGCATCGTACATGCGGCCGCATCGAGTGACTGACAGTTCGCGGGCGCACCGCGACAGACTTCGGCCGCTCCGAACGTGCTCCAGTTGCAGCGCTGCGATTCGCAGAGGGCCTCGCTCTCGAAGGAACCGCAGTCGAACACACTACCGGTGCACTCGCCCGAATCCTCCCAGCCGCATCCCCTCAGGCGCTCGCATGCGGCGGGGTCGAGCTGGGAGAAGCACGACCGGCTCGAGATGCCCATCTCGCACGTGCCGACCTCGCACCCGGATACGGCGGCGCAGTCGGCGACCGCCAGCGTCTCGCAGGCGTCGGCGACTCCAATGCAGTCGGGACCCGGCCCTGCGTCCACCGCGCCCGAATCGCGCCGGCCGCCCGCGTCGAGTCGGCCGGCGTCCACTCCGGTCGGCGGTGAGTCGCATCCCGACATCATCCACAGGAGCGCCACGAGACTTGCCATCGCGCCGCGCGCCGCCAGCGCGAATGAACTTTGCATCGAGCGATGCTCGCGAGAGGCTTCCAACCTGTCAAGCGGACAGGCCCCCAGATATTCTCGTTGGCCAACGCCGGCGGCGGCTCTCGAGCGTCAGGGTCGACCGCCAGCGCGTCTCCGACGAGCCGAAAGTCTCGAGATCGACGGCATGAGCTCCTCCGCGGCCGCGAAAACGAGACATCGACGGAAATTCTCCGTCAGCCCGACTTCCACCGTCGATTTTGACGGCTAGTTGCGAGGGCTTCTCAAGTAGCCGTCGATTTCGACGGAAAAAGTCCGCGCGCCGACTTCTTCCGTCGAAATCGACGCTCGTTGCGAACGCTTCGCAGAATTTCCGTCGAAATCGAACGCCCGAAGTCCGCCGGCGAACTTTTCTTGTCGGTATCGACAACCGCGCGCTGGCGCCGATCGAGGTGGATCTGGAGGAGCCGATGCCGGAGGTCGTCGGGGTGACGTTGTCGGCACGACAGCTCGATTGGTCGGCACGACAACTCGATTCGCAACGGAGCGACCGGGCCATCCGGCTCGGGCGCGCGTGCGTGACTCGACCGGCTCGGTCCGATCCCGAGCGCTCCGCGCTGAGCACCCTGCGACTCCACGTCGCTTCGGTGAGCGGCGAAGCGACGACCCGTGAGCGTGCGATCGGAGGCGCTGCACGTCGGAGCGTCGCCCTCGAGGCGCCGCGAATCGCGAAGGAGCTTCGAACGGTCGGACGTGCTGCGGGCACGACGTTCGAACGGAGCCCGCGATGCCCAACGAAGACCTCCACGGCGCGCCCGACGTGCGCGCTGCGACGGCGTCGTCCGTCGCGCGCGACCGAGCCGCGCGACGCGCACGACGAGTCGTCACCGCGCTCGGCGCGATCCTGCTGCTCGTCCTCCTGACGCCTCGATCGGCCCTCACCCGGGACCCCGACGGAGCGGGCGAGGCGACCAACCCGTTCGCGGCGAGCGCGCTCCCGGAGGAAGAACGCTTCCACCTCCGCGGACGCGTGCTCGAGCGCATCGAGACCGGACACTACGCGTACTGGCGCATCTGCGACGCGACGGGCCGGATCGTCTGGGTGGTGTCGCTCGATCTCGGCGCCGACGAGGGCGCGACCGACGTCGACGCGTACGTGGTCGGCGCCGCGTCGCCGTTCCACTCACGCCGCCTGCGACGCGACTTCGACTGGCTGGGCTTCGCGGTGGTGCATTCCGCAAGCTGAGCTGCTCGCCAGAGACCTCAACCAAGGAGAGACCATGCGCCCTCGTACGTTCCTTCGTCTATTCGCCGCGATGATGCTGAGCCTGCTCGGATGCGACTCCGACCACCCGAGCGACGCGGGTCGGGCCGACGCGGGAGGCACGGATGCGGGAGGCGCGATCGCCGACTCCGGCGCGGCCGATCCGTGTGCGCACGACGCGCCGACCGAGGCGGACCTCGTGTACGACGGGCCGACGGGGACGTTCCCGACCCCCGTGTTCGCGGGGCCCGGCGCCGGCCCCGACGGATCGATCACCGCCACGCCGCCGGCCGAGGGGTGGGTGGTCGCCTCGACGTACTTGCGGATCGATCCCACGAACGTCGCGGAGTTCCAGGAGATGGCCGGCGCCGTCGTGCAAGACCTCTTTACCCGCCCGGGCCTCGTCGCGATGAGCACCGCGCGCTCCCCGTCGTGTGGAACCGCCCGCACGCTCACGATCTGGGAGAGTCAAGAGGACATGCTCGCGTTCGTGAGCGGCGAGGCGCACATGGCCGCGATGATGGAGATCGACAGCTTGAGCCGAGGCGGGAGCGCGACGACCCACTGGTCGGCCGCCAGCGTCGAAGCGGCGTCGTGGGACGAGGCGTTCACGCGCATCGCGGCCGACGAAGGCCCGTTCTACTGAGCGGGCGGGCTCGCACGCCCGCGGTGCAAGGGGCTTCTCGGTGCAACGGGGTTCTCGGTGCGACGGGGTTCTCGGTGCAACGACGAGCTTCGCAACGCGATGCGCGAGCCCCACTCGATCTTGGCGGCGAACGCGGAGCGCAGCCGCTACCAACCGGACGTGAAGCGGAGGACGCCTCCGTCGTCGCCGTCGATGTTGACGCGACGATGGGGAGGCCGCGCTCGGCACCACGTCCACCTGCCTCCGCCTGAGCGACGGCACGCTCGCGTGCACGGGATCGAACGAGTATGGGCAGCTCGGCACCGCGCTCCCCGAAGATGCAGGTCGCACGTCGAGTTGGCACCGCTTCCGTCGCTGCGCGGCGTGCGGCGGCTGACCGGACGGACCGCCCTTCAGATACCCGGGAGCTGCCGCGGTGGATCGAGCCGCACGCGACGCTCGCGACCGGTGGAGGCGTCGGTACCGAACACCGTGACGTGATCGACGCCCGACAGGCCGCCCAGCTGGACGAAGAGGTGATCGAGGAGCAGCTCGTGCCCCTGCAACGTGACGCGCGCGCTCGCGTCGCAACCTCCGCCCTCACGCGGGCGCACGAGGGTGAGCACCCGCTCGTCGGACAGCGCCGCGAGGCGCATCTCGATCCAGGTGCCGCCCGGCGCGCGCGTGCGGACGCGCTGCGAGGCGATGCCGTACACGCTGCGGTCCATCGCGTTGAGGTCGCCGAGCGGCGGCTGGTTCGGCTCGAAGCGGCGCCAGTACCCGAACATCGGCGCGTTCCCATCGGGCCGACACCGTTCGTTGACCCGCACGCCGTAGTCGACGCGATTGCGATCGTCGCTCTTCGCGATGAAGAACACGGTCGCGATGTCCGACGATCGGATCGTCTGGGCTCCCGTCGGGCGAGCCCACAGCGCGGCGAGCACGACGGCGCCGACGCACGGGAGCGCGCAGAGAATCGTCCGTCGGGTGAGCGTCGACATCGCTACGGGGGATCGTAACGCACCGGCGACGTCATTTCGCGCGGCGAGGTAGATTGCGGCGTGGCCGAGGCGACCGAGATGGAGCTCGTGCTCCCCGCGGACGATCCGAACGCGACCGCGCGGTTCTTCGTCGATGAGCTCGGCTTCGCGATCGCAGCGGTGCGTCATTCCGAGGATCCGCGCGAGATCGTGGTGGTCGGGCGCGGGCTGCGGGTGGCGCTCGTGCGCGGCGCCGCCGGGGAGCCAGGGACGTTGCGCGCGGAGGGCGCGATCGCGCGGACGCTGCGCGCGCCGAACGGGACGCGGATCGAGATCGCGCCGCGCGCGCCGATGGCGATGCCGGAGCTCGCGCCCGCGCTCGACGTGGCGCGCATGCGATCCGCCGTGTGGCAGGAGGGCCGCGCGGGGATGCGCTATCGCGATCTGATCGCGAGCCGACAGGGCGGCCGCCACCTCGCGTCGCACATCCGCGTCGAGACCGACGGACCGGTGCCCGACTGCGTGCACCTCCACCGCGTGCGCTTCCAGATGATCTACGTGCGGCGCGGTGAGGTGCGCGTCGTCTACGAGGACCAGGGACCGCCGTTCACGATGCGCGAAGGCGACTGCGTGCTGCAGCCGCCGACGATCCGCCACCGAGTGCTCGACGCGCGAGGCCTCGAGGTGGTGGAGGTGTCGTGCCCCGCCGATCACGACACGCTCGCCGACGCGGCGATGTCGTTGCCGAACGAGGCGCTCGATCCGACGCGCCGCTTCGACGGACAACGTTTCGTGTTCCATCGAGCAGAGGAGGCGGGGCCGACCCGCGAGGGAGACGTGCTCGTGCGCGACGCCGGGATCGGCGAGGCGACCGGCGGGCTCGCGCAGGTCCGCGTGCTGCGCGCGCCGGCGGGAGCGCGGATCGACGCGGGATCGGCCGACCACGAGCTTCGCTTCCTCTACGTGCTCGACGGCGGGCTCGAGCTCGCGAACGTCGAGCCGCTCGGTCCCGACGACGCGGTCAGCCTCCCGACCGCGCTCGACGTCGACGCGCGGGCGAGCGAGCCCGGCGTCACCGTGCTCTCGGTCACCGCGAGGGCGCTCTGATGCCGAGCCCGTTCCGCTGGGCGTTCCTCGCGCTCGAGGAGCACCCCTACGCGCGAGAGATGTTGCGCGCGCTGCTCGGCGCGGGGTTCGTGCCGGACCTCGTGATCGAAGAGCGCTCGGACGTCGCGGAGATCGAGCGCGACAAGTTCCTCGTCCGCATGGCCGGCTTCCCGATCGCGCCGACGATCGACGAACAGCTCGCGGGACGGCACGCTCCGCGCGCGTTCGTCTCGAGCCACAACGACCCGGAGTGCGTCGCGCACCTCACCGAGCTCGCGCCCGATCTGCTGGTCCTCGGCGGCACGCGCATCCTGAGGGCGCCGGTCTTTGCGCCCGCGAAGCACGGCGCGCTCAACAGCCACCCGGGGCTCCTCCCGGAGATCCGCGGCTCCGCCTCGGTCGCGTGGGCGATCGCGCTCGACGAGCCGGTCGGCTGCACCTGCCACTTCATCGACGCGGGCATCGACACCGGCCCGATCGTGGCGCGACGCGCGATCGACGTGCACCGCGGCGACACCTACGAGCGGCTCTGCCACGCCACGACGTGCCTGTCGGCCACGCTGATGCGCGAAGCGCTCGAGGCGTACCGCGACGACCGCCTCGCGACGACGCCGCAGGGCGAGGGGCGACCGGCGTTCAGGAACATGCCCGACGACGAGGTCCTCGCGGTGAAGCGAAAGCTCGCCGACGGCAGCTATCGTTGCTTCGTCGACTGACCGCGCGCGCGGTCTCGACGGTCGGAAGCTCAGTACTCGAGCTCGCGGTCCTCGACCTCGCGGAACACTTGCGCCTCGACGAACGCCGCGACGAGGTCGCGATCGATGTTGCCGTCCTTGACCTCGAAGCCGAGGATCGCGAGCGCACGCTCGCGCGGGACGGCCTTCTTGTACGGGCGGTCGCGCGCGGTGAGCGCGTCGTAGATGTCGGCGATCGTCATGATCTTCGAGGCGGCCGGGATCTCGTGCGCCGCGATGCCCTTCGGATAGCCGGTGCCGTTGAGCTTCTCGTGGTGCGCGCCCGCGATCTCGGGGACGCGGGCGAAGTTCTTGCCCCACGGGATCTTCGACAAGAAGTCGTACGTGTGGACGACGTGGGACCGGATCTCGTCGATCTCGCTCGAGTTGAGCGAGCCGCGCGTGACCTGGAGCGACTCCACCTCCTCGCCGAGGAGCAGCACCTCACGGCGGTTTCCTGGAGCGAGGTAGGTCCGTTGTCCGAGCGCGGCGATCTTCGTGAAGTCGCCCTCGCTCAGGACGGTCGGCTCGTTCGCCTCGACGATCAGCTTCCACGCCGCCTCGAGGTCCTCGCGCTCGGCCGCGATCTCGGTCTCGAGGCGATCGAGATCGCTCTGACCGGCGCCCTCGGCGATGAGCGCGATGCGGCGCCGCGCGCCGGCCGCCTCCGCCGCGACCAACGCATAGTCGAACCGCGCGCGCACCTGGCCGAGCTGGTGCGGGTAGAGCTTCTTGGCCTTGACCAAGACCTCCTCGCGCACGCCGATCTTGCCGAAGTCGTGGAGCAGCGCCGCGTACTCGAGCTCCTGGATGTCGCGGCGGCTGAACCGGACGTCCGCATAGGGACCCGTGTCCATCCGATCGACGACCTTCGCGAGCGAGGTGCTGAGCACGCTGACGCGGAGCGAGTGACCGCTCGTCGTCGGATCGCGCTGCTCGATCGCCTGCACGCTCGCGCGCACGAACCCCTCGAAGATGCGCCGGATCTCGTCGTAGAGGAGCGCGTTCTCGAGGGCGATGCCCGCCTGCGACGCGAGCGTCGCCAACAGATCGACGCTCCGCGGATCGAACGGGATGACCTCGACCTCGACCTCCTGCGTGCCGTTGAGCCGCTTCTCGGGGATCCGCTTCTTGTTGATGAGCTGGATGACCCCGATGACCTCGTCCTCGGCCGAGATCATCGGCATCGCGACGACCGACTTCGTGCGGTAGCCGACGCGCTCGTCGAAGCTGCGGTCGAACCCGAAGGGCTCGTCCTCGCCGATCTTGTAGACGTCGGGGATGTTGATCGGCTGGCGGCGCACCACCGCCGCGCCGGCGATCGACTTGGTCGAGACGGCGATCGTGAACTCGCTCGACGGGAACTCGAGCGACTCGTTCTGGCTGAGCTTGAAGCGGAGGCGCTGGCCGCCGTCGGGCGCGCGCTCGATGACGTAGATGCTCCCCGCGTCGGCGCCGGTGATGAAGCGGCTCTTCTCGAGGATGAGATCGAGCAGCCGCTCGATGTCGCGCTCCTGGGTGATCGCGCGCGCGATCTCGACCAGCTCGCCGAGCTCGTAGCGGTAGCGACGGATCGACCGCGAGCGGCGCTCCGCCTTGATGCGGAGCTCGACGCGCTCGAGCGCTCCGTCGAGCGCGAGCCGGAGCGCGTTCGTCGCGTCGGCGGACTCGAGCGTCGCGGCGACCACCTTGTCGGGGAGGCGCGCGAGGATCTCCTCGGGCGACGGTCCGACGAGCACGAGGCCGACGAGGCCCATCGAGAAGCGCTCGGTGTACGGCGTGAGCACGCCCTCGGGGATCTTCGCGACGGGCACCACGACGACGAGCGCCTCGTCGCGCTGCACCTCGACGATCGCCCCGTGCGGCCGGCACTCGACGCGCCCGAGCTTGAGCGCCGAGATGCGCTCGCTCAGCGCCTGCGCGTCGAAGCGGGCCGCGTCATTCACCGCGCTCGTCCTCCGCGGCGCTCTCGGTCCATTCCTCGGCCTCGCGCGCCTGCTCGTCCGCGTCGCGCTTCTCGTACGCGCGCACGATCCGCGCGACGAGCGGGTGGCGCACCACGTCGGCGTCGGTGAAGCGGCAGAACGCGATCCCGTCCACGTCGGCGAGCACCTTCGACGCATCCAAGAGCCCGCTCCTCCGGCCCTCGGGCAGATCCGTCTGCGTCACGTCGCCGGTGATCACCGCCTTCGAGCCGTAGCCGAGGCGCGTGAGGAACATCTTCATCTGCTCGGTGGTGCTGTTCTGCGCCTCGTCGAGGATCGCGAAGCAGTCGTTGAGCGTGCGGCCGCGCATGAACGCGAGCGGGGCCACCTCCACCGCGCCGCGGCTGATCAACATCTGCGCGCGCTCGAACTCCATCATGTCGTGGAGCGCGTCGTAGAGCGGACGAAGGTACGGGTTCACCTTCTCCGCGAGGTCACCAGGCAGGAACCCGAGCTTCTCGCCGGCCTCGACGGCGGGTCGGGTCAAGATGATTCGCTTGATGCGGTTCTCGCTGAGCGCGCGCACCGCCATCGCCATCGCGAGGTAGGTCTTGCCGGTGCCGGCCGGGCCGATCCCGAACACCACGTCGTGTTGGCGGATCGCGTTGACGTAGGCCTTCTGCGCGAGGCCCTTGGGGACGATCGTCTTGCGCGGCGCGACGAGCACGGGCTCGTCCATGAAGTCGGCGAGCTTGACGTCCGGGTTGTCGCCGAGCGTGCGCACCGCGCGCAGCACGTCCGCGTCGGAGAGGCGCGGCTTCTTCGCGAGCTGCGCGAGGATCTCGGCGATCGCGCGCTGCGCCTGGGCGACCGCCTCGGCCGGACCGCGCAGGAGCACCTGGTTGCCGCGCACGCCGATGCCGACGCCCCACTCGGACTCGAGCGTCCGGAGCAAGCTCCCCGACGGACCGGTCAGCCGCAGCAACAAGTCGCGATCCGCGACCTCCAAGTCGGCCGTCACATGCTCTTCGCCGTGCGGGGTGGATCGGGAACCAGCCGTGCGCGCCATGAGGTCTCGGTACGCCAACGCTAACACGGAGGGGCCCTGCCACAAACGTGCCCGCGGATCGGGCGCGTGGTAGACGCGACCGATGGGCGGCGACGAGCGCGAGAAGCGAGGGTCCACGCTGCGCCCGCCCGCTCCTGGCAAGACGGAGGAGGTGGTGATCCGGCCGCCGCGCCGGGCCGCGCGATCCGCCGCGCCGACGCCGCGCAGCGAAGCGCCGCCGACCGACGAGTCGTGGCGACCTCCCCCGGACGAGAGCTGGCCGACGCTCCCGCAGCGCCCGCACCCCTCGTCGTACCCTCCGCTCTACCTACCCCACGACGAGGACGACGAGCCGTACAGCGTGGTCACCGATCCGGTCACGCCGATGCCGACCGTGATCGTCTCCGACGTCGCGCCGTCTCTCCGCCCCCGCTCCGAGCCGCCGGTCAGCGCGCCGGCGCCGGACGCGAGGGCGCCCGAGGCGACGGCGCCCGGCTCGGCGCTCGCGCGTCGGAAACCGAGCTCGCGCCCTCCGGGGGGAGGCGGCGCGCTGGTACGTCGCCCGAGCTCGCGCCCCCCCGCCCCCGCCGACCCGCGGAGCGACGGTCATGCGATCCGCGCCGAGCGCGCGGTGGCGAGCATCGACGCGCGCCACAGCGCGATCCCCGATCCGCTCCCCCCCGACCGCGCGCAGCGCATCACCGCGATCGTGGCCGAGCTCGCGAAGTCGGGGCCCGAGAGCGACGCGCCGCTCCGCAAGAGCCTGCTCTCGTTCGGCGCAGACTCGCTGCCGATCCTCGCGCGCGCGTTCCCCGGTCGGCTCTGGGTCGACCTCAACCGGCCGCACCGGCCGATCCTCGAGGCGAGCCACCTCAGCGGATGCGCGGCCGCCCTCGCCGCGTTCGGGGAGACCGCGGTACCGCACGTCACGTTGCTCATGCGCGCGCCCAAGCCCGAGGTGCGGTTGGCGGCGTGCGTCGTCGCTGGCGAGCTCCGCCGCGGCGAGCTCGTGCGCCCGCTCGCCGCGCGCCTCCAAGACGAGCTCGCGGTCGTGCGCAACCAAGCGATGCTCGCGCTCCGCGCGTGCCGTGAGCTCTCGGAGGCGCGCGTCTTGCGCGGTGAGCTGCTGACCACGCTGACGGATGAGACGAAGAAGAAGGAGTGGCGACAGAAAGCCGCGTGGACGCTCGGTCAGCTCCGCGAGGCGGAGGCGGTGCCGCACCTCATCGAGCTCGTCTCCGAGTCCGACCTCGCGGCCAGCGTGCGGCAGGCGCTCACCCTCTTGATCGGGAAGGACCTCGGCAGCATGCGCTTCCGCTGGCGCAGCTGGTGGAGCGCCCACGCCGACGAGGGCCGCGGCCGCTGGCTCGTCGACGCGCTCGACCAGAAGGACCAGAAGCTCCGCGCGCGCGCGGCGGAGGAGCTCGTCTTACTCACCGGCGAGGGCTTCGACAGCCGCAACGCGACGACCACCCGCGAGCAGGCCGTCGAGCTCGGCAAGCGCTACCTCGCCTGGTTCGCCGAAGGCGAGATGTAGCGCCGCGTCGACGAGGCCACCGTCGCTGGGGCGGCGAGCTACTGCTATGTTCGAGCCATGGTCGAGCCTGCGCGTGCCCGCTTCACCTACGCCGAGTACGCGTATCTCGAGGATGCGAGCGTCGTTCGCCACGAGTTCCTCGACGGCGTCGTCTACGCGATGTCGGGCGGGACGCCCGAGCACGCGGCGCTCGCTGCGCGCGTGATCTACCTGCTCCAGATGGCGCTCGAAGGTCGTCCGTGCCGTGTCTTCACCGCCGACCTCCGCATCCGGTCTCGCGCGACGGGGCTGGGAACGTATCCCGATGCGTCGGTCGCGTGCGACGAGCTCGAGATCGATCCCGACGACCCGTTGGGGCACACGATCAATAATCCCGCTCTGGTCGTCGAGGTCCTGAGCCCGTCGACCGAGAAGTACGACCGCGGAGACAAGCTCCATCACTACCAAACGATCCCCTCCCTCCGCGAAGTGCTGCTCGTCGCGCAGGAGAAGCCGCAACTCGAATTGTGGTACCGCGACGGCGACGGCTGGGCGCAGCGAACGTACGGCGCGGGCGACACCGCGGAGGTGGCTCACCTCGGTGTGCGGCTCTCGGTCGACGCCGTGTACGCGGACCCGCTGAAGCGCCGCGGTTGAGTCGCCTCGTCGTCGGCGATCGGCGAGGCCCCGGAGCGCGCCTTCCCCTCAGCGACTCCAGCGGGGGCCGCGCTGCATCGCCGTGCCGCTCCACTGCTCGGCCACCACGGGGCGGCCCTGCCAGCGGACGAGGAGCAACGACTGTTGCCCTTGATCACCGCGGCCGGCCGGAGGCTGGTCCATGCGGACGAGGAGCCGCCCGTCGCGGCGCTGCTCGACGGTGACGACCGGATCGTTCATCGAGCTCGGCACCGAGCCGACCGTGGTGTCGCCCGCCATCAGGTTGCGCCCGCGCATCCGGACGTGCGTCGCGGGACCGCCGGACGGGTTCCACACCGCGACGGTGTTGCCGCTCATCCCCGGACCGACGAGGGTCACCGGGATCGACGGCGTCATCGGCACGATCTCGTCGGGCTCCTGCGGACCGGGTCCCGGGCCGGGACCGGGGCCGACCACGCCGCCGTTCGGCGACGGCACGTTCGCGGTCGTCATCTGCGGCAGCTCGGAGAAGCCGATGTTGTACGGGGCGGTCCGACCCTGGCTGTACGTGCCGACCCACACGCGGATCGGACCGGGCGGCGCGGCGGTGGTCAGCAGCGGGTTCACCCCGCTCCCTCCGTCGTCGTCGCAGAGGATGCGGCCGTCGGGGAGCATCACGAGGAGGGTGGTGTCGCTCGTCCCGTTGACGATGAAGCGGAGGTGCCCGAACCCGGTGGAGCTGTTGAGGATGTGGCTCGGCTGCGGCTCGTAGTAGCCGCGACAGCTCGCGTCGATGTCCCCCCCCCGGAGGCTGCCGCTCGCGGTACCCGCGAGGACGTGCGGATCCGGCGTGAAGCCCGACTGGAGGTTCGCCGAGCCGAACCGCGGCGGCGCGTTCGTCGCGAGCCCGGCCGGCGGCCGCACCGGCGTGCTCGGGCCTGGGCCCGGTCCGATCGGGACGGCGGATCCACCGCCGGCGATCGTGCTCGCGGTGACGTTCGGATACTCGGTGAGCCCGAGCGTGTACGGCGTGCCGGTGTTGGTGTTCGAGTAGCTGCCGACCCAGATCGCGATCCGACCGCGCGGCACCGACGTCTGGACGAGCGCGTTCATCGACTCGCCGCCGTCGTCGTCGCAGAGGACCTGTCCGTTCGGCAGCATCACGAGCAACGTGTTGTCGCTGCTCCCGCTCACCACGAAGCGGAGGTTCCGGAATCCCGAGTTGCTCACGATGACGTGGCTCGGCTGCTCGGAGACGTAGCCGCGACAACCCGAGTTGACCTGAGCGGCGGGCACCGGGCCGCCCATCCGGCCTTGCAGGAGGTGCGGGTCCGGCTGGAAGCCTTCGTTCAGGCGCACCTGGCCGAAGATCGGTCGCCCTCGCGGATCGAACCGCTGCGCCTCGGCGCCGCTCGCGAGGGCGAGCTGCGCGCCCACGAGGCCCATCACGACGGCGACGATCCACGCCGCGCTCGCTCTCACTCCCTGCCGCTCCATAGGTGCTCGCTCCGGTCGAGGTCGCTGGGTGGGGGAGCGACGTCCTCGCGTCCCCGAAGATTCACCGGCCGGGAGTAGAGCACCGATTCATTCGATTCACAGTGATTTCGCCCGCACCCGGCGTTGCCTTGCGGGGGCCCCGGAGCTGCGCTCAGCTCGCCGTCATGAACAGCGCCCACCCAGGAATCGCCCTCGCCCTCGTCCTCGTCGCCTGCGGCGGGGGATCGACGACCGAGCCCACCCCGCCTCCGCCGAGCGACGATCACGCGGGCGCCGAGCAAGCCTCGAGCTCGCCCTGGGATCGCGCGACCATGAACGACCTCGCGGCGCTGGTCCGCGAAGAGGCGACCGCGCGGTTGCGGGAGATCGAGCCGGGCCTCGACGTCGCCCAGCTCCCCGCGTGGGCGGCCGATCCGTCCGGTGCGCCGGAGCTCGGCGATCGTGCGTGCGAGCAGATCGTGAACCTCGCGACGACGGCGGCCGCGGTCGGCGAGAACGACCTCGCGGCCGGGCTCATCCGCCTCATCCGCCAGAAGGCGCGCAACCGCAACAACGCGTACATCGGCACCACGACGCTGAGCGAGCTCGCGCGGCGCGGCGCGACCGACGAAGAGGCGCAGCGCGCGGCGATCCAAGCCGTCATGGCCGAGCTGCCGACCAACCGGTTCGGGAGCTCCACCGTCGTCTTCCAGATCTTCCAGAACGAGGCGCAGATCGACGCGCGGATCCAGCAGGTCCACGGCCAGCTGATGTCGCTCGACACCGCCGCGGCGGCGCTCTTCCTCGACGGCGTCTTGCGCCCGATCGTCCAACACCGCGCGCTCTTCCTCAGCGCGATGCAGGCGGTGCAGACCGCGAACGAGGCGCGGCCTCAGATGGCCGAGCGCGAGTTCTCCACCGTCGATCTGACGCGCGACCGGCGCGCGCAGCCGATCGTGGTCGCGGTGTGGGACACGGGCGTCGCGACCGACCTGTTCGAGTCGCAGGTGTTCACCGCGGAGGCGGTGCCCGACGGAGGGAACGCGCACGGGGTGGTGAGCGATCCGACGGAGGGACAGACCGCGCTGCTCTTCGATCCGGGTGAGGCCACGATCCGCGAGTACGGCTCGTTCCTCCAAGGGATCATGGATCTGCGCGCCGGGATCGCGTCGAGCGAGCCGGCCCAGCGCGTGCTCGAGCTGATGGGTAACGCGAGCGACGCGGCCGCGCTCGACGCGCTCGAGTCGAACCTCACCGCGATCGGCGAGTGGGCGCATGGCACGCACGTAGCCGGCATCATGCTCGCGGGGGTGCCGCAGGCGCGGCTCGCGGTGTTCCGCTCCGCGTGGGCGGGCGAGGCGCGGCTCTATCATCACCGCGGCCCGACCGACGCGGAGCTCGCGGCGGAGCGCGAGAACATCGAGGAGATCGCGCGCTTCATCAACGCGAACCACGTGCGGGTGGTGAACGCGAGCCTCGGCTTCTCGCGCGACTACGTGGAGGCGGAGCTGCGCCACGAGTCGGACCGCTACCCGACCGACGAGGCGGTCCGCGCGCGCGCCGAGGTCGTGCACCAGCACCGGACTGACAACTGGCGTTACGTGTTCGAGCAATGCCCGGACACGCTCTTCGTCGTGGCGGCGGGCAACAGCAACCGCGACGTCGTGGAGTACGGGGAGGTGCCGGCCTCGTTCGACCTCCCGAACCTCCTCATCGTCGGCGCCGTCGATCGCTACGGCGACTGGGCGACGTTCACGAACAGCAACCCGGAGCGCGTGGTCGTGTTCGATCACGGCGTCGAGGTGCCGAGCGTGATCCCGACCGGCGAGCGCGTGCCGCTGAGCGGGACGTCGATGGCGTCGCCCAACGTGGCGAACGCGGCGACCAAGGTCCTCGCGCTGAACCCGAGGCTCACCCCGACGCAGGTGATCACGATCCTCACGGAGACCGGCCAGCCGATCGCGGCGCCGTTCAGCGGTCGGATCGTCGACGAGCGCGCCGCCACCGCGCGCGCCCGCTCGCGGCGCTGAGGATCGTCGTTGCTCACGCTCCGCTACACGGTCTCGGACCGCGAGTTCGCCGAGGCGTGGCTGCGCGAGTACTTCCGCCGCCGCGGGCTCGGCGTGATCCGCGTGGCGCTGGGCCCGTGTCTCATGGTGCTCGGCGCCTCGATGGTGCGCGGCGAGGATCTGTTCTCGCGCGCGATGGGGATCGCGGCGCTGCTCCTCGGCGCCTGGTACGCGTTCAAGCCGTTCCTCGGCGCGTACCTCATGGCGCGCCAGCGGCGCCGCGACGGCCGCGGCAGCGTCGAGTTCGAGGTCACGCTCTCGGCCAAAGGGATCCGCATCGACGACGGGCGGGTGCGCACCGAGATCGCGTGGGACGACGTGCCGCGCGCCGGCGCGGCCGACCGCTACGCGTGGTTCGAGCTGAGCCGCGGCGCGCGGGCCACCATCCCGTGGCGCGCCGTCGAAGACCGCGACGCGCTGCGCGCGATCTTCGAGCGACACACGCGCTGGGAAGCGTGACCTCCGGCGTACCGCTGCACCACGACAGACGAATCGTCTAGCGTCCGAACGGTGCGGCCCGGCGAATCCGCTCGCCGCGTCAGCGCGCCTCGCAGGCACGCTGCTGTTGGAGCGTGTCGGCGGCGTGCCGCATCGCGACGACGCGGCCCTTGCCGTCGAAGCGCCAGATGTGTGCCTCGCAAGGCTCGGAGACGCGCCGGCCGGTCCTCTTCGCGACGCCTTCGACCATGACGAGGCCGACCACCCACTCGCCCTCACCCATCACCGCGTGGACGCGGAAGTCTCGGATCTCGAGCCCCCCGCCGATCGCCTCGAAGAAGCGCGCCGCCGCCGCGCGGCCCCGGCCGGGCTGGAGCCACGGTACGTCGTTCGGCCCCGTCGCGAACTCCCAGTCCACGTCCTCGGCGAGGCGCTCGAGGATCGTCGACACGTCGCCCTTGCCGAAGGCCTCGTAGATCGCGTTCACGGTCTGCACGTTCCGGGTCACGTCGTTCGTGGTCATGGTCGTCCTCCTCGCCGCGCTGCGGCACCGTCGATGCACGTTTCTACGCGGCGACCCGCCACGCGGCCGATGCGCGGAATGGCTGACCCAGGATGGGGACATCCGCCTCGCCGAAGGGGCCGGTGTACAGTCGCGCCGTGGTCGATGGGTCTTCCCGGCTCCTCGAGCTGCTCGGAGGGCTCTCGCTCGCGAGCGACGTCGTCAACGCGTTTCCGCTCGGCAAGACGGTGCGCACGGCGCTGCTCGCCTCAGACCTCGCGCGCGCGATCGGTGAGCCCGTAGACGTCGCGGGCGACGCGCTCTACCTGACCATCCTGCGCTATCTCGGTTGCACCGGCTTCGCGCACGTAGAGGCGCACGTATACGGCGCGGGGGACGACCACTCCGTCCGCACGACGATGGTCCTCGCCGACGTCGCGGATCCCGTCGCGACGGTCGCGCGCATCGCACGTGGAGTTGCGCCCGCGGCCAGCGCGCTGCGCCGCGCCGCCGCGATCGGGCGCCTCCTCGGCGACGGCGTCGCGGGCCACGCGCACGCGCAAGCCCAGTGTGAGACGTCGGCGATCCTCGCGC
Organism: Sandaracinaceae bacterium; assembly: GCA_050186575.1. Classification (GTDB taxonomy): domain Bacteria; phylum Myxococcota_A; class Polyangia; order Polyangiales; family Sandaracinaceae; genus JAUHXR01. The sequence continues at coordinate 80,375 of JBFWYI010000005.1, read as the reverse complement.
GTCAGATCGGCGCGAGCGCCCGCATCGTCGACGCGCTCTCGCAGATCTGCGAGCGCTGGGACGGCAAAGGCGAGCCCGCGCGCATCGAAGGCGAGGCGATCGCGATCGCCATCCGCGTCTACAGCGTGGCCGACATCGTCGAGGTGGTGCATCACCGCGAGGGTCGCGAGGCGGCGATCGACACGGCGCGGCGTCGCTCCGGCGCACACTTCGAGCCGCGCATCGCGGCGGCGCTCGCCTCCGAGGCAGCGCGGCTCTTCGATCGCATCGAGAGCGCGGACGTCCTCGAGCACTTCCTCGCTGCGGAGCCAGCGCCGCACACCATGATCGATCGCGCGCGAGCGCTCGACGTCGCGCGCGCGCTCGGACGCTTCGTGGATCTCAAGAGCGTCTACACGCTCGGACACGCGGAGGGCGTCGCGTCGCTCGCGCGCGCCATCGCGGCCGCCATGGGGGCGAGCGCCGAGACGACCGTCGACGTCGAGCTCGCCGGGCACCTGCACGACCTGGGTCGCGTGAGCGTGCCGAACGCGATCTGGGATCACCCCGGACCGCTCGGTTTCGCGGAGCGGGAGCGCGTGCGCCTCCACGCGTACTACACCGATCGCATCCTCACGCCTTGCCGCGCGGTGGGCCGCGCCGCCGCCGTCGCGGCCGCGGCGCACGAGCGCCTCGACGGCCGCGGGTACCATCGCGGCGTCGGAGCCTCGGCCCTGGCTCCCGCCGCTCGCATCCTCGCCGTCGCCGACGCGATGCACGCGATGCGCGAGCCGCGCCCGCATCGGCCTACGCGCAGCGAGGCGGAGATCGCGACATCGCTGCGAGACGGCGCGCGGTCCGGAGCCCTCGACGTCGACGTCGTCGACGCCGCGCTCGCGCTCGCGGGAGGTGGACGCCGCGCGCCCGCGCGCACCGGCCTGTCGGACCGCGAGCTGGAGATCGTCCGCTGGGTCGCGCGCGGCAAGACGAACAAGGAGATCGGCATCATCCTCGGCATCTCGCCGCGCACCGTGCAGACCCACGTCGCGCGGGTGTACGCGAAGGTCGGCGTCTACAGCCGAGCCGGCGCCGCCCTCTACGCGATGGAGAACGCGCTGCTCGAGAGCAGCTGAAACCGCAGCGTCACGCGTGATCCACCTTTGGGCTCGACAGGAGTCTGCCGTTTCCTCATGATCCGCGCGCATCGGGCCGCCCGTTCCCCGCCACCCCCGGCGGAGCCCACCGTTCTCCACGAACATGGGCAGGGACGTCACGGGCCGAGGCGCGAGCGATCCCCGCTAGCGAACAGGAGTATCCCGCACATGGCCGACACGTTGACCGTGACCGACAACCGGACCGGTAAGACCTACGAGATCCCGATCACGAACGACACGATCCGGGCGATGGATCTCCGGAAGATCAAGGTCAACGAAGCTGACTTCGGCATGATGGCGTACGACCCCGCGTACATGAACACGGCGGCGTGCATCAGCCGCATCACGTTCATCGACGGCGACAAGGGGATTCTCCAGTATCGAGGCTACCCGATCGAGCAGCTCGCGGAGAGCGCGTCGTTCCTCGAGGTCGCGTACCTCATCCTCAAGGGCGAGCTGCCCAACAAGGCGCAGAAGGACGGCTTCGTGAACGAGGTGAAGCATCACACCCTCGTCCACGAGAACATCCGCGAGCTGACCGAGGGCTTCCGCTACGACGCCCACCCGATGGGCATCCTGATGAGCACCATCGCGGCGCTCTCCACGTTCTATCCGGACGCAAAGAACGTAGACGACCCGGAGAACCGCTGGCTCCAGATGGTGCGCCTGATCGGCAAGCTCCCGACCGTCGCCGCCTACGCGTACCGCCACCGCCGCGGGCTGCCGTACGTATACCCGGACAACGAGCTCAGCTACTCCGGCAACTTCTTGAACATGATGTTCAAGATGACCGAGCGGAGCTACGTGCCGAACCCGGCGATGGAGCGCGCGCTCGACGTGCTCTTGATCCTCCACGCCGACCACGAGCAGAACTGCTCCACCACCGCGATGCGCGGCGTCGGCAGCTCGCGCGTCGACCCTTACTCGGCGCTCGCCGCGTCGTGCGCCGCGCTCTACGGCCCGCTCCACGGCGGCGCGAACGAGGCGGTCGTCCGGATGCTCCAGGAGATCGGGAGCAAGGACAAGATCCCCGAGTTCATCAAGCACGTGAAGGAAGACAAGAACACGCGCCTGATGGGCTTCGGCCACCGCGTCTACAAGAATTACGATCCGCGCGCGAAGGTCATCAAGAAGCTCGCCTACGACGTGTTCGACGCGGTCGGGAAGAACCCGCTGATCGACATCGCGGTGGAGCTCGAGCGGATCGCGCTCGAGGACGACTACTTCGTCAACAAGAAGCTCTACCCGAACGTCGACTTCTACTCGGGCCTCATCTACCAGGCGATGGGCCTGCCGATGGACATGTACCCGGTGCTGTTCGCGCTCGGCCGCTGCGTCGGGTGGCTCGCACAGTGGGAAGAGATGTTGACCGACCCCGAGCAGCGCATCGCACGCCCGCGCCAGGTCTATCTCGGCTCGGACCGCCGCGACTTCATCCCGCTCAGCGACCGCTGAGCCGCCCCCGGCTCCCACATCCGAAGACGACCGGTTCGACCCTCGGTTCGAGGATGGGTCGAGCCGGTCTTCGTCTTTGGCCGGCGTCGGGCTGGCCGCGCTTCCAGACCGCGCCTCCAGACCGCGCTTCGAGAACGGTCGCCGGACCTCGCCGGGTCACCCGCGGGCGCGCTAAGATCGCGCACGGCGCACGAGCAAAGGAACGAACGACGCGGATGGTCGTCAGAGCACGCATGCGGGGAAGTTTGGAGCGCGCTCCTCGGTTGGGCTCACCGTGCCGATGAGGCGAGCGTGCCGATGAGGCGACCGTGCCGATGAGGCCATGCCGATGAGGCGACCCCCGAAGGTGCCGGATCGCGACACGATCCGCCCCAGCGTGTACGTGCTGGCCGGGCTGCTCGCGGCGATCTCGGGGGCGTGCGTGTGGGCGGCGACCCGGTACGAGCCGGGCTCGTTCGGGCGCGACGAGACGGCCGAGGCCGACGCGCATCGCGGTCGCGGCACCGTGAGCTGGCGCGACCCCTCGCGGGGACGACCGGCCGCGGGGGGCGGCGCGGGTGGGGACTACACCCACCACGACTGGCGCGAGGAGTCGGCGGCGACTCGGCTCGTGACCCTGGACCTCCCGAGCTCGACGTTCTGGAACGACGCGAACCAGCAGGTCATCGCGCAACAGAACGACCCGCAGCTCTTCAACATGTGGCGCTCGTTCCACTACGACGCGAACATCGATCAGGAGACCGGCGAGACAGAGCCACAGCTCCCGTTCGAGCCGACCGCGTCGCACGCGACGTTGGTCGACTCCGAGGGCGACGTGATCGCGGATCCGTCATCGTGCGCGGTGCGCGTCCTGCCCGCGCGGGCGGCCGGCTTCAACTGCCTGGTGCGCGTGATGTGCGACGGCGAGGTGCTCTACCCCGAGCCGGGACAGCGCGCGGGGTACGTCGCGTGCGACCTCGAGAACGGGCGCCCGGTGCGCGCGGTCGACAACTCGCACAGCAGCTCGGATGGAGATCCGCAAGTCGACTTCGATCTCGCGACGGGGACGGTCACCGTGGCCGACTACGACGAGTCCGGCGCGGTCCGCTACCGCGCGACGCTACGCATCCAGAGCTGAGCCCGCGACCCTTGGGCGGGGCGAATCCGCGTCGTCCACGATAGACTCCGCGCGATGCGGAGGCTCGTCGCGCCGTGGCTCACGCTCCTGCTCCTCGCCTGCGAGCCGGTGGTCCCCCGACCGAACCGCGACGCGGACGTCGGGGGCTCGGATGCGGGCCGCGCCGACGCGGGCGACGCGGGGGGCGGCGGCACGGATGCGGGCGGCGGTACCGACGCGGGGCCCGGCTACGATCTGAGCTGCGCGGGACGCGCGCCGACCGGCACCGTCGACACCGCGCGGATCAGCGGCGCGATCCGGAACACCGGCGGCGGTCCCGAGCAAAACGTGTTGGTGCAGGCGTTCGACGGCATGGACGCGACGCTGATGACGCCGCTCGCGATGGACACCACGGTGGGCGACGGTCGCTACATGCTCGACGTCGATCTGATCGCGCCGCGCATCGCGCGCCCGATCGTCGTCCGCGCCGATCCGCCGACCGGTACGCTGCGGCGGACGTACGTGTTCCACCTCCGCGGGCTCGCCGCCGACCTCGCCGGCTACGACATCGAGCTCTACGACGACGCGTCGTGGTCCGGGCTCCACGGCGCGGTGGGCGTCACACCGAACGCGGCGCGCGGGTTGATCCTCGCCGTCATCCATGACTGCGCGGGACGTCCGCTGCCCGGCGCGACGATCGAGCTCGACCGGCTCGCCGCCGACTCGTCGCTCGCCTACTTCGACGGCAGCGCGCCGTCCGCGTCCGCGACCGCGACCGACGCGAGCGGGCGCGCGCTCGTGCTCAACGCGCCGACGGGGGACGTCGTGATGACGGTGCGCGCGGGCACCACCACGCTGGGCGCCGCGATGTTCAACGTGCGCGCGGATCGGCTGAGCCTCGCGCTCTGGCTCTGACGCTCACGCGTCGCCGCCGTCGACCTCGCCGCCGTCCTCACCTCCGTCGGGCGCGCCCGCGTCGAGCTCGCCCCCGTCGAGGGCGTCACCCGCGTCCGGACCGCTCGCGTCACCCTCGCCGGCATCGGCGGACATCGATGCGTCGGGGGATCCCGCGTCGCTCTCGCCGGCATCGAACGCCGGCAAGAGGCAGGCGTGCTCGGGCAGCGTCCCACCCGGACACGCGTCGCAACCCGAGACGACGGTCGCGCTAGCGCCGCAGCTTCCGTCCGCGAGGCGCCGGAAGCAGCTGACGGGCGGAAGACCACAGCCGCCCCCCCCACCGCAGGAAGTGCAGCTCGAGAGCACGATCGACGCGATCGACACGGCGAGGAGAAGAACGCTTCGAGACAGGAACGAGAGCAGTCGCTTCATGCGCGATCGCTACGCAGGTCGCGCGCCAACCCTCGGAGCCGCACCGATCCGGCACCTGCCGTGGCGGGACGTCACCTCGAGGTGGACACGCGTCAGAGTGTGCCACCGCGAGGTCGGCGATCAGCTGCTGCAGCTGAGCATCGAGCAGCCGGCGCGATCGCGCGCCCAGTCCGGGCGAAGGGCCGCGTAGCGCTCGCGTGCGGGTTGCTCGTCGTAGGGTCGCCGCATCACGTCGAGGAGGGTCAGGATCTCGCTCGGATCGCCCGCCTCCGCCTGATCGATCGCGACCTGCGCGAGGTAGTTCCGCAACATGAATTTCGGGTTCACGGCGTCCATCTTCGCCTTGCGCTCGCCCGCGTCGGCGATCGCGCGCGCGGCGTGGCGCTCGAGCCACGCGAGGGTCTTCGAACGGTGGTCCTCCCCGCGCACGTCGGCGGGTCGGTAGTAGACGCCCTCGAGGATCGCGAGGCGCTCGTCCGCGGACGCCTCGGGGCACGCGGGGAGCGCGCGGAAGAAGCGCGTCATGTCGGTCTCGGCGGAGGCGAGCAGATCGAGCAGGTCTTCGAGCAACGACTCGTCGCGCACGGGATCGAAGTCAGCCAGGCCGAGCTTGGCCGCGAGCATCTTCGGGTACGCCTCGTTGCAGCGATCGCGATAGAGGTCGAGCGCCGCCTCGAGCGACTGCGGCTCGGCGAGGAGCGGCGCGATCGACTCGAGGAAGCGCGCGAGGTTCCAGTGCGCGATGCTGGGCTGACGTCCGTAGCAGTAGCGCCGACCCGCCGCGTCGGTCGTGTTCGGCGTCCAGGTCGGGTCGTAGTCGTCGAGGACACCGTAAGGGCCGTAGTCGATGGTGAGCCCGAGGATCGACATGTTGTCGGTGTTCATCACGCCGTGGACGAAGCCGACGCGCATCCAGTGCACGATCATGTCGGCGGTTCGACGCGCGACTTCCTTGGTCCACTCCACGATGACCGCGTCGGTGATCGCGGCGTCGGGCGCGTCGAGCAGCTCCGCGAAGTGGTGCCGCACCGTGTGCTCGACGAGCGCGCGGAGCGTCTCGCGATCGCCCTGCGCGGCGAGGATCTGATAGTTGCCGAAGCGGAGGAAGCTCGGCGCGACGCGGCACACGATCGCGCCGGGCTCGGGCCGCGCACGACCGTCGTAGAACATGTCGCGGATCACGCTCTCGCCCGTGCCGACGAGGCTGAGCGCGCGCGTGGTCGGGACGCCGAGGTGATGCATCGCCTCGCTCATCAGGAACTCGCGGATCGACGAGCGGAGCACCGCGCGACCGTCGGCGGTGCGGGAGTACGGCGTCGGGCCCGCTCCTTTCAGCTGGAGCTCCCAGCGGCCGCCGTCCTCGCCGCGGACCTCGCCGAGCGAGATCGCGCGCCCATCGCCGAGCTGCCCGGCCCAGTGACCGAACTGGTGCCCGCCGTAACACGCCGCGTACGTCTGCATGCCCTCGGTCCGCCGGTTGCCGGAGAGGATCTCCGCCCAGCCGGCCGGGTCCTTCGCGAGGTCGAGGCCGAGGAGCTGCGCGACCTCCGGCGAGTGGGCGAGCAGCGTCGGGGCCTCGACGCGCGTGGGCTCGACCCACGAGAAGCAGGCGCCGCGCACCTGCCGACGGCGATTCTCGGCGATCGGGTCGGCGGGGAGCTCGCGACAAAACACATTGTCGAAGCGGAGACGAGGCCCGCCGAGGTCCGTTCCGCTCCGCGCGTCGAGGGAGGTGCCTTCGTGCATCTGGCTCGGAGTGTGGCCGCTCGCGAAGGTGCGCGCCAAGCGACCGGCCTCCCTCGGTCGGTCAAGAAAGTGTGCCTCGCTACGAGCGTCGGAGACCGACAGGCGGAACCATGGAGCCGTGCGAGCGGGCCAACGCGCTCGACGGCCCGGTCGGTCCGCTGCGCGTGATCAGTAGCCGAGCTGGCGATCGAGGAGGCCCGATCGCGGGGCGCCGCGCTCGAGGCGCTCGACGTTCTCGATGAGCGCCTCGACCGCGCGCTCGACGTAGCGAAGCCCGACCCCGGCGAGGTGCGGCGTCACGATCGTGTTCGGCGCCGACCACAAGGGATGCTCGGGGGGGAGCGGCTCCACGTCGAACACGTCCAGCGCCGCCCCCGCGATCGCGCCCCCCTGGAGCGCGGCGAGGAGCGCGCGCTCGTCGACCACGCCGCCGCGACCGACGCAGATCACGCGGGCCCGCGCGGGGAGGCGCGCGAGCATCGACGCATCGATCCAACCGCGCGTCTCGGCCGTGAGCGGCGCTGAGACCACGAGGTAGTCCGCGCGCTCGAGCAGCTCGGCGAGATCGGACGGCGGGACGACGCGCTCGACGCCCTCCACCGGTGCGCCGGTCCGTCGGACGCCGCACACGCGCATGCCCATCGCTCGCGCGATCCGCGCGACGCGCGCGCCGATGGAGCCGAGGCCGACGACCACGAGCGTTGCTCCATCGAGCGTGGGGCTCGCGTACTGCTGCCACGTCCGCGTGCGCTGGCGCTCCACCAGCGTCGGCACGCCGCGCGCGAGCGCGAGCATCATGAGGATCGCGTGCTCGCTCACCTCCGGGGCCATGACGCCGCGCATCCCCGCGACCTCGACCCGCTCGGGGAGACCGTCGGCCGGTAAGAAGTGATCGGCGCCCGCGCCCATGAGCTGGATCAGGCGAAGCTCTTGAGCGCGCGCCCAGCCGTCGCGAGGCGGGAGCGCGGCGAACAGCACCTCGATCTCGCCGATCCGATCGGCCAGCTCCGCGCGCGACGCGATCCGCACCACCGATCGATCCGGCGCGCGCGCCGACACCACACCCGCGATGCGCTCGGCCGCGCCGTCGTGATAGACGTGGATCGGCGTCATGACCTCGAGCCTACCCCGGCGCGTGCTCCTCGGCGTGGAGCTCGAGGACGCACGCCACGATCCGGGGAGCGGCGCGCCAGTCGTGCGCGTGCATCCCGACGGTACGTGCGCGCGCGCAGGCATCGAGCCCGGCGATCGGCTGTACGCGGTCGGAGGGATCGCGATCGCCTCGATGGACGACGCCCGTGACGCGACGCGCCGGATCGCTTCCCTCGATCGGATCGCGATCGAGCACGCGCGCGACGGGGAGCCCATGAGCACCGAGGTCGACCTCGCGCGCTGGCCCGTCGAGGCGTACGACGGCGCGGACGTCGAGCTCGGCGAGGTCGGCGCGCCGGGCGCGCGGGTGCGCACGATCACGACGCGACCTCGCGGAGTGCGCAGACCTCCGTGCGTGATCCTGCTCCAAGGGCTCGCCCGCACGTCGATCGATCTGCCGCTCCACCCCGACGCGCCGTTCGCGCGGATGGTGCGCGGCCTGAGCGCGGCGGGCTTCGCCACGCTGCGGGTCGAGAAGCTCGCGGTCGGCGACAGCGAGGGTCGCCCCGAGGACGCCGACTTCGAAGGCGAGCTCGCGATGCTCCGCGCTGCCTACGACGCGACGGTGGCGAGCGTCGACGGCGTGATCGCGTTCGGGCACAGCGTCGGCGGGATGGCCCTGCCGCTGCTGCGACGCGAGCTCATCGGCGCGATCGTGTTCGGCACCTCCGCGCGACGCTGGAGCGAGTGTCTCCGAGCCGGCGCCGAGCGTCAGCTCCGCCTACGAGGCGCGACGCGTGAGGCGATCGACGCGACCCTCGGCGAGCTCGCGCGGGAGCTGCCGCTCCACGGCACCACGCGCGCGTACGTGGAGCAGCTCGAGCGCGCCGAGATCGCGCACGCCTGGCGGGCGTTCGAGGCGCCGCTGCTCGCGCTCCACGGCGAGCACGACTGGGTCGTCGGCGAGGACGAGATGCGCGAGCTGACGACGCTGGTGGCGGACGCGACGTTCGAGCGGATCGCGGGCGTCGATCACGCGCTCGGCGCGCACACCAGCCTCGCCGACAGCCTCGCGCGGTACGGGCGCGGCGAGCCCGACGAGCGGGTGCTCGAGGCCGCCCTCCGGTGGATCCACGGCCGGCGGTGATGTCCGGCCCTCGAGCCGAGTCCGGCGCGCCCTGGCGCTCGCGATCGCCGCGGCATGCGCGCGCGCTGGCCGCATCGTCGACGCGGGGCGAGGATATCGAGGCTGCGGCGGTGATCCTCGGGTAGGATGTGCGCGCGGGCGTTGGGGCGCCCCGGGGGGACCACGGTGGCCATCGAGCCGTTCTTCGAGTCGATCGCGGCGCACAGCCCCGACACGATCATGCTGCTGGATCGCGCCGGCGCGATCCGCTTCATCAATCGCGTCGTCGACGGGCTCGTCCTCGACGAGGTCGTCGGCTCGCGCGTGTTCGACTTCGTCCCCGAGCCGCAGCACGCCGCGATGCGACGTTGCTTCGAGCGGGTCGTCGCGACGCGGGAACAGGATCACTACGACAACGTGTATCGCTCGCCAAAGGGCGTGACGTCGTTCTGGGAGACTCGGGTGGGCCCGATCGTGGAGGGCGGCGACGTGACCGGGTTCGTGCTCTTCAGCAGCGACGTCACGGAGCGACGCGCGCTGGAGGAACAGCTCGTCCACGCACAGAAGATGGACGCGGTGGGCCAGCTCGCGGGCGGCGTCGCGCATGACTTCAACAACCTGCTCATGACGATCTCGGCGAACGCGGAGCTCGCGCGCCGCCGCGGCGCGGCCGACGATCCGCAACGATCGAACCTCGACGAGATCATCGCCGCGACCGATCGCGCGTCGGCGCTCGCCCGACAGCTGCTCACGTTCAGCCGGCGCCAGCCGATGACGCGCACGCACACCGACCTGAACGAGCTGACGCAGAGCCTGATGCAGCTCCTCCGGCGCGTGATCCCGGAGAGCATCGACATCCGTTTCGACGCAGGAGACGCGCTCGACGCGGTGCTCGCCGATCGCTCGCAGGTCGAGCAGGTGCTCATGAACCTCTGCGTCAACGCGCGCGACGCGATGCCCCACGGAGGGATCCTGTCGCTCTCGACGAAGAGCGTCTACTTGCCACCCGACCATCGGGATGGAGACTCGCTGACCCGGCCCGGCCGATACGTGGAGATCGCGGTGAGCGACACCGGATGCGGCATCGCGCCCGAGCTCCGCGGCCGGATCTTCGAGCCCTTCTTCACCACCAAGGAGGCGGGCACGGGGCTCGGGCTCTCGACGGTCTACGGGATCGTCCGGCAGCACGAGGGCGCGCTCCACCTCGAGAGCGAGCCGCAAGAGGGCGCCACGTTCCGCGTGCTGCTGCCCGTCGCGGCGCGCACCGATCTGTCGGAGCTCACCGAGGCGATCCCCGAGCCCGAGGGCGGCGCGGAGCGGCTGTTGCTCGCGGAGGACGATCCGAAGGTGCGGAGCGCGGTCAGCGCGATGCTCGAGCGAGCGGGCTACCGGGTGGTCGCCACCGCGGATGGCGAAGAGGCGCTCGAGTCGATGCGCGACCACGAGGACATCGCGCTCGCGATCCTCGACATCGTGATGCCCCGGATGAGCGGACCCGAAGCCGCGCGGCGGATCCGCGAGCATCGCGCGATCCCGATCTTGTTCACCAGCGGCTACTCGACCACGACCCGGGGGAGCCCGAGCCTGCCGGCGAGCGCGCTGCCCGACGGCATCGCCGTGATCCCGAAGCCGTACACGAGCCAGCAGCTGCTCTCGCACGTGCGCGCGCGCCTCGACGCGCAGCGCGACGGCGCCGCGTGAGTCGCGAGCCAACGTCCCACGGACACGGCCGGAGCGAGCGCCGTGGCAAAATGCACCGCGAATCCGAGCCCCGCCGCGATACCTGGCGGGGGGTCGCACCGAGGTGGTAGCGTTCCCTCGCGATGGCCGAGGCCGCCTCGGAGCGAACCGAGATCGATGCCGCCGCGCCCGATTCCTCCGGCGTCAGCGAGGCGCGCGGCGAGTCGTCCACAGACGGGCGCTACCGGATCGTCGAGCGCGACGGCGCCCGCGTCGTGATCTCGCGGAACGCGCCGAACATCGCGCTGCACCTCGTTCCCGGGCTGAGCGTCGACGAGCGCGGGCGCAAGCAGTTCGAGGCGCAGACGATCTTCCTCGACGGCGTGTACACGGGCCCCCCGTTCCTCGACAACGAGGCGCGCCACTACTCCCTCGATCACCACGCCGGCTGCGTGCGCTCGTTCACCCTCGCGACCTGCGAGCAAGCCGTGGTGATCCTCCTCCAGGGTCTGCCCCTCGCGAGCGGGACCTGGCAGGTCTACATCAACGACCCCGACCTCGACTCGATGCTGGCCGCGTGGGTGCTCTTCAACCACGTCGAGCTGCTGCGCGACGAGCGCGCGCTGCTCGAACGCGCGATGCCGATGATCCGGCTCGAGGGCGTGATCGATGCGCACGGCACCGATCGTGAGCTGCTCGCGGCGTTCCCGCCCGAGCTGCACGCTCGCGCGAAGGCCGTGCTCGACGAGCTCATGGTGAGGGAGCGCGAGCTCAAGAAGCAGGGCGTCTGGTTCAAGACGGACTGGCAGGAGTACGCGTGTGAGGCGCTCGGCTCGATCGACACGCACCTCATCGGCGAGCAGGCGGTGGGTGAGCTGCTCGAGCTGCCCGAGCTCGGCCGTGCCTCGCTCACGAACGATCGGATCGCGGTGCTCGTCACCTCCGACCTCGGGATCTACGAGGTCGAGGCGCGGCTCAAGGATCGCTACGGCGCGACGCTCGGGCTCATCGTGTTGGAGATCGGCAAGGATCGTTACACGCTCCGGCTCTGCGACGCGTTCCTCCGCGCGAACCTCGAGGCGGTCTACAAGGCGTTGAACCGCGCCGATCCGAAGGTGAGCGGGAACAACCGCTGGGGCGGATCGGGCGACATCGGAGGCTCGCCTCGGGCCGAGGGCTCGGGGCTGAGCGGCGAGCAGATCCTCGAGATCGTCCATGGCGCGCTCGGACCGAAGGAGCCGTGGTGGGAGCGCGTGCTCAACCTGTTCCTCGGCTGGCGGAAGAAGAAGGCGAGCCCCAAGGCGCTCCCTCCCGGCCGCTGAGGCCTCCTCAGTCGAGGAGCGCGCGCACCCGCGCGAGGATCTGCGCGCGGGTCCCGTAGGCGGTCTCGCCTCGCCGCGCCTCCGCGTGGTGGGTCGCGTGCATCGCGAGCTCGTAGATCCGGGTCGCCGGCTCGTCGAGCGCGGCACCGGCCGCCGCGCGGTACGCCTCGAAGAGCGTCGCATGACCGCGCGAGGGCTCGTGCGCGCGACGCGTGGCGCGAAGGCACACGAAGAGATCGTAGGCCGGATCGCCGCGCTCGGAACGCTCCCAGTCCAAGAGCACCGGCGGTCCACCTCCCGTCGGCAGCACGACGTTTTGCGCGAGGAGGTCGCCGTGCAGCAGCGCGCTCGGCGAGGCTGGCGGCAGATGTGCGCGGGCCCACGAGAGCGCGTCGCGAAGCACGGGGTCGCGCGCCTCCTCGAGCGGCGCGAGCGCGGCCTCGGCGTAGGCGCGCGCGGTCCGCGGACCGGGGACCAGCCGACGGAGCGCCGCGTCGATCGGGATCGCATGCACCGCGGCGGCGAGCGCGCCGAGCCGGATCATCGCACGCTTCGTTGCGGGCCCACGGGCCGCGGTGAACAGCGTGGGTCCCGCGATGAAGCGATGCACGATGGCGGGGCCGAACCGATCGGGGACGAGCGCGATCACCTCCGGTACGCGCAGCGCTCCGCTCAGCCCGCCCCTCAGGCGCATCAGCACGCGCGCCTCTCGCACGCACGCGCGCGCGGTCGCGTCGTCGGAGTCGGGGTGCGGGAGGCGCACCGCGTGCTCGCCGCTCCACCCCGCGGGGTCGGGGCGGAGCTCCACGCGACCCCGGATGACCGTGCGAGACAACCCGCGACCCACGCGACGCAGACGAGAGATCGTGAGCGCGCTCTTCGGTGAGAGGTGCCCGAAGACGAACCCGAGCACCTCGCGCGCGCGATCGATCGGCTCCCACGAACGCGAGACGGGCTGCGCTCCCCGGTCGTCGACGAAGAGCGTAGGCGGGCTCACCATCGGCGCCCGGTCAGCCACGCGCGGCGCGCTTCGAGCTCGGGCGCCCCGCGCACGTGGGCCACGGTGCTCAACGACACGGTGCTCAACGACACCGTGCTCGACGACACCGCGCTCACCGACACCGCGCTCAACGACACCGTGCTCGACGACACCGTGCTCAGTGACACCGTGCTCGACGACACCGTGCTCAGTGACACTGGGCGGCGCGACGCCGGATCTCCGGGGCATCGAATCCGTCCGGAGCGACCGCGAGGTAGCGCCGCGCGAGCTGGCAGATCTCGTCGGACGCGGAGCTGGGCAACTGCAAGGCGAGCTGCGCCACCGCTTCGGGCGCGGGCGCGTCGCCGGCCACCGCGAGGCGGAGCTCCTCGACCGCATTCGATCCGCCGCGGCCCTCCATCGCCATCGTCGCGAGCAAGAGATGCGCGCCGCTCACGTGCGGGTCGAGCTGGATCGCCTCGTTCGCGAGCCGGGTGACGGTCGCCCAGTCACCGTCCTCGAACTCGATCCGCGCAAGACCGACCTTGGTGCGCGCCTCGAGCCGAGGCGTCGCGACTCCGCGCTCGTGCGCCACCCGGGTGGCGGTGTCGACGCTGCGGCGCGCGGCCGACCCGCTCGTGCGACGGAGCTGGACGAGCGAGAGCGCGAGCAGCGCTTCCGGCCGATCCGGGTCGAGCTCGAGCGCTCGCTCGAGCGATCGCGTGGCCGCGGGGTCCGACTCGGCCTGGACCTGCAGCTCCCCGAGCGCGGTCCAGATCAGCGCGTCGTCCGCGAAGCGCCGCGTGAGCTCGGTGACCGCCTGGATCGCCGATTGACCGTCGCCGCGTCGGACGTGCATCTCCGCGCGGAGCTCCGCCGCCGCCTGCTCGTCGTGGGTCGTGCCTTCGAGCGCGTTGAGCCGCTGCTCCACATCCGCGTAGTCGCGCTCCTGCATCGCGAGGCGCGCCATCCCGATCAGCGCGAGGGGCTGGCTCGGCTCGCGCTCGAGCGCCGCGGTCCACGCCGTTCGCGCCTCGTCGGCCGCCCCGGTGAGGAACGCGGCTTGCCCGAGGTTCGCCTGCGCCTCCGCGTCGTGCGGGTGGACGCGGACGACGCGCCGGAGCGGCTCGATCGCCTGATCGGGGTGCCCTTCCGCCAGCAGGAGCTCCCCTTGCGCCGCGAGGAGCTCGGCCGCCGCCGGTCGTCTCGACAAGGCCGCTTCCAGGATCGAGCGCGCGTCCTCCGGACGGTCCTGCGCGATGTAGGCGCGCGCGAGCAGCGGGATGAGCTCCGGATCGTCCACCGCCTCCGGCTGCCGCGACTCGAGGTACTGGATGGTTCCCTGCGGGTTGCCCGCCGCGAACTCCATCGCCGCGAGGCGCACCCGCGCGCGCCGGCCCTCGGGACCCGGATCGCTCACCGCCTGCTCGTAGAGCGGCCGCGCGCGCTCCACGTCGCCACGCTCCTCCATGATCCGCGCGCGGATGAGGTTCTGCCGCACGCCGTCCCCTGCCTCCGCGATCGACGACTCCGCCACGTTGAGGTTGCCGCGCTCGAGCGCGATGCGCGCCGAGAGGAGCGCGCGCCCCGGGCGATCGATCGCCGCGTCCGGCAACCCGTGGAGCTGCGTCTCCGCTTCCTCCGCGAACCCCGCCATGAGGAACGTCTCCGCGAGGCGCATCCCGAACGCTTCGTCCCCCGGCGGGGTGTGCTCGGCCGCCGCTCGCGCGTCCTCTTCGGCCGCCGCGACGTTGCCCGTGTCGGCCTCGTAGTACGCGCGGACGAGGTGCGCCCACGCGAGGTCGTACGGTGTCGCGAGGGTCGGAAGCTCCTCGATCACCGCGCGTGCCTCGACCTCGGCCGCGCGCTCCGGATCGGCGCCGCTCTCGAGGAGGATCCGCGCGAGCGTCGTGCGCAATGCGGGTTGCGATTGGACACCGGTGAATCCCTCGAGCAGCGTGCGCGCCCCCGCCGTGTTGTTCGTCCGATGCATCATGAGCGCGTGGAGCGCCAGGTGGCGCGGCGAGCTCGGACGCACCTCGAACGCGCGGTGCGCGGCGGCCGCCGCGTCGACCCACTCGCCCTCGGAGGCGAGCGCCATCGCGCGCGCGCGGAACGCCTCCGGGATCTGATCGTCGAGAACCTCGAGGCTGCGGATCGCCTGCAGCGCGTCGGCCGGCCGCTCCTCTGCGAGGAAGAGGAACGCCCGCGCGATCTGCGCGTCGTTGTAGGAGCCGCTCACGCTCAACGAGTCGACGAGGTGCTCGGCCTCCTCGCGGCGCTCGAGCTGCGCGTGCTCGAGGAGCAACGTCGCGAGCAAGCGCGCGCGCAGGGCTTGGAGCTCGCGATCGTCGGTCCCCTCCAGCCGCTCGAGGACCGATTCGATCTCGCTGCGCCGCCCGGAGTCGCCCGCCTCGCCGGCCGCGGTGCGGATCTCCTCGAGCTCGGTGACCGACATGTATCGCCCGATCGCGAACAGCCCGCCGACGAGACCGAAGAGGAGCACGACTCCGATCCCGACGTAGAGGCCGAGGCGCGACGAAGAGCGCGCACGCACGCGCGCGGTGTGGCTGCTCGCGTCTTCCTTGTCCTTGTACGACGAGCGCGGGAGCGGCGGCGTCGGCTCCTCGGCGACCCGACGCGGCGGCTCCGCGGTCGCGGTCGGGAGGTCCTCGCTCTGGCTCGCGCCGAGGATCACGCGCTCGGCTCGGTCGAGCTCCGCGACGGACATGTGCGCGCGGGTCGGGGGCTCCGGCTCGTCGAGGCCGATCGCGCGCGTCGCGTTGTCGGAGTCGGGCTCCAGCGCGTAGAGCAGCGGCGGCGCGGCGGGGGCGGGAGGGAGCGGCCTCGGCGGATCGGCGACGTGTGCGCGCGTCGCCTCGGCCTCGATGCCCTTGATGTCGATCGCGTGCGTCGGCAGCTCGTCGAAGTCTTCGTCGAGCTCTCGGATCCGCGGTGACACCGGACGCTCGCTCGCGAGCGCGCGCGTCGGCTCCGCCTCGAGCTCCTCCACCTCGTCGGACGCGAGCAGCTCGAAGTCGTCGATGTGCTTGTGTGCAGGAGGCATGGGTTGTTGTCGCGTGCTCGTCGCGATGGCGGAGAGCGGCTCGGGCTCCTCCGTCCCGTCGAGCGGCGGGAGCGCGAACGGGCTCGGCTGACCGGGCGGGAGCACCAAGCCGTCCGAGTGCGGGCCCGGAGCGGGGAGCGGCGGCGCCACCTCGGCCGAGAGACCGAGCGAGCGAGGCGGAGGCGCGACCGGCGGGGAGCGCCGCTCCGGCGTGAACTGTTGGGGGTTGGTGCGCGGCTCGACCGAGTGCGGGTCGGTCAGCGAGGGGTCGATCTGCACCGAGGGCTCGTCGCCGATCAGCGGGGGCGTCGCGGGCCGCGCGGTGGCGGTCGGGTCCTCCCAGTTGTGCGGCGAGCCGGTCTCGACCGTCGGCTCGGCCTCCTCGGCGAACCAGCGCTCGATCGTCGTCGAGACGGGCGCGGTCTCGTCGGACGCCTCCTTGAGGAGCTCCTCCGCCACCTCGTCGCTCGGATCGAGCTCGAGCGCGCGCCGCAGCGCCTCGATCGCCTGGGTCGGGCGGTGGTCGCGGAGATACGCCTCGCCGAGGAGGCGATGCACCGCCGCGTTGTCGGGGGCCCGCCGTGCGAGCGCCATCATCTCGATGCGCACCTCGTCGTAGCGCTCGAGCGCGAGCAGCGCCTCGCCGAGGAGCAGGCGCATCTCGACCTGGTCGGGCTTCGAGAGCAACGCCCGACGGCACGCGCGGACCGCCTCCTGATAGCGTCGCTCCGAGATGAGCAGCTTCGCGCGATCGGTCAGCTCTTGGCTGCCGGCACCCATCGCAATTCCGTCCCGCTCCTCCCTATGGCCAGCCTCCGCTGCACCTTCGCGAAGAGCTCGAATTCCGCGTAACCATAGTCGGAATCGCGGCCGCGCGGGAGAACTTCGCTCACGCGCGTGAACGGAGCGCGCCGAGCTCGCGCTGGAGGCGTGAAAGCTCGTCCTTCGGGATGGGCAAGCCGCCGAACCGCGCGCGGAGGTAGCGCTCGGTGATCCGACGCACCACGTCGAGCTGCGGGAAGCCGATGCGCTCGAGTTGCGCGACGCGCTCCTCCGGGCTCTCGTCGGGCCGACGCGGGTGTCCCGCCTTCGAGAGGGCGCGGTCGAGCCGACGATAGAGGCGGGTGGCCTCGCGCTCGGTGAGCGTACCGCGCGCTTGCCCCCGCCGCCGCCGGAGCCGCCACACCACGAGGGCGATCGCGGTGAGCACCAGGAGCACGAAGGCGACCGGGGTCCCCCACCGCGTCGGCGCGCGCTCGCCCGACTCCGCCCCGACGGTCGGCGACCGTTCGTCGACCCCGTCGTCCGCCTCGCGCCCGAACCAATGGCGCAGCGTACGGAACAGCTCGACCTGGCTCCGCAGATCGTACGCCACGATGTCGTCCGCCCACCGCTCGCGCACCGCGTCGAGGATCTGCGCCAACGCGCCGAACCACCCGGAGTCGGGCCCGATCGCGTCGCGGTCGGCCGGCGTGGGATCGAGCGTGCGCCATCGCCCGTCGTAGAACGCCTCCACCCAGCTGTGAGCGTCGCCTTGGCTCAGCGCGTAGTAGCTGCCGTACTCGTTGTAGCGACCGCCGAGGAACCCGGTCACGTTGCGCGACGGGATCCCGACCGCGCGCAGCATCACCGCCATCGCGGTGGAGTAGTACTCACAGTGCGCGCGGCGCGCGCGGAAGAGGAAGACGTCGAGCGGCACCTCGTCGTCAGCGACGCGAGGCATCTCGAGCGAGTAGGTGAACTCGCCCGAGTCTCGCAGGTGCGAGAGCAACGCGGCGACCCGCTCCTGATCGGTGGTCGCGTCGGCCGTCCACTCCTCTGCGAGCGCGATGACGTGCTCGTGGTCCTCGGGGAGCTGGAGATAGAGCTGATCCTCGCCGTCGTACAGCTGGTCGTGCTCGTGCGCGTCCGGGCTGGTGTACGCGGTGTACCGAAGGCCGAGCCCGTCCGCGTCGCCGTACCGGAGATCGACGCCCGGACCCGCCGTCAGCTCGCGCCCGACCTCGACGCCGCCGGTGATCCGCGGCGGCAGCCGGATCCCCACCGCGTCGGGAGGCAAGAACACCACGAGCTCTTCGAGCGGCTCCAGCATGATCTGCCACGCCGCATCGGTGAGCGGACGCGGCATGCGGACCGGAACCGGATAGTGCGTGCCGACGCGACCGATCCCCTCCGCCTCGAGATCGTTCGTGCGCGTCCACCTCCACCCATCGTAGTGATCAAAGCTCGTTCCACGCATCCGCAATGATGCGGTCGGCGGCGGCGGCGAGGGCAGGCCCGGCGGCGTGACGCGGAGGATGACGGTGGCGTCGGTGCGGATGACGCCGAAGTTCCCGAGCTCGACCCCCGACCCGAACCCGCTCACCGTCTGCGCGTTGTTGCGACCGAACGAGAGGAACCCGAGACCGACGCGCGGAAACACGACGAAGAGAAAGCCGGTGAGGAGGAACAGCGGGACGACGAGCCCGGCGCTCGTCGCGAGGTAGCCGGCGCCGACGAGGTCCTTGGACTCGAGCGCGCGCGCGATCGTCCGCTCGCGCTCCTCGCCCTCGGCCGGGGAGTGCGCCTCGAGCTCGTCGCGGAGATGGCTGAGCGACAACATCCATGGCGTCACCACGAGGAACCCGAGGAACGCGACCGCGTAGTCGAGATCGGTGGAGAGCACGGTCGCCGCCACCAGCTGGAGGAGCGCGATCGCTCCGATCTGTTGGTACTCGCGCGCGGTGCGCCGGTTGTAGAGGCGCGAGACCTGGAGCGCGCCGGTGAACTCGAGCGCGAGCGGGAGGATCTCCGCGTCGGTGAGGAACCCGCGCGCCACTTGGATCGCGATGAGGAGGAAGAGCGCGACCGTCCAGCCTCGCGTCCAGCGCGGATCGCGCAGACGTGGGCCCTCCACGAACCAGCTGCCCGCCGCCGCGAGCGCGATCACGACCTGGCTCGCGATGGGGAGGTAGCCGCCGGCGCCGATCGCGAACAGGCCGAGCGCGGCGAACAGGTAGCTGACCACCTTGTGGAGGCGCGCGAAGCTCACGCCGCACCTCGCGCGAACGAGGACACCCCCGGCACGGTGAAGCGCACGACCGCGCCGCGCGCGCGCGGGAGCTCCGGGGCTTCCCCCGTCAGCGGATCGAGCAGCGCGAGGAAGCGCCACGCCGCGTCGGGCGGCTGTCCGGCCGGGACGACCGGCGAGCGACCGCCGCGCGCGACGACCTCCACGCTCCCGCCGCGCTCGAGCACGCGGCTCGCGCACGTCGCCGCCTCGGACAGCATCCGCTCGTAGCGGGCGTCCCATCCATCGTCGGCACCTTCGGGGCGCAGCTCGTCGATCAGGATCACGACCACGCGCGCCGCGTCGCGCCGACGATCGCGGACCACGATCCGATCGAGCGTCGCCGACCTGCGCCAGTGAATCGCGCGCGCCTCGTCCCCGCTCACGTACTCGCGGACGCCGTCGACCTCCTGGCCCGCGCCCTTCACCGCGCTCGGCGCGTCGGCCCCTCGCATCCCGAGCGCGAACGAAGGCGGCGCGTACGGCGCGAGCTGAGCGAACACGACGAGGTCCTCTTCGAGGGGGATCGTCCGCCACTTGTCGAAGAGCCCGAACGGGAACCGCGTGCGAACGCGGACCGCGCGCATCCGCTGGAGTCCGCGCTTCTGCGGCGTGTACGCGTAGCTCGCTCGCTCTTCTGCGCCGGGCTCGACCTTGAGGAAGTAGCAACGATACTTGCCCTGTTCGATCGGGACGCCGTCGACCTCGATCTCGTCCTCGAGCTCGACCGACAGCGACGGAACGAGCGTCTTCGTGTTCTCGAGCGCGAGCTCGATCAGCGCCGGAGAGCCTCTGAACGCACGCTTGGGCAGCCGGCGCGAGACCCGCACGTCTCTCAGCACCGCCTCGCTGAGGATCCCGCTGAGCACGATCAGGCTGAGGAGGAGCCCGAGCACGAGGTAGAGGAGGTTGTTCCCCGTGTTGACGGCGGCCGCGCCGACGCCGAGGGTCGCGAGCACGAAGACCCGCCCCTCGCGCGTGAAGCGCAGGCGCCGCGGCATGCGGGAGCGCTGGCGCTGGCCAGACGCCATCAGACCGGCACGGCGATGCCGCTCAGGAGGCTCGCGAGGATCCGCTCGGCCGCCTCGCGGTCTTCGCGCGCCCCGTCGGCGCCGCTCACCCGGACGCGGTGCGAGAGCGCGGCCAACGCGACCCGCTTCACGTCGTCGGGGGTGACGAACGAGCGACCCATGATCAGCGCGTGCGCGCGCGCCGCCCGCTCGAACGCGAGCGCCGCGCGGGTCGATGCGCCGAGCGAGAGGAGCGGGGTGGTGCGCGTGGCGAGGACGATCTCGTGCAGGTAGTCGAGCAACGAGTCTTCCATCGTGATCTCGCCGACCGCCGCCTGCGCGCCGAGCACGTCCTCGCGCGTCGCCACCGGCGAGAGATCGTCCAGCGGATCGCCCAGCCGCCGCGCGCGGAGCACGTCACGCTCGGTGCTCGCATCGGGATAGCCCAGCCGAATCCGGAGGAGGAACCGGTCGAGCTGCGACTCGGGGAGCGGATACGTGCCGTAGAACTCCTCGGGGTTCTGCGTCGCGACCACGAAGAACGGCGGCGCGAGCTCGTGGGTCTGTCCGTCGATCGACACGCGGCGCTCGCCCATCGCCTCGAGGAGCGCCGACTGCGTCTTCGGCGTCGTGCGGTTGATCTCGTCGGCGAGGAGCACGTTCGTGAAGATCGGTCCTCGACGAAGCTCGAACTCACGCCGCGCGGGATCGTAGATGGACCCGCCGAGCACGTCGGTCGGCATGAGATCGCTCGTGAACTGCACGCGCGCGAAGTCGAGCCCGACCGAGCGCGCGAGGGCGCGCGCGAGCGTCGTCTTGCCGACCCCGGGGACGTCCTCGATCAGCACGTGCCCTTCGGCGAGGAGCGCCAGCACGGCCAGCTCGACCTGTGGCCGTTTTCCCCGGATGACCGACGCGACGTTGTCGACCAGACGACGTGCGGTCTCTACGGGATCGATCTCGGGTGCAGGCCCACGGGATGCTGCCGGGCTGCTCATCGCTCGGGACGATAGCAGCCCTTCGAACCCCGGCGCGAGACCGCTCGCGCGCTCGCCCGAGAACGGACGACGTTCCCGCCACGCCGCGGTGCGATGCCACGGCGGAGGCGCACACATCCCTTCGCGCCCTCGCAGGGCCCCCGCCCGGGGGGCTCGGCACGGGGCTCGCACCTCTCCCGTTCGCGGCCCTCCCGGCCCGGAAAGGAACGTTGCGATGAACCCCCTCGATCCCCTCCAGCTCCGCACGAGCCTCATGCTGTCGATCGCCACGGCGTTCGGGATCGCGTTCATGACGATCGTGGCCCTCGGCGCGTAGCCGGAGAAGGGCGCTATCGCGCCGGCGGGCCCTCGAGCGGCAGCGCGACGCACAGCACCGTGCCTGCGCCGGGCGCCGCGTCGGCCCACACGTCGCCGCCGTGCGCTCGGATCAGCTCGCGGGCGAGGCTCAGCGCCATCCCGAGGCCACCGACCCGACGCCCGGTCGGCGCGTCGATCTCGCGGAAGGCCTCGAAGTAGCGCTCGACCTCCTCGGCCGGGATCGCGCCGACCGCGTCGTACAGCTCGAGGCGCAGCTGTCGCTCCGGCCCGGGCGGTCCGAGCGCGGTCCGCGCCCGCAAGCGCACGTGCGATCGTCGGATCGAGGTCGCCGCGCTCCGGACGAGCGCCCCGACCGCTTGCACGACGCGTCGCGGGTCCACGTAGACGGGCGGGAGGCCCGGTTGGAGCTCCGCGTCGATCCGCACGTCGTGCCCCTCGACCAGCGCGCTGCCCTCGCGGAGCGCCTCGGTGAGGAGCTCGACCGACACGACCCACTTGCGATCGAGCGTGAGCTTTCCCGCCTCGAGCCGCGCGAGGTCGAGCACATCGGTCAGCAGTCGGATCAGCTCCTCGGCGGCGCGACGGATCGACACCACGCTCTCGCGCTGTTCATCGGAGATGGGACCGTCGACGCCCTCCTCCATCAGCCTCGCGAACCCGACGATCGAGCCGAGCGGCGAGCGGAGCTCGTGGCTCATCGACGCCATGAAGCGGCTCCGGAGCTGGCGCGCGCCTTCGATGTCCTCGCGAGCCCGGCGATCGGCGTGCGCGCGCTCGTTGGCCTCGCTCTGGCGCAAACGCAGCCGACGCTCCAACGCGCCGAGCCGCCAATCGCGTAGGGTCGGTGGGGCGGGCAGACGGATCCCATCGGCGTCGACCTCCACCGCGTCGAGGTAAGCGGCGAACGCATCGTACTCGGCGAGGAGCGAGCGCGTGCGACGCTCCACGTACGCGGCCAGCCCGAGCGACGCGACCAGCACGACCACGCCCGACGTGAGCCCCGCGGGGGAGGGGGCGGCGGCGGGGATCGCGAATCCGACCGCGGCGAGCGGCGCTGCCATTCGAAAGGCTCGTTGTCGAGCGACCGGCACCGAGTCCGTGGCCCAGCTCGCCCACGCGCGCTCCATCACCACGGCCCCGAGCGTCGCGGTCGCCGTCATCGCCCAGCCCAACGCTCCTGCGCCGAGGAAGATCCGCGGGAGCATCGACGCGGTCGTCGCGAGGATCGTCACCAGCGCCCCCGAGAGCGGCGCGCTGGGATCGTGATCGCGCACCTGAGCGCGCAGCCCCCACGCGGCCCCGAGGATCGCGGTGGCGAAGAACAGGAGCGCCGCGTCGAGGATCGAGTGTCCGAGCGCGGAGTAGCGCGCGATGCCCGCCATGAGCGACGTCTCGGCGAGACAGACCGCCGTGACGATCGCGGAGACCCGCAACGTGACATGTTTGGTCGACTTCGTCATCGTGCCGCCGTCACCGTTCGACCAGCGGCAGGTGCAGGGTGAACGCGCTCCCCTCGCCGAGCACCGACTCGACCGAGATGTGACCCCCGTGCCAGAGCGCGAGCTCGAGCGCGATCGCGAGCCCGAGCCCCGAGCCGCCCGATCCCTCGAGCTCGGCCGCGCGGTAGAACGGATCGAAGATCTTCTCGAGCTCCGACGACGCGATCCCGGACCCCGTGTCGCGCACGATGAGCCGCGCCTCGCCGGGCGCGTTCTTCGCCTCGAACGACACGGTCCCGCGCTCCGTCGCCCGCAGCGCGTTGGTCCCGAGGTTGATCAGGATCTGCAGCACGCGGCGCGAGTCGGCGCGCGGCGCCACGAAGCTCGGGCTGATCTTGAACGACAGCGCGACGTCACGATGACGGCGCTGACCCTCGAGCAAACGACACGCGCGCGTGAAGAGCTCCGTCGCGTCGATCGGCACCTCCGGCAACGGCGTGAACCGGTCCGGGTGCCACTCCGACAGCACCGCGTCGACCAGCTCGCCGAGGTAGCTCCCCGCCGCGCGGATGTGCTCGACGTCCTCGCGCTGCTGCGGCGTCAGCGGACCATCCACGTCCTGCAGCAGCACGTCGGAGAAGCCGAGGATCGCGTTCAATGGTGTGTTGAGCTCGTGCCGCACCGCGCCGACGAAGTCCTCGCGGAAGCGGCCCGCCGTCTCGGCGCGGACGCGCAGCCGATAGCGCTCTTCGCGCGCCGTCACGATCCGCTCGTCCAAGCGATCCATCCGCTCGTCGATCGCCGAGTCGCGATCGGGGTTGCGCGTCGGACGCGCGAGCGCGACGAGGATCATCGAGAGCGAGCCGACCACGAGCACCGGCACCGCGTCGTCGATCCCGGCGAGGAACGCCCCGACCGACGCGCCCGCTCCCACGAGGAGCGTCGCGAGGGCGAAGAGACCCGCCTCGGCGCGCGGCATGGGCTCGGACGTACTCCCATCCGTACGCCTCAGGCAACACACCGTCTCGACCCCGGTCGCGGCGCTGCCGTACGCTGCGCCGGTGGCGGAGCCCGTCGAGCTGCCCGCGGTGGAGAAGCGAGCGAACCCGTGGATCCGGGCGCTCGCCGCGTCCCCGTTCGCCGCGATCCTCCCGTTGCTCGTCGCGGCGGCCGTCGTCCACCCGGCCATCGCCGTCTTCACGTTCCACCTCGTCGTGCTCGGCACCATCGCCACCCTCTTCGCGCGACGTCTCAAGCCGCTCGCCCGCAACGTACCTGTCACCGTACACGTAGAGGGCGACGAGCTCGCGATCCGCGACGCGAAGGGCAAGACGGACACGCTCGCGGTCAGCCGCATCACGAACGGCCTCAAGCTCCCGCGCGCGGGCGGCATCACCGTGCGCCTCGGCCAGAAGCGCAGAGTCGATCGCGAGCTCACGTTCGAGACCGAAGCCGAAGCCGACGCGCTGCTCGGCGCGATCGGCAAGGACGTCGCCCACTCCACCGCCACGTTCCGCGGCATGTCGCGCACCTACGCCAGCACCGCGCGCCTCTTCGCCACCATCTTCGGCGTGATGGGCGCCGGTGCCGTCCTCGCCGTGATCGCGGGCGCGGCCGCCGCCGCCCTCGGCACCAACCTGCTCCCGCTCGCCATGTTGCCGACCATGGCGTTCTTCGCTGCGCTCCTGTGGCCGTCGCGCATCGACGTCGGTGGCGACGGCGTCCTCATCACCTGGCTCGGACGCAAACGCTTCATCGCGCATCGTGAGATCGAGACCGTCTCCACCACCCAGATGGGCTTCGGCCGATCGCGCCGCAACGTCGCCGTCCTCACCTTGCAGTCGGGCGAGGCCGTCAACCTGCCTACCGGATCTCCAGTGTGGGACTCCGGCCACTGCGAGCTCCTCGCCGAGCGCATCCGCCAAGCCCGGCGCACCGCCGAGGAGGGAGGCGTCGCCCCCAGCGCGCTCCTCCTGCGTGGCGATCGCGACCTGGGCGAGTGGGTCCGCGCGCTCCGCACCCGAGACGTCACCGACCTTCGCAGCCCGGCTGTCTCCAAAGATCACTTCTGGAGGGTCATCGAGGACCCCGGCGCCGACCCCGCGATGCGCGCCGCCGCCGTCGTCGCGCTGGGCACCGACCTCACGGACACCGATCGCCAACGCCTCGCCCGCGCCGCCAAGGTCGTCGCGGCCCCCAAGCTGCGCGTGGTGCTGGAAGACGGACCGGACGCGAGCGAAGAGGAGGTCGCCGAGATGCTCGAAGAGGTGGAGGCAGGCAGCGAGCGGCGGCGGCGAGCGTAGCTCGCGTCCGTGGGCGGCGCGGCCCGGGGCCTACAGCAACTGACGCGCGTGTGATAGGAGCGCAAGGGCATGGAACCAACTCGGATCATCGTAGCTGGTTTTCCACGATGCGGAACGACGCTCGTGGCCTCGGTGATTGCGAGCAGTCCTCTAGCTCACTTTGTCACCCACTATTCGAGCTTCGCGCTGCGAGCAGGCGATCGTCTCCGAGTTGGGTGGAACGCACTGCTTGACCCGGCACAACGCCGCGTTGCGCTAGGACTCGCTCGAGACGAGTGGCTCCGATTGGGTCATGTGGTCACGACTCACGCGGACGATTTCTCGACGCTTGACGATCTCCACCGAAGGATCGCGATCGAACTGGGCAGAGGAAGAACGGTTGTCGGACACAAAGTTCGCATGCCTGTGCGGTGGATCCAGCGGACCCTTGAGCAGACGAACATCCGAGTCGTGGTGATGATCCGGGACGCGCGCGCTGCCGCGCTTTCGTATGTCAACTACACCGGGCTGGCGGCGGAGTCGTACCTGCGAGAATGGAAGGAGATGGCCGCGCTCTGCCTTAGCACGTCTAGCCCTCGGTTTACGTTCCTGCGATACGAGGACCTCGTATCCGACCCCAACACCGAACTCGTACGAGCGTTGGGTAGCTGGGCGACTGGGGTTGAGCGCTTTTCCGCGCTCCAGTTCGTGCAGGGCGGATTGAAACCGCCTGGGCAATGGCTCGAAAACTCCGCCTTCGGAGACGTCCGGTCAAGGATTGACACAACTCCGCGCGACCGCTGGCGCAGCCAGACCGCTGAGCTCTTGGTCCGATACGCAGCTGTCACGTGCAGTGAGGAGCTGCAACAATTGGGATATCGGGTCGACCCCTCACGATGGGAGGACCAACTCCGGTTCCGGCTTCATGAGGCATACTGGAGGGCTGACGCGAAGCTGGCTCGTGCGGCTGACCTCGCGCGAAGCCGGCTCGGACGTTGGCTGGCTCCGCCTCTCCGACAGTCGCCGTCCGAGCGGGACAGCCCGACTAGGAGTTCATAGGGTCGCCATCGTATTCGCAAATCGTTCCGGCAGCTTGCGCGCATGCCAGCGCAAGAGTCTCGAAACGAGCGCTCTCTTCGATGCGGGGGGCTTCGTAGGCCTTCCGCGGGATGACTTCATCGCTCTTGGGATCGTCCATATCGTGCTCACTCCTAGTAATAGACGACCACCCGTCCGCCGCCGGCCATGAAGTTCTGATCGCCCACCGCAAAGTCGTTGTACCCATCTCCATCGATGTCACCGATGTATCCGGCAACGCGGACGCCGGTCGTATCCGTCGTGGCTGGGCTGAACGACGCATCGGCGGTCAGGCGCTGACGATCGGCCCGCGTCGACGCGCCGTAGAATAGCTCGACGCTGCCGGGCGCAGCTCCTCGCTCTCGCGAGCCCGCCAACAAATCGCTCATTGTGTCCGTGGTTGGATTCTCAAGGCGCCCGACATTGCCAAGGAACCGGGTCCAGCCGATGCCGATCGTTTGGCCCATTAGATCGCTCGCTGCGCTGGTGGAGTTATTGACAACGAGACTCGCTGCGCTGCCATACGTGCCGCCGCTCTGGTAGAGGATCTGAATGACGCCATTGGTCCCACCACCCGGGCTCGCGTTGTGGACGGCGACATCTCGCATCCCGTCGCCATCGTGATCGCCCACGCACCGCACCGTGTTGCCGAAGTCAGCAGGATCGCCCATCGCAAGCTGAGTGGCGCTGCTACCCGCGACGTTCAGCATGCCAGTCCCAGCGTACGCCACACCGTCCACGCGATAGAGACGTCCCGTCACCATCGTAGACTCGTTTCCCGGAGCACCGATCAAGAGGTCCTCGCGGACGTCGCCGTTTAGATCCCCGCAAGTTGTGATGGACGCTCCAAATGCGTAGGTGCCAGCCGCTGCGTTTAGCACCCAGCCCTCCGGCTCGGCAGCCGAAGGCACGGTATAGGCTGCGGGCGCAAACGTCATTCTGCCGCGGAGGATGTAGACCTTGCCGGTGGACCCGGAGCCCACTCGCCAGGCACCCATCGCAAGGTCGTCCAACCCGTCACCATCAAAGTCGACCGCCGCTAGGTCGTAGCCCAGGAGCCCTCCTTCCGCACCAGTCACACAGACGTTGGCTACGCACCCTCCCGAGAGATCGATGGCTGCGGCAGGCCAAGTGGTTCGTCCGAAGAAGACGAAGACTTGCCCGCTGAGGCCCGAGGCCGCTCGTGCGCTGATGGCGAAGTCACCAAGTCCATCGCCGTTCATGTCGCCAGCGCTGGACGCAACCAACGACCAGCCGCCCGTGGCACCCGTCGGCCCGAGGATCGTGACGTCCGGAGCCGTGCTTGGTCCGCCGACGTGACCAAAGTAGATGTATGCGGCATCGCCCGTTGACGCCGACGTCCCGGAACCGACGAGGATGTCGTCCACCCCGTCGCCGTTCACGTCCCCCACCCCCGTGACCACGGCGCCGTCTCCCGCGGTGCTGCCGCTGAGGATGGAGGTGAGCGTGGGAATCGTGACCGATGCAGGAGGTATTGTCGGCAGCGGCGTGAGCGCGCCGACCGGATCGACGCCGCGGAGCACGCACCAACGCTCGTCGGCCAGTCTGTGACCCCCAACGTTCGCCGTGCGCCCGGTCCCTGACGCCATGGGGACGACGGTGATCGACTGCACGGTCGCAGCCGTCCACTCCGTTTCATTCGTGATCGGACCCGTGGTCGAGCAGCGAAGCTGGTACGACGTGAGCAGCCCCCCACCCGCGTCGGCCACATCCGTCCACGCGTATTGCACGATACCACCCCGACGGTCGACGAGCATCGTCGTGTTCGGCGTGAAGTCGCTGATCGCGTTCGTCGGAGGCATCGTGTCTACGGTGACGATCACGTCGTCGCTGCCGGTACCTCGGGTGTCGGTGATCTCGACATGAACGGAGATCCCGACTCCGTCCGGCGCATTGACGCATGCGTCTAGACCGGAGGCGGTGGTGGTGAAGCTGGTCGGCGGACCGACCGGGCCGACTTGCACGCGGGCCATCGACCCCGGGGGCGCGTCGGTGTCGGCGTGCACCATGATCTGAAGACCGGGGGTCGCGGGATCACAGTCTGGCGTCGGACCGATGAGTGCCATCTCAGTCGGCTGGGTGATCATCACGCTAGGCAGATCGACCACGGTCACCGTGCAGGTGCGAGGCTCGCAACCCGTATTGCCCGCCATGTCGGTGGCGCATGCCTGCATCTGGACCACCCCCGCGGGGAACGTCACGCCGGTGAAGGTCGTGTTCACGCCAGACGTGGTGCTGGACATGTAGACCATGCCCGGAGTGAGCGTGAGATCCACCGGGGGCATCGGAACGTTCGCGTTGCGCACCGTCACCCCGCGCTGAAGCCCGGGTTGTGATGCGTCCATATCCATGGCCAGCGTCAGCGTCGCGCCACATGCGGGCGAGCCGATGCTGATATCCGGAGGAGCACAATCGGAGAGCACGGTGATCGGGTCGCTCGTGCCGGTCAGGCCATCCGCGGACTGACGGGCCGTGATCTCGAGCGTGACCAGCGAGGCGAGGCTCGGCAGCGAGACGGC
This sequence comes from Sandaracinaceae bacterium, assembly GCA_050186575.1. Lineage (GTDB taxonomy): Bacteria > Myxococcota_A > Polyangia > Polyangiales > Sandaracinaceae > JAUHXR01. The sequence goes on along the minus strand of JBFWYI010000005.1, from coordinate 51,637 downwards.
GGGGAACGTGGCTTGCCCCAAGTAGGGCGCCGGTAGGCCGCTCATCGCCGTGCATGTCGCCGTACCTCCAACGAGCAAACTCATCAGGTCCGATCGGATGAGCTCGACTGGCTGGCCGACATCCGTACAGTTGACGACGAACATCGCCTCACACGAGGTCGTGCCCGGATCGAGGTCAGCAATGCGCCCGACGGTCCCCATCGCGTTGTAGGCGGTACCTGTCGCCGGAGTGACAATCTCGAGCTGGGGGGAATCCGTCCGAACCATGATACCGCGCATCACACGAGCGGTATTTCCGGCGAGGTCGACCACTTCGGCGCACATGTTCTGTGTGGCCGACGAAGACAGCGTCACCTCGTTGACCCACGCCGCTTCCCAGGCGTCGTAGGGCATCGCGTCGAGACCGCCGCACAGACCTACACGGATACCGGAGCAGTCGTTCCCCGCGGATGTACCATCGGCGATGATCTGAATCGCAGGGAGGCCTGGATTCTCGTCGTCGTTGTCAGTGAAGAGGTCGCCCTCGCCCGGCGCGTCGATCATGATCGAGCAAGGGGTGATGTCGACCGTCCACTCGGACGCGCCTGAGCGCGTCACGTTTCCGGCCCCATCGGTGCACTCCGCCCGCACTCGGTGCACGCCCTCCGAGAGCATCACGTCCGCGAAGTTGGCCTGGCCCCCCGTACCCACGGCGGTGGTGGGCGAGCTGAGTGCATCGGTCTCGTTGCCATCGACGATTAGCCGAATGTCTTGCCCGAGGCCGGCCGCATCGGTCGTCGCCTGGAAGTTCGTAGTGAACGGCGCCCCGGGCATGTTGTCGTCGTCCTGGTTGAGGAACGCGCTCATCGTGTCAGGAAGCGTGATCTCGCAACTCGGTCCGTCACAGTCGACGAAGATGCTGGCCGGGAACGTATCCATGCACCGCGTGGCGCCGTCGGCCGAGACGACCTCGACCGCGAGGGTGTTCGCGGTCGAGCCACGGTTGTCCAGCGCGATGCCATTGAACGTCGCGGTGGTGCCGTTGACCGTGCCCGATGCGCGGCGCGTGCCGTTGACGAGGATGTTGGCCGTGGCTCCGCTGCCAGCGTCCGTCGAGAGGATCACCGTGGTCTCGAACGTCGTCCCGCACATCTCGCCGTCGGTGTCGTCCGACATCCCGAGCGTGAGGTTGCCGCCCATGGGTGGCATCGGCGAAACGAACGTTGTGTTGAAGCATGTTTCACTAACAGTGACCGTCACGGGAGCAGACTCAGTGTCCCCCGCCGCGGTGGCAGCTACGAGCGTGTTGGCTCCCGACGCCAAGGTGATCGCACCGAAGATGACCCGACCGTCGGACATGACCGGCGCGGTGGCCATCACCGTTCCATCGACGCGCATCTCGATCGTGTCGCCCGCTGCAAGCCCGACCACGCGTGCGGTGGGCAGGACTTGCACGCCGTCCGTGTCCGGATCGGCGTCGTCGCCGAGTCGGAGAGTCGCACCATCCGAGGGAAACACGATCTCGATGGTGCTGCCGGGCGGCGTTCCACATCCGTCGCACCCGACCAAGGCCACGCCCGCGAGAGCAGTCAAGACGACGTAACGGACACACGTTTCGAGTTGAGACACTCGAGCCTCCCCTTCTGCTATTCCAAGCAGGCTTTAGTCTGCCCACACGGGGCGCGCGAATCAACGACCGTCGAGCGTGGCTCGGCATCGGTCGACTGCTCTTGAACGACAGTCGGTCGGGTTCTCTTAGGCCCCCTGCGCCGGATCTGGACTAGCTCCGTTTGCGGCACGGCCGATTGGACGGGCGCCAAGGTCCAACCGAGCGCAGCTCGAACTCGGTCCTCGTTTGCAGGTCTGGTCGCCGAGAACTGGACGAACCGGTGCTGGGCGATCGCGCGAAAGGGCCCAACTCCCGGCGGTGATTGGTCGTCGGCGTCGATCGAAGGACGCACCCCCACAACCGCCTCATATCGAAGCTGCGCGCGCTGACACGCGGACGCGTAGGGCGCCAACGCGTCACCCGATTCTTTCAACGCGTTGGCATAGCACCGCGAGCAGTATGGCGAGAGTTCGCAGTCACGGCAGCCGATCAAGTCGCGCCACCGCATGTCGCGTAGTTGGGTGACAGGGCGACTCTCCCAAGCGCGCCGAATACCGTCACGCGCATCTCCATAGCTCCAACCTAGCTGCGTACAAGGTCGTAGCTCGCCGTTGGCTTCGACGTGAACGTGTCCTACGCACGCTCCGCAAGGCGCTTGGTCTAAACGCTCCTCGCGACTCGCTGGAACCACGTTGGAGCGAACGAGGCGCTCGTCCTTCTGCACGGCTCTGCGCTGCTCGACACTCAAGCCGTACGCCTGCGGGGTACGATCGCCATCCTCTCGCGGACTAATTTGTGGATCGAACATGAAATCGGTGTCGAGGTCGGACGCGAGCTTGATGTACGCATCCCTGTCGTCGACGTTGAACGAGGCGAGGACCGTCTTGATGACGGTCCCCACGCCACGCGCGCGCAAGAGCCTGACCGCGCGTACGACTTTCTCGAACGAGCCCGGCACGCCGGTCACTGCGTCGTGAACCTCCGCACGTGGGCTGTAGAGGCTGATCTGCACCTCTTGCACCGCGAGTCGGGCGAGTTCGTCGGCCATCGCGTCGTCGAGACGCAACGCGTTCGTGTACAGCTTCACGGCGAACTTGAGCTGTCTCGCATACGCGACGAGCTCGAGAAAGTCATCGCGCAGCGTGGCCTCTCCGCCGGAGATCGTCAGCACGAGGACACCGAGCTCCGCGAGCTCATCTAGAATTTGCCGCCAGTCCGCCGTCTCGAGCTCACCCTTGGTGCCCTGCACTTGGTAACAGTGCACGCACACCTCGTTGCATCGGTCGGCGATCTCGATCATCGCGGTCGTCGCAGTACCCCGGCCACCAATTTCGCCCAGACGGGTCAGCACCTCCATCGCGGAAGTTCGGCTTCGAAATGGTGCAGACGTCATCGCCGCTGGACTTCCTCTAGCATGCCGCGCTCCAAGAGCTCGCCAACGAAGCGCTCGACGTCTGCCCGTGCGACCTCCCAAGTCACGTCAAATTCACTTGCGATAGTGCGTGCGATGGAATCGACGGATGCCGGAGTCGCCAGCTCCCAGACGCGTGTGCCTACCGCGTTGAGGGTGTGCAGCTCTTGGGAGTCGATGACCACTACCACCGCCTTGCCGTTGATCACGCGAGCGGCAGTGCGCTCACTCTGTCGCACACAGGTCTCCTTGGACACCATCTTTATTGTCCACCCGAGCTCAGGTGCTGGGCAATGACCGGTGCGAGATTCACCCCTAGCGCGGTGTGCAGCGCAAACACGCGGTTCGTCGCGACGAGGGCTGCGACTCGTTCCAGCACGAATCGTTGCTCTTCATGCGCATTGAGGGCGAACGCCGACTCCCGCAAACGCAGCACTGCGGTTGTGGTCTCGAGTCGCTCCACCCGCACCCTCCGGTCCGCAACGACGATGAACACGGCGCCAAGGGAAAGCGACGAACACGGCTCCGGGGGCAAGTCGCAGGCTTCGCCGCCACGCAGGCCCGCCGCCCACCAACGATCCCCGCGCGGAAAGGCGACCGCGCGGTCGTGTGCGATCGAACGAGCGCCCAAGCATTGGTTGGCGGCGGTGGTCTTTCCGGCCCCAGACCGACCGATGAACAGGACGGCCTCTGAACCGAGCGAGACCGCTGAGGCGTGGAGGATCAGACCACCGGCACGGTTAATGACGAGGGAGGACAGCCCGCCGAGCAGGCTGTCCATGCCCCAGGGTGTCGGAGGACTGACCGCGGTCGCGGCGAACCGACGTTCCGACAGCTGACGCACCTGAGCCCGGGTAGGACCCGCGCGGAGTTCACACCCGACCCCGTCCCAGCGCCAGTCGATCGCGCGGGCATCGCCGACCTGTTCCTCCGGTATGCAGGTCGCGGTCACGTGAACCGATCCGGCGACGGTCGCGCCGGGATCGACGCTCGCGAGCTTCTCTAACTCCGGACCGAACTCAAACCCCTCGTCTCTGGAACGCAACATCTCGACCGCCACGCCGCCGTAGACGAACCTCGCCGGGACGGCGCTATCGAGCAGGGGGTTCACAGCAGCACCACGTCCTCTACGTCGAGCGTTTCTTGGGCGACCACGGAGCGGGTCTCCTCCTCCCGTTTCGTGGCGAGCTCGTAGAGTTCACTCAACAGCGTGGGATGCTCGCGAATTGCTTCTTGAAATTGCTCGCGTTTCAGCTCGAGGGCGACGGTCGGGTGGGTGGCGAGGACGTCAGCGCTGGCCGGGCGGCGGAGGACGAGGCTGATCTCGCCGACGACGTCGCCCGGGCCGAGCTGGGCGAGCTCGAGCTCGTCGCCGTCCGCGTCGCGACCGACGACCTTGACGGCGCCGCTCGCGAGGAGGAAGAGGCCGTCGGTCTGCTCGCCCAGCTCGACGAGCGCCTCGCCCCGGGAGAAGCGGCGCGCGGCGAAGCGACCGATGAGCGCCTCGCGGTCCGAGACTTCGACCGACGCGAGGATCGCGCTGTGCCGCATGAGGTTGGAGATCATGCGGGCGCGACAGAACTCGGAGAGCTGCTTGCCGATCTCGGGGGTCTCCTTGGCCAAGCCTTCGAGGGCGTCCCGGCCTGCCACCAAGAGGAGGGTCGGCTCGATCGCGGACACGCTGGCCGCGCGCGGGGCGTCGCTCACGAGCGCCATCTCGCCGAAGATCGCGCCCGGTCCCAGCTGGGCGAGGACGAGCTCGCCCGATCCATCCGCGTTCGTGCGGGTCGCTCGCAAGGCGCCACGAACCACGACGAAGGCGTCCTTGCCCTCGTCGCCCTCGTGCACGGCGACGTCACCCGCCGAGAGCAAGCGGACGTCCCACGCGCCGAGGAGCTGCTCCAGCGCGGAGGGGTCGAGGGCGCCGAAGAGCGGGAGGATCGGCACCGGCGCGGCGGCCGGAAGGTCGGTGCCGAGGTCGGTGAGCGCAGCGCGGCCCTCCTTCCGGAGCGCGGCCTCGTCGGCCTCGGCGAGCTGCTTCGAGACGGTGATCACGCTCGGCGGGAGCGGGGGGGGCGCGGGCGCAACGTCCTTTGCCCGCTTGGATCCGCGGCCGAACGCCTCGGCGATCGCGCGGCGCGTGGCGCGCGCATGCTCGGTCAGCTCCGCGAGCGCGACGGCCATCGGGAGGTCGCCGCGGCGGACGAAGACGTCGACCACCGACGGCGGGGTCGGCTCGCCCAGCGAGTGCAAGACGCGGGCGGCGAGCGCCGCCGCGCCGACTTGCGACGGGTCCGCGGCGAGGATGGCGAGGCACGCGCGCAACGCGTCCGTCGAACGTCCTGCCGCTTGCGCGGCCCACGCGTCGTCGAGGGTCCTGATCGGGCCGCTCATGAGGGCGGCCACCCTAGCACCCTCGTCATGGCGGCGAAAGCGGCTCGACGGAGCCCACCGGTCCGTCGAGCCGCACCGGTGCGACAAGATGTCTTACGGTGCCGGGACCAGCGTCGCGTGGATGGCGGTGAAGTCGAACGCGGCGCTGAAGCCGTCCGCGATCCGCGGGTCGGCGAAGCAGCCACGGCCCGTGATCGCCGTTCCGTCACCGTCCGTGCACTGGGTGATGACCGGCTGGCAGTTCGCAGGACCTTCGGCCGTGATCTGGAAGCCCTCGAGACCGTCGTGATCGAGGTCGAGGTCGGGTGCGGTCCCGCTGAAGGTGAGCGGGAAGGGGTTGCCACCGAACATGACCGTCGCCGTGCCACCGGCGATCAGCACGTCGAGGAGCTCGGGCGGGTCGCCGCCGTCGCACGGCGGATCGGTGGAGAGCATGGAGCCGAGGAAGCCGCCGGCCACCGAGAGGAGCTCGATCGGGATGCCGCCGCAGAGCAGGCCATCCTCGATGTTGTAGAGCTCTCCGCCGGCCGCCACGGTGGTGCCTTGGATGCGCCCGTCCTTGAGCTCGATCGGGAGGATGGCGCCGGTGGGGAGCGGGATGTCCTCCGGACCACCGAACACCATGCGGCCCATCACGCGGCTCTGGACGCTGGTGACCGCGGAGCCATCCGGGTTGATCGCGTTGGGGTCGACGGTGAACGTGCCGGTACCGTTGTAGTCGTTGCTCGGATCGCCATCCGCGTCGGCACCGAGCAGCCACGCGATGCGGAAGTCCGAGTCGTCGATGCCCTGCGGGTCGTCGAGGCCCTGCATCGCGAGGAGCAGGCGCGTGTCGCCGTTGATCACCGCATCCATGATGAGCGGGCCGAGCGCTCCCGAGATGAGGCCGAGCGCGATCGCGAACGCGTTGTCCGGGGCGCCATCGCCGTTGAGGTCGCAGCCGTGGCCGCGGGTCGCGAGGGCGAGCGAGTCCATGACGAGCGCGATCTCGTTCGCGCACGCGCCGCTGCACCCGTCGAACGACGCCATGTTGCCGTCGTCGCAGACCTCGGGCGGGGTGACGGTCGCGTCGCCACACCCGGTCACGGTGTGGCAGTCCACGCCGCACATCGGCGAGCCGTCGCAGATCTCGCCGACCGCGAAGTCGACGATGCCGTTGCCGCACGTCTCGTCGCTCCCACAGTCCGAGCGACAGCCGTCGCCCGAGCGGTTGTTGCCGTCGTCGCAGGTCTCGCCGGTGTCCACCGTCATGTCGCCGCAGAAGGCCTCGCGGCCGCACGTGGCGTCGCAGCCGTCGCCGGCGGTGTTGTTGCCGTCATCGCACATCTCGCCCGGCTCGAGCCGACCGTTGCCGCAGACCCGGGGCGCTCCTCCGTCCGGCTGCGAGCCCGCGTCGAACACGATCCCGCCCGCGTCGTCGTCGCCCGGGCCGTGCGAGTCGGAGCAGGCCGCCATCGCAGCGCCGAGAACCAGGATCGAGACGGTACGCGCGTTCATCGAAGCCTCCACGCCATCGCGGCGCCGGCACTCTACCCCAGCCCCTCCGTGGCGCGAAGGGACCGGTCCGCCTTACGTGGCGCTGTCCGTCAGTCGGATTCGATCGACGCGAGCGTGGTGCGCGCGAGTCGGAGCTCCTCGCGCAGCGCGATCGATTGCACGGCATCCGCAGCGGAGTGTCGGCGGAGGAACGCGCGCAGGTGCACGGCCGCCGCGCGACGGTCGCCCATCTCGTGCGCGATCATGCCGAGCACCCACCGACCGATGCCGGCACCGACGCGCGAGGCCTCGAGCGTCGCCACGATCCGGTCGAGGCCCTCGACGGCGCGACCGGCTTGGAGATCGATCCACGCGCGGTGCGCGACGATGAGCGGGCGGTCCTCCTTCGACCAGCGCTCGGCCCGCTCGAGCGCGCCGAGCGCGCCGTCGAGGTCACCGTGACGGTGCAGGAGGTTCGCGAGGTTCCAGAGCTGAAAGCTCCTCCGGTCCGGTGGGGCGGAGCGGGCGGCTAGGCGCTGCTGTGATACGGCGGCGGGGAGGTCGCCGGTCGCGATGTGCACCCGGGACGCGTCATGGTGGGCGACGTCGCGCATGGGACCCAGCGCGGCCATGGCTTCCGCGCTCGAGAGCGCCTCACGGAACCGGTGGCCCTCGAGCTGCGCGAGGTAGAGCTGACGCAGGAGCAGGAAGCGCGTGTCGACCTCCGCGTCGGGATCCGCGCTCGCCCGAGCGAGCCCGTCCGATGCGTAGGCGGCGCGCTCCTCCCAGGAGGGCGCGTCACGCGCGCGACGGAGGTAGTCCTCTGGCGCGCTCGCCGATGAGACCTCCTTCAGTCGACCCATGGCCTGACCATTGATACGTTTATCCCCAACGATAGCACAGCTCGTAGTCCTGTCGATCCGCGTTTAGATCCAGATAGTTACGGACTGTTATCCACAATTTGCCCCACTCTGGGACGCGGTTCTGGGGATCAACCGGCGCGCTCGGGCGCATCGAGGAAGCGAGCGAGCTCCTCGTGCTGGGCGGCCGCATCTCGACGGCCGAGCTCGATGAGCTCACGCGCGAAACGACCGTCGAACAGGAGGTAGCTCGCCAGGTCCGCGGAGCTCGAGCCCTCGCCGACGTCGAGCACGCGGAGCCAGGCGCGCCCGAGCTGGCGGCGTAGGGCGTCGCGCTCGCGAGAGAGGAAGCCTCTCGCGAGCTCGCCGATGTTCCTGCTCGGGCGGAGCGCCATCGCGGGGACGATCCGGCGCGGGACCCCGCCGCGCGCCACCGTGGTCTCGTTCAAGCGGGCGAGGAAGTCGGCGCCATAGGTCGCCTCCGCGTCGCGCAGGAGCTCGTTGGTCCGCTCGAGCACCTCGAGGTCGAGGTTCACGTGATCGAGCAGGAACGCGTTGAGCACCTTGCCCAACAGGAACGGCAGGCCAGGGAACACGCCGGACGCGAGCTCCGCGCGGGGAGCCCGCACCCCGCTGTTGAGCCCGATCACGAGCACCCGATCGGCGCCGAGGTGGATCGCCGGCGACAACGGAGTGTTCAGCCGGAGCCCGCCATCGCAGTACAGCTCGTCCTCGATCCCGACCGGCGGGAAGATCACTGGTATCGCGGCCGATGCGAGGACGTGATGCGCGAGGATGGTCGCGGGCCGCACCACCACGTTCGGCGAGAGCCCGGTGAGCGGGGGCGCGCCGGGGCTCTGCGCGACGAAGCAGACGGAGCGCCCGGACCCGACGTGGGTGGCGGTCACGGTGAGGGCGGAGAGCGGTCCCGAGCGCAGGTTTCGCTCGAGCTGGCGGTAGTCGATGCCCGCCCGGATCAGCTGCGTCATCGGCTCGGCGTCGAACATGCCGATCCCTCGGCGACCGCCGAACAAGAGGCGCGGTACGCGGCTCGCGTGGGCCACATCGAACCCGAGGACGGCGGGGACGCGGAGCCCGGTCCAGAGCTCGATCAGCCGGCTCAGCCCGACGCGCGGCTCGTGGAGCCACGACGCGAGGTAGGCCCCGTTGATCGCGCCCACGCTGGTCCCCGAGATCACCCCGATCGGAGGGTCGAGCGCCTCGAACAGGTACGAGAGGACGCCGACCTCGTAGGCGCCGCGCGCGCCTCCGCCCGAGAGGACGAGCCCGACCTTCACGGGGTGGCGGATCCGGGCTCGCGGATCGCACGGACGATCCAGGATCGTTGATACGTATCGCGAAGGTGCGCGTCGCGGATCTGCGCGAGGCGTCGCTCGATCACCTCGCGCGCGTGCGCGCGCGCCTCCGTCGCCATGTCCACCTGGGTTGCGCGCTCGAACACCCGCGCGCAATAGAGATACACGCGCTCGGCCCGCTCGACGTCGGTGCGGCCCTCGATCCGCGAGAACGCCTCCGACGCCACGCCGACCGCCTCGCTCACCCGGTCGGTATGCGCGAGCGCCTGCGCGTGCGAAGCCATGGCGACCAGCTCGTGCCCTCCCGCGACGCGGGCATGGGTGAGCGCAGCGGACGAGCTCCGCACCGCGCCTTCGAAGTCGCGCTGAGCGAGCCGGATGCCCGTCTCGACCACGTAGACGTGGCTCAGATCGTAGGGGTCCTGGACGCGCTCCGCGATCGCGCGCGCCTGCCCGAGCACGTCCTCGGCCGCTTCGAGGTCGCCGACCTGCTCGGCGAGCAGCTCGCTGAGCGCGATGAGCGAGTCGGAGCGACCGCTCTGGTCGTCGTCGAACACCGCAAAGACGTCCAGTGCGCGCTTGAGGAAGCCGAGCGCGTTGTCGACGTCGCCGAGCTCCGCGTAGAGCTGTCCCACGTTCGATACTTTGCGGCCGAGGTGGAGGCGGTCTCCGATCTCGCGGTCGAGGAGGATCGACGCGCGCATCATGAGGATCGCGTCCTCGAACGAACCGCGATGGGCGAGCGCCACCCCGAGGCTCGAGAGGGCGTGCGCTTCGTGACCCTTCAGCCCGAGCCGGCGGAAGATGACCACCGCCTCGGCCGATGCGTCGAGCGAGTCCTCGAGGCGACCGGCGCGCCAGAGGAGGATCGCCTTTTGGATCAGGGTCTGCCCGCGCGAGGCGAGGTAGCGCGCGTCCGTCTGCGCCCGCGCGAGCGCGCGGTCCAACGCATCGATCGCGCCCTGAGAATCGCCCTGGTCGCGGCGGAGCTGACCGAGCAGGCGCAGCGCCTCGATCTCGGCGCCGCGATCCTCGGCCGCGATCGCGGAGTCGAGCGCGCGTCGCAGCATCGCGTCGACCCCGGCATGGCGCGAGGCATCGAGATCGAAACGCGCCAGTCGGCTGAACGCGATCGCGATCTGCCTCGGATCGCGCGAGCGCTCGGCCAGCTCGCGCAGCGCATTGAGCTCCTTGCGCTGCTCGTTGCGGCGGCCGAGCGCGCGGAGGATCTGCTCGCGCGCCTCGTGCGCGGAGAACGCGACGTCGGAGGCGAGCGGCGCCAGGGCCACCGCGCGGCCGAAGAAGCGCATCGCCTCGTCGTGCGAGTACATGAGGTGAGCGGCCTGCCCCGCCGCGAAGTACGCGTCCGCCGCGCCCTTGCGGTCGCCCGCCTGCTCGCGATGGAACGCGAGCCGCGCGGGGGCGATCGGGAGGTCGAGCGCGGTGAGGTAGTTGCTCATCATCCGGTGCATGCGCACGCGGTCGGTGCTGTCGATCGACTCGTACGCGACGTGGCGCACGACCGCGCTCGGGAAGAACAGGCCTCCGCCCGCGCGCCGCTGGATGAGGCCGCGCTCCTCGAGCGCGCTCAGCTCCTCGTCGAGCGCCTCGCCGGTCAGGGTGTGGAGCTCCGCGCTCTTCATCCCCGGGCCCGTCACCGCCAACCACCGCAGCGCGTGGCGCTCCGGCTCGGGCAGCTCCGCGAGGCGCGCCGCGATGACGTCCTCGAGCGTCGTGGGTAGCGCGAACGGCGCGCCCGCCTGGCGGACGACCTTGCGGTCCTCGCCGCTCCCTTCGATCGTGACGACGCCACGATCGCGGAGCGCGTCGATGAGCTCGATCAGGAAGAACGGGTTGCCGCCCGCGCGGTGCACGATCGCCTGCGCGATCTCCGGCGCGACCTTGGCGCCGCCGAAGCGCGCCATCACGAGGCGACGCCGCTCCTGATCGTCGAGCTCTTCGAGGTCGACCCGCGGCACGCTGTCGAGGAGGTCCTCGATGCGCTCGTCGGCGCGGCTCGAGAGGATGACCATCAGGTCGGTCTCGTACGAGCGCTGCATCAAGCGTGACATCAGCTGGATGCTCGGCGTGTCCGCGAACTGCAGCGAGTCGACCCACACCACGACGGGACCGCCGCGACCCAGCCCGCCCAACAAGGCCCGGACCGCCCGGTTCAGGTTCGCCGAGCGATCCCCCGGATCGCCCCCGCCGCCGACCGAGGGCGTGATGAGCGGCTCGAGCGCCTCGCGCGTCGCCGCGAGATCGTCGGGGCCGACCGCCCGCTTGAGCACCTTGGCGAGGCGTTTGCGCGCTTCCTCGGCGCTCGCGTCCTCGTGGATCCCGCACGTCACGCGCACCAGCTCGGCCACCGTCTCGTACGGCACCTCGCGGCTGCCGAACGAGCACTCGACCCGCACGACGCGCGGCGGCGGCTCGAGCCCGTCGAGCGCGGCGGCGACGAGGGCGCTCTTTCCGACCCCCAGCTCGCCGACCACGCAGAGGTAGCTGCTGCGATGCTCGCGGCAGACCTCGGTGTAGGCGTCGACGACCGCCTGCAGCTCCATCGCGCGACCGAAGAGCCCGACCTCGCCCGAGATCGCCCACGCCTCGGTGGCGCGTTCCTCTCGCGTGCGCGCGCCGCGCAGTCGATACGCTCGGAAGTGCCGAGGGCCGACCTCGGTGCCGACCACCTCGATCTGCTGGACTTCCTCCTCGTCGAAGCTGAACGCCCGCCTCGCGAGGCGGAACACCTCGCCGGTCGCGAGGATCTCGCCCGCCTGCCCGTGATCGCCGAGCGCGCGCGCGACCTCGAAGACGCCCTCGAGGGGTTGGAACCGGAGCCGTCCGCTCGACGCCCGCACGGTCGCGACCACGCCGCGGCTCAGGCCCATCGACGCGGTCAGCGGCACCTCGCGATCGACGGACAAGCCCTGGAGGGCGTCGAGCACGTCCATCGCAACGCGCGTTGCGTGCAGCGGATCGTCCACCGACACTCGGCCGAGCCCGATCAGCAGGCGGAAGCTCCCCTTCCCCGCGCCCTCGGGCCAGTCGACGATCGCGTGATACTTGTACGCGATGTCCTCGAGGACGCGCTGGGCCTGCTCGCCCAGCTTCGGGTCACCCGGGGTGCCGTCGGCGCGCGCGCCATCGGGCTCGCGGAACACGCCGTGGACCACGACCACGTTGCGTCGCTCGCGCAGCTCGCGTCCACCCACGTTCGGCAGGGACGCGTGGGTCTGCGCCGTCGCGCTCGCCTGGCCGGGGCCCGCCACGATCCCGTCGGGGCTCGTGACCTCCCGCGGGGCGAGCGCCATCACGAGGTTCTCGAGGTCGGTCGCGTCGAGGATCTGATCGGTGCTGTGGAGCCAGCGGGTGAGCGCCGTCGCCAGCTTGCGCGCGTTCGCGAACCGGTGCTCGCGGTCGAGCTCGGTCGCCTTGCGCACGATCTGATCGAGGTCGATCGGCACGCTCGGATCGACGTTGCGAGGATACGTGAGCTTGCCGTCGCGGACCTGCTCGAGGACCTCCATCCCCTGCTGGCCCGGATACATCGGGCGGCCCATCGACAGCTCGGCGAGGAGCACCCCGAGCGAGTACACGTCGCTCCGTCGATCGACGCGCTGCCCGCGCGCCTGCTCGGGCGACATGTACGAGAACTTCCCCTTGATGACGCCGGTCTCCTCGCTGACGAGGCGCGCGCGCGCGATGCCGAAGTCGGCGACCTTGACGATCCCGTCGTAGCTGACGAGCACGTTCTGTGGGCTCACGTCGCGATGGACGATGTCCATCGGCTCGCCGCTCTCGTCCTTGCGGTTGTGCGCGTAGTCGAGGCCCTTCGCGACCTCGCTGACGATGTACGCGCAGAGCGCGTGGGGGATGCGCGTCTTCTGGCGGCGCGCCGCGCTGATGAGCCGCCCGAGATCGAGGCCGTCGACGAACTCCATCGCGAGGAGGAACTCGTTCTTCACCTGCTCGAACGCGTAGACCTGGACGATGTTGGGGTGGTTCAGCCGCATCGCGACCTTCGCCTCGTCGACGAACATCGAGATGAACCGCGGGCTCCGCGCGAAGCTCGGGAGCACGCGCTTGACCACCAGGACCTTCTCGATCCCCTCGGCGCCGGTGGACTTCGCCAGGAACACCTCGGCCATCCCGCCCGCGCCGAGGCGGCGCACGATCCGATAGCGCCCCAGGCTCTCGGGCGGCGGTGTCGAGGACTTCGCCAAGACCACGAGGATACCCATCTCGGGCGCTCGATCGCCAAACGGTTCTGCCGCGCGACCGCGCGCGGTATATGTCGGCGGTGATCCCGCTGGCGCGACCGTGGCTCGGAGACGAGGAGGCCGAGGCGGCGCGCGCGGTGCTCGCGACGGGGATGCTCGTACAAGGCCCTCGCGTCGAGGCGTTCGAGCGCGAGCTCGCGGAGGTGTGCGGTCGACGCCACGCGGTCGCCTGCTCGAGCGGCACCGCCGCGCTCGAGCTCGCCCTCGCCGCGCTCGAGATCCGCGACGGCTCGGTCCTCTGCCCCGCGCTGTCGTGGCCGAGCCCCGCGCACGCGATCGCGCGCGCGAACGCGCAGCTCGCGCTCGTCGACGTCGAGCGCGACACCTGGAACGCGAGCGCCGCCGCGCTGGCCGCCGCGCGCCGTCCCGACACGCGCGCCGCGATCGTGATCGATCAGTTCGGTAACCCCGCCGACCACGTCGCGATCGCGAAGGCGCTGCCGGATCTCCCGACCATCGTCGACGCCGCGTGCTCGATCGGCGCGACGCTCCACGACCGACCGTCCGCGACGTTCGGTACCATCGCGTGCCTGAGCTTCCACCCGCGCAAGCTCATCACGACCTCCGAGGGCGGCGCGTGTCTGACCGACGATCCGCGGATCGCCGACCGGCTACGCGTCTTCCGCAACCACGGTCAGCGCGCGCCGGGGGACTTCGTGACGCCGGCCGGCAACCAGCGGCTGACGGAGATCGCGGCGGCGATCGGCTCGGTCCAGCTCACCCGCCTCGACGCGATCGTGGCGCGCCGCCGAGCGATCGCCGCGCGCTACGACGCCGCCCTGCGCGGTCGCGTCGGTCTGCCCTCGCCGAGCCCGGGCGGTCGACCGAACTTCCAGACCTACGGGATCCTCGTCGGCGCGGAGCGTCGCGACACCATCGTGGGCGCCCTCGGCGAGGCGGGCGTCCAAGCGGGGAGGCTCTCGTACGCGCTCCACCACATCGGCAGCTTCTCGGGGCTCGGCGACGACGCGCGCTTCCCGTGCGCGAGCGCGATCGAGGCGAGCGGCCTCGCGATCCCGATCTTCGGGACGATGACCGACGACGAGGTCGAGCGCGTGATCGCGGCGCTCCTCGTCGCGCTCGATCGCACGGACCTCGATCGGAGACAGGACGGATGAGCGACGTCGTCCTCGCGGTGCGTAGCCTGCAAAAGACATTTCGCCTCGGGTTCTTCCGCAAGCGCATCGACGCGGTGCGCGGCGTCGACTTCGAGGTCCGGGAAGGCGAGATCTTCGGGCTGCTCGGCCCCAACGGTGCCGGCAAGACGACCACCATCAAGATGGTGCTGCGCCTCATCTTCCCGACCGCGGGGACGATCGAGCTGTTCGGCGACACACGGCATCGTCCCTCGCTCATGCAGCGCATCGGGTACGTGCCCGAGAACCCTTACGTGTATCAGTACCTCAAGCCGCTCGAGTTCCTCGATCTCTGCGGGCGGCTCACCGGGCTCGACGCCCCCACGCGCAAGAAGCGCGCGACCCTCATGATCGAGCGCGTCGGCCTGAGCGGCGCCGTCGATCGCCCGATCGGCAAGCTCAGCAAGGGGATGACGCAGCGGATCGGTCTAGCGCAAGCGATGTTGCACGACCCGGAGCTGCTGATCCTCGACGAGCCGATGAGCGGCCTCGATCCGATCGGGCGGCGCGAGGTGCGCGAGCTGATCGCGGAGGAGCATCGCGCGGGAAAGACGATCCTCTTCACGAGCCACATCCTCACCGACGTCGAGCAGCTGTGTGATCGCGTGGGGATCCTCCAGCGCGGCGAGGTGCGCCATTACGGTCGGCTCAGCGAGCTGCTGGGGCGCTCGCAGACGTGCGAGGTCGTGCTCGCCGACGTGTCGGAGGCGCTCGAGGAGCAGCTCGGCCCCGACGTCCATCGAACCAAGGGCGACGACGTGGCCGTGCGGGTGCCCAGCGACGAGCTGAGCGAGCTCCTGGCGAACGCGATCGCGGCCGGCGCGCGTGTGATGTCGGTGACCCCGACCCGCGAGACGCTGGAAGATCTGTTCCTCCGCGACTCGCAGCGTTGACGCGGGCGCCGAGCGAGCCGCGGCCTTGACGAAGCTCCGCGTCGGGCGCAGGGACCACCGATGCCTACCCGGATCAGTCCCCAGGAAGCCGACCGCCGGATGCGCGAAGAGGGCTACGTCTATCTCGACGTGCGCTCGATCCCCGAGTTCGACGAGGGCCACCCGACGGGCGCGTACAACATCCCTCTCCTCCATGCGGGCGCCGGCGGCATGCAGCCGAACCCGGACTTCGTGGCGGAGGTCGAGAAGGTGTTCACCGATCGCGACGCGAAGATCGTCGTCGGCTGTCGCTCGGGCGGCCGATCGCTCAACGCGATCCAGATGCTCGAGCGGGTCGGCTACACCGGACTCGTCGATCAGCGCGCGGGGGCCGGCGGCGCGCGCGATCCGTTCGGTCAAGTGACCGAGCCCGGCTGGCAGGCAGCGGGACTTCCTTGGTCCAGCGACGCCGAGCCCGGGCGCAGCTACGCCGAGCTCACGGGTAAGCGCGGATGAAGCTCGGCGAGCCGATCGACGCGCGCGTCCCGTGGATCCGATCGATCCACGACTTCGACGGCGCGCGCGCCGAGCGCAGCATGGGCGTGCGCGGCGACAAGCTGCGCCGCGCCGCCGAGCGCCTGTCCGACTCTCTTCGCGAGGGGCCTCGCGTCGTGTCCGTGCGCACGTTGCCGGTCTCCGACCTGCCCTACCCCACGCGCTTCGCGTTCCAGGCCGCCGCGCGCGTCCCGTGGCCGTACGTGCTGATGCAGCACCGAGCGCTGTTGATCCAGGTGGAGGCCGAGGGCGAGCTCAAGAACGTGCTGTTCAACCCGACCGACCGCGAGAGCGCACGCAAGACGCCGTACTTCGTACGGTTCGAGGAGCGCTACGGATGGGCGGAGCGGTTCATGCCCGCGCGCTTCGGCACCGTGGAAGAGAGCCTCGGCCAACTCGGGCTCGCGCCGTCGGACATCGACGTGATCGCGTGGGATCACTTCCACACCGTGGATCTGCGCGCGACGCTCGGGACCGAGCACGGGGACGGACTGCGCGACAAGATCGCGGCGCGCTTCGAGAACGCGGTGTTGCTCGCGCCCAAAGTGGAGTGGGAAGACTGGGATCACCTCCACCCGAGCCAGCGCCACTTCTTCATCGCGGACGGGAAGGACGACGTCGCGACATCGAAGGTCGTCTTGACGGAGAACGACCTCTGGCTCGGCGACGGCTGCCTCCTCGTCCGGACGCCCGGTCACACGAGCGGGAACCAGACGGTGTTCGTCCACGGCGAGCGCGGCGTCTTCGGCTGCAGCGAGAACGGGACGAGCTGCGACAACTGGAGCCCGTACGAATCGCGCATCCCGGGGCTTCGCGGCTTCGCGCGGGAGTACGACGTCGAGGTCGTGCTCAACTCGAACACGCCCGAGTACTATGCCGAGCAGTACAACTCGATGATCCTCGAGCGCTCGCTCGTCGACCGCGTGCCCGAGGCGCCCGCGTTCGTGCAGATGTTCCCATCGAGCGAGGTGACCCCGTCGCCCATCGCGCCGACCGTGCGCCCGAGCCATGTGTTCGGCGAGATGACGAGCGGGACCGTCCGCGAAGGACCCCGCAACTCTCGTTCCGCGCCCGCCCGTCACGCGAGCGCGTGACGGTCGAGCACCTCGCGGCGGGGATCCGCCTGGCGAGGTGCTACTCCGCGCAGCGCCCGACCGCCGCGTGCACGCCGACGTCGCTCCGGAACGTCACGGCGATCACGTCGCGACGGACGGCGACGCGGGCGTGGGTCGTGCTCTCCGAGGGCCCATGGAGGACGGCCGGCTCGGAGAGCCCGCCCGTCGCGCCGAAGCGGCGTACGTGCATCTCGCGAGGCGAAGTCGGCGTGTTGCCGATCGGCGCGTCGGCCACGACGATCGCGCCGCCCTCGGGCAACGGCGCGGCGTCGAGGTAGACGACGCCGTACCCGGTGCCCGGCACGATCGGCGTCGGCGAGTCCGTCCCCGCGAGCGGCATGAGGCCGACCGCGGTCGTCGCCGCGGTGCCGATCCCGGTGTAGACGAGGAAGTCGCTCTGCGCCACGCGGAACGCCGCGATCATCGGCGGATCGGTGACCATCCCCACCGGACGCGCGACGCTGACCTCGGAGAACGCGTTCCCCTCCACGGTCGCGCGGTGAGCGACCGAGGTGCCCTCGCGCGCGTCGAGGAACACGAGGCTCGGCGGCTCCGCGCCTTGGATGAAGGCCGGCGCCGCGCCGCCGCCGGCCGACGGCGTGAGGTCGATCGGATCGCCGACGTCGCCCTCGTCGGGAACCCGGAGCGCGAACAGCCGCCGCCCGTGCTCGCCGCGCTCCTCCGTCCACGCCACCCACCACGCGCCGCGCACCCGCGCGAGCGCCGGTGAGAAGCGGAGCGATGCGCCCGGCGCGACCTCGTAGAAACGCAACGCGCCCGAGTCGAGCGGATCGAAGCGCGCGATGAGGAGCCGCCCCTGCCCATCGACGAGCGACAGCGCGGCGTGCTCGCCCGCCACCTCCAGCGCGGGCGGCGCGCGGCGATGCGTGTCCGGCACCGGCGCCTCGAGCCGCGTCTGCGTCATCACCGACGCGCCGCCGCCCGAGCCGACCGTGGCGAGGAACGCCATCTCGTACGCGCCGTGATCGGCGGTGCCTCCGATGAGGAAGCCTCGATCCGTCGCCGCGATGTCGACCCAACCCGGTCGCTGCCAGGCCGCGCTCGCCTCGGAGAACGCGCAGCCTCCGGGCGGCGCGGTCGGCGCGACGAACGACGCGGGCCCTCCGGTCTCTCCCGGCGCGAGCCGTCCGTTCGGCGATGCCTCGGTCTCGTGGGGATCGGGATCGCTCGGATCGTCGGTCGCCGAGGTCGGCGTCGGGTCGCCGCGGGACCCGCCCGGCGCCGCGTCGTCGTCGTCGCCGCAGCCGATCGCGAAGAGGGCGACGAGCGCACCGAGGAGGAGGGCACCGCGCGAGCGGCGAGCGGAGGACCGCCGCCGGCCGGTCGGCGCGAGCAGCGGGGGAGCGAGCGGCGGGGCGAGAGGCGAGCGTGGGTCCACGGCGCAATCGTATCAGCGCGACCAGCGACCGGGCGCGATCACGTGGAGCCAGCGCTCCGGCTCGGCGAGCCCGAGGTCGCGGAGGGCGTCCAGCTCCTCGCGCTCGCTGCGTCGATCGCCCTCGAGGCGAGCCGCCGCGAGCCGCGCCATGCGCGCGTGGAGCGCCATGTTCGCCTTCGTCAGCCCGCGCTCCGCCAGGCGCAGCTCGCGCTCCGCCTCGCCGGGACGCCCGGACAAGCTCCGCTCGCCCGCGCGCAACAGACCGGCGACCCCGCGCGCCCACTCGGCGCCGCTCCCCTCGATGTCCTTGGCCGCCGCCACCACCGCGTCGAGCGCCTTGCTCCGCGCGCGTCCGGTCGTGCTGTCCGCATAGGCGAGAGCCACCCGCGCCCCGAGGTCCCGCCACGTGATGTCGTACATCTGGAGCTGGAGGAGCCCGCTCCTTCGCACCGTGCCCGAGACTCCGCCCGCTCGCTCGCGCGCACGATCCGGCGCGCCTTGGTAGAGCAGGGATTCTACATTGACGAACGCATCCCAGAAGTGGAGGAGCTGGAACCCCGGCTGCGACCAGCGCGCGAGCGCCTGGCGGCTCTCGTCGATCGCCTGCTCGGGTCGGCCTGCCGCCATGTGATCGAGCGTCTTGAACTTGATGCGCGTGTAGATCTCGAGCAGCCGATCGCCGCGCGTCGTCGCCTCGTCCAGCACTTGGGGCCAACGCGCGAGCAGCTCGTCCCAACGCCCCATGCGCCAGAGCACGTCGAGCAGCACCACGGTGGAGCTCCCGATCTGCCACGCGACGCCGCTGCACTGCGAGCGCAGGATCGACAACGCACGTTCCTCGAGACGCTCCGCGTCGACCCATCGCCCGCAGAGCCAGTCCGCGCCGCCGCTCGACGACGCCAACAGCCCCTGGATGAACCCGCTCCCGTCGCGATCGGCGAGATCGCGACCGAGCCGCGCGAGCTCGCCGGTGCGCTCGTCGTTCTTCGAGCCCGCCGTCGCCGCGAACGGCACTTCGACCGCGACCGCGCGCGCGATGCGGCTGACCTCGCCCGCATCGAGCGCCATCAGCATGTGCCGAGCCTGGAAGATGCCGCCGAGCACCGGGTCGACCATCGCGAACCCGATCGCGACCGACCAGCACGTGTCGATCTTCATCAGCACCTCGGGCCGGATATCGGCCTCGGCGCGCTCGACGAAGCGCGTCCCTCGCAATCTCACTTGCACACGTCGAGCCAGGAACTCCGCGAGCACACGCGCCGGGTGCTCCGGCATCGACAAGCCCACCTCGGACAGCACACCGCGGAGCACGCCTCGGCCCTCGTCGAGATGTCCGCTGAAGAGGTACTGCTCGGCGGCGAGGCGCCGCAGCTCGAGCGCGCGCGCCGCGGCGGCGAGACCGGCCGCGCGCAGATACGCCTTCGCCGCCGCCACGCCGCGGCCCGCGTTGCGGAGCGCGTGGCCGAGCTCGGTGCGCAGGCTCAGCGCATCCATGCCCGCATGGGCCAGACCGCGCTCGATGCGCGGCGCGTCGTCGATCAGCTCGAGAGCGGACTCCAAGAGCTGCGCCTCGCGCTCGAACGCGAGGGAGGCCTGCGCGTTACGCGCCGCGTCGACGGTGTACCGGAACGCCTCCGCGCGCTCACCCGCGCCGAGGAAGTGCGAGGCCAGCGCCTCGGGGTCCGCACCGGGCCGCGCGAGGAGCGCCCGCGCGAGGCGCCCGTGGAGCCGGCGCTCCTCGTCGTCGTCGAGCCCGCTCGCCACCGCCTCGCGGATCCGATCGTGATAGAGCTCGAGCTCCACCGTCGGCTCCGCGCCGCGCTGACGGATCAGCTTCGCGTTGCGCAGCTGCGCGAGCAGCATCGAGTCGAGCCCGTCCACGTCGAGCGCGTGGCTCGCGTCGTTCGCCGCGATCGGACGGCCGCGCACCGCCATCACGTTCAGCAACGCGCGCGCCTGCGGGGCGAGCGGCTCGATCGTCTGCCGGAGCACGGAGGCGAGATCCGTGTTGAGCTGGGCGTCGGCGTCGCGCGCGTGGCGCAACATCAGATCGATCAAGAGCGGGCTCCCCGCCGCCTGCTCGGTGAGCTCCTCGAGCAGCTGCTCGTCGCGCGGGCGACCCTTGAGGCGCAGCTCGAGCAGCGTCCGGGACGCCTCCTCGTTCAGCCGTGGGACCTCGATCACGATCGCGTCGGCCGGTCCCTCGCGCTGCCCGGTCTCGAACAGCGCGGAGACGAACGCGCTCGCCTCGGCGTCCTCGGTCCGATACGTCCCGAGCCAGAGCACGGGCACGGCGCGGCGATCGCTGAGCAGCGGACGGACGAGGAGCGCGCTGTCCCGGTCCCCCCACTGGAGATCGTCGATCGCGATGATCACCGTCCGGCGGCGCGCGAGACGCCGCAAGAGATCTTCCAGCCCTTCGCCCGCGCGGCGGCGTCGCTCGATCGGGTCGGGCGCCTCGGCTCCTCGATCGACCGACTCCGCGAACCGCGGGATCCGGACGAACGACGGAAACGCAACGCAAAGATCACTGACACGGTCGGGCACCAGCTCCGCGAGCTCGGAAGCGGTGAGCGTCCCGAGGTACGCGACGAGCTGATCGATCACCTCGTCGAGCGCCTTGTACGGCAGCGTCTCGCGCTCGTAGCAGCGGCCGCGCAGGACCAGCGCCGTCGGCTCCGCCTGCTGCAGCCGGTCGAGGAAGTAGCGGACGAGCGCGGTCTTGCCGATGCCGCTCGGACCGTGCACGAGCGCCGCCGCCGGGGAGCCGGCCCGCGTGCGCGCCCGCGCGACCTCCAGCGCGCGCAGCTCGCGACGGCGGCCGACGAAGACGTCGCCGTCGTCGAGGTTGGCGTCGATCGCGCGCGATGGCGTCAGCGTCCCGAGCGCGGCGAGGATCTCGGATCCGGTCGGCCGCGCGCGCGGGTCACGCGCGAGCAAGCGCGCGCACAGCACGTCGAGGTCCTCGGGGATCGACCGGACGCGCTCCGAGGCGCGCGGCGCCTCCCGCTGCTGTTTCGCGCTCATCACGCGGAGCATCGGCCCATCGAACGGTAGCTCCTCGGTGAGCGCTCGGAAGAGCATCACGCCGAACGAGTACCAGTCGGACGCGGGGCTGCTCGGCTCGCCTCCGATGAGCTCGGGCGCCATGTAGAAGGGTGTGCCCGCCACGTCGATGTCGCTGTCCGCGCCGCGGCCGAGCTCGCGCACCATCCCGAAGTCGAGGATCACCACGCGGCGATCCGGCGTGACGAGGACGTTCTGGCACTTGAGGTCGCGATGCAGCTTGTTCGAGCCGTGGAGCGCGTGGATCCCCGCCGCGAGCTGGCTGAACACCATGCGCACATCGGGGGGGTCGACGTCGAGCTCACGGACGCGCACGTCGCGCGCCGGCTCGGGCGCCTCGTCGCCCGCCGCGCCCGCCATCACCTGGTAGCGCCCCGAGTTCGCGCTCAACGTCTCGTAACCGGGCGGCAGCCAGTCGGGTCGGAAGTACTCCGGCAGCGGCACGCCGCGGATGAGCTCCATCGTGAAGAACCAACGGTTGCCGTCGGACTCGAGGTCGAGGAGCTGGACGAGGTTCGGGTGGCTGATCTGCGCGAGCGCGCGGAACTCGTTCTTGAAGTGGAAGACTTGTTCCGCGTCCGCATAGCGGAGCCACTTGAGCGCGACGGGACCGTTGCGCACTTGGTCGAACGCCTCGAAGACGACGCCGAACGATCCGTCGCCCAGCCTCCGCCGAAGCGCGAACCGCTCGGTGCCCAGAAACTCGGGCTCCCGGTCACGTGCGGAGATGTCCTCGACGCCCATCGAGCGGGTCGATCTTACCAGGCCCGCGAGCGGTGAAGGGAGAGTCCCCACACGGCAGTAACCGCCACCGGATGAGGCGGAGCGCGCCGGGGCGCATCTCGGCATCCGTGATACGGTCCTCGCCTCCGGGATCCGTGGTGCGAACGAAGCAGGTGCTGATCGAGCGCGTGATGCCGGGCGTGACGAGGATCGCGTCGGACGACCGCTTTCCGCGACCTCACGTCGGCGTGATGGGGTCGGTGCACGGCAATGAGCGGTGCGGGCTCAGCGCGATCCGCCGGCTGCACGAGTCGGCCCGTCACGGGGTCGCCGTGCCGTCGGCCGGGACGTGGGTGCTGATCCACGGCAACCCGACCGCGACGCGCCAGCGGCGGCGCTACACGCGGGGGGGCACCGACCTCAATCGTCTCTTCGACTTCGCGTTCGAGGAAGAGCTCGCGCGCGAGCGGTGGACGGTCGAGCACGAGCGGGCGAGCGCGCTGCGCGAGACGCTCGAGGATCTCGATGCGCTGATCGATCTGCACTCCGCGGGATCCCCGACGCCGCCGTTCGCGATGGTCAACGACGTGCCCGACTCGTCGCGCATCGCGAGCCAGCTGGGGATCCGCTACGTGGTCGACGGATGGGCCGAGCCGGGGCTCCTGCTCGATCGGGTGAGCATCGGCGTCTCGCAGCGGCGCGGCCGCGTCGGCATCAGCGTCGAGTGCGGCCAGCACGACGCGGAGGACACGCCGGTCGCCGCTCTCGAGATCGCGCAAGCATACCTGCGGGCATGCGGCGTGCTCGAAGGCGAGGTGTCGCGCGGCGAGACGATCGCGCTGCGCATCACCGAGATCATCGCGCGCCCGAGCGAGGGCTGTCGGTTCACGCGGCGGCTCAAGGGTCTCGAACGGCTGACGGCGGGCGAGGTGTTCGCGAAGGACCGCGTGGTCGAGCTCAGCGTCCGCGAGCCGTGCTACGTGCTCTTGCCGAACGACGGGGTCCCCGTCGGCCGCGACATGGTGTTCCTCGCGCAGCCGAGCGACCGCGCGGCACGCTGACGATCACGGGACGTAGGCGTCGAACACGAGCCGCACGCGGTCGGCTGGCACCTCGGCGCGGAGCGCCGCGCCGACGAGGGATGCGTGCAGCCGCTCCCCGTCCGCCCCCCGCGCGAGGGCGGCCCGCGCGGCCTCGGCGCGACGCATCGCAGCCGCCTCGCTCGACGCGCCCGATCCCGACACTGAAACTTGCACTTGTACGGGGCCCCGGGGAAACGCGGTGAGCAGCCGCGCGAGCCGCTCGATGCGCGGCGCCGCTCCGCGCGGCAGCGACGCGCCCGCGCCGAGGACCCCGCTCGCCTCCACCACCACGCCCAGCGGTGTCGCGAACGCGTCCAGGCCCTCGCGCTCCGCCATCTCCATCAGCGCGCGCGCTCGGTCGGCGCCCGTCGTCTCCGACGCGCCGCGCGCCGCGCCGAGCGCCGCGGTCGCCGACGCGTACGCGCGGTCCGCCAGCTCGAGCGCGCGCACCGGGTCCTGGCTCGATTCGGACTCACGCAATGATGTTTGCGTGCGCTCTAGCGCATCGGCGCTCGCCCCGAGCGCCTCGGCCGACGCGAGGGCGAGCCGCGCGCGCTCGCGGATCGCCGCCGCCCCTCGCCGCATCGCCGCCGCGTCGTCGAGGCCGACCCGACGGCGCCGCGAGCCCGTGCCCTCTTCGACGATCGCCTGCTCGAGCGCGGCGGACGCTTCCTCGTCCGCCGTGCGCGCGGCCGCGCGTCGCGCGAGCTCGCGGCTCACCTCCTCGCGCGCCTCCTCGTCGCGGCGCGCCTGCGCGAGCACGCGGCCGGTCTCCACCTCGAGCGCGCGCCGCGCCGCCTCGTCCTCGGCCCGGGCCGCCTCGTTGCGTGCCGCCTCGAGGTAGAGCCGCGCCTCCGTCGCGCGGTCCTCTGCGGCCGCGAGGTCGCCGCGCCCCTCCGCTTCGTCCGCCGCGTCGAGCGCGGACTCGGCCTCGAGGATCAGCTCGGGCGCGCGCTCGCGTGCCTCGCGCACCTCCGCGGAGCCGAGCTCGTCGCGCAGATCCCGGCTCACCCGCGGGCCGCCCGCCCCGCACGCGCCGAGCAGCACCACCAGCGCGAGAGCCCTCACCCCTCGCCGTCCCGATCGCGGATCGCGCGGCTCAGCGCTTCGCGCGCCGCCTCGGCTCGCGTCTCAGCCGCGGTCCTCTCCACGCGCGCAGCCTCGAGCGCGTCGTGGGCGCGCCGACGCGCCGCCGCCCGATCCGCGAGCGTCAACGCGGCCTGCGCGATCGCGATCGCGCGCTCGAACCCCGCCGCGTCGTTGCGCCGCGCGGCGTCGCGCGCCGTCAGGATCGCGCGGCGCGCGTGTTGGAGCGCGTCCTCGGCCGCCTCGTGCCCTCGCACCTCCTCGAGCCGGCGCGCCCGCACGCGCAGCTCGTCGATCCGCGCGTCCGCGTCTCCGCTCGCCGTCGGCCCGCCCGACGGCTGGTCGCCCGGCGGCTGGGCGCTCACCGTGATCGCCGTCGCGAGGAGCGCGAACGCGAGCGCGGCGAAGAGCGTTCGAGGAGAGCCGCGCACGCCTCAGTCGCTGCCGCTCGAGTCGCTGCCGCTCGAGTCGCTGCCGCTCGAGTCGCTGCCGGCCGAGCCTCCGTCGCTGAGCGCCTGCGCCGCCTCCACCACCAGGCGGTTGAACGCACGCCACCAGCTCGTGCCGTCCTTCTGCGCGTTGCGGAGATCGATCGCGCGGGCCTTGAGCCACGACGCGCGCGCGTCCGCGATCGTCATGCGCGCCTGCAGCCGCTCGAGCACGCGCGTCTCCTCCGGGTCCTCGACCTCGTCGGCGAGCGCCATCCACGCCGCGCAGAGATAGACCAGCTCCTTGTCGCGCTCGGTGATCCGCGACACGTCGAGCTCCTCCGGGCTCAGCGGCTTGCGGTCGGGCGAGGTGAGGTCGCGGTCCGCCGGCAGCACGAGGCCGAGCCCCATCGCCGCAGCCTGCGCCGCTTTGCGCTCGTCGTCGGCGAGCGTCCGGTCGGCCCACGCCACGCACATCAGCGCCTCGAGGAGGACCTCGCGCGCCGGGGTTGAGATCGCATCGAGTGCTCCCATAGGCGGCCGGATGGTACAAAGATCGCGCCGGTCCGTCGCTCCCGATCTTCGTCGGACGCGCTCAGCGATTCGCTCGGCTCAGCGATACGGCCCGCGCCGCGGCCGGGGCTCCGCGTCCACTTCCGCGAGCCGGGCCGCGATCTTCCGCGCGTCCATGATCATCGCCTCGATGCCCGCGCCCTGGGTGACCGCGCCCGGTGAGTGCAGCTCGATGCGCCCCGTCTCGAGGCCCACCGCGCTCGCGCGGCCCAACAGATCGAGCAGCGCCGCGCGCTTGTGTGGGCGGAGCAGCTCGCGCACCTCGTCCTCGGGCTCGCCGCGCACCACGAGGGCGTCCAGCTCGGGATCGCCCAGCTCGAGGACCTCGCCGCGCTCGAACCGGCTCTGCGCGAAGCGATCGTCGGGGCGATGCAGCGAGACGCGCGGGCCGCTCCACGACGAGGTGATGACGAGCGCGGTGATCGGGACCGCGGCGGGGAACAGCCACACCGTGAAGCGATCGCCCCCGAAGACGCCATCGATGCGCGGACGCGGATCGAACACGCCCCCCCACGTCGCCGCGATGGTCGGCCAGCTCGCGGCCACGCGCGGCTCCCACGGCGCGTGCTCCTCGAGCCGGATCGCGCGCAGCCATCGCGCGAGCTCCGTCGTCTCCTCCAGCGCGACCTCCACCTCGACCGGGTCGACCGGCGGATCGAGCGTCACCGTGACATCGTCGTCCGTGATACGCAACGAAGGTTGACGGTCGATCCGCTGGACCAACGCGCCCGCGATGGGGACGATCACGCGGCGCGCGAAGTCGTCGTCGTTCGCGCGGAGGTACGCGATCCGGTCGAGGCCCGCCGTCTCGAGCCGCACGCCCTCCGGATCGTCGGGTCGCCGCGCGCGCAGCTCGAGCGCCATGAAGAGCGGAGGCGCGAGCGTCGCCCCGACGACCGCGCTCCCGTCGTCCTGCACGCGCACGTGAACCCCGACGCCTTCGGGGTCCTCGCCCACGAAGTCCACGCCTCCCGACCGCCCCTCGCCGAGCCGCCTGAGCCCCAGCGCGGACAGGGACGTCACCAGCGCTTCGTCGAGCCGCTCGCTCACGCACGGACCGTAGCAGCCCGCTCACGAGTCGGCTGGATCCCGTGTCCTCGCGCCGTGATAGCCTCGCGCGCGTGCTCGAACGTGCGGCGCTCCATCAGACCCGGTTCCGCACGCCCGGCGTCACCCCCGACGCCCGTGGGATCGTGCTCGGTCAGCGCGGCCTGGTGCTCTTCGCCTCGCTCGATCGCCTGGTGTCGTTCCTGCGCGCGTACGGAGAAGAGGGATCGCTCGACGAGCTCCTACCGAGCCTGACGATCCGCCGCGTCGTCACGCCGCTCAAGACGCGCGAGGTGCTGCTCGGGTGCAGCGCCGAGTCGAGCTACCGCATGGATCGGATCGCCGCGATGGCGAAGCTCGCCGGTGGGCTCGTGTTCACCGGGACCTCGCGCCACTTCGTGAAGTATCGGGACGCCGCCTCGCCGCTCGGCTACGACGTGCAGGAGCTCCTCGACATAGGGGCCGACGTCGTCCTCTATCACGACAGCTTCAGCCAGGCGTACGCGTACGAGCGCGAGATCTCGTTCCGCGAGCTGGTGCTCAAGCTCGAGCCGCTGCGCGTCCCGCCGTCCGAGCGCAAGACGCCGAGCCAGCTGTTCGTCACCGCGGAGGTCGGCATCGGCGCCGCGCTCGTCGGCTATCTCTTCCGCTGGCAGGTCCAGGCGCGCGCCGCGCTCGCCGAGTGGCCGAGCGAGTCCGCGTTCGACGACGCGCCGCGACGCCTCTACGTGTTCGCGTGCGAGGACACCCCGGCGCGCATCGTCGAGCTCATGGCTGCGCTCCCCGGCGTCCACGTCTTCGAGCCGATCGGATCCAACTACGCCGTCGAGCTCGGCTTCCGCCACCCGATCGCGCTCGACAGCTGCGCGGGCCTGTTCGAGGACGACGCGTTGACGCTGTTCCGCGGCGACGGTCAGGTGATCCTCGTCGAGCCCGAGCCGCCGTTCGCGCCGGTGCGCTCCCTGATCCGCAGCGAGCTCACCCTCGAGCAAGCCAGCTTGCCGGAGCGCGGCTCCGCCCTCGCCGAGGATCTCAGCTTCCAGCTCCCGCTCCGCCTCGACACGACGCTCGCGCCGTGGCGCAACGTGGTGGCCACCGTGATCGACTCGGCGCAGCGCACGTGGCTGGCGCGGATGCTCTACGCGCTCCCGCCGAGCACGCTCGCGACGCTCCGGATGGCGATCGCGGAGGACCGCATCTACCTGCTCGATCGCGGCGGCATCGAGGGCGTCCCGCTCGGCGTCTTCTACTCCGAGGTCGCGGAGCGCATCTACGTGCCGAGCGGCCTCACGCTCGTGCCGGCCATCGCGCCGGCGGTGCTGAGCGAGCTCGTGAGCGACAAGAAGGGTGGCCACGTCTTCTTCGAGCGCGACGGGCAGCCGCCGCGCGTGGTGCCGGCGGCCGCGTTCGGCCCGGTGTCGCGGCAGATCCTCCGCGACGTCGGTGGCGAGGTGATCCACGCGGACGCGCCGGAGGAGCTGGATCCTGCGCTGCCGCTCATGCAGTACGGCGACGCAAGACGCTTTCCGCTGTGGGGCGTGCCCGCGAAGAAGACCGACATCCCGAGCCGCTCCTCCGAGGGCGAAGGCGAGGAGCCGGGATGAGCGACACCGAGAAGCTCCAGCGCAGCTACGACGCGCTCGTCTCCGGTTTCGTGCTCCCGCTCCTCGATGGCTCGACGGTCGGCTTCGAGCGACCGATCGCGCCCGGTGCGATCGCGTACTTCGAGCTCGCCGACTCGAGCGAGCTGCACACGAACCGCGAGATCGCCGAGCGGCTCCATCAGAGCGCATCGACGCTCGCGCGCATCCGCGCCGTCCCGTGGCCCGACCGCGATCTGTTGCTGATGGCGATGGCCGCGTACGACCTCGCCTACCTCACCGACCCGGCCCTCGATCGCGTGTTCGCGCGCGGTCACCGCGCGAAGATCGCCGGGTGGATCGGCGAGATGGTCGAGGCGATCGCGCCGCCCAACACCCGGGCCGACGCGCTCGCGCGCCACGCGCTCATCGATCCGTTCCCCGTGCTCAAGCGGCGCGACGTGGTGGCCAAGAGCTGGGCGTACACCTATCGCTTCGTCGGCCGACCGATCGACGGAGGCATCTGGACGCGCCCGATGTTCGCGAAGTTCAAAGAGCAAGAGACGTTGCGCGATCTGAGCGCGCTCCTCCTGGAGCTCGACGCGATCGCCCCCGAGCTCTTCGCGACCGAGCTATTGCGGGCCCTCTTGTCTCGGAGCCCCGTGACCGAGCTGCTCCGCCTCGAGTACTGCCAGGATTTTCGCTTCGGCCTGGCCACGCTCTCGGTGCTGAGCGACGACGCGTTGCGCGGTGGGATCGCGCGCGAGATGGTGAGCCGCGGCGAGCACCACGCGGCGGCGCGCCTCGGTCGCGCGCTCGGCGATCCGATCCTGCAGCACGCCCCGCCGGCGCACCTCTACTACGCGCTCGCGCTCTGCTTCGAGATCCAGATGACGGCGATGCTCGGCCGACGGAACGCGTCGAGCGCGCTCGACCTCTCCGACCGCGACGTCGCGCGTTACGCCGCGGTGCTCCCCGCGTTCTTCGACGACCCCACGATGATCGACGACGTCCGCGCGTTCGAGGGCCGTGACCGCGGCCTCGCTCAAGAACGATGCGCGCGCACGCTCGCCGCGCTGCCCGAAGGAATCATGGACGAGATCACCCCGATCGTTCGGCGCTGTCAGCGCCCCGGCCAGATGGAACAGTCGCTCGAGCCCCCGATGGCGATGGGAGAAGCCTCGTGACGGCCCCGCAGCAGACGATCCAGCGCCTCCAGCAGGTCGCGCGCTCGCTCGAGGCGACGTTCCTCGGCAAGTCCGAGGCGGTGCGCCTCATGCTCGTGGCGGCGATCGCGGGCGAGCACATGGTGCTCATCGGCCCGCCCGGCACCGCGAAGAGCGCGCTCATCCGGATGTTCGCGAAGCTGATCGACGCGAAGTACTTCGAGTACCTGCTCACGCGCTTCACCGAGCCCAACGAGATCTTCGGTCCCATCGACATCCAGGCGTTCCGGTCCGGCGAGTACAAGCGTCGTATGGAAGGAATGTTGCCTCTCGCCGAGATCGTGTTCCTCGACGAGGTGTTCAAGGCCAACAGCGCGATCCTCAACTCGCTCCTCAGCGTGCTGAACGAGCGCGTCTACACGGTCGGCGGCAGCGTGTGGCGGACGCCGCTGATCAGCGCGTTCGGCGCGTCGAACGAGGTCCCCAACGACGAGGACCTCATGGCGGTGTTCGATCGGTTCCTGTTGCGCGTGCGCAGCGACAACCTCGACAGCTACCACTTCCAGGATCTCCTCCTCCGCGGCCTCGCGCACGAGGCGAACAAGCTCCAGGGCCGCTACGACCAGATGCAGCCCGTCCTCGAGGCGGCGTCGCTCCACGCGCTCCAGCGCGAGTTCGCGCAGCGTATGCAGACGTTCGGCGACGACTTCCTGAGCACCTACAAGGGCCTCGTGTTCCAGATCCGCGCCGAGGGCGTCTCGATGTCGGATCGCCGGGCGATCAAGCTGCTCAAGCTCTTCGCCGCGAGCGCGATGCTCGACGGCCGCCCCGCGCCAGACAACTCCGATTTCTTCATCCTCCGTCACATCTGGAACAGCCTCGACCAGAGCGAGATCCTCGATGGCGTGGTCGGCCCCGTCCTCGAGGCGCACTACCGCGAGCACCCCGAGGCGCGCCGCTTCGGCGCGGCCGACGTCGGGATGGACGCGCTCGTCGCCGAGATCAATCGCATCCGCGATCTCTTGACCTCGGACCGACCGCTCTCGGACATCCAGCTCTTCAGCCAGCTCAAGGCGCTCAACGAGATCAAGGCGGCGCTCCAAGCGCTCGGCACGCAGCCCGCGCAGGAAGCGATCGCGCGCGTCGATCAGCTCCTCGGGCACGTCTTCCAGTCGGGCAAGTTCAGCCAGTAGAGCCCCGTGCCGCTCCCGCCGAACAGCATCGGGACTCCCACCGGGCGCGACGTCGGCGGCCTCGCGCTGAGCGCGGTGCAGGTCGACAACCCGATGGCGACGCTGCGCGCCGCGCTCTGGCGCAACGCGCTCACCAAGGTCGGCCTCCCGCTCCCGTTCTGGGCGATCCACGACATCGGCACGCTCGCCACCGCGGAGGGCGGCGGCGCGCACATCGCGGCGCGTCGATCGATCGGAGCGCTGCCGCTGACGCCCGCGATGATCGAGGCGCACGAACACTGGGTCGAGACGCTGAGAGAGATCTCCGAGTCGGAGGTGATGGAAAAGTCGCGCGGCTGGCGCCTCACCGACGATCTGATCAGCGTGCTGCTCCTCAAGATCCTCGGCCCGATCTTCGAGCGCCACCTCGGGCCCGGACGACGACCCGTCGGCGTGCCGCTCCCGCTCGACCCCGAGCTCTACCGCGACCTCGATCCGCAGCTCGCCGATCTGTTCGCGGCGCACGACCGCGCGGCCGACCTGCGCTTCCTCTCGCACCTCGCCGAAGAGCGCCTTCGCCTCATCACCAGCGTCGAGCAGATCGACCTCGACACGCTGCGCCTGCTCGGGATGTTTGGCGCCGAAGCGAGCGCCGCGAGCGCGCTCGGGATGCTCGATCTCTTGAACGTGCTGAGCAGCCCCGAGGCGAACGACGTCGTCAACTTCAGCCTCGATCTCCTGCCCAGCGTGCTCGAGACGAAGCGCGCGAGCGGCCAGCAATCGTTCAGCGTCGACGGCTACGCCGGACTCGCGCGGCGCGGCACGCTCGACTCGCTGATGCTGAGCGAGCTCGCGTTCGACGAGGACCTGTTCGATCAGCGCTTCATGGAGAACGAGGTGTTCTTCTACGCGCGCGAGAAGCAGCACGAGGAGGACCGGCGCCTCCACTACATCGTCGTCGACGCGACGGCGTCGATGCGCGGCCAGCGCTCGGTGTTCGCGCGCGGGCTCGCGCTGACGCTCATCAAGAAGCTCAGCCTCCGGGGTGAGGACGTCTACTTCCGATTCTTCGATTCGCGGCTCTACGACGCCCAGCACACGCGCCCGCGCCGCCGCGGGGCCGAGAACGGGATCAACGTCCCTTACGTGCTCTGCTTCGCCGGCGAGCACGGCCGCAACTACGCGAAGGTGTTCGGTCTCCTCGCCAACGATCTCGCGCGCCTCGCGAAGCGCGAGCGCCGGAGCCCGATCCTCTACATCCTCACCCACGCGGAGTGCCACGTACCGCTCGACACCATCGAGCGTCTCCGCGGGGTGGCGCGGCTCTACGGCATCTTCATGCTCCCCTCGCAGGGCGAGCTCGACCTCGAGTACCTGCCGCGGCTCCACACCGTGCAGATCGTCGACGAGGCCGCGCTCAAGCAACCGCAGGCGCGCGCGCGCCGCGCGATGGACATCATCGACGACGCGGCCGGCGAGGATCGGCAGAGCTTGCTCCCCGAGGAGCGACGCCGGAAGGACTCGCTCCCGCCGCCCGCCGAGGAGGCGGACGCGTGACGATCGACAAGCGCGACGCGCAGCGGCTCGCCGCGCGGGCGCTCAGCGCGAGGAAGCCCGGCGAGGCGCTCAGCTATCTCTGGCAGCTCGTCGATCGCGCCCACGTCATCGAGGACGAGCTCCACGGCTACCTCTCGATGATGCGCGACGCCTATCAGATGCTCGAGCGTCCGCGCGCCGCCGGCACCATCAGCTTGTTCATCGGTCAGGTACAGGACGCCGCGCAGCTCTTCGCCGGCAACCCCACCGATCTCGCGCGCTGCGCGATCTATGCGGGCGACCACCGGAGCGCGGCGCGCTACTTCGAGCAAGCGGGCTGGCTCGGCCACGCCGCGATCCAGCTCGAGGACGCGGGCAACCTCCGCGGCGCGCGCGTCCTCTGGGAGCAGCTCGCCGATGATCCGCGCCTCCGCGATTCCCCCTACGAGCAAGGTCTCGTGCGCTACAACCTCTCCGTCGCGTGCGCGCAGCTCGAGGACAAGGCGGCCGCGCGGCGGGCGATGATCCAGTCGATGCACCTCCTCGAGGCGGCGGCCGACGGCTACGAGACGCGCGGGCAGCGCGAGCGCGCGTTCGATTGCTACCAGGTCATCATGACCCTCGGGAAGGCGGGGTCGTTCGAGAACCTCGCGGAGGGCTACCTCAACTGCATCCGCATCCTGCGCGAGGACAACCTCAAGTACTACGTGCTCCAGTACTACGGCGACTTCCAGGAGCTCGCGCTCAAGCGCGGCGAGCTCCACGCGGCGGCGACGCTCTTCCGCGAGGCCGCCGACTACGCGCGACGACAGGGCCTGCCCTACGCGCGGCACTATCAAGAACGCGGCGCCGCCACCCACGTGCTCGCGGCGGAGCGCGGGCTCGAGGAGGGGTCCACCCCCGAGCTCGCGGAGAACGCGTTCGCCGCCGCCATCGACGCCTACAACGAGCTCGGCCTCTATTCGCGCGTGCGCGCGATCTACGGGCGCCTCGCCGAGCTACCCCTCTCCGACAAACGCAAGTCTCGTTACTTGAAGCTGCAGGAACGCTTGCTCGCGATGCGCGACGACACGACGCAGAGCTCGCCGTTCCCCGACTACCTCCGGATGGACAGCGCGTACCCGAAGATCTGGCGCCTCGACGTGATCGAGTGGGAGCAGGACGGCGACCCCGCGGAGACGATGGGCGAGGTGCTCCTCGATCAGGACTGCGCCGACTTCACGCTGCGCCGCGCGCTCCTCTGTCGCCTCGCGCAGCTCGGCAGCCCGGCAGGCCTCGCGAGCGAGGAGACGCAGGTCAGCCTCGCCGGCTACCTCGGTCGCGTCGAGATCTACTCCGCCCTCGCGCCGCTCGAGCGCATGCTCCGGAGCGAGTCGGCCATCGTGCGCGCCGCCGTGCTGCGCGCGGTGCGACAGCTCTTCTTCAAGCGCTCGTTCGGCATGGTGATCGACGGCCTCGCCGACACCGACCCGTCGGTGCGCGTCGAAGCGCTCGGCGCCGTCGCCGCGCTGCACTTCGGCCACGCGTTCGATCCGCTGAGCCGCATCTTCCGCGAGACGAGCGACCCCGACGTACGCCGCGCCGCGCTGATCTCGATCGGCAAGATTCAATCGATTCAGGCGGCCGAGCTCCTCATCGACGTCCTCCGACACGGTGACAAGACGGATCGCGAGCTCGCGCGTGACCTCCTCGTCCGCGCCGAGAGCGCGGAGGTCACCCCGCTCCTCCAGCGCGCCGCCGCCGCCGAGACCGGCACCTCGCGCGGCGAGTTCGAGCGCGTCTTACGCCTCCGTGGCGCGTAGCCAGGCGGTCAGCCTCCCGAAGGGACGCTGAACGTGTTGCGTGGCTGACCCGCGTTGATCGAGCCGTTGCGCCTCGCGAGGTCGGGACCGTACCCCCCACCGCGGTGCGTGACCGGGCTCCCCGACGGCTCGCCCATGCGCTCGGCGCCCAACACCGCGCGGGAGAGACCACACTCCGCCACCGAGTCGCCCCACGACGAGCCGGCTTCTCGATGTTGGTAGTGCCACCACTCGAGGTGGTTCGGGGTCGAGCTCCTCGGGACCGTCACCGTGTGCGTCGGCATGAACGGCACCTCCGAGCTCGGCGCCGGGCCGGCGAAGAACAGCGGCTGGAGGACGAGGGTCCAGTCGGCGGCGACCTTCGCCACTTCGCGATCGCGAGCCCGGTCCACTCGCTCCTGCGCGGCCTCGCGCGTGCGGGCGCTGCGAGCCTGCTCGCGCGTGAGCTTGGGCTTGTCCGGCGGCGGGCTCGTCGTCGTCGTCGTCGTCGGCGGCGCGGCGCCCGAGGCGGCTCGATCCTCCTCCGCCCAGCGGTCCTTGACCGTGTTCTCGAAGTCCGTCTGACGATCGCGAACCAACGTGGCGAACGCGGCGCCCGTCGCGATCGAGCCCACCTGGCTGCCGGCGATGAGCGGACCGGCGTGGACCACGATGAAGCGCTCGCTGCCGAACTGGGCGAGCGCCTGCGCCGCGGCGTCGAGCTGCGCCTTCTTCTTCGGGCTCACGCTGAGCACCAGCCGGATCTGCGCCCCGCTCGGCACCGAGGGATCTCGCGTCGCGCGCTGTTGCGGCCGGAGCTCGGCGGCGAGCGACGAGAGCGCGTCTCTCCATCCCGTGATGAACTCACGCCGAAGGTCGGCGGGCTGGATCTCGGCGACGAGCGTCTTGCCCGCCATCACGCGGACGGGACGGGTGTAGTGCACGTTCTCCGGCGCCTCGCTCGGCGGCGCGGCGATGTCGTGCAGGAGCGAAGCGAGGTCCGACTCCGGGTCGCCCTCGCGCATGTAACGTTGCATCGAGATCGTCGTCGGCGTGGTGGGGTGCTTCTTGTTGCCATCCCCCCACAAGAACCATTGATCGCGCACGTCCAGTTGATGTGCGCTGATACGTTCCATGCCGAGATCGTACGCGAGCGCGCTGATGTTCACCCAGCTCTTCGCCCACGGGACGCTCGCGAAGTCCGGCGGCGCCGGCCCGGTGGGAGGCTCGGCGGCTCGGCTGGTGCCGGCGTCGGCCTCGTAGGCGTTGACGAGGAACTGATGGACCTCGGTGCGGAAGAACTGGTCGCGAAGCTCGTCGTCCGTCATGGCGCCGAGCGTGGTCGCGTGCGCGATCGCGCGCAGCGCGGCGACCGCGACGTAGGTGTCGATCTGCGGATCGTTCATGCGGCCGAACGCCGCCGTGAGCGCCCTCCGCAGCTCGTCGCCGTACGTGGCGAGGCGCGCGCGAAGCGTCGTCAGCGCGGCCGGGTCGCGGAACACGTCGAGCTCGGAGTGCGCGTAGAGCTTGAACCCCAAGGTGTGATCGAGGTTGCCGCGATCGACCACGTCGGCGGCGCCAGGCGACTTGTTCCGGTTCGCGACCCAGTCCGCTTCGAAGCGGATCGGCCACTCGGCCTTCGAGTGCCGCCGACCTCCACCCGCGAGATCGACGGCGAGCCCCGTGTTGTGGAGGGACGCTTTGGTGGATCCGGGCCACGGATCGTCGACCAGCCTGCGGAACGAGGAGCCGGCGTAGACCGCGTGGTTGTACTTGACACCGAAGACCTCGAGGAGGAGCGCCCAGGCGTCGACCGCGATCGCGGCGCGCTCCTGCATCCACACGCCGCTGCCGGTCTGTTGGGTGGCGACCATGACGGGACCCGGCTTGCGCAGGCCCTGGTCCAACCAGTGGGCGAGCGCATCGGCCGTGTGGCGCTCGACGCAGCCGAGGTAGAGGTAGCTCGGCACCGTCCACGCCCGCGGGTCTGCGCTACCCGGCGCGAACGTGAAGTCCTGACCGAGCACGTAGGCCCAGCCCGACGTTCCTCCTCCGAAGGCGATGTCCGGGTGGCTCATCGCGAACGCGGAGCGAGCGAGCACGTGCTCTTGGAAGCCGCCGATCGCGGCCGCGACCTGCGACTGCACATGGAAGATCGCCTTGTGCATGTACGTAGCGCTCTTGAGCGACTGTTTACCCGCCGCGAAGCGGCGACGGTCGTCCAACGCGCGCGACACGACGAACGTCTTGAGCTGCGGGACGCCGTTCTTGCGAAAGCGAAAGGGGTGCTCCTCGCCGGTCGGGTATCGGAGCTTCGCGAGATCCTCCTGCAGCTTCTCGACCTGGTCCGGCACGTTCGCGCACATGAGGTGCGGCATGTCGAGATAGAGGCTCCACCCTCCGTAGCGGCTCGGCCCCGGGGGCAGATAGTGACTCGGGTCTTCGCTGACCTCGATCACGCGCTCGTCGCCGCCGGTCATCGCCTTGGTGGTGACGGTCACGTCGCGAACGAGCGTTCCCCAGCTCGCGATCGCGAGCTTCGCGTCGGCGCTCGTCGCCGCGCCGTTGAGGTGGCGCGCCACCGCCCGCGCGAGCTCGGGATCGGGATGGCGCAAGAGGCACGCTTGGTAGGTCTCGCCGTCGGTCAGCTTATAGGTGTCGGGGTCGCGATCGCGGTGGGCCGCCTCGTACCAGGGGTTGAACCCGTCGTGAGTGGGGACCAGGTAGCCCTCGTCGTCCACGAAGCCGACGACGAACTGAGTCGATGGATCGGGAGGCGTGTCGTGGTGCGCGGTGCTGCGCACCTGCCACTTCGCGTGCGCATCTTCATATCGCAGTCGTTCGGCCGACTTCTTGGGCGGCCGGCGAGGCGGCGGCCCGGAGGCCGGTTTGGCCTCCGGCTCGGCGGGCTCGTCACCCGGATCGGGAGTGCCCTCCATCACGCGCGCGACGGCGGCATAGGGATGACCCGCGGGGGGCGGCGCGAGCTTGAAGATCACGAACAGGCCGCTCAGGACGTGGCCTCGATCGCAGATCACGCGCACCGAGAGACTGGTTGGCAACACCGCTTGCGAGCTACCCATGTGGATCTCCGTGGCCGTCGCAACAAGGACCTCCCTCTTCCACGTCGGCTCCGATCGGAGGCAGGTCGGTGCGCGGGTCCGACTCGGCGGCGGATCGAGCCGGGGGCGCCGCATCGAGCCGAGTCGTTCCCCAGTACGCGCCGTCCTTCTGGACGCTCAGCTGCGAGCCCAGCTGCACCCATCGCTCCCCGATGCGGGCCGCGACGCGATAGAGCCCGGGGGGCACGTACCGGAACCGATAGAACGCGAGCCGGCGCTCGGGGTCGGCGGCGACATCGGGGTCGCCCACCTCGAGGACGTGCTCGTAGAGCCCATGCGCGCTGCGCAGACTGACCGCGTCGTCGTGCAGGGGGTCTCCGTCGAGGTCCAGCTCGACCGGGACGACCACGTCGATCCCGCCCGCGACGATCACGTTGTGACCTTCGTCCCCCTCGTCGAAGAGCGCGACGGAGTGTCGCTCCCGCAAGATGAACGTCGGCTCCACCGGCGAGGCGGGGTCGTCAACAGCCATGCGCCTGCTCCAGCGCCCGACGGGTGGCGGCATCGGGCTCGCCGGTCACCTCGAGGTCCGACTCCGCTTGGAAGACCGCGAGCGCCGCGCGCGTGCGCCGACCGTAGACGCCGTCGGCCGACCCGACGTCGTAGCCGAGGTTGTGCAAACGAGCTTGCACATCGCGAACCTCGTCGTCGGCGTCTCCGACCGGACCGAGGTCGGACAGCCGGAGCACGAAGACGCGCTCATCGACGGTGAGCGTCGCCCTGATCGAGCCGATGCGGACCTTCTCGCGCACCATCCCCTCGCCGTCGGTCGTGCCGTGCCGCACGTCGCCCTGGAGGTCGAGCTCGTACGCGCGTCCCGAGAGCGCGCTGCCGTCGTGCGCGTGAAGCGCGATCCGCAGCTCCTTGACCGGCAGGTCGATGACGAACCGATGCTTCCGGGCCGTCGCGCACTCCACCGCTCCCGGATCGCGCGGCGGGATCGCGACGCGGTCGCCCGGTCGCAGGAGGTTCGGATTGGGTCGATCCTGCTTGAGGGTCTCGTTGCCCGCCTCGGCGAGCACCCGCTCGCGATCGGTGAACCCGTTCGCCACCGCGATGGCGGTCACGCACTCCCCGACCTCGGCTCGGTGCTCGCGCGCCATCACGCCACCTTCCAGGCGCTGCGGTCCCAGGCAGGAAAAGAGATCTTGCATTGCCCAGACGGGATGCCGTCCATCCGTAGCCACCCGCCCTCGTTGGCCGACGAGCGACGCTTGACGCCGTTGGGCAGCTCGACCTCGACGATCACGAAGGGCACCGGCTGGTCCTCGGCGTCGACGACTTCGATCTCGATCCAGTCCCCCTCGCGGAGCGGCTCGGACAGCTCCTCGGGCTCCGCCTCGCGTCCCTCCAAGCGCAGGTACACGAGCTCGGTCTCGGGCTCCCGCTCGAGCCAGACACGCCCGCGTTCGAGCTCGTCAGCGAGACGGCGAAGCGTCGACGCATCGTCGGCGGGCTGGGCGTACGAAGGTGCGTCGAGCCCGACCACCAGCCGCCGGAGCTCCCAGCCCGCGAGCCCCGCCAGCACCGACCGCGCACACCAGGAGACGTCGAGGCCTTGCCCTCTGGGCTCGTGCCACGCACGCAACCGATAGGTCCGTCCGGCGACGCGAAAGCGACTCATGCGAACCGTCGGGTTCCACGGAACGTGCCAAGGGAGATCCCAGGAAGCCCGCGCGAGGGCGTGCCGACGGCGCGTGAGACCGTCTCGGTCCCGCCCGCGCGTGTCCCACTCCGTCGCGAGGATCCGGCTCGATCGGGCGGTCGCTCAGAGCTCGCGGGGGCGGATCATGTGCACGAGCTGCCAGTCGCCCCGCGCGCCGAACGCGTGCTCCCACGACGGTGCGTCGATCGAGAGGAGCGCCGCGCATCCGGTCTTCATCTCGCTCGGCTGCGCGGTGAGCCAGGCCACCGCGTCCTCCCATCCGGGGTTGTGCCCCAACAGCAGCAAGCAACCGTGCGTGTCGTCGAGCTGCTCGGAGAGCGCGAGGAGCTCGGTGATCCCCGCGTGGTAGAGATCGCGCGTGAAGCGCACCGCGCCCTCGAACCCGAGCCCGTCGCGCATCCGCTCCCACGTCTGACGCGTGCGCGCCGAGTCGCTCGAGATGACGTGATCCGGGATCCATCCGCGCGCCGCGAGCTCCGACGCGACCCGCGGCGCCGCCTTCTTCCCGCGACCGTTGAGCGGACGCGCGTGATCGCTCGGCGCGCCGCTCTTCCACGAGCTCTTCGCGTGCCGCATCAGGATGACCCGCCTCGGCGTCGTCATGGTCGGCTCACGGCGCGGCCGACGACGGCGCGACCGGCGGCGGCGCGCCCTCTGTCCCGGCGCCGGGGGTGGCCGCGTTCTGTCGGGTGATGATCTCGCCGTGATCGACGTCGACCGACTCGATCGCGACGAGCCGCATCTGGCCACCGTCGGCGAGCCGCAAGGTGACTTGATTTGGTCGACCGGGCGTCCCGCCCTCCTGATCGGTCAGCGTCGCCTCGAGCGCGCCCACGCTGACGTTGCACGTGATGGTGGCGCTCGAGAAGCCGCCCCCTTCCGCGCCGCGGAGGTTCACGAAGCGGCTCTGCGCGCGCACCGGCGCGAGGAGCTCGAAGCCCTGGGCGCGCCATCGCAAGCGGGACTCGAACCCGGCGCGGCACGCGCCGTACCCCGCGCCGAGCTCCGGCGGTGAGCGACAGATCATCTCATTGCTGATGCTGACGCGGCCGTCCTCTTCGAACCGCCAGCCCCAACGCGCCCAGATGCATCCATCGAGGCGCCCGATCGCGGCCGCCGGCATGGAGAGGCGCGGCTGCCCCGGATGCTCGAGCCAGGCGAGCTCGTAGTCCCCGCGCAACGAGGGCGCGACGACCTCGGGCACCGTGTCGTTCGTCGCCCCATCCTCCGCCTCACCGCACGCGGAGAGGGCGAGACACCCGGCGAGGCACCACGCGGCGAGGCCACACGCAACGAATCGTGCGTGCGTCATTCGCGGGGCCTCGACAGATCGCGGAGACGACGACGCACTTCTTCGTCGGACACCACCGTCCCCGGCGGGAGCGGCGGAGGCCGCTCGTAGATCGTCACGAGCGACGCGGTCCCCCGCTCCGACGACGGCTCGATGCTCACGTCGAGCAGCACGACGCCCCCCCTCGCGTCGCGCGGGCGCGCATCGCGGTAGGTGACCATCGAGCCCTCGTGTCGGATGTCCACGGTGGTGAGGCGTGGCCCGAAGTACTGCAAGAGCTTTTGCCGCGGCACGACCGAGCGATACACGTGTCGCCGATCGCCGGGGCGGCCCTCTACCGGCTCGAGCCCGCGAGGGAGCCGCAACCCGGCCATCACGACGTCCGACTCGCGCACCAGCCCTTCCGCGTCGTAGATCGGATCCTCGGCCCGCACGCGCGGCGGAGGCGTCACCAGCACGTCGCCGACCCCCTCATGGCTCACGGCATCGTCGTCGCACGCCACGAGGGCGAGCGCGAGCGCGAGAGACCGAGGCAGGACCGAACGCATCAGCGGGAGGGTACTCGAACGGGCTCGACGTGCTCCACTCCGTGGCCTCCATCCCCGCTCCCCGACCCGGCGGGAGGAGCGAGGATCGGATCGCGGTGCGGAGCTCAGTAGTCGACGCGACCCGCGTAGCCCGCGACGATCGTCGAGGACTGCGGCGCCTGGAGCGTCTGCTGGAACGTGCGGATCGCGCCGTCGTCCGCGTCGCGCGCGTTGCGACCGCTGAGCTGCGCGCGGAGCACGAACGCGCCGCCGCCGGTGCTCGTCACGCGGTAGCGCGAGCCGATGTACGGATCCATCTCGTCCGTCCCCGTCACGCACGTCGGACGCTGCGTCACGCCGACGCCGAGCACGACCTCGTTCGAGATCGGCGGCTGGAAGTGACGATCGAACGTGCCCGACCCCGCCACGCTCTCGAAGCGCGGCTGCGGGAAGTACCCGCTCAACGGGTCGGTGTAACCGGGGCTGCCCGCCTCCGCGCCCGGCGGGCTCGCGCCGGCTTGCAGGTAGTCGACGGCCCAGATGCGACCGAACCCGAACTCGCAGGCGTCGCCGCCCGTCGCGTTCGAGTCGAACGTCCCGAAGTAGACCGTGCTCTCGAACAGCTCGAGCGGGCCGGTGACCTGCTCGCCGCTGTGGAGGCGGATCTCCCAGTCGAGCTCCGTCGTGTACGTTGGCACCCCGCTCGAGAACGTCGAGTGCTCGGTGAGCGAGACGACGCGGTTCTGCGCGGTCGAGTCGAGCGCGTCGATGTCGCCGGTCGCCTGCAGGAGGACGAGCTCGCCGCTCAGGTTCGTCGAGATGACGGGCGCGCTGTACGCGGGCTGTCCCTCGCGCGCCGGTGCGTCGTGGAAGATGTCGTGCATCGCGCGCACGGTCCAGCTCGCCGGATCGCGATTGGTGAAGTCGGCCGACCACACGATGCCGTCCGCGTCGGTGAAGAACGCACGGCCCGCACCCTGCCCGAGGCCGCCCGGGTAGAGGCCGATGCCGCCGGTGAGCGGCGCGTTGAACGTCGTCTCATCGAACGACTTGAGCACCTGCCCGGTGGCGACGTCCACCCAGTAGAGGACGCGGCCCGTGCTCGTCCAGCACCGGATGTTCGAGCGCACGTTCGTCGTGTTCGTCGTGATGTCCGGCGACCCCGCGCCGCTCGACGGACAGCCGGCCGCGCCCGCCGCGATGCGGAGCGCGTCGTCCTCTTCGCCCTGCCCGCCGGGCAGGAGCGCCACCGCGCGCTGCTGGAGGTTGCCGCCGAGATCGACCTGGAGCTGGCCGACCGCCGGCGTCCCGTACGAGTACCCCATCGGCGCGGTGCCGCCGATCTCGCCGACGAACTGCCAGAGGAAGATCGGCGTCGCCGGGTTCGTGATGTCGAGCGCAAAATAACCTGGCGCCCCGGCGCGGAAGCCCTGGATGAGCACCGTGCGGTAGTTGCTCCCGCTCGGGTTGTCGCCGGGGAGCCGGCGATAGAACACGTCGCGCACGACCGGGGTGCCGTCGAGCATGATCTGGTGCGACGCGCTCGCCGACTCGAGCTTGCTCATCAGCGCGGGAGGGACGAAGCCCCAGATCTCTTCGCCCGCGTCGTAGGTGTGGCCCGAGCCGTCGCTGAAGTCCTCCGTCGCGAACGCGTGGAGCACGCCGTCGTTGGTGCCGACGTAGAGCACGGTCGGACGATCCGCGACGCCCGGCAGGCGGCGGAACAGGTTGTACGACTCGTCCGCGATGTCGACGCGCGGCGGGCCGATGCTCACCGGCGAGCTGTGGTAGATGTCGCTGAGCCTCGACGCGCAGGGCTCTTCCCACGTCGGATCGAGCGAGCACGC
This sequence comes from Sandaracinaceae bacterium, assembly GCA_050186575.1. Classification (GTDB taxonomy): domain Bacteria; phylum Myxococcota_A; class Polyangia; order Polyangiales; family Sandaracinaceae; genus JAUHXR01. The sequence goes on along the minus strand of JBFWYI010000005.1, from coordinate 9,539 downwards.
CGGATCGAAGCGGTCGGCCGTCTTGCCCCAGACCCAGTCCACCACCTGCGTGCGCCGCGCATCCTGCGCCGCCACCGTGCCGCCCGCGATGCCGAAGTGGGCATGCGAAATGGAAGTGGACAGGTCGACGAGTGACATCCCCGGCACCGTGCCGGGGAGCGTCGTCGCGCCGAGCGGGTACGAGCTCGCGGTCGTGCCGACGAGGTTCCCGTCCATGTCGGTCGGGTCGGGGGTCACCACCGTGTAGATCGTGCGCGAGTCGGGGTCGCGCGAGTTGAGCTCGATGTCGAAGCGCGTGCGTGTCGAGGTGGGCTCCGGCACCGGCACGCCCGAGCCGTCGCACTGGAACTGGGTGCGCTCGAGGACGCCGCGCCAGTTGGCCGACTCTCCCACCACGAACCCCGCGTTGAACTCGTACTGCGTCGGCGCGTTGCCGGACGCGAACGTGCTCGAGCCGGTCACGAACGCCGGTCGCGTGCGCGTGGTGTTGCCGTTCGAGGCGGCGTCGAGGATCGCGCTGAGCGCATCGATGAGCTGCGTGCGGTTGGCCGCGGGGATGGCGGCGCCCGTGCCGCCGCGGTCCGCGATCAGGTTGAGCGCGCCGATCGCGGTCGAGTCGGCGACGTCGAAGGCGACGACATAGAGGCCGTCGAGCACGCCGCTCTCACAGACCTCCGCCGTGTCGTTGTACATGCAGAGCTCGTGCGCGATGTCCTCGGGCAGCTCGTACGGGCAGTGCCCGCCCATCCCCGTGCAGTCGAAGCGCGCCGGGTCGCGGAAGTCGGAGTCTGGCTGTCCGTCGGTGAGCAAGATCGCATAGCGCTGGCGGCAACCCGCGAAGGTGTCGCTCCCGGCCACGCTCGGGTCGTGGTTCAGGTAGTAGCGGAAGTCCTCGAGCATCGCGGCCGTCGGCGTGCCGCCGAACGGGCGCGTGGTGAGGAGCTCGGTCTGGATCGTCGCGTTGGTCGACGGGATGTCCGAGTCGAGGAGCGCGACCGGGACGAGGCGTCCGCCGAGCGTGGAAGCCGAGTTGCGGGCTCCGCTGTCGACGCGGTAATCGGTGGTGCACCCGGGATACGACAGGAGCTGCGACTCGCCGTAGGAGTAGCCCCCGAACAGGCCCGTGTTGTCGCCGACCGACTCGCGCGTGAGGAACGTGCTGTTGGCGACGAGGAGCGGGTGCGCGTCGGTGAACGTGTAGATCGCGTCGAACGTCATCAAGCCGAACTTGATGCGATCGGCGTACACGTCGATGACGCCGTCGTTGAGCTGCGGCGCGACCATGTACGGCGGCCGGTGGTAGTCGAGGTAGTAGTTGTAGTCCGGCACGGTGGCCGGCAGCGTCGAGCGCGACACGTTCGTGCAGAAGTAATCGGTGTCCGACCACGAGCCGGTGAGCGCCTCGAGGACGTTCGTCCAACGGTTGCGATCGTTGGTGCCCCCCGTCGAGCCCGCGCACATCGGCTCGGGCGCGGCCGACCCTCCGGCCATACGCTCCATCGAGCCCGACGTGTCGACGAGGAGCATCACGACCGGACGGATGTTGCGGATGTCGGGATCCGTCTGCGCGTGCGCGACCGACGCGAGCGCAAGGCCGCCCACGAGCGCAAGGCCGCCCACGAGCGCAAGGCCGCCCACGAGCGCAAGGCCGCCCACGAGCGCAAGGCCGCCCACGAGCGCAAGGCCGCTCGCGATCGACAGCGAACGACTCACTGCTCTCGCCCTCGTTCGGCTCCTCATCGTTCGGCTCCTCATGGTTCCGCCTCCCATCGCTCAGCTCGCCGGAACCGGTCCCATGACCGCGTAGGCCCGCGCGTTCACCGCGGACTCGTTGAAGGTTCGAGGATCCGTGCCCACCGCGGTGTCCCCCGGCGGCGCGACGCGCGCGCGCGAGGTGAGCGCGATGTTCAGGTACTGGAAGCGCCCGTCCGACGCCGTCCCCGCGCGGGCCCTCGTCGACCGGAACGGATCGGTGCCGTCGACGGTGAAGCTGGCGACCGACGCCGAGCGTGGCCCGAGCGACGGGGTGCGCAACGGATCGGTCTCGATCGGAGGCGAGTTCACGTTCGTCGCGAGCGTGAAGTCGTCCATCTCGATACGGAGGAGGTTCGTCTCGCGACCGACCGTCGCGGAGTTCGCAGCGCTCTGCACGTTGGCGCCGACCTGCGTGCGCATGATCTGGATCAACACGGCCTGACGATCGTTGACGTCCATGTATGCGAGCCCGGCGTTGAGCCCGGCCTCCGCCACGTACGACGTCTGCATCGCGGTGCGCGAGTGACCCGCCGCGCGCATCTCCATCGTGGTCGCGTGGATCGCGAACGTCGCCGTCGCGGTCGTCATCATGAGGACCATCAGCACCATCAACATCGCCGCACCCTCACGGCGCTCGTGGCGAGAGCGTCGGTGGCGGGATCGCGTCGGGGAGCTCGGGGGGTGGTGGTGGGTCATCGCAGTCCGTCTGGAGGGCGCAGGTTCAGTTGCGGGGAACGAGGTTGGGGAGCTGGACCTCGGTGGTCAGCACGCGCACGCGGGCCGCGCCGGGCCGCGCGGGGAAGACCTGATAGCGGTTGAGCGGCGTCCCGCCCGGACGACCGCCCGTCCATGTGTCGGGCCACGGGAAGCGCGGATCCTGCTCGGGCGTGCGCGCGGCGAGCGTCACGATCGCGCTCCGCACCTGCCACGGCTGGTTCTGGATCGCCGTGGCGGCGTTCGCCCCGTTGACCCGCACGAGGTTCGGCGGGTTGCCCACCGTCGGGTTGGTGTCGACGATCCAGTCGACGTTGAAGTGCACCGCGTACTCCAGGATCGTCCGGCGCGTACCGGCGATCTCGGTGTCCGAGTCGATGTCGAGCTCGCGCCGCACGAGCTGCGTGTTCGGGCCCGTCACGTCGCTGTTGGCCGGCTCGAGCGCGGAGCCCGCCGCGGTCGTCTCGATCGCGTACTCGACCTCGCTGATCGGCGTGACGACGAGCGACTCGAGCGACGAGTTGAAGCACTCGTTCGTCGGACCGAGGCCCGGCGTGATGTCGACGCGCGCCGACGTCGCCCCCGCATCGAGCGACGCGCCCGTGATGTTCACGAAGAAGTGCCGCCCGCCCGACGTCTCGATGTGCAGCATGCGGCCGACCTTGAACACGTCGGCGAACCGCGCGGTGTCGACGACCGGCGCGCCGCTCGACATCGAGATGAAGTTGCGGCGGAACGCGAGCCAGTCGGTCTGCAGCGACACCTGCGTGCCCGACGCGAGCAGCTCGCGCACGAGGAACCGATCGCCCGTCGCGTAGCCGCCGATGAGGCGCAGCCGATCCGCGCTCGTGAGGTTCGCCGCCCGGTTGATTCCGTCGAGCGCCGCGTTCCCCGTCGAGTCGTTGTCGGCGAACCACACCGCGGGCACCGGCGTCGGCGTCGGCGGGTTCGGACACGTGCGGACGAGCGGCGCGTTGTGCGCCGAGACGTGGAGGTAGCCCGCGCGAGAGAGATCGTCGCGGACGCGCTCCATCGCGTTGCGGACCGAGCGCTGCGTCACCCCGATGCGCTGCTGCTCCTGGAAGTGCCGCGCGCTGGCGCCGCCCAGCGAGAACACCGCCGCCACGGCGAGCGCTCCGATGAGGAGCGAGACCATCAGCTCCACCAGCGTGAAGCCGGCTTGCTTGCTCGAGCGACGGCGCTCGACCGCGCGCCTTGCGATGCTGTTTCGTCGCGCGCTCATGGTCCCGGCGCCGGCATCGTGGTGTAGCGGATCACGGTCGACGCGTAGGTCATCCGCACGCGCCAGTCGTTGGTGAGCGTGTTCGGGTCGACGCCCGGCGCGCACTGTCCGAGGGCGACTCGCGTCGGGTCTTGCACCCCGCCTTCGCGGCGGAGCCACCACACGCGCACGTCCGCGCGCATCGCCTGGTTCACGTACAGCCACTCGAGGCGGATGTTCGTGCAGAAGTGCATGTCGGTCGCCGTCGTCGTGTCTTGCGCGTAGTAGTCGAACGCGGCCGACTCCCCCGACGCGGCGGCGGGCGCCGGCACGATCCACGACGGCGCCACGCCCACGTTCGGTACGAGCGACAGGTACTGCGTGTTGGACAGGAGCGTCGGGTCGGCCACGTTCAGCGTCGAGCTCCGCGTCCAGTTGAGCCCGTCGCGGCGGAGCCGCTCGACCCAGCGCTGCGTGAGCATCGCCCCGGTCGTCATCTCGCGGGCTTCCATGTTCCCGCGCGTCGACGCTTGGATCATCGCCATGATCCCGACCGAACCGGCGGTGAGCACCCCGACCGCCATCATCACCTCGACGATCGTGTAGCCGCCGCGGCGTCTTGAACGACGTTTGCGATTCTCCATCGTGCGAGCACGTCGGGGCATCGTGCGAGTCATCGTGCGAGTCATCGTGCGAGTCATCGTGCGATCCTCGGCGTCCCGCCGAACGGGAACACCACGTGGCGCTGTACCCCGACCGGCGACGCTCCGTTCAGCTGCGTGAAGGTGAACGCCACCCCGTCCGTCCCCGCGGGTGGCGTCGTCGTGAACAGCCCGGCGCCCGACTGGAAGTACATCTCCCCGTTGGGCTCGAAGCAGAGCGCGCCCGTGCTCGCCCCATCCATCCGCATCTGCACTCGGTGGGTGGGATACGCGTAGGAGCCCATGTCCACCATGTCGATGCAGTTCGGATCGGAGCCGCACGACGCCCCGACGATCGTCGGCCAGTCGTTCGCGGTGCAGCGATCCACGCGCCCGCGCCAGAGCTGCACCGATCCGTACGTCCCGCCCGTCCCCGTCGACGCATCGGAGTAGACCAAGAGGTGAGCTCGCCCGAACGCCGCCGCCTCCGCGCGAGCGCGAGCGCCGACGCGCACCAGCATCTGCGTCGCCTCGCCGGCGCGGCGGTTCGCCATCGCCTCCATGAGCGCGGGCGCCGCGATCGCCGCGGACATCCCGATGATCGCCACCACCACCATCACCTCCATCAACGAGAAGCCTCGGAGCGAAGGCCGTCGCGCGACGGGTCGGCGGTGGGTCGGGCGTCTGATGAGGTTCGTTCCACGCATCGGTCCGGGCGCCACCACTGCAAGCCCCGAGCCGCGCCACGGCGATCACATTTACCTCATCATTTCGACCACTTGTCTCCTCCCACGAAGGCCTCCGCACCGCACACGATGCGCGACTACGAAATCTTTTCCACGTCCCGGCAGACCCGGGAAAGGACCGTGGTTCCCGCACCTTGACAGCGCTCGGGGGAGAGCGTATTTGACCGCCCTTCTCCTCAGGGAGAGCCACGCGGAAGTGGCGGAACTGGCAGACGCGCAGGATTCAGGTTCCTGTGCCCGCAAGGGTGTGGAGGTTCGAGTCCTCTCTTCCGCAACGGGTCACCTCGGTGACTTGCAGACGCCTCGCCTCGTGCGAGGCGTTTCTGTTTTTGGCCGCGTCGCCTCCCGATGAGCCCGCATGGAAGCGACAGGCCTGCGTCTCCTGAGGGAGATCCTCTCCTCGAGCCCGCACTCACCACCACGAAGCTCCCGTTGACACGACCGACGCTCACCGGTCGAGGTCGGGGAGCGCGGCCATCACGATCGAGCTGGCCGGTCCACCGAGGCGGAGGCTCACGCGCGCGCTCGCGTAGGCGTACGCGTCGAACGGGGTGAGGCCGAGCTCGTTCGTGAGGTACGCGAACACCTGGTCCATCGCGAGTGCCTTCGCCTCATCGTAGGAGTCGGCGACGCCCATGAAGAGGGTTTGCTCGTCCTCGCGGAGGCGCGGGAAGGATAGCGACGCGTGCTTGACGAGCTCGATGCGCACGGTGGCGCGACCGGGCGCCTCGAGCGCGACGTGCGTCGGCTCGCCGGTGCCCATCGCCGCGTGGAGGTCACCCACGAAGAGGAGCGCGCCCGGGACCTGCACGGGCAAGAGGAGCTGACCGCCTCCGGGCTCGAGCTCGCGGAGGTCCATGTTGCCGCCCCACGGATACGTCGGTCGGAATGTGGACGAGGCGCCCTCGCGCGGGGCGAGGCCGACGACGCCGACCATCGGTCGGATGGGAACCGACAGGCCGTCGCGGAGGACGGCGCGATCCCCGTCGATCGCGATCTCGCGGAGCTGGGTGCGGTCGGTGTGCCGCCCGAGCGGACCGAGGCCCGGCACCCAGAGGGACCACACGCTCTTCAGCGCGATGTCGACGACCGCGATGCGCAGCGCGTCGCCCGGCTCAGCGCCGCGCACGTACAGCGGCCCCGTCACGACGTTCGCGTTGTGGAAGCCGATCTGCTGCAGGGTCTCGCCGCGCGCGAGGCGCTGGAACGTGCGATCGCTCGTCTCGAACGTCACCTCGCACGGAGCGTCGACCTCGAGCGCCGGCTCGAGCGCTCGATCGAGCGTCGTCTGCGACCACGCCTCGGACACGAACAGAGGTTTGCTCATGCCGGCGAGCGTAGAGACGGCGCGTCACGCCGCGCATCGTCCGATCGGACCATTTTGCGTTCGCCCGCGCGCTGGTCCGTTCGGTGCGCTCGTCACGCGAGCCCGTGGCGCGCAGCGAAGGCGGCCGCAGCGGCGCGGGTAGGGACGTCGAGCTTGGACAGGATGTTTTGCACGTGGCGCTTCGCGGTAAGTTCGCTGATGTGGAGCGTGCGACCGATCTCTCGGTTCGAGCGGCCATCGCACAACAGCCTGAGCACCTCTCGCTCGCGCCGGCTGAGGCCGGCCTGCGAGCGGCCCGCCCCCGATGGGTCGGCCTGCGCCTCGGTCGACGCCGCGCGTGCGCGTGCGCGCTCGACCTCGTCGCGCGCGCCGCGCGGCTCGAAGTAGGCCAACGCCGCTTGCGATTCTACGGCTGCGCCCTCGCGGTCGCCGAGCGCGGAGAGCGCCCGCGCCAAGTCGGTGCGCGCGGCCTCGGCCTCGACGTCCACGCCGGCGGCACGGAAGAGATCGATCGATCGCTCGAACGCATCGCGGGCGGCCTCGGCGCGCTGGGTCGCCAACGCGACGCGTCCTTCCGCGAGGAGCAGCGCAGCGCGCAGCGACGACGTGGAGCCGCGCGCGATCGCGCGGAGCTCGCGGAGCGCCGTCGTCGCATCGTCGAGCCGACCGCGCGACAGCGCCGCGCGGACGGCGAGCTCGAGCGTACGCGCACGGGCCAGGCGATCCGCCTTCGGGAGCGCTCGTAACAGGCGCGCGGTGCGGCGCGCCGCTGCGGTGGCATCGCCGCATACGAGATCGATCGCCGCGAGCTCGAGCATCGCGGCCGGCCGGTGCGCGAAGGGAGCGAGGAGTGCCCGCGCCTCGTCGATCTGGCCTCGTCGACGTCGGTGGCTCGCGAGCTTGATCTGCGACTCGGCCACAAGCGCGGGGCGCGCGCGCGCGAAGTCGCGGGACGCCGCTTCCAGCAAACGTGCGGCCTCGGCCCAGTCGCCGCGATCGAGGAGCACCCCTGCGAGGCGCGTGTGCGCGACGGCCATGAGCGCGACCAGCGCGTGTGTGCGCGCGTGGTCGCTCGCTCGATCGGACCACTGCCGCGCCCGTTCGACGTCGCGCGCGCTCTCGCATGCGGTCAGCATGTAGCAGAGCACGTACGCGCTCATCGACGCGTCCTCGACCTCGCCCGAGAACGCCGCGGCAGCCGCTTCGTCGAGGAGCGTCATCCCTCGGTCGATCTGCCCCATGAGCACCCGCGCGACGCCTTCGATCGAGAGCGCCACCATCTCGAGCTCCACGTGGTCCGCCGACCTGGCCAACGCGGCGGCTCGCGTCGCCTTGCGCACCAGCGCGGCCGGGTCCTCGCCGGCCGCGAGACCGGCATCCGCGATCGCGCAAGCCAGCAACGCGTGCTCCATCCCGGGCGGCTCCCCTGCGAGCAGGCGCTGCGCGCGCCGATGCCAGCCTCGCGCGACTGCGAGCGCGCCCCGCACGTAGACGAAGTCGTCCGCGATCATGATCGCCACGCGCGCGGCGGATCGACGATCCGCGCGTCGACGGTAGAGCTCGTAGGCGCGGCCGCGAGCGTCGAACACCGTGTGGAGGTCGTTCGTGAAGCTCGCCGCGTGAGCCAGCCCTTCGAGCGCCTCGGGGACCTCGCGGCGCCCGAGCACCGCGCGGAAGCTCGCGACCGCACCAAGCCAGTTACCTTGCCGCATCTCGCGCTGCGCGCTCGCGAGATCGAGGTCGGCCGTGAGCGCGTCACGCGCGCCCGAGGCGCGGCGGGGTGGCATCGATCGTCAGGCTACCATCGCGCCGTCGGGCGACGCGGGCGAAGGGGAGATGCGTTCCTACCTCGCGGACCGGGGACGTGATCCGACCGGGGACGTGCCTCGCCGACCGGGGACGTGATCCGACCGGGGACGTGATCCGACCGAGGTTGGCGACGACGACCTCGGCCCACGGACGGGTCTAGTTGATCCGACCGGGGACGTGATCCGACCGAGGTTGGCGACGACGACCTCGGCCCACGGACGGGTCTAGAACCTCCGCGACGAGCCCTTCGACTAGGTCGACCAGCCGCGGGAGTGCTTCTCGGCGTCGTGTCGGGGCATCACCAGCGCCCGGTTGTCCAGCAAGACCGGCGAACTACACAATCGCACGACCACTGGACGCAAGAATGCGCGCCCGAGCGCTCGTCTCAGGCGCGCCGAACACTCTTTGCAGCGTCTAGGGAGGCGGTCGCACGCGCGCGTGGTGGTGCACCCGCATCCACCACGTGCCCGGCGGGAACACGACCTTGCGGTCCCCCGCCATCCAGCCGGCAAGCGCCTTGTCGTAGTCCGCCTCGAACTGCCGATTGCGCTCGACTGTCCGGCGCGCCGCCTCCGCATCGCCCGCCGCGCTGAACCGCGGGTTTCGACTCCCGAAGTCTTCCCACGAGCTCGCGCGGTCCGTGTGCGGCACGCGCTGCGCGCGACGCGCCCCCAAGAACCGGAGCCCCGTCTGCTTCGACTTCTCGAGCGCCGCGCGCTCCGCCGTGCTCACCCACGCCTGGACGCGACGACGGATCTCGTCGGGCTTCATCTCTGCCTCGAGCGCTGGCGGCAGCGTGATCTCGAGCTCCACTTCGTCGTCCCACTGCTCACCGCGGAAGTAGTGCTCCGGCTTCTTCGCGACGATCGTACGCGTCCCCATGTCCCTCGCGCTCGTTCGCGCGCCGGGCCACTCGTCCGCACGACGCACCAGCCCCGCCGTCGTCGGGTTCGCGATCGCGTAGCCGAGCGCTTTGATGATCGCCGGACCACTCACGAGCTCGTGCGCCGCGGTCGCCGATTTGTTCACCACCTCTTCGGGCCAATCGAACCGCGCCTTCGTGCACAGAGCGAGCAGCCGATGCAGGCGGCGATAGAACTTCGGCGCCTCGCCGCGCACGTCGGTGATGACCAGGTGCAGGTGATTCGACATCAGCACCGCCGCGTGAACCAGCACACCGCGCTCTCGGGCCGCGGTCGCGAGGCAGTACCAGAAGATCGCCTCGCTCTCGCCTCCCAAGTCGGGCACGAACAACATGTGCCGCCGCGTCGTGCGCCGACTGACGGCGAGCACGAGACCGGGCAGGACGATGCGGCGGCGGGACA